>OY968763.1:0-1032112 GCA_963695285.1 Candidatus Bathyarchaeota archaeon
GGAAAAAGTCGCCTCATTGATGAGTTTGCGAAGGATAAGAAAGCAATAAGCATGCTTATAGTGCCAAAGGAAGAGAAACAGGTTGCCAAGGACTTGGAAGAGGAGATTCGACTTAAATTGGGGTATTCTCCACCTTTTGATTCTTTAAAGGACGCCTTGGAGTATCTTTTTGAGCAAGATGTTGATCTTGTTTGTCTTGACGAATTTTCCAATTTGCTTGTTGTAAACGATGCCATTCCTTACGAGTTGCAGAGACTATGGGATAATTACAAAGACTCGAAAAATATTATGCTCATTGTTTCTGGCTCTTATGCAGGAATGATGAACCGTCTTTTTACAGCTAAGAAAGCGCCTCTTTTTAACCGTGCTACAAACACGATAAATCTGCAGGCACTTTCGTTTAGGACAATGGTTGAAGTTTTAACTGATTTTGGAGTCTTATTGCCTACCCAGCAGGTGAGTTTTTACTGCGTCTTCGGAGGGGTTCCTTTTTACTATGTCCTTGTAGAAAAACTTGAAAACCGTTCTTTCGAAAACGCCTTAAATTCGCTGTTCTTTGACGTTGGGGCGCAGCTTAAGGAGGAAGGCGAAAACATTCTGAGACAGGAATTCGGAAACGCATATGCGAAATATTATGCTATTCTGGAGGCAATTAGCGCTGGCTATGTTTCTATGAATGAAATATCGCTGAAAGTGGGGATCCGTTCAACCACTTTAACCAAGTATTTGAAGTCTCTTCAGCATGATTTCAAAATTGTGGAACGGATTGTTCCTTTTGGAGAAAAACCCGCGAGAAGCAAGAAAGGACTGTATGTTATTCAAGACAATACGCTTGCGTTCTGGTTTTCAGAGGTTTATGGAAAGCCGTCAGTGCCGAGCAAGGAGCAGCTTAGCGTGTTCATAGGTAAGCGTTTTGAGATTTTATGTCGGGAGTTTTTAACTATGTACCTGGTTGGAAAAGGCGAGAGGTTGCTTGGGGTGGGTAAGTGGTGGGGGTCTGTGAAAGTTGGAGGCAAGTTTGAGCAGCGGGAAATTGATGTTTTGGTAGAAACTGACAAGGCCATTTACTGTGGCGAGTGCAAATGGACTGAACAGAAAATAGGGGAACGTGAACTGAACTGGTTGAAAGAGTCCGCCAGTGCCTTTGCGAGGACTAAAAAGCCTGTTAAGTTTGTGCTTTTCTCCAAAAGAGGCTTTGAAATTTCCGATGATAGGGAAGCCCTTATATTTGATGCGGAGCGCTTGTGCAAGATACATAACTGATCTGAGGAAATGCTGAAGACTGAGCGATCCAATGGCTGATAAGTACCGCTTGAAAGCAACCACAAGGTTCGGCTTAGGCATCCTGAGAAGCAACGCAGTAGCAAAAACGACAGACATCAGCAATACTAAAAGAGACAAGCACCTACTCAATCGGTTGCCCCGTAAGTGTTATACGCAGCTAAAGCAGCTTAAGCATTAAACTGGAAAAGCCAAGCATCCCCAACCAACATAAAAAGAATTAACTTAGAAAAAATAACAAAGAATCCCTAAAAGTGAAATTTCCTTTAATGTAGCTTTAAAAAGGTAAATGTGCTAATCTTATTCTGAACAAAATGAAAACTATCGAGACGATTAAGGAAACATTAGTTGAGCATAAGCAAGAACTCACAGAAAAATTCAAAGTGGAAGAAATCGGGATTTTCGGCTCTTACGTTAGGAAGGAGCAAAAGAGAAAAAGCGATGTTGACATTTTGGTTACTTTTTATGAAACAATTGATTTGTTTACGTTCGTTGAGCTCGAGAATTACTTAAGCGATATGTTGGGAGTTAAAGTTGATCTTGTCATGAAAGATGCTCTTAAGCCTCGGCTAAAGAAGAAGATTTTAAATGAGGCTGTTTATCTATGAGGGAGTTTCAGGTTTATCTTGAAGATATAATCGAGGCAATAGATTGTATAGAAGAGTATACAAAAGAGTTGACCTATGAAGCGTTTGCTAAAGATAGAAAAACGGTTGATGCTACGGTTAGAAATTTTGAAATCATCGGTGAAGCCACTAAGAATATCCCTGAAAGAATAAGAAAAGAGTACCCAAAAGTGCCCTGGAAAGACATGGCAGGAATGAGAGATAAATTGATACATGGATATTTTGGGGTAAAGCTTGATGTTGTATGGAAAACGATCAAAGAACGCTTGCCGGTTGTGAAACCTTTAGTTGAAGAAGCATTAGCCAAAATGGAAGAAGAAACGAAAGAAGAATAACCTGACAAAATTAGGCGTTTTATTGATAGTTACTTTTGAGGCATCCAAACTGGCAGGGGTTTGACGACCTTAGTTCAAGACTGAATGGATCAAGCCAATGGCTAATAAAAACGGCTGCTTAAGGGCGACTACAAGGTTCGGCTTAGGCATACTAAGAAGCAACGCAGTAGCAAAAATGACCAACATAAAAACAACCATCTAGCTAAAAAGAGGTTTTTTAAGTGGTTAATTTGGCGGCAAATTGTTGTCGTTAGTTTAACTTGTCCTTTGTTTGGCAAATCACATCGGATGAAATAATGAAACACTGTTTTATTTTTCAAGAAGAATTGCAAGCTCATCCTCTGATAATCCAGACTGCCGTAATATCGATTTGAGGGTTCCTTTCTTTATTTCTGGATGAAGAGGAACGATAACTATGTATACGCTATCAGGGGTTTTTCTTTTTAGTCTAACGTGGCTTCCTTTTCTGCCTACTACTTGAAAGCCAGCTTTTCCCAGAGCCTTGACTACTTTAATGCCTGATACAGGCTTCAGCTTTGGCATGGGTTTCAACGCTTAAGGTTGTGAGAATAGGCGATCTGCTTGTTGGAATTTTGGCATCTTCATCTTCAAGATAAAGGTCAATTGCCTCATGCAAATTAGCCAGAGCCTCTTCCACGCCTTTCCCTTGACTGGCTATATCCAAGTCAGGACACCAGGCGATTTGCAGTTTCCCTTCTTTCCAGAGTATTGCTGAAAATGTAAGTTTTTCACCCATCAAGTAGCCTCAAGAGTATTCTACCATAGTACTAAAAATAGTTTATGTTCATGACGGGTTGTTTACTAGCTTAATTTGTGTATGATGCTTCGGCGAGACGTTACATTGGAAGATTGCCCAGCTAACCGCAAGCTGACAAATATGGCGTAAAAGCAACCACAAGATTCGGCCTAGGCATACTAAGAAGCAACGCAATAGCAAAAATGACCAACATAAAAACCTCATTTTGTACTTAAATGTTTATAGAAGTCGCCATCATTCGAGCATATTCTTTCTGGTCCTATGAGAAACATTTTTTATGGTTCTCATTAAAAATGGATAAGAAAAATAGATTAAGAGAACTATTGCAGATGTTAATGATATTGTTATCCCTAGTAAGAAATAACTTTCTGGCAAATAGTATAATGTATAATTATGTTCGGTACTATTGGTTGTTGAAATCCATGCATTAGCAAATCCGTTAACCTGAACATGAGTCCATGAGGAGGATGGAGTTGTAAAAAGAGCCTGGAACCAATTAACATTGCCATTATAAAGACGCCAATTCGGGTCATAGTTTTCATTAAGAACAATTATTTGTTGTGATGAGTTTTCAATTTCAACATTAAACTGGGTGTAATCAACAGGATTTATTATCGAATTGGAGGATTGCGAAGCAGAGAAAGTATTAAGATAGCTTTTTAGTTCTGAGGAGTCTGGAGAAAAGATAACTGCGTTGTTTTGGATGAAGCTAGAGGAGCTTACTATGTCTGATAGATCTATCGCTGGTACCGTTGTCAAAAGTTTGCCTGTTGAATCGGTCAACCGGATTTCAGTAAATTCCGCCTCGTCAACGGCCCAAAGACCGACGAAGCCGCCATTGTAATTAGGTATTGAATAGTTACCTGTTGGGGTCCAATTTGCCCCATTATTGCTGAAGTAAGTAGATACTTCTTTGTCCCGGACTGAAATATGGATAAACAAGCTTGCTGAGTAATTAGATAACTTTTGATTAATGTTACGATTACCTTGAGAATACTGAGCTAAAGTGACAAGATATGATTTTCCCTGAATTCCGGCGAAATAATAATTCGAGCTATCATTATATCCATATATTAATCCAGCATCATATGAATCGTTACCGATAAGTGAAATTTTAGCAGTAAAGTCAAAATTATTTAAAGATTGATTAATCGCCAACATTTGTCCGGATCTACCAAAAACGGAACCATTGAATAACGACCATGCCCCCGATAATAACACAGGCATCGATTGTTCTACTACTGGATATGATGACGTGTATGCAAATCCTTTATCGCACAATTCATTTTCCCATAGTGAAATGTAACCATTGTCTGATATCAGTTTGATATTTGGGGCATTACTCAGAGAGTGATAGACATTTGAGTAATTCCATAAACGAGCGTCTTCACCGAAATTAGGGACATAACTTGTTGATAGAAGAATGAACCGAAAATTAAGAAAGGAAAGGGTTGGCGCTATTTTTGAGGCATTTTGTTGATAAAACATACTAGAAATCAACTTTGCCAGATCACTATCAGCTTTGCTAGCAGTATCCAAAGTTAGAGTTGGACGTGGGGCAAAATATAGATCGGGGTTACCGCCTTGATCAGTTCTTTGAAATGTTGTATTCAAATATAAGGGGGAAAAAGCATTTGGAAGAAAAAGTAATCGCTGGTCTTGTAATGAATGAGAATCTACATATTGCATGGCTTGTTCCCAACCAGGAGGCAAATTGTAATTGTCGACCGCCCCCCCGAGATTTCCTTGTAAAAAGGGATATGTCCAACTAAATATTAACAGGAATGAAATGCCAACAACTGTCAAATTCTTAATATTTACTTTTTTAGAAATGCGAGAGATACGGTTGATTAGAGGAACATTCTGAATTGAGGTGACAAATATCATTCCGTAACCTAAAAGAATTGAGAGGCTAATTGACGCAGGCCAAATTAGCCATTGTGGATCCCTAAACAGGCTCATGAACCAAAAATGCTCATAAACAAATGAAACGATTTGGGGAAAAGGAGAGTGAAACCCCGTATCAAACACAAGCGTAACACCGAATATAGCCATCCAAAAGGCATAAGTTTTTGTCCATCGAAAAAGGATCGGTACGACAGCTATCATAAGGCCACCAATAGAGAGAAGGAGCCATAACCACGTTAAATTACTTGAAATAGAATTCATGAAAAAATTGGGATCCAAAATAGGGTTTTGATTAGCCATTCCGCCACGCCAGTACCCAGCCAATAATATTGATTGAATGATACCACTTGTTTGGTTTTGTAGGTTATATAAAATTCCGGACAATGGCGACGTTTCCGAGATCATTGATGATATGCTCGCCGTCGATTTAAAAAAAGGAATCAACCAAAAAAGATTTGTAAATATCGCCGCTATCCCAAGTTTTATAGAAGCTTTTAGCCCTGACCAACCATAGAAGACAACAGCATACAGAGGTAACATGATTACCACGAAAAACAGTAAGTTGTATGCAGCTGAAATAACTGTAAGGGCAAATGCAGATAGAATTATCCAGCGTAGCGATTTTGCTCGTATGCCCTTATCGAAACAGAAAAACACTGCGGGGGCAAAAGCATAAGTTACAATTTGCGTGTTTGCCCCACTGGTAATTATGTTAAAAAAGTAAGGGTTAGCAACGTAGAAGTATCCACTTAAGAGCGCAGCTGCTTCCAAAACAAATCGGGATTGTACCTTTAGCTTGGCGAATATCGACCGACTGAAAAGATACATAAAGAAACCAGCAACAGTTATCGAGAAAACAACTAGAAATTTTGATACCAGTGTTCCATCTATCCCTAGAATATTGGGGAACCCTAAAAATAAGTAGCAAGGCGTTACGTTGCTTGAAAATTGGAACGGAAATCCTAAGAATTGTGGGTTCCACATGCTTAAGCCTTGCTTAAACATTTCGTTGAGACCACTGACGCTGTATGGAATACCCCAGTCCCAAGTATGCCCTAAAGTCCCTACAGTAAGTAAGTTCCGGATAGAAATTATTCCAAGTAACACGAAACTTGCGAGGATCATAAGATAATAGACATAAGGATGTGGGCATATTTTCATTTTCAATTTTCTCTCATCCACCTTAGATTACACAACTATTTCAGATTTTTCGATCCTTTTGAAACTCCAATGATTTTATAAGTTCATATTCACTAAAAAATCTCAAATTGAAACTTGTCATTTGTAAACATAAGTGATGAGGGGTAATCATGTCTGATCTACATTTCTGATTTTACTTTTCTACGCCTTGCAAAGTTATAAAGTTTGGTGAATGAATTTTATTTCTCCCTTGGTTATATACAATAAATCGTTTTTTCCAAATCGGATTAACTAATTGAATTCTTGACTTCAACAGCGGTCAATTTTTGAGTCTCAACCCAATGTTCTGAAAGACTAAGTTTGCTAGCGAAATATGTAAACGATTTTTTCTTCATAATACGAGGCATTAGAAAACTATCAGGTACTTTCCTAACTGAAGATTGGATTACTTCTCTTTTCATCCAGATGCGCCCAAAATAGATAAGATTATAGAAAATACCTTTTGCAACCCACTTAGACTCATCAAGCTTTTTGTACATAATATGTCTAACTACAATTCCAATCCAAAGGCTAATTTGTAATGGCAAGATTTTTATTAAGTTTAGAGTACCCGAATTCTTTATGATTGTCATAATATAATTTTTAGTTCCGTGATAGCCGGATAAAAACTTCGAACTCGAAAGAATTTTCGTTATATTTCCAAATTTATGATAAACAATCGATGTCGGCGAGAAAATGATTGTCCAGCCGTTCAGCCATATTCGCCAGCAGAGATCGGTTTCCTCCATATATACAAAATAATCCTCATCAAAACCCCCAATCAAATTAAAAACATTCTTTCGAATAATCATACCTGCAGATTTAACTCCGAAAATTTCAACAACATTATCAAATTGGCCTCTATCAGGCTCTCCAAAACTTGCTCTTTGAATCAAAAAACCGAATTGACTGAGATAGTCTCCTGCATAATCAAACTTATCGCGCTCATCCATTAAAAGGAGTTTACATTGAATTGCACCCACTTCAGGTTGGTTGCTCATTTGTACAAAAGCCGCTTTAAGCCATAGCTTATCAACTTCTGTATCATTGTCTAGAAAAGCGAGATAATCTCCTTTTGCCCGCTCTGATCCTAAATTTCTGGCTTTTGCTGGACCAAAATTCTTGCCACTTAAAATTAAGTTAAAGCGCGGCTCGGCGCCAAATAAATCATCAACTAACTTTACGCTGCCATCTGTCGAACCATTATCTACCAGAATGACCTCTAAATTAGGGTAATCCGAATTTAGGACTGAACTAATACATCTTTGTAAATGCTCTTTGCCATTATAATTGACAATAACAACCGAAAAAAGAGGGCATTTTTCATGTATCAAAGTATTACCACCTTATTTTTCCCGTCAAGGTCCTTTTCTTGCATTAAGGTCCAAAATTGTATTCTTTGATCCTTTTTGTTGATCTTTTTATTTTTAATATTTACTTCCTCTCAGCTGCATAACTATAGGTTGAACATTCTTCAAAGATTTGGAAAGAAAATTTTCTTTATAAAAATCTACGACTCTTCTAAGTATAAAACTTGGCAAAATAATGGTGCTGACACTAAAAAACCAGAAACGTGGGTCAACAATATTCCTTCTGTTATATTTTATGAGTAATCTTATTTCCCTTAATAGCCAACTCATTCGACCATTCGTTTTTATTTGAATTAAACCTACAAAGTTCTTTGCAACAAAATTTTTAATACAATATTCTCTTATCTCATCGAATCTTTCCTCATGAAGAACGGTATTGAACAAATCTACCCAACTCTGCAAAGGAGATTTAGCATAAATAGACGAAATATGTCTAGTCTGGCTGGTACCTATTCTTACCGCAACAACATAGTCTTTAAGATAGACTACATTATGATTTTTGAATATAGAAATAAATGGATAAATATGGGCCGTAAAAATATCTGTATGAAAGCCTAAATCCATGAATTGACACCTAAAAGCAAGTCCACTCAATTGATCCAACGATTGAAAAACTGTTACAATCGATTTTAAATCGCTATTTACAGAGACTGCTGAATCTTGATTATGACTAAGTTGATCTTTGGACCTAACTGGTTTTGCTATATCCTCATGAAACCAATAATAAGGTCTTGCTATAGCGCCTACACTTTGGTTTTGGCTAAAAATATCGTAAACTTTTCTCAATGTACCCTGCGCAAGAATATCATCTTGACCCATTAAGAAGAGAATCTCATTACTGCATTTTATTCTGCATCGTTCTAAATTTTTAGGATATCCTACATTGTCTTGGTATCCATAGAACTTAATTCTATTATCTTTTATTGCTCTTATAATTTCAGGAGTATTATCAGTAGAATTATCATCAGTTATCACAAGTTCGAAATCTACAAAATCCTGTTCCAAAATGGACAGAAGTGTATCTTTTATTATCGAACCACCATTATAAACGGGCATACAAATACTGATTTTCACTTTTGTTAGATTCCCTCTTAAATTACCGCTTTTTTAATACTATCGTAAAGGCTGATCCAACGGGAATCTTACGCATACTATAATCAAGATTCTCAAGCATCCACCATACCTTGTCGTCTCTTAGAAAACGTTGCAATACGTTTTGTACGGCTTTTATGAAATGCGCATGATACTCAAGGGATTGCAAAACAAAGCCATTGTGCAGCGACAAATTTAGCAAATCTTCTGCTTTATAGCTTCTCAGATGACCCACCGCTTTATCCGCTTTAATTTTAGCTAAAGTCAGGATTGGTAAGCATCGACTATAAGAATTTGGTACAGTAATTAGAATTCGACCTTTACTTTTACAGATTCTACTTATCTCAGAAATTACAGCTTGATCATTTGGAACATGCTCTAAGACCATTATAAGAGTTATTTTCGAAAAAAAAGAGTCTATAAATGGCAGATGCGTTGCTGAGCAAGCAATAAATCCAATGGTTGAGCTTGGCTTAAGTTTTTCTTGGCAAATTGAGGAGGCTTGTCTTGCACCTGCTGACGAAATATCCACTCCACTAGAATAGCAATGCTTACTCTTCGTCACTTCAATGACAATATAACCTAAACCGCCACAGCCTATGTCCAGGAACTTGTCGTCAGGTTTTATATTCAATAACCTGAAAACTCGCTTCAGATAACCGATTCGCCAATTTTCAATTTTAATAGAGCTTTGTTCGGCATACTCTTTATCAAAAAATGATTTCTGCGAAATCATATGAGCACATGCGCTATCTTTATTCTGGTTCGGCAGCTGTTTTACCCTCCGAAGATAGTTTCAAAGCCATGTTTACGTCATTTTTCAGCCCATTGAAAGAGTGCAAATCTTTGGCTAATCTGGAAATGATAAACTTTGGGTTGAAATAAAACTTTTTGTAGGCTTGCCTTCGTGCATTCTGCAGATCTTTCAAAGTTAAACCTTCAGGAATATACGCTGGCAAGGATCCTTTGAGTTCACCTTTCGCGTATTGATCGTAAACGCCTGATGTTATTTTGCCCTCCTTAAGTGCAAGCTTGAAGAGATCGGAGCCAGGCAGTATTTGAGCAATATGAACTCCTATGGTTTTAGCACCTAGCTGTCCAGAGAAATTCACGGTGGAACAAAGGTCTTCGGCGGTTTCTGTTGGAAAACCAACCATGAGATAAGCTTCCGTTGAGATGCCAAACTTTTTACAGAGACTGAATGCATGAATTGCTTGATCGTTAGTAAAACCCTTGTGGATAATATTATTCCTTATTCTTTCGCTCCCAGATTCTATGCCGAAAGAAATTTGTTTGCACCCTGCCTTACCCATTATTTTTAAAATGTTTTCATCAACGCAAGCAACTCTTGTTTCACACCACCATTCAACATCAAGTTTTCGATTCATTATTTCTTCGCAAAGCCCAATGGCGTAATTCTTATTTACCGTGAAAGTATCATCAACAAACCAGAAACGCCTGGTCCCACTTTCCACGATAGTTTCCATCTCGTCAACAACGTTTTTTTGCGATCTAAATCTTACCTTTTGACCTCTCAACCCTTTAATCGAGCAGAATATGCAGTCATATGGACAACCACGCATCGCAAGTATGGTAGCACATTTATCGCCAGAAAAATATTTATTTTCCGCAATAAGGTGTCGAGCTGGAAAAGGCAAGTCATCAAGATTGGAGGGTTGTTCGCCAGAAAATACCCCTCGAATTTTTTCACCACTTAGAATTTTCTTCACTATTGAAGTAAAAGTAATTTCGCCTTCTCCTCCAACTCCGAAATCAAATATTTGAAAGCGATTTATGAAATCGGGATCAACGCTTACATGAACCCCGCCTAATCCAATAGTTACGCTATTTCCGAATTTTTCTCTCATTGCTTCTGCAAGCTGAATTGCTCCACGCAGTTGAAATGAGGTAGCCGAAATCCCAACAATTTGAGGCTTACTTTCGCCAATTAAGTCCACGCTTTCGTTCAGCCCAAGTCTAAGTGCATTCAAATCAACTACACGGACTTTAACACCAATAGCTGACAGAGAAGACGCTAGGTAAAGTAAACCTAGAGGAGGAGCTTGGCCCCAATGCTCTTCAATCCCACCATAAGATTCTTTGGATGATGCTTCATTTCTGAAATAATTAGGTGGATATACTAAAACAATACTCATGAGTTAAATCTACCAACATTCTTCATTTTGAAATAGTATTCAAAGGAATTATTATATAAATATTGGTTAAATTAATTTGAAAAATAATGATTAGCTTTAAGACTCAAACCTTATTTATCGCTAGCTTTTCGTGTATTAGATTTCAAATAAGTAATACCTACCATAAATCTCAAAAAATACATTCCGAACGCTTTTGTAGGATGCGTTAGAAGCACCCGCCATTTCTGACTCTCAACAAAAACACCAAATAATCTGTACTTTACACCAAACTGTTTTCTTATTTCAGGATCGTCTCTACCCCACTTTTCGATATATCGGTTCAAAGTTTTTGAATAGCGACCCTTTTTTTTTGTATATCGTCTTATGCTAAATTTTCCTTCATTGTGATAAAGGGGAGCTTTTAACATCCCTACTTTGCCAGCTTCCTTAATTCGTCTATTAAAATCCCAATCATCAGCACCGAAATCTATATTTTCGTCGAATCCATCAACTTCTAAAAACCTTTCTTTTTTAACAAAGCGAACGGCGTCTATACAAGTCCCATTATAAAAGCTTCTTTCAAAATTTCTAACAGCTATCCAGAAGCCATCGCCAACAATTTCTTCCGGAATATACAATGCATCATAATGCTCACTTTCACTTTTTTCAATGCATTCTGAAATAATATTTTCGGATAATATCATGTCTGCGTCAGGATATAGAATGTACTTACCTTTAGCTTGCTGAACCCCAAAGTTTAATTGAGCAGCTCTTTGTGGACCTTTAGAATAAACTTTATTTGTAAATCTTTTAGCTATCTCAGTAGTCTTGTCAGACGAAAAATTATCGACAACAATTAATTCTATTTTATCACATGGATACTTTTGCTTTTTTACAGACTGAAGGCAATTGGCAATATTCTTTTCTTCATTTTTGGTAGTTAAAACTATGGAAACCAAGGGAAAATTAATCAATTTTCACGACCCTTTGCAAATTGATTATACCACTCTATTGTCTTGACAAGACCTTCATCGATGCCAACATTCGGTTTATAATGAAGCAATTTTTCTGCTTTGGAAATGTCAGCTTGAAATTTGCAAACTTCGCCCTGGCGATTTTCTTTTATGGTTATTTTACTTTCACTCTTAAGCAATTCAGTTATCTTGCGAGCAACATAAGTTAACGCCTTTCCTTTTCCATTAGACGCAATATTGAAAGTTTCCGCTTTAATCTTTTCGAATCGTTCTATTGCTTTGACGACACCATTAACAGCATCGTCTATGTAAGTGAAATCCAAAATTTTGTTTGCCCCATAAATTACTATGTTTTCATTTTTAAGAGCCTGTCTAATCCATAATGGAATTACTCTATCACTATCATCATACATTCCATAAACATTGGAGAATCGGATAATTACGAAGTTTAAGTCAAATGTATTCTTATATGAATGAATCAAGGATTCTGAACTGATTTTAGATGCAGAATAAGGGCTTTCAGCAAACTCAATTTTGGCTTTATCTTCAGTTATTAAGTTTTCATCTATAGAATTGCCGTAGACTTCTCTTGAAGAAGAAAAAATAATATTACTATTGTTTTTTCTAGGCAAAATCTACAACATTAAAAGCAGTTATCATATTTTCCAGAGCTAAATCAGGATTTTTTATCAGATCATAAACCCGCGCATTTGCAGCTAGATGAATTATTAAGTCTACCCTTCTAGGGAGCTTTGCTAAATCAGTTTGTTTCAGCAAATCTAGCTTGAACGTTTTTTTGTTAAGAGAAATATTCCATTTATTGTCTTTTCTGTCTACACCTATTACATCATAATCCAATTCAACAAGTTTCTCAAACACTCGTGTACCTATTGTGCCAGAAGAGCCCGTCAACAAAATTTTCATATTAGTTCTGACTTACCTCCAAGATATTTTAATCGCATATTTTTGTTAAACTCATTTGCTAAAGTAATTATTTGTTTTTTGAAGATTAGTTGCTCCTTCCAAAGTCTTTCACATGACCCAAAACTTTTGCTAAACCTTTAGCGGAGTACTTTACATCTCTTAGTGAGCGAATTCTAACGAGCTGTTTGAGCATGTATTGGGGTGTCAAGAATACTTTGTATATTTCGTCGCAGAGTTTCATTACTTCTTCAGGCGTCATATCTGGCGTTTTCATAACAGGTTCTTTCATGTCAAACCGTTCATAATCTGTTGAGTCAAATAGGAACCAATCATTCTTCAACGCTTCAGCATACAACTTGCTTCCGGGATAAGGAATGACAACAGTTGACTGCAAAGTGACAGCCCAGCCTTTCTGCATCAAAGTCTTAGCCACATTTAGCGTGCTTAAAGCGTCTTTACGCATTTCCCAAGGATAACCTACCATAATGGTTATGTGCGGTTCCAACCCTTCTTCTCGGGGCACTCTACATTCGTTCATGATACCGTCTATTGTGGTTCCTTTGTTGAGTCTATCAAGCGTAGCCTGGCTTCCTGATTCTATTCCAAAGAGAAGCATTCTGAACCCTGCTTTCTTCATTAGGTGATAATCCTCGCGCTTCAACGCTCCGAACCGCATGTTACAGCTAAACTGAACTTTCTTGTTGTATCCTCTCTCAATCATTAAGTTGGCAAAACGTCTAAGCCATTCTCCTGCTGGAAAACAGCCGGTGTCATCAAACACTGATTTAACTCCATAATGCTCAATTAGCAACCCTATCTCGTCTGCTAAACGTTCAGGCTTCATTACCCTGAAAGTAGGATATAATGTGGGCCATGAGCAAAAAGTGCAACCGCCATCTTTTCGCCACCAGCAGTCGCGACCGGCCATAGTGTAAGCACCTGGGGTGATTTTGAAGTTGCCGTTTCGTTCATTGTAGAGCTGCCATTTCGTCAAGTCACGATTTATATGGGGTAAATCGTCCAAATTGTGATTTAATTTGAATTGTCCGGTATTTTTTATGTTCCCGTTTTCTCGATACCAAATTCCAGACTCAAGCTGCTTCGCCTTGCCACTTAAGAAATCAACCAAGTTAAGCAACAGAAAGTCATAGTCGCCACCCGTCAGAACAAAATCTACCTTACTTTGTTCCATCGACTCCTGAGGTAACGCAGTAACATGATCGCCAACCAAAATAACCTTTGAATTAGGAAGAGTATTTTTCAAATCGCTAATAATAGCCCAGTGTTTTTTAACAACAGGTGTTTTGGTTTCAATCATTACAACATCGGGACTATTATTTTCAAGGTCTTTTAGCCATTGGCTGTAACTTTTCTCTTCAGCAATCCCGTCATCCCAGATCACATCATATCCAGCATTCCCTAACAAAGTTGCAGCATACGAAGGAACAACAGGGTAGATGTATGTTGGTGATTTAAAGTACTGAAACTGCCTATTTTGACTGAGTAGTGGAACACCTTTCTCCGAATGTATTGGTGGGTAGGAGATGCTGATTTTCATCTTTTTAGATCACGCTTAATTAAGCCCGATAGGAAGTAAGAGCCGTAGATGATATGTGTTACTATTATTCCTAGCCAAACTGAGAATAGCAGCTTTGCATTTCTGACTTGTAGTGCAGCTGCAATTAAGCTTGAGACAAGATATACTGCTACACCAACCAGCAAAACGTCGGCAAAGAATGGGAAAAGTAGGGAAATCAATATTCCAGCAAGAAAAGAAGACACAAGCAGAGATGGAAAGAAATAAGTAAGCTTAACTGAGTTCTCCGGAAATTTTTTGACAAAAAAACCTCTATGCTCTCCAAACCGCGAGACTTGTCTCAAGTGAGGTTTAAAGAGAGAACGCCTATGGTGATAAACTACTACGTCAGATGATTCGACAAGTTTCTTGCCAAGTTTCTTAATCGCCAAACACATAAGTGTGTCTTCGCCAGGCCAGTATTTTTCATTCCATCCACCAGCCGCTTCAACGACTGTTTTTCGGGCGATAAAGTTGCATGAGTGTATGTCATCTGACTCAAAACAGCTTTTGGTTTTATATCGGCTTGACAAGTTACCAACCATAAAGGAAGACAGAACGTAGCCGCCGGCTTTCTGCATGAACCCGTCTGCTTCGGGCGTTAATCCAGGTCCCCCGACTCCACCAACCTCTGGGTCTTCGAAATATTTCAAGGCGCGGGTCAACCAGTCGCTTCGTGGATAAGCGTCGTTATCTATAAATGCGCAGAATTCTCCACCTGAGTTATTGACACCTATGTTTCTTTTAGTTCCTGGAGAAACTGCGCCAGTTACGATAGTCTTTACTCCTTCAATTATTTCAGTTGCATAATCGGGTAGCAATATAATCTCAAAATCAGCATTATCCAGCCGTTTGCAATACTCAATGCATTCCCTTGTGTAATTATCGATATTTTTGCAGGGAATGATAATTGAAACTGAATTTTTTTTAGACATAAATTTATTTTTCTCTTAAAACCCGTGACATAAGATTTTGGAGGAGGTTATTCTTTGTGGGAATCTGGCGCTGGTACCAGTGAATCACTCTAAGTCTGTATGCTATTCCAAGCAGATCAATAAACATTAGCCAGATTTGTTTTGTTTTGAATGAAGCATCCAATTTGAGGTTCACAGGCATTTCCACAACTTTCAAACCATGAAGATGAGCTACAGTCAGCAATTCAACATCGAAAGCATAGCGTTTAACAGCCAATCGAGGAAAAATATCAACGAACGCATTCTTTTTCATGGCCTTAAGTCCAGATTGAGTATCATTAAGAGGAATACCGGTTAGTAGCCGAACTAAGCCGTTAAAGCTGATGCTTAAAATCTTACGGATTAATGGCACTTCTACTCGTGAATCTAAATGCCTCTTAGATGCGATTACAATATCCCCGTGTTTCAAAGCGTCAAGATAGTTTGAAATCGTTTCTAGATCAATCTCCATGTCGCTATCGGCAAAAACCACTACATCCCCAGTGGCTTCCATGAAACCAGTCTTTACAGCATACCCCTTTCCAATGTTCTTAACATAACTGATCACTTTAACATGCCCATTTCTTTTTGCGTACCTAGTCGCTTTAGCCAAAGTTCCGTCAAGGCTACCATCATCTACAACAACAATTTCATAAGGTAAGTTCTTATCTTTTATAATTTCTTCAAGGGTACTAAGAGTATCTTCAATAAAGTCTTCTTCATTATAAGCTGGAATCACAAATGATAATGCAATTTGAGCCATTAGAAAGCCTCACTCTCATCTTTGTTGGGATATTTCAAAAAGCAAACAAGTTGAAGAACAACCCCGCCAACCAAGGCGTAGAAAGCATAAACGGCTACGGTATCGGCTAATGAAGATAAACCTACAGACAACGAAACAGCGGCACCAATTAAAAGAAACATAAACCCAGCTATGAACGGGGAGCCCCAGTTCTCTTTAACGTACCCTTTGACTTTAATCACAATATTATGCATTTTTTTCGAGCCAAGTTATAAACTTATGTTGAAACCAAGAATTTAACATTTGCCATAAACTCAGAGCCCATAGCATGAAATTATGACATGTCGACTTTGAATCATGCTATCGTCTCGATATTTTAACATTATTAATGTGCATCACAGCTAAGAAGATTGCAAAAGAGGAATCAAGTCCCCAACTGCTAGCTGAAAGGTTCCCTAACCTCTGAGCTGTGAAACTGATTTTTTGAGCCAAAGGCAAACCGATTTCTCTCAAACGATATTGAAAAGCCACCTTTCATTGCATTTTCCAACTTCTTTGTAAGCACGAGTATACTTTTGGCTAATTGGGTACTTCGAATGTTATTTACCACTCTTATTGTTAAATCAAAGAGCACTCTGTCGATTCTTTGCAGCGCTTTGAACCATGCGCCAGAACGCATAGCTTTTGTTTTCAAATTCATCAATTGTTTTTTATTAAGGAAGGGGAAACTATTGCAATTAAGTGTAGCCTTGAACATCGCTTTTTTCCTTTGCAGTTGAGGTATTTTTAGTAACATCCGACTTGTAAGTATTTATAAATTGTGCATGTTAAATGAATTAACTCTTCATGATTTAGGGATCAGATTAATATTTAATCAACTCAATCGGTAAATTCTTTCTCGAAATTGATTATTTATACAGAGCAGGGAATGGTTATTGGCTCACGTTATAGCTGTAGATTGCAATGTTTCCACTGTGATAAATTTCATGAAATGACGAGGGCAGAGTTGGTTGTCCATACCAGCCATGCCCATTTACCCACCATATAAGGTAAATTTGCGAGTGCCCTTCCTGTGCAGCTACCATTGCCGCTTTGTCAGGAGCATCAAATCCGTAGTTCCTTACCTGGCTTTCATTAAGAGTTAGCAACGCCCAACTGTAAAACACTGTATGCGTAAGCAAAAGCGAACTGCTATTTACATTATCTTTGAACCATTGGAGGGCGTTGGCTGTATCTTGGCAATCGGTTACCGATATTGTATTCTGCAGCATTGAAGATGGAATTTGGTATTCGTAATAATTGAAGCTGCCCAGGATTAAAGTATACGAAAGGTTGTTTCGGAGGTCATAAATATGAAGCCGAAGCTCAGAATAGCTGTCGATAAAACAAGGTATAATATTGCAATCCTGCGCACAGTAAACTTGTAGCGTTTCCATTTAATTGACCTTAGCCTGCTTAAAGCATCCGTCGCGAAAAAGGCAAGCGGATACGTAAGCATCAATACCCAACGATAAGGGCTTACAGAAGCGATTGGCAGCAACATCAAGAATTAAGCTCAAGAGAAGCCAAGAGCTGAGTTGAAGATTCCGTAGGCGCCACATACTTATCAGCGCCAAGGGTAGGATAAGCAAGAAGCAATACAGGAAGAAACCTCCTGTGCTTATCAACATAGATTGATAGGAAGTAAAGCCAGTCCAGCTAGCCAAGGGCGACCCCACATTCGTTGAGTAATTAAGTAAGCCAGACTGCAACACACCACTTAAATAAACGATGAAAAAATAAAGCACCGCAGGCAAAGAAACTACAATCACTTTAATTGAACCGCTAAAATCTTTACGGAACAAGTTATAGGCAACTGTAAAAACAATAACCCCAAACATAAGTACCGATACAAGTTGATGAGATAACGCTACGGCAATCATCGCTAAAGAAAGAACAACATAACGTTTCCACGATCTGTCCTTTCGGTTGATAAGCAACATTAGGACAACAAAAAAGAAAACCAAACCAAGCTCTTCTCGAAGTTGATCCCAAGAGGCTCTTAAAGCCACAAAATAAATCGACCCTAAAAGAGCAACAAACGCACTTTTAGAAGGCGACCAGCCCAAGCCTCTTTTGGCATATGCATACATTGATAGGCCTAAGAAGCCGAGAAGCAACGGCGGAATTATCTTAAGCACCAAAACCGGCGATCCGCCAACAGCAACTATTGACATGAAAATTGTGTAGAATAGTGGCGCAGTTGCAAGGAAGTTCCCTAAGTTTATGCCATTATGTAGCCATAGCAGAGTGTTTGGAACATAAAAGCCCATGGTATCAAAGCCAATGATGTAGGGACCCATTAAAATCTCAGGTATAGCCCTCACAACTAAGGGTATGACAAATGCTAAGAGGGGAAAAATATACCGATTTTGGGTAATCCAAGCCTTTACAAGATTAGGAACATTAGCCACTTTATTCTTCCAACGTTAGAGCAAATTATGGGTATATAAACTTTGGTTGCCAGCCTAAATGCCTTACGCTTGTATGAAATAAAAAGTTGGTATAAAGTTGGAAATCCAAGTAACCACTCATTATGGGTTGTTCTGTATAGCATATCTTGCGGCGCCTATAATCAAACCGTTTGTGTTGCTGCCTACACCTGTAAGTTGCGCTCCAGATTCATCAACACCCTCACTATATCCGTTTGTAGGGTCAGGAAGAGTTTTCTCAAGATAAACAACCATGTTGTAAGCATAGGTTGTGTTATAAATAGCAAGAAAACCAATCGCTATCTTTGTGTAAATTATAGGACTAATGTTATAATTCGAACCCTTTTCATCGAGAACAGTCCATGTTCGATTGTCAGGCAAAACTACCCATTCATACGTCCAATGCGTTGAAAGAGAAGCCCCTTCACTAAAAGCACGATACTGACCTTGACCAGTAGCTTGAAGAGTAGCATTATAATATGCTTCGTGAGCTAAGTAAACTTGGCGTGCTATAGACATCAATTGAGAATTACTGCTTGTTTCAAAAACTGAGCAGTACAATGGATCTCCTAAAATTGCAGCTAAGGGCAGAGAAACACCCTCAGGGGTTGTAACATTGCCGGCTGAACGTATATTATTCAATATTGTGTTCGTGGCATTAGATAGTTCATTAGGCCAAAAACTTGCAAACCCGCAGTCGATATAGTAAGCGTAAATACTAGTTGATGACTGGCTATCTGCCTTGATGCAGGCACTAAAGCATGATAGTCTGATCTATTGCCATAAACGTTATAAACCAAGTTATTTATGCGCGGTGCCAAGCTGGAGTTGAACGCTCTAAGATTGTTTAGTGCAACAAACAATCGCCCTGTATCAACAACATCAACGGGACTGTAGCCAAATCTGAATTTGCATGATAGTCTTTTCCATCCGTCGCTTGATAGAACCAATATGGATAACTAGTTGTTGCATTAAGTTCCCGAGTTTCCAGAAAACGAAACAACTTTTTCCAAACGTGCACTTGAACCCCAAGCGCCATCATAACCAATCACCCCTGTCGCATTCGCATCCATAACAGCTTGAATATAAACACCTAAATCCCAATCAGTAAAAACGGGAGAATCAGTACCTCCAGAGCGAGGCAGTCCAGTATTAGGATCTACACCTACACCAGGCTGGAAATACTGCCAAGCATTCGCTGCCACCTGACGCCAAACAGTACTATTCATTGCGCCAGCAGTCTCTATTGTGCCAGGAGCCTTAGGAGGAGTTAAAGCTGTAACAATAGAATTGCCTATGCTGCCAATCCAACCTGATAATTGCGAAACTGCATCGGCGGGTTTACTGGTTGGATTACTGGTCGCTTGAGGGGTGCCGCTTGGCGAGGCTATAGGAATATCAGTGCTTTGCGGCGTATCAGGCGTACTATTGTTTCCTTTCAGCAAGAAACCAAAAACAGAAACCAACATGATTACTATTATCGCAATTGCCAAGATAGAATTCGCTTTCATGCCGAGTTTCAATGGATTTCGTCCAAAAATTTTTCTTTTACGTTCATTGTCTAATGAAGCCTTAGAAAAGGTATGCTTGAAGATCGCAAGTGGATGGAGCCTTTTGAATTTAATAAATCGGGCCTTCATTATAGAACGCTTCCGTTGGTTTTGTTAGTCGAATTCCCTCTCCACTTAACCGACCACTCCATCGGTTCGAACTGGTAGTTTTAAATGTGTTATGTGTGATTTAAAATTATGGTAACAAAGAGTGCACCAAAGATATTGAATCATTTAGTAATTATTTATTCATTTAAATTTTTGATAAAAAAAAGCTTATTTTTTATGACGTTCAAAAATGTGTCTATCTTTTACATTAAGAAAATAAATCGTTTTTAACGATGTCGTCAAGCCCCATGGACCCTTTTTTAACTGTTTTTGTCCACTCCCTTTTCCGTCTAAATACCAGTTTTAGAAATGCCCAGCCTAGCAATGAACATCTGAACAAGCCAGTAAAGGTAAATGGAGGGTATCCAGAGAATGTTTCGCAGGTTTTATGGGTTTTTCAGATGCAGTTAATGCGATACCAATTGAAACTAGTGAAACCGCCGTTAAGGCTATAACTAGTCCAGTGAAGTCTAAGAATTGGGTTGCTTTGAGAGAGGAATATTGCAACAAAGAACCAGTTTATGTAACTTAATAGTGACACAACCATCATGAACGGTCCACCCATGGAAATTTCCGCATCAACCGTTCTTTTGTTGAGATTATCGAGGAGTCGCCCATATTTTATGGCTGTTTCCATGTATCCTCTGTACCAACGAACCCTTTGCTTAACTAGGCTGCCTAAAGTGTTAGGTGTTTCCTGTCCTGAGCAAACATCAGGAGCATATTTTATAAGATGATTCTTTTCCACGAGCCTTAATGCAAACTCTACATCTTCAGTTAAGGAATTCTCATCCCAGCCGCCTAGCTCTTCAACCACCTCGCGTCTAACGAATTGGCAGCTTCCTGTTAGTGGGACGAATAATTGCAGTTTTTCTCTTCCGCTAAGTAAGGCTTGGAACCAAGCTTTTTCCTCCATCGCGATAACTCGTGTGAGGGCGTTGCTTTTTTCGTTCAGAGAGATTGTTCTGCCTTGAAGAGCCTTCACTTTTTTATCGGCAAAGTAGGCGGCAGCTTTCGATAGAACTTCTTTTTCTGGGAGGCTATCTGAGTCGAAAACTCCTACTATTTCGCCGTTGATGTAGGGTAAGGCAAGGTTGAGGGCTGCTGGCTTTCCTTTTGCTGTTTTCTCACAGATAACTTTGATGTTGTTCAGGGTATTTCTCAGAAAATTCCGAGCAAACTTTGTATGTATTGTCATCGGATTTTCCATCAACCACTATTACTTGAATTTTGTCTTTTGGGTAATCTATGTTTAAGATTCCATCTAAACAACGTCGGATGACGGTTTCTTCGTTTTTAGTTGGAACAATTATCGAAAATTTTGGGAATTCAGTATTTTTATTGTCGGTGGACTTTAACAGTTGTTTACGTTTATTTCTTATACCCACATATATTATTGAGCCGTTGTAAATTGTCCAAAAAAGCAGTATCGCCAAAAGAGTTATGGAGATGATGTCGAAAACTATCATTGGTATCCAGCCTGATTCAGTCGTTCACTGGATAATACAGAAGTATGTGAGCGGATTGAAGAATTTATCTCTGATAAAAATGAAGCATTTAAGCCTGCATCAACATGGTCAACACTTACCAATGGAGTTTCGCAGGGGAAGATAAATCTATTTTTCATTACAGTCTCACATATACCTTATTTAAACTCTTTAAGTTTTGTTTTCCTCAGTTAGAGTATCTGCATTTTAAACCACTGTTTAGAACAAGAGTAATAAAAAAGTATCTGAATAAACGCGACTTATTAGCGCTGAAATGAAAGACAAATAGAACTTTTCGTCTCAATTTATTAGGTGAGTTACTTCATGTTTGAGTTTAGTTTTCGGTATTCCTGCAACTTGCCGCTTTCAAGAAAACTTAAATGGGGCATATATCTTTTTAAATTATATGAAATAGATTGCGCAGATTTTTATTATTTTTGTGGATTTCAAGTTTGTTTGTGGCAGCTTGTTTTGCTAGCAACAGCTTTGTTCAAGGTCAAAGTCAAGACAAGTATTCTTTGCCGCTTCAAGGGTTTGTTTGGAATCATTTACCTTTGAAGGCTCTTATTGTTACAGCCGATAATGAGTCTTGGTGGAGTCCGGTTGACTTAACTACTGCACTCCGCGCCATCGGTCAATGGAATGATGCCATCTCTGCTTTTTCCTCAAACTACTCGGACTTTTCATATTTATCTAGCCTAAGAATTCAACCCACAGTTTCAAACGTAACGCAACCGGGTTTTGACATCTACGTTAATTGGACTGAGTCTCCATTTAGCAAAACTGACGAGGTGGGCTTATCACAAATCTCTGCCAACTATAAAAACGTCATAATTAATTGTACGATTAACCTTGCATCCCACGATCATCATGGGGACCCGTTGACTCAGGGAGACATGCAGAATATTGCTCTTCACGAGTTGGGGCATAGTTTAGGGCTGGGGCATAGTAATTACACGGGTGATTTGATGTATGCTTACTACAGTACGGGCAGTTCGGGTGAAGCTATTTCCACATTGGATGTTTATGGGGTTGCTACGCTTTTTGCTTGGGAGCTAAATACGACCAAATTTTACCCAATTAACGGTTGGTTAAAGGAGAACCCGGTAATTTTGCCTTCAGACATTACCTATAAAGGGTTACCTGTGTCTCCACAAAATGCTCTTCCACAAACGCTTGCCAACAACCCAGTAGTTCAAACTCTGGTTTTGATGTTTGAGATTCTGATTCATCCAGAAATTTTCTCTTTTGTTGTATTATTCATTACCGTTTTAGTAATAGTCTCGTTGATTCCTGGAAAAAGAAAACGCCGTAAAGCTGGCTAGGGCGTACTCATGAACTCGATGAAATCCTTAAGGCTTCTGGGTTGCAGGGTATAGTTTGACTTTTTTTCTTCGCCGATGGTTGATGAAGGCTTAGGACCATAGTCGTGTCCAGGGTAAACTTCCACGTTATCGTCAAGTTTCAGGAGCCTGTTGAACAAGCTTTCATACATACTTTTTGTGTTGCCGCCGGGAAAGTCGGTTCTTCCGCATTCGCCTACAAACAATGTGTCGCCCGTCAACAGCTTCTGTTTGTCTATTAGGAGACAGATGCTGTCCG
Organism: Candidatus Bathyarchaeota archaeon; assembly: GCA_963695285.1. Taxonomy (GTDB): domain Archaea; phylum Thermoproteota; class Bathyarchaeia; order Bathyarchaeales; family Bathycorpusculaceae; genus Bathycorpusculum. The sequence goes on from OY968763.1 coordinate 23,092, forward strand.
TGGTGTGTCCGGGAGTGTAAATAGTTGTTATAGAGATTTTTCCAACCCTTAGCATGTCGCCGTCATCGATGGAGACGTCGTGGGGTATTTTGGATTGTTTATGTGCAACTACCTTTGCACCAAAGATCGAGACTAATTCGGTGTTGCCTGCAGTATGGTCTGAGTGCCCATGTGTGTTGATTACATATTTCAGTTGGAATTTTTTGCTTTTTATTACTTTTATTATTTCGTCAGCGTTAAAGCTTGAATCAACAACCGCTGCTTCTTTAGCAGTCTTCGTCGGCTATTACGTATGAGAAGTTGTCGCTGTGCTGTTGGATTTGCTTAAAAAACATGGGTTTAAACCTGGCTTACTTGATGCTGCTTTGTTCTTTTCTTCTTTGCGCCAAAGATTTTTTCGCCAATTCTTTTGCTTTTTTAGTGTACATGAGATCGATAATTTTGTCCCAGTCAAAGCCCTCTCGCGCATTATAATACAAGTATTCCTCTCGGGAAAACATAACCAGCTTATCGGAGTCGTAGAGTGATAGGAATGGTTCCGAAGGGTTGTCAGGGTGATCGTGGTGGGTGCCGACTATTTCACAAACTTGGCTAATGAAAGAGTCAGGGCAACCGAGTTTTTTTAGGATTTGCGTTGTGATCTTGGGGCCTTTTTCGTATTGTTCCTTTATAGTGCAGCCGCCGATGTCATGAAAAATTATGGCAGTGTAGGTTAATTCTTGTAGTTCTGGTTTCACCGGGAAGTTTTGTTTTGCAAGCTCGAAGACTCGTTGGGTGTGCGCAATTCCAAAATCGTTTTTGTCTAGGTACGGTTTTGCCAACTTGAAGAGTTTGTCGGTGTCTATTTTGCCTCACCTATGCTGTTTATACATTATTTTGGTTGGTTATTTAGTGTTCGTTATTTCTGGTTCAACCATTAGACTCTTGCTTTATTTTGTTTGTGCAACGGGCTTTTGCGAAAAATGTTTTATGGCGGGTTCGCGCCGGCATCGGTATGTTTAAAGTTTAACTCGGGCAAGCTAATAGGCACCAAAAAGCCGCAATCGACCTACCCCCTCTATAGTTCCTGCAATGAGTTTCTATTAGGCTCCAAATATGCGATACGCCTAACCTATACTCGATTTACTAAGCCTAGCAGGATGGTGATGTCTGAGGGTGGATATCCTGAGTAGTATTTGCCAAAGTACCCAAAAACCTCCATTTTGCTTGAAAAAGGCTTGATTTCGTCGGCTACCAACTTTAGGTCGCCTGTCCTATCGGCTTCTATCTTGCCCAAGGTGCCGTTGACTTTTTTTCTATCTCCTTCCCACCTAACATACACAAAATCCGCGGTTACCTCGCTGATTTGAGCCATAAGAGGACTATCAGCCCATGCCAACGCAACCTTGTTAGCTCTTAAAAGGGAATAAAACTCTTGGTTTAGCCAGCTTTTGTTTCTGACTTCAACCGCGTAACGGTGCGGTCTGGGCAGTTTACGTAGATAATCCTCTAAATCAGCCAAATGGTCGACGCCGAAGTTTGGCGGAAACTGCAAAAGCAAAACCCCAAGTTTTTCCCCAAGCAGGTTTACCCTTTCAAGAAAAACATCAGTTTCATATTGGCAGTTCCTGAGCATTTTTATGTGAGTTATAAGTTGGGGAAACTTGAGGGAAAACAGGAAGTTTTCAGGGGTTATTTGTTTCCAGTTGGTTACGGTTGGCTGTGTTGGGATTCGGTAGAAGGTGCTGTCAACTTCCACGGTGTTAAACTGAGAGGAATAGTAGGCTAAGTAGTCTTTTGGCGCGGTTTTGTTTGGGTAGAATTTGCCCTTCCAGAAATTGTAGCTCCAGCCAATCGTGCCCAAATGGAGGTTTGGCATGCTACTCTTTTCCCTTTAATAGTAGCCAGTCTTTGTCTCCAGCCCGTTTTAAGCGCACCAAAACATAGCGCCCATGAAGCCGCTCACCGTCCAGTGTCACCTCGATTTTGTCGCCTTCCCATAATTTGGCTTCGTAATGCCCTTTATCCCAGATTTTAACGGTTCCAGCGCCATACTGACCTTTTGGGATTTCGCCCTCAAAACTGGCGTACTCGTAGGGGTGGTCTTCGGTTTCCACCGCCAAAACCTTTTGCCCAGCCTCAGGCATCCCTTTTGGAACTGCCCAGCTCTTGAGGACCCCGTCTTTTTCCAATCTAAAGTCGTAGTGGAGTCGTCTTGCATGGTGTTCTTGGATAACAAAGATGAGTTTTTCACTTTTTTTCTCAGCGGCGCCTTTGGGTTCTGGAGTTTCTTCAAAGTGCCGCTTCGACGCATACTCGGAGAGTTTCTCGGCAGGTACATTTTCTGTTTGTTTGCTTTCAGTTAATTGGTCAAGTGTGCATTCGCTGGGTGATTTATCATCCCTTAATCGTTTAAACCGCGCCATACGCAGCCGCATGTCCCGTGTCAACACTTGATAGGCAACCTCGCAGACAAGTTTGGGCTGCAGCCAAGTTACGACGTCGCCTGCTTCAGGCTTGAATGGAGCTTCATCCGTTATTATTTTCTCAAACTTATCAACCAAGATACCAATCGTCTGCTGCGTGAAACCTGTGCCAACTTTCCCTACGTAAATTGGCTTTCCCTCTTTATCGTAGACTCCAAGCAAGAGGGCACCAAAAGTTTTTTCTCTAACATTTGTTCCCCGCGTGTAACCAAAGATTACGCAGTCGCATGTTTTGAGCTTCTTTATCTTCAACCAACTCCCAGTCCGTAAACCTTCCTCATACTGACTATCTTTCCTCTTAGCCACAATTCCCTCCAAACCTTTCTCCAAAGCTAATTTGAAGTAAGCTTCCCCCTTCTCCTCAATAAAATCGCATAAAAGAACATATGAGCCTTCCTTCAAGGATTCTTTGAGGATTGCTTTGCGCTCCATCAAAGGCAAGTTAGTAAGCGGTTTTCCGTCTTTTTCTAAAATGTCAAAAACGATGTAGACCGCTGGGGCACGGCTCTCTTGCCTTTGGATTTCACTTGTCGAAACCGCTTGCCCGCGTTCGAGCAGTGATTGGAAGTCGGGTTTGCCTTCCCGCATGACGATGATTTCGCCGTCAACCACGATGTTTCCGGCAAGTTTGTTTAGTTCCACAAGTTCCGGAAAACTTTGTTTTAGCTCCTTCCCATTTCGGCTCTTGATACTAAACGGCTCCTCAACGTAAGCGAGGGCTCTAAACCCGTCCCATTTAACCTCAAAAATCCAGTCCTTATCCGAAAAAGCCTCCTCAACAACCTTTGCAAGCATAGGCCGGTAGATGTGGCGGCTCATTTCTTCTCCAACTGTTTAAGGGTTTCCCGCAGGGCAACCATGAGTCCTTTCGCTTCGACTTCCGGGGGCCTCTCAATGTGGATTTTTTCGCCCTTCACCTTTTGCTTTACAAGTTCTTGGACTCTTTTCATGTAAGTATCTTCGAATTCTGCTATGTCAAATTCGCCTGAAAGGTCGGTGACGATTTTTACGGCAAGGTCTAATTCGGATTTCTGCGGCGTCTCAAGTTTGTGGAGGGGTTCAAAATCTGTTGGGTCAACAACGTCGTAAGCGTAACGAAGGGTCGTTAGGACCAAGGCGCCTTTGTATGTGTGGAGGAGCGCGGGGTACTCTTTGGTTCGCAGAGTTATTCGTCCAGCGCCCGCCTTGTTTGTCTTCTCCAGAGCTTTTAACAGTAAGCCGTAGGCATCTTTGCTTTTGTCAGGCAACAAAGCGTAGGTTCTGTCAAAGTAGACAGGGTCTACTGAAAAGTAATCGACGAATTTGATTATACGGATGCGCCTGTCTGATTCGGGTTTGGCAGCGTCAAGCTCTTTTTGGTCAAATGTGATGTACTCGTTTTTTGCAACTTCGTAGCCGCGGACAACCTCGTTCCACGGCACAATTTTGTCGTCTTTTGTACACATTTTAACGTATTTGAGGGGTTGACCATCAACTTTATGCAGAAAATGAAACGCTATACCCTTATCATAAATCATCGAAAACAACTTAACAGGAACATTCACTAAGCCAATCGTGATGTTTCCCGACCAGATAGACCTACTTGGGGCAGACGCACTGGTTTTTTCTGAGGAGGCTTCTTCAACGTTTTCTTGTTCCATAATTAAATCTCCAATTTACATCTTTTCTCAAAAATATCTTTCCATGGATTAACTGTCCGTTTAACTACACTAAAAATAGTGTAGTCGGAAGGGTTTATTCCTTTCTTCACTTCACTCCACTCCAGAGGCGTCGAAACAGTGGCGTCAGGGGTAGGCCGCAAACTGTAAGGAACAACCATCGTTCGCATAGGAGAATTCTGCAAGTAATCAGCGAAAACTTTGCCCGGTTTTTTTGTGTCCTTGAATTCGGAAACAATCATGTCGCTTTCTTTAGCCAACTCGATGCCGATTTTATGCACAAAAGCTCTAGTCTGCTCAAAGGTATGTTCGGGTTCGATGGGAATTACAACGTGTAAGCCTTTTTTGCCCGAAGTCTTAACGTATGGGGTGAGCCCTTGGTCAAAAAGTTTATCCTTGAGTAGTAACGCGGCTTCGGCGGCGTCGCTAAGTGTCGCAGGCGGTTCAGGGTCAACATCAAAGAACAGCAAGTCCGGCTTATCCAAGTTGTCGATTTTGGAGAAGGGCATGTGGATTTCCAGTGCTGCCAAGTTTGCCAGCCAAATAAGCGTGTCTAAGTCATTGCAAACGATGTAGTAGACATCTCGCTTTGAGGTTGAGGAATAGATTATTTTTGTTTTAACCCAGTTGGGCGTGCCTTCAGGAGCGTTTTTTTCGAAAAAACTCTTCGTTTCCCCCTCTATGCCATCTGGGTATCTAGTTAAAACTAAAGGTCTATTTGCGATGATGGGGAGAATTTTTGGAGCCACTCTAATGTAGTATTCAACAACTTGGCCTTTGGTTACGTTGTTTTTGGGGTAGAAGATTTTGTCAAGGTTTTTTAAGTCAACTTTGGTCAGGTCTTTGAGGCTTTCAGTCATAGTTTTGCTCCAAAAAAGCGTTATCTAGATGCTATGTGAAGCTAGGCTTTTTGCTTTTTGGAAGAAAACCTGACTTGTCTCTTCGCATGCTAAACAAACGACCAAGTTTTTCGTTGAAAACGCGGTTTTTTAGCAGTTACACCTATATAGCAAAAGGGGCATAATATTAAATTGCGGAATTTAATCGAGAAAAAGTAAATTTTAAGGCTAACGAGTTTGCTGTTTCAAGGTTATTCGCTAGATAGAAAAGGAGAATAGAAATAGAGAATGAAACCAAAAAAGCCCACCTTAGAAGACCAACTTGCCTTCATCGCCACACAACATGAGGTTTACCCAACCGAGCTCTTCCAAGCCTTAATAGCGGCAAAAGAACAGGGCAAACCAGTCGCGGTTTCAGATTTAAATGTGGAGTACCGAGGAAACGTAACTAACCAAGCTATCTTCCTAATAACAAAAGACACCAAGGTAGTAGCACAGTTCAGAGTGCCTGAAGAAACACTTGCAAGAACCGACGTTTCATTCGACCATTCGATGGACACCAACAAAGTCCGCAAAGAAATCGCCAGACAGAACCCAGCGCCTTCACACTTCAAAATTGAAAATTTACGCGTTGGCATGAAAAAAATAAATGTAACAGCGGAAGTTCTGCAAACCGCTGAACCATCCAAAGTTCACACCCAGTTTAGGGACAACGCGGTTGTTTCTAACGCTTCGATTGGGGATGAAACAGGAAAAATCTTGCTGTGCCTGTGGGACCAACAGATAAACTCGGTTCATACCGGTGACTGTATAGAAATCAAGAATGCCCATGTTGCGATGTTTAAGGGTGAAAAGCAGCTGCGGCTTGGAAAGAACGGTTCAATCACCGTTTTAGAAAAACCCCTAGAAAGCTAAACATCCAGAACAGGAAAATCCACTTATTTCATTTTGAGAGAGCAGTGGACTTTTGACCTTTTGACTTTGGTAGGTCGGTATTGGAGTTTTCAGCGGCTTTGCTATAACGAAAAAATCTGGGAAAAATCTAAAATTAAAAATAAAAAATTTGATGGTTTACGTTTTTTAGACGTATTTTTTCTCGTTGTAGCAGTACCATCTTGAATATTGCGGAATCCATGTTAGGGGTCTGCCGCATGTTGGACAGAGCGGTTGTGCTGATTGTTGCTGAGGTTGAGCTGCGGTTTGAGCAGGTTGCTGTTGAGTTTGATAGGTTTGCTGAACGGTCTGGGGCTTTAGGATTATGAAGTCAGCTGCTGCTTGAACATCTTCCCACGGAATGGTTTGTGTTTCGCCAGCTTTATTTTCGACTGTCAGTGCTATACCAGTTTTTCCAACGGCGAAGGCAAGGTCCTTTACTTTTCCTACTAGTAGTCCTTTTGCGTCGATGACTTGCATTGAGACTAAGGCGTCTCGAGTTAGAGGTTTATCGGTTTTTTCCATCTTTGGCTCACTCTGCTTCTGATTAGCTGTTTCTTGTTTAAAGTTTTTTCGTTTCTTACTCAAAACAAACCACCTGTACTACAACGGAATTTCCCAGTAGCTGATAATGTCGCCTTTAACCCATTTGCCGCCTAAACTCCGCACAACCTCATTGATGTCTTCCCATTCAGCCTTCAAAAACATCACAGGCTTAACAACCACACAATCCTCCTTAACAGTGAAACTGAGCAGTTTGCGCTGTTCAGGGCTAAATTCATTCTCCATTTTACTTGCCATTCGGCTTGGCTGCGGCTGAGGCAGCTTTGCAACGTTCGATTTAAGTTCAGGCACAGGAATGGCTTGAGGTTTAATGGTTGCTGCGGGTTTAGGTGCGCTCTTGGATTCCGCTTGTTTTGATAAATTGAACTCCGGGATAGGCATAGCTTCGGCTACATCCTCGAAGCTTTCGCTCCTAACAACCATGGATACTTGTTTGGTAAACAAATCCATTTTTACGTCTAAAATTTCAGCGTCCCCGGGCAGGTTGGAAGTGGAGGATTTGCCCTGCAGCAATCCGGCGAGGGATTCGGGGGTTAATTTGATGATTCTGATTTTCATGTTCAGCCGCTCAGGTTGCCTTAGGTGACCGATAACTTAAAAGTATTTTCTATGATGATGAAAAAGGAAGATTAAAAGAGGGTTTATGTGGGTTTTGCAGTTCGGCTACGACTTCGCCACTCAGCAAAGTTACCTGAATACACTCCCCAGCCTTTCAGCCTAGGTGTGACGGTTCTTAGCAAAGCTGGGCACACCGCAAGTTGAATGGCAAAGTTGAGCCCAAAGGTTGCGGCAAGAACAATGCCAAAAGAGAAGCCGCCTATAATGCTGAAGGCTAATATTCCTATGTTGAAGAGGTAGGTGTATTGCCAAAGGATGTAGGCAGTTCCAATGAATAGAGTAATGGCATAAACAGCTACGAGGAGGATAAGGTTTCTTTTTGACTTACCACCTACAGCATTTCTAGGGATAAGAAGCCAATTTAGGCCGAAGATAATTAACGCAGTAACTGATTCTACCCACGCAGCATAAGGAGGAACTTGCTCAACGTACACCCCGCCAATAAAAGCACCAATCATACAACCTGCAAGTCCACTCCAACCAAACCATATAGGAAAAACGCCCAACAAAATGACTGGAAGATAAATAAGTGTGAATCCTGGCAACATGCCTGGCGCTGATCCATAAAATAATATGGCGTAAATTGCGGCTACCATAGCGGTTATTGCAACTTGTTTAGCTTTACTTTGTTGAGGCATCATTCCATTGTCAATCCTTTTTGTTTGGCATTTGAGGGCTTCAAGGTGGGATTTGAATAAAAGCATTTTCATGCGTATTACATTTGTAATACAGTATATTAAATCCGATTAATAGGAAGCAAATACCCCGTCAACAACCAAGTATAAATTTCTCAACACAATGAATTAAAACCATAAACACGCTCATCGCTGAGAAAAAATGACCTCCAAACCCAGCCAAACCAAAACCATTTTCATTATCGCAGTCGCCGTGCTCATCGCTCTAAATCTTTACACCTTCATAGTTGCATATCCAGAAACCTACACACCTAGCCCAGGCATCAACACTTCAGGCAGCATATTAGCGAAAGATTTCTCAGCATACTACGTGGGCGCTTGGAGACTCTGGCACAATCCATCGCAAATTTACCATTTTGGCGCTTTAGGGGGAGCTGAGCCAGTCACTTTGCCGCATCCTGAAGCCTACAAGTACCTGCCTTCTTTTCTGATAGTTGCTTCGCCTTTGTTGTCGCTAGATTACCAGCATGCATTGTTAGCTTTTGACATTATCCAGTTTATGCTTCTTCCCGCGATAGCATATATTCTCTATAAGCTCTTGGAAAATAAGCATCTTGCAGTAGGCTTTGCTATGATGGTTATTGCGTTGCTGCTTCCGTTCCCATCCCCGAATGGAGGCTTATCCCTAGGTTACTATTGGCAATGGGGCGAGGGACAAACCAAAGTGTTTCTTACATTCATTCTTCTCCTCAGCCTTTATTTTGGAAGCAAAAACAGACCAGTCTTGTCAGGAATTGCTTTGGCTTTAGGATTTTTTGATGTGAGATTCGGGTTGCTGGCGATTCCTCTCTTTGTCATGTACAACCGCAAAAACCTCAAAGCTGCAACAGCAAGCGCAGTCAGCCGCGTTAGCGTTATCAAACGTGATGCTTCTTTACCCAGGTATGGGCTCTGGCTTCCTGAGCATGGTTTTTGGCTCAGGCATCACGACGCCGCTCTATTATTACTCGCTTATACCATTCTTCACTTTAATTTCGCTAATGGTTGTTAACTTCAAAGAACTGGTCGCCGCATTTGATTACAAGGAACTCTTTGCTGACTTTACGGGTGCACAAAAATCGCGTGGAAAATGACTACTATTTCTTGGGGTGTTTAGATAAACTCAAGATGACCGCAATTAATGCAATTCCCGAAAGGACGGCGCTGTATGCAAGCCAGTAGTTTGAACCAATCGGGTCCAGAACATCCTTTGTTGCCTCGTTTAACCCCATAATTACAGTAACCACCCCTAAAATTAACACCAAAATTTTGAGCACTAAAGATAATTTACGCCCCAATACACCGCACTCCCTTGATTTTGCCATTTTCTGGTTGCTCTAATCGAAGTTTTGTTAGATATAAGTATTTTTTATGGTGAAAATCGGGTCTCTTAATAACTACAGATATTAGCTGGGTAGGTCTTTTTATACACGTGGGTTCGTTATGAAATTCAAGTTACAGATATTTACTCAAGATAACCTTGAAGGCAACTATGTGGGCAGGCACTACCGCTTTGCCGTTGTCGACTCAGACAAATCAAAAAGTTATCCTTCAAATTTTATTTGTATGCTGCCTTCTCAAATTAGTGTTGACCAGAAAAAGAACAATGTTTTTTCCAAGATGTTTGGTGACCAATGTGAAGAGCAAGCGAAAACTCTGCTGACGCATGCTTTAGTTAGTGAAAACGACTTGGATGTTAAAATCGAAATCGAACGTAGACTCAAACTGCTTGACCCTAAAACAGTGAACCAGATAAAGTGTAGTTCATGCGGAAAACTCTTTCAGCCTAAGCGAATAAAGAGGTTTAAACGTAATTATTGTCAGGACTGCATGAACAAAAGCTACGGCAACCGAGGATAACGGCTTTTTTTTCGGTCCGTAAAGAGATCAGAGCTTTAATTGGTCTTCAGTGCACAATTGCCGTTACGCCATCTTGTATACCAAACTTCAAATATTAAATGTAAAGAAACATAACAGTATACTTCAACAGGCTTGGTTGGCGCCCGAGCAAAACAGGCATATTTGAAGGAATGGAAACGGCTGGAAAAACTGAGGATACACATCAAGAATCCCTTTCACGCAACATAAAGGTAATCGCTATTGGTTTAATTTTAGCCGTCATCGGCTCCATAATAAGCAGTTCCTACGCAAAAGAAACTATAACAAACTACGCGGGCTTTGGTATGCTGCTCGCAGGAGTTGCCATCAGCATTCTAAGTGTATTTGCTACGGCAGCCACAACTGTTAAAAATGCGGTTAAGCCAAGAAATGCCGGCAAACGTTAGCGGTAACAAACCGAAGATGCTCTTTCTTAGCATATGGTCAATCGGCATAGGTGCAGCTTTGGCGGCCACAGGATCCATACTGGCTAGCGCTTATGAAAAAGCCACAATCATAAACGATTCAGGATTCGGAATGCTGCTTACTGGAATATGTGTTTTTGTCCTAGGCTTTTTCGGGACAATGCTTGCAACGCTTCAAACCAGAATAAATCAGGATGAAGCACCATTCAGCTTTAAAGTTGATAGACCAAGGTTGCTGTTTTCCAGCATACTATCCATGGGCATCGGAACCGCGTTAACTATTATCGGTTCTACAATGAGCCGCTCTTACGCAAAAGAAACACTGATGAATTACACAGGTTTTGGATTGCTCCTTACAGGAATAGCCATTTTAAGTATAGGTATCTCTGGAGCGGTTGCTGAAATTTTGAAAAATGGCTGGTACCTAAATAGGCGTCCATGTGAGGATCAACCGCGCATTATGTTTGGGAGCATTTGGGCAATTGGTATGGGTTCGATGCTAGTCATTATTGGTTCTTTATTAGCGGGTTCCTACGAGAAAAGTTCGCTTATGAATTTTACCGGCTTTGGAATGCTGTTGGGGGGCACAGGCGTTTTGGTTTATGGCATTTTTGAGACAGCAAGAATTTCTGCAATGGACTTGTTGAGTAGAAAACGAAATGGCACACTGGCTAAAACGCCCAATATGGATTTGAGAGAATGTGAGTTAAAAAAGCAGGAAGATTTTCCTGAACGCTTCAAGAGTGCTTGGAGAAATCTGGTTGCCACACGTGCGGTTCTTAATATTGCGGGCATTATGGTTGCAATGGGGTTACTTTTCTTTAGCCTCTGGCAACTGGACCTCATCGTTTCAGGGCCTGTATGGTGGCAATCTAGTCCCACTGGGCAAGGGTGGAGTTGGCAGGGTCCCGGCGCCTACGCCAATGATTACTTTCAATGCTTCCTATGGAAAACCACTGTAGGGCAAGCCTACGACACCCTGTTTCTACTCATCTTCATATCATTCATAGTCATATTTGCAAGCGCATTCTTCTGGCCACGGTTCCGGGTAAAAAATGAAGATAAACCACCGCAATAAAAAAGTTTCAAAAAGTTGAAATGGTGAGTCTGTTCCTACTTCGCGATTGAAAAAACCCCAATTGAAAGGGAGAGGGGCTTTTCAACCGTTTCACAGGCTCTCCTCACCAACCAACTAAGCAGTTACATGCCTGATTTAAAGCTTAGCAAACAACAAACCGAAAACTCGAAAAATTAAATTGCTCAGAAAAAAGCCCTTGAAGGCTAATTTTCTTGTCCTTTTTCAATTGCTTTTACGAGTGCAAGCATGCCTTTGAGGATTTCTCGGGGAGAAGGCGGGTTGCCAGGAATTTTGAGGTCAACTTTGAAAATTTTGTCTGCGCCGCCCAAAACCGCGTAGGAGTTGTTGAGGATTCCGCATCCGCAGGCATCGTCACCTATTGCTACCACGAATTTTGGGGCCGGCATTGCGTCGTAGGTTTTTTTTGCGGCAATCTCCATGTTGCGTGTTATGGCGCCTGTAACAATGATGACGTCGGCGTGTCGGGGGGAAGCAACGAATGATATGCCGAAGCGTTCAACGTCGTAGTATGGGGTTGAGAGGTTGTTGAGTTCTATTTCGGTGGAGTTGTCGCTTCCTGCGTCTAATTCGCGAATAGCTAAGCTTCTGCCGAAAATTTTGTCGACTTTTTCCTTTAGCTGCACGCCGATTGCTTCGAGTTCTTCATCTTTAAATTGGAAGATGTCGGTTGCTGGTTTTTTGAAAGCGTTTGATATTGCTTTTGCCATATTCTCACATGTCCGTTCCTGCATAAGACAGGTTCATGCTTTTGTTGATTAAGGGGAAGTCTGGAACGATGTTTCCAAGTACCGCGTGTTCCATGGCTTGCCAATTGCAGAAAGAAGCAGTCCGAACTTTAAACCGGTATACTAAGCCGTTTTTGATTTGGACCCAATGAACGTTCTGTCCCCGCGGCGACTCCACCAGTGATAGGGCGCATCCATCCTTGATTTGACTTGGAGCCGAAACTTCGCCGCCAGCCAATGCACTGATTAAGTGCTGGATAATTTTGACTGAGTCTTGCACTTCTTGGGCTTTAAGGTTGAATCGGGCAAGAACATCGCCGTTCTGCTGCGTTCTACCTTTCAGGTTCAGTTCCCGGTATAATCCATATGGATGGTTTATTCGGGTGTCAGTCATTTTTCCAGAAGCCCTTGCAACAGGTCCTGTAATGTGGAGTGGTGAAAGAATTTCCGTTTTGACTTTGCCTGTGGTTTCGAACCTGTCAATTACTGAGAAGTAGGTGCTGTCTATTCCTGTGGCGGCATCGAGCCTTTCTAGAAAAGACTGAAGATAGATTGAGAGGCTTTGGAGGGCGCCCTCTGGAACATCCTTGGTTAACCCGCCCACAGTTACTGTGCCCTTAAGGAATCTGGAGCTGGTTAATGCGTCATTTTGCCTAAAGATTTCTTCTCTAAGTATGAAGAAAGGGCTTGCCCCAACAGGGTAGGCAACGTCCACGCACATACCTGCCAAATCGCCCAGATGAGAGTAGATGCGTTCAAGCTCCAACAAGAGGGTTCTTAACTGCAGAGCCCGTTTTGGCACAGACAAGCCGCAGATTTTCTCTACCGCGTTGCAGAAAGCTACAGAGTTAGCGACGGTTTCATCTCCACTTATGCTTTCGGCGATTCGGACGCATTCTTGAGGTTTCATACCTTCCGCAAGTTTTTCTAAGCCTCTGTGCTTGTAGAAAAGCCTTACTTCCAAATTAAAAATGGTCTCGCCTATGACGCTGAACCTGAAGTGCCCAGGCTCTATGATTCCCGCATGGACAGGTCCAACTGGAATCTGGTAAACTCCTTCGCCTTCGACTTGTTTGAAGACATATTCGTGTTGGCTCTGGGGCATTGCGGTTTCTATTTTGCCATTTTTGAAGGATTTCAAGAGCGGATGAAAATCAGAGGGGTAAGTCTCGTGTAAGAATAGCCTTCTTGTGTCGAAGGCGCCTTGGAATTCTATTCCGAAGCCATCGGTGATTTCTCGTTCGTACCAGCATGCTGAAGGAAACATTTTGGCAATAGAAACTGCTTGTTTACCGCTTAAGGCAGATTGCAGCAAGAGAATTTGCTCGAAACCTGGTATTTCGAAGGCATAGAAGAGGGTGAATCCTTTTTGGGCAAAATCTTCAACGCAGAATAAACTGATGAGTTCAAAGCTGTTTTCATCCATAACTGTTATGGCTTTTTGCAAGTCGGATTCGTTGAGGGGCAAGTAAAGCTCGTTGTTCAAGCCTTCAGTTAAGGTGAGTTTTTGCCCAGATATGATTTCGAGTACTTCATTCAGATTCATTTATGTCACCTAATTCCCAGTTCAGACACGATGTTTTTGAGCAAATCAGTCAGTTGCTGCGGTAAGAATACGCCGAGAGCAAAAACCGAGATTAAGAGAACTACTATTGGGATTTTCATGCCCAACGAAGCCTCATAACGCTTCACTCCCGGAGCATCTTCTTCTCTTCTGGACAGCAACTTAATCAGGAAAATTCCAAAGGCGCCAGCTACAAAAAGAAAAACGATGAGCAAACCCAAAAGCAAAAATGGCGATAACTCTGCTGATTGCAGAAGAATTGAGAGTTTGGGCAGAAAAATCGCCGACATCGGCATACCTATTATGGCTATTGCGCCGAAAATTAAGCTCCATGCAGCGAAGGGTTGGAATTTGAAGACGTTCTTTATGTGCTCCATTCGGACACTTTTATACTGGTGGTGGAGGATGCCTGCGGATAAAAACAGGGAAGCCTTGGTGAAAGCGTGAGCCAAAGTGTAGAAGAGCGTCCAGAAAATCGCCACTTGCGTTCCTAAGCCTAACCCGACGAGGAGGAAACCCATGTTTTCCACGGTGGAATAACCAATAAGTTTCTTGAGGTTTACTTGGTTAAGCATCGTTAACGCTGCCACAACCATGCTTAACACGCCAAAACCGATTAGGAACCACGAAATTTTTGGCAACTCAGAAGTTTGGGAAGCAATGGCGTAAACCCTGATTATACCGTAGATTCCCACACTTGTAACACAACCCGACAGAATTGCGCTGACTGGCGCAGGAGCCTTCGAGTGCGCGCTGGGAAGCCAAGCGTGGAATGGCACGACGCCTGATTTTGCCGCGAACCCCACGAACGTGAAGATGAATGCCGCAAACATTATTGCTGGGGAGAGGGTGCTTGCGATGGACATGAGCGTGCTCCAGTTGAGGGTGCCTGCCCCAAGGTTGTTTTCGGTTAGGGTGAAGATGAGGATTAAGCCAATGAAGGAGAAAAGCATGCAGGTGGAGGTTATGAAGACGTACTTTAGTGTGGCACCGATGTTCTTGGGCGCGTTGAGTATAACGATGAGGACTGCTGAGAACGCGGTTGTAACCTCGGCGAGTATCCAGAAGAGGGCAAGGTTGTCCGCGAAGAACGCGTAGGTTATCGCAATAAGCAGCAGATTAAATGCAACGTAGAAGAGTTTGAGGTTGCCGCGGGCCATCTCATGCATGTTTATGGAGCCTTCAATATACCCATGGGAGTACAGGGCAGCAAGCAGGAACAGGAAGGCGGAGATTAGGATTTCGTAGAGGCTGAGGTGGTCGATTAGGAAGTAGTTGCCGCCTAAAGAGTAAGCTGGAATTGCCGCGTATGTGAGCACATAGAGTGTGAGAATGACATATGTTGCGGGGAGTGCTATTGAGAGGATGTTCATGGTCCTGTGTGACTTGGATATTATCGTCAGCAACAAAACCGCAACCCCGACAAGAGCATAAAGAGCTAACAGAATGTTTAGTGTCAGAATCATTGTTCAATATTCTCCACTTGCTTCTGAGCCGCATCTTTTGCGGGATGATAGAAGGGGTTGAGTCTTGCGTGGAATTCCTCGATTGTTGAGTCAATTCCGAAAGCCAATATGGTGGCAATCAACGTTAGCATAATTAAATCCACGATGATGAGAACCTCAATCAGCAGAGGAAGCTCTGTTAAGAAAAGACTGAAAAGGACCACGCCGTTTTCCATTGTTAAGTAGCCCACGATGTTTGTGATTGTTTGTTTTCGCGTGAATATTACAATCATGCCCATGAACACAATTGACATGCCGACTGTGGCGCCTAAAAAGAAGAGACTTGAGTTGAAACGGTTCAACTCTGAGAGGAGACTGGAGAACGAAAGGTACACAAACAGAATAATCACTATGCTAGCCAGCAACGAAGTTATTGGAGAAAGGAAATGGAACTGGACATCTCTTTGTATGTTAAGCCTTTTCTGTACGAGCCTCATGAAATGAGGAATAATCCACACTTTGCTTACCAGAATAATAACGGCAAGGTAAAGCAGGGTCAAGATTCCTGTAGCCGCAAAAAGCAGTAGCGCCATCACAGCCAAGAGCAAGGATTGGAAAGCGTACGTCTTTATGAGAGAACGAATGTCGCGTTTCATGATAATTATGGCTGCCGTAGCTAATATCAGAACGATGAGGATCTGCGCCAAGTTTCCGACTGAAGCGATTATCATGCAAACACCTCAATAATCAAAGTTACAATGGAGAGGAAAAGTGCAATCGCAAACAGTCCTGGCAGGCGGAAGAGGCGGGATTTGGCGCAGGATGACTCAAACAACCCAATGATGACGGCGAGTACAACTGCTTTGAGAATAAATGCGCCAAGCGAAATCAGGATTGCTGGAGCAGTGAAGTCTGATGTTAACCCCCATGGAACAAGTATGTTGATGAGTACACCCATGAGCAGTAGCTGTTTCATTGCGCTAGACATCTCCATCATGGCAAGGTTCTTTCCTGACTGCTCAAGAATCATTGCTTCATGAACCATGGTTAATTCCAGGTGGGTTTCTGGGTTGTCCACGGGAACTCTGGCGGACTCCACAATAATAACGATGAATATCGACGCAGATATGAGAACTAGAACTGGGTTCAAAAGCACATTTGAAGCCAAGGCGCCCCTGAACATGTCGGGCAAATTTATTGTTTTGAAAGCGAACGCGAGAGCAGCGAACACCACTATGATGACGGGTTCAATTAATGCGGATATTGCCATTTCTCGGCTGCTGCCCATGCCCCCAAACGTGCTGCCAGCGTCAAGCCCGGAAAGCGCCATGAAAAACTTCGCCATCGCAAGCAGATAAAGGAACAGAATTATGTTTCCTACTAAATCGTTAGGCTGCGGCAAAATCAGCATGGGCACAAAAAGGCTCGCCACCAAAACCGCCGCCACGTTTACAATTGGTGTAGCCCTCATAATCCACGACGAGTTCGCGGAATAAATGGTCTCTTTTTTGAGCAGTTTGGCCAAGTTGCGGTATGTCTGCAGAATAGGTGGTCCACGTCTTTTCTGCGCATGTGCTTTCACTATTTTTATTAGACTAATGAACAGGGGAGAAATCAGCAGGACAAATAGCATGTTTAGGATGCCGTATACGGTTAGTAGGATGTAGTTCATGCAAACCACCAAATTATCAGTAGAAACACAACTACGGTTACGAATGCAAAAGCGACATGCAAGTCAACGTCGCCCCGCTGAATATTATTAACTTTTAGCGATACTTTCCGAACAAAGTTAGCGACTGGAAGATACAGGCGTTCCTCGAAGAATTTGACAAGGTGAATTTCTGCTTTGCCATCCTTGAAAATGACGTTTTTGTCGTCGTAGTAGTTGCGTTCGGATTTTTTTTGGGTTCGGAAAATCGATTTGAGTATAGTAACGATTGGCTCTGAGAAGCCTGAAGCTGTATACTCCATCTTTGAGGTTTGAGTTGGGAACCCACAGCCCCATGTCTCAGCAATTCTTTCCCGCCTGCTAGCAAATTCACGTAGCGCTGCATAAGTGAACACATAGAACCCTGCAAGGATTGCGCCGATAAAGAGCATGTTGGGAAGCGGGAACGAAAACCCTAAGATGCCGAAAATCTGCAAAGAGAAAATTCCAAGTGCAATACATAAGGCGGCAAGTATGGCTGGTCCGATAATCATGAGTTTGGGTGATTCCTTAGCCTCTTTAGCTTCATCGGAGCGTGGCAGCGCCAGGAAAGTTATGCCGAACGCCTTCACGAAGCATGCCGCAGCAAGGGCGCTTGTGAGGGCAAACACCGCCAACGACGCAATCAAAATTAACTCGAGAAATGGGTTGGCTAAGGCTGCGGATTGGAAGAAGGCTTGGAAAATCATGAGTTCGCTCACGAAGCCGTTGAAGGGCGGCAACGCCGAAATCGAAACTGCCCCAATTAGGAAGAGCAGAGCGGTTTTGGGCATGCGTTTGATTAAGCCGCCCATTTCTTCGATGTTGCGTGTTCCTGTAGCGTTGACAATGCTGCCTGAGGTCATAAAGAGGAGACTTTTGAAGATGGCGTGGTTTAGGGTGTGGAAGAGGGCGCCTGCTAGTGCAAGAAAAGCTATAGCTTCAAGCCCTGATAGCGAGAAGATAACGTAGAGTCCGACGCCGATTAGGATGATGCCGATGTTTTCAATGCTGTGGTAAGCGAGTAAACGTTTGATGTCATGTTCTTTTAGAGCGTAGATTACTCCAAGCACCGCGGAGGTTGTTCCCGCAACGAGGATCAGGATGCCCCACCACGTTTGCATAGGAAGGAGCAAAACGAAACGGACTAAACCATAGATGGCGACTTTGATCATAACTCCTGACATGAGCGCAGAAATGTTTGAGGGACTTGCCGGATGCGCGTATGGGAGCCACTTGTGGAATGGAATTATGCCTGCCTTTATGCCAAAACCCAAGAATAAAAAGACGAAAGCAACCGAAGTAATCAGTGGATCTGCCCGTATCTGCGCCATATCAAAAGTGCCGGTGACGGTGTAGATGAAGAGGAACGCGAAGAGGAGGAAAAGGGTGCTCAGATGGGTCATTACGAAGTAGAATATGCCTGCTTTCTGGGTTTCTTTCTGCTCAAACTCCACCATAACAAGGAGAAATGAGGAGAGCGCCATGATTTCCCAGAAAAACAGGAAAGAGAACATCGAAAACGATGCAACCACAAGCACCATGGACACGATGAAGATGTTCATGAACGAGACAATCAGGTTCTTTCTGCTCTCATGCTCAATGTGCTCAACGTACTGCACCGAGTAGATGGCAACCGCCACCGAAACTATTGCGACGAGTGCAAGGAAAAACGCTGCTAACCTATCTACGAGAAAGGAAAACTGGAATGACGGCGTTATCTGGTAGGCAAAAAGGGAGAAACTTTTGTTTGAGAGGACAATTTCCAGCGCAAAAGCCAAGATTGCAACGCTGGCGACGCTGGTGAAGATGAGGGATGCTTGTCTTGGTGCCTTGCTGTTGGGAATTTTTTGGCCTATGAGGGGCAAGATTATGGCAAGAAAAAACGAGAGTAACCCTATAGGAAACAGAAACTCAAACATGTCTGGGCCTCTACTTTGCAGAGTTTATGGGAGGCCCCGTTTTCCAGAGCACCGGAATGTCGCCGACTAAACTGGCTAACCAAACATTTTGGTTTAGTGTGCTGAGTCGGTTTATCATGTTAAGTCTTTATCGGGCACTACAACCATCTAAAAAAGCTTTTTGGCGCTAAATCGGCAGAAAACCAATAGGCAGATAGATTAACAAACGGACAGAATTTTATTGAAAAAACAAACAATCCAACACTGACAGGTGTCTTCAATTGATGAATAAATAGGAAAAATGAAATAGTATTAAAAATTGCATATTAATCTCTAAAACAAAAATAGCTTCATCAACTAAAATCAATTGAAAAAGTGGTGGATGGTTAGAACTACGCACTTCTCTTTTTACTCTGAACGCTCAATCCAGCAGCTGCTGACGAACCCGAAACACTTGACTTATCGCTGACAGCCATGGGATTAGCTTGCCCTGTTTGTAACTTATACGCATCAACCATAGTTGCCCGCATGTTCTGATGATTCAAACAGACGCTGCGAGCTCCCGGATTATTTTTGATTTCTGCGGCGTCAAGCACCCTTAAGGTTAAGCTAACGGTTGCCCTCGTCGGGTTTAAGGTAAGGTCAAAAGATTTTTCTTCAACACTCATGCTAACCAAGCGAACTACCACTGACCGTTTTGCGCCCCACTTGAATACCACAAATGGAATAGACGTTTGGTTGCCTACAACCTGCGGCTGCATCATCAGCTCCAGCATAGCTAAAGCTGGGTGGAGACCGGAATCCGCTGAACTCTGGTTTTGAGAGGACGACTCAACATCCACACTGTCAAGTTCAAATGTTAAGCTGAAAAACTCAGCGGCAGGACCTTGCTGGTCTGCAGTATTCGAACCTAACGCGGAAGGCAAGCCTTGACTGAAGGTATGGAGAAGTTTCTCTGGGTTATACTGAAAAACAAAAAAGACGTTTTTCGAGGAACCAGATGCATCTGCGGCGTTTGGCGCAAGCAGGATTAGGGTTCCTCTGTTGATGCTGGGTTGGCTTGGCAAGTATTTGGTCCTACCTGGCGCCTAAGTTTCTTGGGGTTCAGCCACTCCGGTGTCTCTTTCCCAGCCCTCATGCTCAATGGTTATGCTTTGTATGGCAACTGCGTTTTGTCCCGCATCCAAATCAGGCAAGGCAACATACTCTGAGACCCAGCACCGATAAACCCTGTAAGCTATCACCAAAACTCCCGCCTCGTTGAGTAATTCAATGATTATATCTTTGCGGAAGCTCTTAAGAGACATCGAACCGCTGCCCTTGTTAAACACCAAATTCGCCCAAGCCTCAAACTCAAGATCATGTGTCACGCCCCGCTCCAAAACAATAGGGGCATAATGGGTTTTGCCTGGAGATTTATGCTCGACGTTTGCTTCGCCTCCCTCTCGATATGTGATGACGTCTGTGGTTCGTTTGAGCGGACTCATCTTGGAGACGCCGGCAACGACCTTACCATCCCACTTGACTCTGAATTTAAATTTCTTGTATGGGTCAATTCGGCTTGGGTTAACTGTAAATTGTGGCATAATCTTTTCACTGCTTCTTCTTTTTCAAGATAAGCTTATTATGTTTACGGTTTGACCGGGCGGCTAGGACTTTAAAGGAAACAAACTTTTCCGCCGAAAGATAGATTGAGAGGCAATTAGGCACAACTAAATACTTCAATAATGATACGTTTTGTTTATGGGATATCAGCCTCCTATAAAGTCGCCTAAAGGGGCAATTCACAGATACAAAAAGCCTCTTCGCGAAAAAAGAAAGGATAGAAAACGCATTCGTAGAGGTATTGGTAAACCGATACTAGAAGAGAAGCCTACTTTAACGGAAAGGGAGGTTTCAGAAGTAACCCTTAAGCGACTGCATACTCTGGGCATCCAGAAGTTTGGTTCTTCCCCGTTCAGCGAACATTTCGACCGCTGGCTCACCAACATAGCGGCTGTTCTCAGCGAGTTTGAGTCATACCCTAACATGAGCGTAGATGATCAATTTGCAAGGGAGCGTTCCCAAGCACTCGCAAGTGTTAAACTGCAACTTGAAAATAGACGTCACAGGGAGGCTTCACTCAATCAAGAAATAAGAAATCTAACAGACTCCAGAAGCCGCTTTGAACAAATAAACACCGAATATGTCTCTAAAGCAACTACGCTTAAAGGTCGAGAAAACAGCGAAGTCAAGCGACTAAATAGCACCATAGATCGCCTGAAAAAAGAGCAGGACAGGGTGATTCGGATGAAAACCGGCTTCTTCCAAGGAATTTCCAGGAAGGATAGGGAACAAAGAGAAATAGCGATAGCGGAGGAATTAAGTGATAAGCAAAGAGAACTTGAATTAGTAATGTTGGATTTCAATGCCCAGCAAAAGAACCTCCGAAGTGAGTACGAAAGAAAACGGGAGCCAGTGATGGAGCAACTAAAAATTTTCCAAAAAAGAGTCGAAGATTTGGAGGAAGATGGTTCTTTGGAGGAGCGATGGTTTGCTTGTGAAGCCCTAATAGATGCAGTGAACACATTCCTGCAGAGAAAACCAGACCCAGCCGCACCAACTAATTAAAAGCCAAAAGTGGTGCAGGGGTGGGACTTGAACTCCTTCACCATAGGAGATTTCACTCGCCGTGGCTTGCGAAGGTTCTTTGGATGGAGTTAAAGTTGGCATTGGAGCGGTTGAGTGGTTGTGGTTGTTGTTATGTAGTCACAGAGTCTTAAAGGCACCTTTAAACAAAAGTAAGTAAGAATGGTGTTTTAATTGGAAAAAAACATGATGAAATATCAAGTTTTAATCAAAACGATTTCAGGAAGAGGCGGCGAATTCTGGGAAGCGTTCCAAAGGATGCCGACCGAGCCAATGAAAGGAGTAATAATCGAGTCTTCATGGAGCTTGTACGGATACTGGGATTTCGTAATTTTCTTCAAAGCCGACAGCAACGAAAATAGCCTTCACTTCATCGGCGAGATCTTACGAGCCATTCCCGGCATCGCCGATACTAGCACGTCACCAATGACTGTTCTCAAAGAACACAAAAAGCAATAGGCAACCGTCTTCGCTATTGTTTCTTCCTTCTTTTTCTTTTGAATGCATCACCCTCAAGCCCTAAGTTTCTATTAGCTTAACCGAAACAAAAACCAATCATAAAACGTATTTCGCTAAAATTGTGATTGAACTCCACCCTCTATTAAATTGAACGGAGCTTCAATATCTACTAAATAAAAAGCAAGTGGTGCCGGGGGTGGGACTTGAACCCACGAAGGCCTGCGCCAGAGGATCTTAAGTCCTCCTCCATATCTTAGGCAATCAAATTTTTCTGGAACCACTGACTTTAAGTTAAGTAGTATTTTCGCAATTGAATTAGGATAAAACTTTTAGGGTAGTACTGACCTTTATGCGTATTGAGATTAAACATGACCAGCGTTGTAAAGGTTACCCGAAAAGGTCAAACAACCATACCAGTAGAAGTTAGGCAAAAACTGGTGATAAAGGAAGGAGACAAACTTTTAGTCGAAGCAACCGAGCATGGTCAAGTTATTTTTACGCCAATCAGAAAACTGGAAGAATGCGCAGGCATCTACTCAAAATATGCAAAGCCAGAAGAAATGAAGAAACACATAGACATGCTTAGAGAGGAATATTAAAGCTTGAAAATGGTGCTTGACAGCCGATTCATCATGGAATATTTCTATTCAGACAAAACTGAAACTAAACAAAAAGCCACAAAAAAACTAAAAGACCTCATCCAGCGCAAAGAAGGCATACTACCGACAATCGTTATCAGCGAAACTATTCAAACGATTTGCGAAAAAATCGGAAAAGAAGAAGCAGAAATCTGCTATGCAAATTTAACTGAAAGCGGACTGAAGATCCAAACTCTAACTTCGCAAATAGCCAAACAAGCTGGTCTGCTCAGAAGCAAATACCGAAATATACCTATGGGCGACTGCATCATCGCTGCAACAGCCATAGCCAACCAAGCGACCATTCTGTCAGACGACCCTCATTTTGACGCAATACAGGAAACGAAGAGAAGCTGGATCTAAAAAACCGAAGACTTGGTTCAGTTTAGCGCCTCTGCCCAAAAGTGGGAAGTGTGGGTTTTTAGCATGACACATAAACGAGGCAGAAGAAACCCTTTTTCCATCTAAGGAAAACCTAAAGTGGTGCCGGGGGTGGGACTTGAACCCCAATCCTCATGGAGATATCACCCGCACTACCTTTTTTTCCTGTCTGCATTCCAGATTATGACTCAAATTCTTAGTGAACGACGACTTTTCTGTCGCTAAGTTTTTACCGATGTTGTCACATTACTTATTTCGGGTGTAAGGTATGGCTGAAACTCAGCTTGTCCTCAGATGCCCTTACTGCAATTGCAATTTCGAAGCTAAACCACCTGACAGTTGGCGTTTTGAATACTCCTTTGAAGAACCCCCAATTAGCAACGTGCATGGCGAAGTGAAAAAGCAAGAAATCGTTTGTAAAAATCTCGAGTGTAAGAAACCAATTACTGTCTACTGGTATGCGCCAATAGAATACTTCAGCGTTATGTAACAACTTCGATTAAACCTGCAGATCAAAACATAGGAAACGCTTTGCCAGTTATAATTGCTTTTGACATTATAGAGTAAAGAACAAGTATGTCACATTCATGAAGTCGATCCTTTTTTCTGAAAACGAAAATAAACCAAACAAGCAATCACCCGAAAAGACAGGGTTTCTACACCCCTAGGCAATTTACTTATAGTGGTGCCGGGGGTGGGACTTGAACCCACGAAGGCCTGCGCCAGAGGATCTTAAGTCCTCCTCCATATCTTAGGCAATCATGTTATCTGGCCGCCTATTTAGACCTGGCTCGGATACCCCGGCACCAGCACCGATACAGTCAACATTGTCTTGTTTAAGTTTTTTGTATTCGTTTTGTGTGTATGTGCGGTTGTTTGCCACGAGGTTTAGACCAGGCCCAGCAACTGTTTTCTCGCAAAAACTTCATCAACTGAACTTGGGTTTGGTAAACCTAAAACAGCATGGTGAGAACTTTTCTTTTTGTTGTCACCCCTATATACTGCATACTGCTAATCTATTGTTTGTCGGAATTCTTCTAAGAAAAATGTTACGCTGTCAAGTTTCCTTTGCTTTTCTCAAGACAGTTCTGGCAAAAAATGTGGAAGAGAACAATTTGAATCATAAAGAACCAAAAATAATCGAGCATCTCGCTTTCTTTTCGGTGAAACATAACGTTTACCTGTCGGAACTCTACCAAACTTTAGTTTCAGCAAAAGAAACGGGAAAATCCACCTGTGAAGAACTAACCGTCGAATACCGAGGCATCATAAATAGTCAACCGGTCTTTCTAATCACAAAAGCCAACAAGGTAATTGCACAGTTCCCAGTCGCCAAAGAATTTCTCTTCAGAAAAGACATAAGTTTTGAAAGCTGGTTAGATACCGACAAGATACACAAGCAAGTAGCTAAAAGAAAACTTGCAGCTGACTTAATGTCAATAGACAAATTGCGGCATGGCATGAAAAAGATTAGTTTGCAGGCAGAAGTTTTGGAGACCCAAAAACCCCGACTGATACATACGCAGTATGGAAACAGCGTTATGTTGAACAATATTTTGATAGGAGATGAAACTGGAAGCGTCAAGCTTTGCCTTTGGGGAGAACAGGCAAACTTCCCCGCTGTAGGTGACACAGTGCAAATCAAGCATGCATCAGTACACATTTTCAAAGGAGAAAGACAACTAAGCTTGGGAAAAGCCGGAACGCTCAGCATACTGCAAAGAAACACAGACAGATTGAAGCAAAAACCATCTTTATTAAGTGCTTAAACGCCGTCCGAGAATGGAGCAGAGAAAACAACAGATTTAATTTATAGCAATAGATATCCTCTAATTGGCTGTATCCAACGTTTTGAGCATGCTGCCTGATTGGTAACCTTCCAAATCAAAGGTAACATATTTGAAACCTAAATTTTTTAACTCCTCAGCCACCCTGTCCAAAACCTCCATCTTACAGAAAAGAGCCCTTTCAGCTTTAGCAACCTCTATTCTTGCCAAGCCGTTGTGGTCTCTGACTCTGACCTGCTTAACCCCAGTTGCCGCTTTCACCGCTTGCTCTGCCCTATCTATTCTGCCTAGTTTCTCAGCTGTAATCTTCTGGTTAAACGGTATCCTAGACGCTAAACACGCCAACGCAGGCTTATCATGAACACTAAGCCCCATCTGTTTAGATACTGCACGAATCTCATCCTTACTAAACCCGTTGACCATCCAAGGACTAAAGACGCCTTTGACTTCTTGGACTGCTTTGAACCCTGGTCTGTGGTCCTTTAAGTCTGAGAAGTTTGTGCCTTCAAAAACCGCTTTGAACCCAAGTTTATGCGCAAAGTCAGTTAGGCTTAGCAGTAGTTCTTTTTTGCAGTAGTAGCAGCGGTTTTCGGGGTTCTTGTTGAAATCGGGGTTTGCTAACTCGTTGGTTTCTACCATGTACAGTTTGATGCCTATGTCTTTGGCTATTTTTTTGGCGTCCCGTAGCTCCTCAGATGTGTACGTTGGAGACTGAGCAATAACAGCCACAGCCCTCTCCCCCAAAACCTCGTAGCTAACCGCCGCCAAAGTGGAACTGTCCACGCCTCCAGAAAAAGCAATAACCACGCCGTCCTTTCCTTTTTCCTTAATGAAATGCTTGAGTTTGTCGAGTTTGTGGTTTAGGTCTTCCATGTAAATTACCTATTTTAAAACTTCTCGTGCTTTTGAAGTTGCCATTTCTGAGAGTTCTCTTAGAGGTTTTTTGGTTTTTTCAGCCAATTTTTTAAGGTCCTCGAATTCGGGTTTTATGTGGATGATTTCTCCTTTGAGGTTTTTGGCAACTTTGACCCTGATTGTTTCCTTGTTGCCCATCACTTGCAGGTCCACCATGTGCAATTCGCGGTTTATAATATGCCTCTCGCAATAGTAAACCCTAACGCCAAGCGTTCCAGTTTCGTTGATCAGTACTTGTGAAAGGTGCGCAACGTCTTTTTGGTCAGCTATTACTTTGATTATTTGTCCTGGCCTGTTCTTTTTGGTGTACATGGGAATTATGCTTACGTCTTTTGCGCCTTCACTTAGCAGTTTATCAAGGGTGTACCCCAAGACCTCGCCCGTTGCATCGTCGATGTTGGTTTCTAAAACAGCAATCTCATCCTTCACAAATCCACTGTCCAAGGGCTTTCCCACTGTAAGTCGTAAAACAGCAGGCATCTCAGCAAACTCTTTAGTTCCCGCGCCATAACCAATCTTCAACGGAGCCATAGCTGGATAAAAACGAGTCACTTCATCAACCAAATTAACTAAAATAGAAACACCCGTCGGCGTTGCAAGCTCAGTTTCTATTGGTCCACCATGGAAAGGAAAATTCTTTGATTGAAGAATGGCTAATGTGGCTGGCGCAGGACTTGAAACGATGCCGTGTGAAAACTTGAAGGTTCCTCCACCAACCGCCACAGGAGTTGAATAAATCTTTGAATCAAACAACCCTAAATCCTCCAACGCCACTGCGCAGCCAATAATTTCCGCGGCAGTATCAACCAACGCTACCTCATGCAAATGGGTATCGTCAAACGAGGTTTTGTGCAAATCCGCTTCAGCGCCAATCAATGTGCGGATGACTTTGGAGGCAAACTGCTTGGCTTTTAGGGAAAGCTCAAGGTTGCCCGCAGCTTTTTCTACTATATCCACAAGCTCGCTGCCACGCCTTTTTTTGGTGTCTTCAGCGGTGACGTCAATTTGTGTTGCTTTGAATTCGCCTCTCATTACTGGGTTAATTTTTATTTTGATGTTTTTGTAGCCATACGCTGGGTTTTCCAATGATTTTATGGAAGAAACAATTTTGTCAACACTCGCTCCAAGGTCAATTAACGCACCAAGAATCATGTCTCCGGCAACGCCTGAAGCTTGACAATCAATCAGAAGAATTTTCTCAGATTCAGTCATGGTATACCACAAAAATATAGTCTATTCCAAGCAAGCATAATAGATATATTATTTAAGGGTTTTTTTAAGTATTGTCTGTCATGTACTCGTTAAGAGAGGTTCTGGACAAGGTTGCTAAGAAAGAGATTTCGCCTCTTGAAGCTGAAAAACTGTTAAAGATGCTTGCTGTGGATGAAATTGGGTGTTTCGCAAAGCTTGACGGCAACAGGGAACTGAGGAAAGGAATCCCAGAGATTGTTTTGGCCGAAGGCAAATCAGCAAGTGATGTCGCAGAAATATCCAAGCGAATGCTGGCTAAAAACGGCAGAGTTATTGTTAGCCGATGCTCAAAGGAGCAGGTTCAGGCAATTAAAGAGACTTTTTCCAAGGATGCCTTATTGGAGATTAATGATAAAGCCAGAATGGTTGTGGTTAAAGAGAAAACCTTCGTCGTGAGACCAACTGGCGGAAAGATTGGAATTTTAACCGCTGGAACATCAGATATCCCTGTTGCGGAAGAAGCAAAAGTTATTGCGCAGCAGATGGGCTGCACTGTTTTCTCAACCTACGATGTTGGGGTTGCGGGAATTCACAGGTTGATTGAACCATTAAAAGAGGCTCTGTCAAATGATGTTGATGTTATCGTGGTTGTGGCTGGCAGGGAAGGCGCTTTGGCATCTGTGGTTTCGGGGTTAGTTGATGTTCCAGTGATTGCGGTTCCAACTTCTAACAGCTACGGTTTTGGCGAAAAAGGTTTGAGTGCGCTTGATGGCTATGCTTCAATCCTGCTCGTTGGGGTTAGCAGTTGTCAACATAGATGGCGGTGTAGCTGCTGGTGCAGTTGCTACGTTGATTGCGAATCGGGCTGCCAAATTTAGAAGTTAAAACGATTTGCCTGTTTCTGTTGGTAGCTTTATGTGCCAACAAAACAATATATGCGATGGAAAGACTGTATATTTTGCCGGGTTGAGGAACACGCTTCACGGTGACACGCAGTATTGGTCGTTTAGAAACTGCAAGATGCGCTGAGATAACATCAAAGAGGCGTCTTGAAAAGTGCTAATGACTAGGCGGTGCTTGCTGTGGGGTTTAGACTCAACCGGCGAATCAATTTTTTTCTCGCATTTTAATAGTTGTGTTTATCCCTTATTTTTGATTTTAAATTTTTACGACTTGAAAAGTTCCAGTACAGGTCTATCCCCTCTCAGGTTTCCGCAAGCAATAAAAATCTCCAAAACAAACTTCTATTAACGGTGCTATTTATGGTAAATCAAAGAACAATAGATGAAATTTTAGGCAGTCTCCCACCAGCCCAAAAAGAAACCATCCAAAACCTCCGTGTACTAATCAAGAGCACTGTTCCAGAGACCATGGAGTTAGTCAAGAACGGTAAAATCGTCTACAAACTGGAGGAGAAGGATTTTGTTTGGATAAGCCACTACCAAGATCACGTGGACTTAGAGTTTGCCATGGGTGCAAGCCTCGACTCAAATCTACTTAAAACCAGAGGAGTAGCCGAAAAGAGCGAAAACGTCCGCCACATCTCAATAGGCAACTTTGACAAGTTAAAGCCCGAAATAACGGTGCTGCTAAAACAAGCCGTAACAGTCGGATTTGAACACAGCAAAGTGCTAATTTAAAATTAGTATTCTTTGGCGTCACTTTGCTATCTCAAAAAAATCAAAAGCAGCCGCCAACAAGAACGTTATAGTTATAACCCCCAATTATCTTACTGAGTTGCTGGACGGGAAATTTGGGCGAGTAAAAAGAGCTTTCTGGTTTTGCACTCGTATTGATTTTTGTTAATTGTTCCTGTGATTAATAGTTGAGTTTACATTATCTCCTTATAAGAAAAAGCGCCTTCAAATAATCTCATCTATGGAAGAGCATCACAGCTTTCACCCATTTTATTTGTTTATAATGCATAATTACGCTAAATTGATAGGCAATAAAGCAGTATTATTACATATTCTGAGTTCATAACATTCATATGCGTAGTGCATCCAAAGAGAAAGATTGACGCTCAATGGCTCACTGTCCTAGTTGCGGAAAAGAAGTAAACAAACCTTCAAGGGAACTGAAAAACTATAGCTTTACTATTGAAGTCTACGATTGTAAAGAATGCCACAATTGCTTCAAAGTAACAATTAATCATTCAGATTATATTTATAATCTAACGTAGATTTGTGTTCCAAAACTAGTCCTTAGAGGTTGAAAGCTGTCTAAGCTGATTTGTATATTTAGAGCATATCTTAAATACAAAATAGGGTTAGTAGACATTAGGTAACTCAGTTGCCTCTGAAACCAAGGTTGGACATATTAGGCATAACTCTCTTATCATTAATTGTAATTTCCATTGCATACATTATTGTAAGACCACTAACCTATCGTTCAGTTGATGATTATACACCACTATATTTTTTGATAGTCTTTATTTTTTCAGTTATATTCTTAGCTGCACACCAAGCTGATAGAAAAAGTCAATGGCAGAAAAATCACCCAAGTTAATGCTATTTCTGAGACTCCAAAACTAGTTATTAGGGCTATTCCTATAATTCATCAAAGTTGTCGATTACATTTCTCGCAAAAGGTTGCGTCTTCCTTTATTATTGCTCCACAATGTGGACAACAACTCATTGCACTTGTGGTTTTCTGCTTAATTGGGATAAAAGCAGGAATACTTTTCCAAAGAAACATGGAACCAACAAAGATGCAACCAATACCCGCGAATAAGTATCCACCAGCAGAACTAGAGGTGGAAACATTATAGAAATTGATTAAATAATTTACTATGGAAGCAATGCCTAGAATTACAATAATAAGACCTACAATAAGTCCCATAAGAAAAACTTGTTTGAATTGATTCAACTTCATTTCCACCTTCTGGTAATGGCTAACAATATGCAGATTCACCAATTAAAAACATCTTAGCAACCGACCATTATTTAGAAAAAATACTCTGATTTGCTTGCTAACTTGAACGTTACAGTTATTACACCCAACCAACTTACTGAGGTGCTGAACTCGGATTTGGGCGAGTAGCTCAGTACGGATAGAGCACCAGCCTCCTAAGTTGGGGGTCGAGGGTTCAAATCCCTCCCCGCCCGCCACAGACAAACTACAACTTTCAGAAAATTCATTTGTCAGATAGTTCTGGGATTCTGCGACCCAGCTCTGCCCAGTTTCCAGGAACTGCCCTTCCTATTAACGGTTTAATATTAGCAAAAACCTGCGCAGGCATCAAACCCATCCAGCCTTTTGCAACCAAAACTTGGTCTTCTAGGTCAAGTAAGGGGAATAGCCACTGGATCATAGTTGGAAATTTATCGGGTGGCACACTTCGTGACATGAGTTGGGCGATAGCTGCCTGTTCGTTTTCCGTTGTTCGTTCCCTAAGAATCATGTATAGATGAGCGTCTTCTTTGTTTAAGTGAATCCGCAAAAATGAACTTAACGTTGCTGTGGCCCTAGATGCGGTTAGGGGATCAGGCATTTTTCGGATTGTTTCTAAACTATCGACCATTCCGTCAAGTTCACGGTGATCCATCAAGTAAGCCCTGGCTACAAGAGGAGCCACTTTATCCACAGCAGGAAAAACCGCTGCTTCCTCACCTCTAGCGTGGTAATCCAAAAGTTCATCCATAACATTAAGGCGGTCCAAAATAGAAGAAAGGTCCCCGTCGCCGCTATGCGCAATATTTAGAACTAAGCTATCAATCTGGGAAATATCCCTGCGAAATGCATTATGAAAGCAACGTATAATGTCAATCGGTCCAGACAAAAAAAATCATATCCACTCTGAAAATACGGGTTTATCTATTTACGCTTTGTTATTGCGTTAGAGCAGTCGCAGCCAGAGAAAAGTTGCTGCACCATGCCCCATGAGGACTAATCTGCATTTTTCGTTTAATTTCTTTTTTGTTCCAATTTCTATTTGATTTCGAATAGCTTTGTAGCAACTTCTACAAGTTCAATCTCGTTGTTTTCGGCGGCTCGGCGAATGTTTTCGACAACTGGCAGAAACGTCTGCTTCAGCAGGATGCTGGTTAAGTTGCTGATGATTTTTCTTTGCCGCTCATCCAGCTCACCCATCATGCCGAGGGCTTTGGAAAGTTCTCTTTGACGGCTCTTTTCAATCTGCGAGAGCAAATCAGAAACGATTTCGCGTACGGAATCAGCTTTGAGTGCGCGGTTAAGTACAAAAACTTCCTCTTCAACTATTTTGAAGGCTTCCTGCACACTTTTCTGGCGTTCCTGTTTGTTCTGTTCAGCAATCAACGTTAAATCGTCAATGTTATAGAGTTTCACATGCGGCAGCTCCTTGATGGTTTCTTCAACATTGCGCGGGTTGGAAATGTCGATTATTAGAAGGTCATTTTTGTTTTGCCTTGCCGCGTTAAGCCATGAAATCAGATCTTTTGTCAGTAGATAGTGTGGGGCAGAAGTTGAGCAGAACACTACGTCTGCGTTAACGAGCACTTGTCCCAACTTGTCAAACGTGACAGCTTGACCGCCAAGTTCTTCAGCCAGCCGGAAAGCACGTTCGTAGGTTCTGTTTGCGATGAATATTGGGTTTAGGCAACGTCTAGCCATAGCTTTGGCGACTAGGGTGCCAGTTTCGCCTGCGCCCATAATCAGTATTTTTTTGTCGTTTAGGCTTCCCAACAGGTTTTCAGCGAGTTCCACAGCCGCTGAACCTACGGAGACAGCTCCTTTGTTGATTCCTGTTTCAAGTCTTACGCGTCTACCTGCATTTACCGCCCGATTAAACAGAAGACTAAGATTAGGCCCTACTGCCTTTGCTTTTTCAGCTTCAAGGTAGGCGTTCCAAACTTGATTTATCACCTGGTCTTCGCCTATAACCATAGATTCTAACCCGGAAGCAACCTGCAACAAATGATTAACCGCATCGAGGTTAACGGCATACTCGATTGCTTCAAATGCCTCTTCAGTGTGACCTGATGCGCGGCTCGACAAGTATTCTACGGCGGATTTGACTGTTTTATACCCATCTTCGCTTACAAGATAAAGTTCAATGCGATTGCATGTTTGGATAAGCACCAGTTCCTGTGCACCCTCAAGCAAACGCATCTCGGCGTATGCCTCCGCTTTGTCTTTGAAAGATACCGCCTCCAAAAGTGGAACACGCGCTGTCTTGTGTGTGATCCTCACGTTTACTATGTCGACAGCCCTAGCGGAGGAGTGCATCGGTGGAGTAACCTCCTACATTAAACATGTGTTCGGTACCTTGTGTGACTTGCTCACAAGACTTCCATGTATCTCCAACTATTTGCTGAAGCGCCTGCAGTACAGTGGCTAACATTTCGCCCTCGCAGGTTAAACCGTAGGTTTTTGGTAGCCTTCTTATGAACACCAGTTTTTTGCCCTTCAAACGGTGCAGAACCTTATAGGTTCCTCTCTTGGAAAAACCTGTTTTCTTCGCGAGTTTCCCCACTGAAATTCCGTCATTGCCAACTGCCTCGTAAATTTTCTTTTCGACGTTGGTGAATTCTTCCTTTTCTGGGTCTCTTTTGGTCTTTATGAAAAATATGTAGTCCCTTTGCTGGGGTGTTTGAATTAGGCCGGTTGAGCGTAAGCGTTTGAGGGTTCGTGAAGCAATTTTTGGGAAGATGAGTTCTTCAATGTCTTCGAAAGTTTTTGGTCCCAGAAGGAGGGATTGTAGGAGAGTTTCTTCGTAGCATTCTGAGCGGACTGGTAGCTTTTCAGCAAATTCTTGGAAGCACCCTAGCAATTCAATTAAGCGGCTGCCGAATGCTGTTGCGTAATACTCGTCTCGTGCTTCCGCAACTAGGCCCACTGCCATTAGGGGGTGCAGGTATTCTTCTCTGATGGTTTCCTGGCTGTGTTTATGCCCATTTTTTTCAAGTTCTCTTTGAAGTTTGCTTACT
The DNA here is from genome assembly GCA_963695285.1 of Candidatus Bathyarchaeota archaeon. Lineage (GTDB taxonomy): Archaea > Thermoproteota > Bathyarchaeia > Bathyarchaeales > Bathycorpusculaceae > Bathycorpusculum. The sequence continues at coordinate 55,475 of OY968763.1, forward strand.
GAATATCGACCGTTTACGATTGCTTGAAGAATATTGAGTCGGGTATTATTTTTAAGAACATTAAAGAGCTCTTTCATGTAGTCGGGGTTGTTGATTGTTTCGCGGAGTTTTCTGAGTTCATTTTTTAGTTTGTATACTTGGCAGCGGGTTATGCATTCTAACGGTGAGGTGGGCGAGCAGTTTCTGCATTCTGCATCAAGCGATTTTAGCTTAACAGATAAGTCTTGGTTGTTTTCGGTTACTCGTATCAAAGACAGAACATTGCTCATTGCTTATTCCTCCAACTGAGGACGACCGATTCGCCATCCAGTTTTCCTGGATAACCATAATTTTATTATGAAGTAAAAGCGTTTTCGTCAAGGATTCTTGACTACGCTTAGTCAAACTTTCTTGACTAACTCTTTTTGCCCATTTTTCTCCAAAAAATCTGCCAATCCAGCTACAAGAGAGGAAACTGCGTCGGATGCCGCCTAAACTTTGTTTAACCAATCATGAAAAGGACAAATGCGAACTCGTCAAAAACAATGTGGGAAACCAATATTGGAAAAAGATTTTTCTGCAGCTTGTTAAACGCGAAGCTCCATGCTAAACCGACGACAAATGCGACCAGCATAAGTGAGGGATTAAACGTTGGCAAGTGTATCATCATGTACAGAAAGCTGGTTAGAACAGCAGCTGCCCAAGGCTTAAGCCGCTTGTCTAGATGATTGAGCACCAAGCCCTGCCAATAAGTCGCTTCGCCTGGGCCTATAGGAAAAAGCAAAAGAACTGCGATTGCTCCGAGAGGAAAGTTTCCGCGGAAAGAATAAACTGCTGACACTTGCGAGGGGAACCCGGGGATTGAGTTTGCGATTTGGGCTCCGAAATAGAATAATGCAAAGAGGGCAAAGCCTAACAAGGCTCCAAAGATTGTGCCGCGTATTGTCGGTTGGAACTTGATTTTGCGGATTCTGGGTGCAGAGACGATTAAGAGGATGGCAGTTGAGAGGGCGAGTGTTGGCCAAAAACCGAAAGGATGTAAAATGAAGGTGATGAACCACAAAATAAAGGGCAGGGGAAGAGTCAACAGTTCGTAGTTGCGTCTTATTTTGTCGAAAATTGAGGCTGCACGACTTTCAGGTGATGCCGGTAGTTTCTCGGTTGTTGTCATTAGATTTTCGTCACTTTGTAAGACTTGTAACCAAGGTTTAAGCAGGTCTCTTTCCGTAAGCGATTTTCTTGAACAGTAAAAAAGTCAAGGCTATGCTGATGGCTGCTGAAGATAGAACCGCAAGGAACCCGATGGTTAAGGGAGCAAAAGCGCTCATCAGGTACCCTAACATCAGTAGGATGCCTGTGAACAAGTGGACAACTATTGTGAGTGCGTTGGAGAGCGCAAGCTGCAGAGAACTTGAATGGAACTGCCTTGCGTTTGATATGGATTTCACGGTCAAAGGCAATGTTGCCATGGCTATTAGGGTGTAAACGGGGATAATTCGGAATGAGACAGCAACTAAGATGGCAACGTAGGTAGCGTACATCATGCCTGCATAAGCAATAGAGGCTTTTTCTCTGCCAAGCCGAACTACCCACGTATTTTTTCCTACTGCTTTGTCCGAAGTGTAGTCCTGAAACGCGTTAATGTAGAGAATAGCTGTGATTAGGAGTGCGACTGGAACTGCAGCAACTAAAGGCTCAATTGATAAAGCGCCTGTTTGAACGTAAAAAGCTCCAAGAGTCATAAGTAACCCAAAGTTTAATCCTACGATTGGTTCCCCTACACCTCTTCCTACAAGGTTGAAGGGGCGACCAGTGTAGAAGTAAGCTGAGAATAAACCGATAGCTGCAAAAACCAGCATGAAGGACCCAACTACAAAAGTGAAGTACAAGCCCACAATGCCTGCTAGTGCGAATAGAACGATGGAGCCTGAGAAAACTTCTTTTGGAGTGAGCATGCCTGAGGGGATGGCTCGGCTGCCGCCTGTGAAGGGGCGCACGAATTCTTTGTTTAGGGTGTCGTTTCCGCTCTTGTAATCAAAGTAGTCGTTAACTACGTTGGCGCCTAAATGGACAAATATGCCGCCCATGAGAGCAAGAGCAAAAAAGATTGGATTGAAAGCGCTGTTGCTTACCCAAGCGATAACTGTACCTAAAACTATCGGAATGATGGTTCCGGTTAGAAAGGGAGCCCGAAGCTCACTAAGCCAGACTTTTACTTTGCTCATACTCTTTTGTTGATGCGTAGTTAAAATTAAGGGTTTTGCTAAATTTTATGGAAAGTATCATTTTAAATTTAAAGTATTGTTTGCGGCATGTTAAGCGAGAAAAAGCTTGCTCTGTTACTAAACTGAGTTTGTCGGTGCCAAAGTGGAGATTGCGTAGTCAACGTTGCCTATGGGCATTATTATTGGTAAATCTACGCCTGCCGATAAGTACTCATCTAACCGCCGCTGAACTGTTTCCTTTGTTCCTGTGAGCGTTAAAGCGTCTACCGCTTCGTTGGGAACGTTGGCTTTAGCTCCCGCCATGTCGCCTTTTTTCCATGCTGCCTTCATAGGTGCCAGCTGGTCTTCAGTGATGCCATAAGACTCTAGGTCTTTTGGTTTGATGACTTCGGAGAGCTGGAAGAGGAAAAAATAGAATCCTTTCATAGCTTCCTGTGCCTTGCTCGGGTCAGAATCCAAGGAAGCCATGACGTAGGATGCTTTGTCGACTCTCCGATTCACTGTGGCTTCACCTGATTTTACAGCGGAACTCATCTTCCTTGTCGCTTCTACTGTGGCTAAGGCAGGGGAAAGCAGGGCGCCATCTCCAACTTTTCCCGCTAGCTCCAGAAGTTCAGGAGACAAACCCGCAATGTAAATTGGAATGGGGTTTTGAATTTTGAAGCCGAGCTGGAGGTTTTCTGCTTGGAAGAATTTTCCTCGGAAGTTTACGTTGTTGCCGCTCCAAAGAGCCCTAACTAACTCTACATACTCACTGACCCGTTTCACAGGCCGTGTTTCTTTAACTGGAAAAATCCGCTGTCCAATTTTGGGAATTGTCGGAAAACTGCCTAATCCTAAGCCCATTATTGCCCGGCCATTTGAGAACTCGCTGAGCGTTCCAAATGTGGTTGCGGCTACAACTGGGTGTCTCGTGTAGGTGTTTATGATTCCTGAGGCAGCTTTGATTTTTTTTGTTGAATTTAGTATTAGTGACAGGTAGGAAACTATGTCTCTTTGGAATAGACTCTCATGCATCCAGATTGACTCGTAACCAGCTGCTTCTGCTTTAACGGCTATCTTGACAATGTCTTGGACAGGTAAAACTGGATTAAATCCTAGGGCAAGCCGCAAAGTAACCACTAAACAAATACTGTCAGAACAAGCAGTTTTAAGCATTACTATACCCATCAGTCGCAGATAAAAGAAGCCATGGCAAGTAATGGAGCATGAACTTCTAATTGGGGTCGAGGGTTCAAATCCCTCCCTGCCCGCCTTTTGCCTAAAAAGGCCTGAGAAGTCTCCAGATACAAATGTGCCGAGCTATTCATAGCATTTTTTTATTCTCATAATGTTTGCCTTAATAGCCAGCAAACCCTCGGCAGCTTAATCCGTTCATTATTTATTCAAATATTAAATAGGTTTTTTTAGCTTTTGCCCAAAAAAGTTGTCGTCAGTGGTACTTCTTACATGATCTTATAAGAATAATCCTGAATAATTCAATGTGATGGGGCAAGAACTTCTTTACGTAAAGAGTTGTTCTTGTCTCATTTAAATAAAATTGAGGAAAAGAAAAAATGAAAAATTTTAAAAGTAAAACATTAGCTATTTCGATTGCGATTCTCTTAACAATTTCGATGTCAGCTTCAATAATGCTTATACCATCTGCTAGTGCACATTCACCTCCATGGCAAATACCAACATACGCCTACATTGTTGCAGAACCTAACCCTATAGGTGTCGGACAGACAATACAGGTTTACATGTGGCTTGACCCTGTTTATGGAGCAGCTGGCGGAACAGTTGCCGCTATAGGATCGAACGGTTCCACAGCCAGCGCAGCATTGCTATCAAACAGCTATAGATTCCAAAACTATCAGCTTGTCATAACGTCGCCTAACGGTACATCAACAACAAGGACTTTCCCAATCGTTCATGACCCAACATCAAATCAGCAAACGTCGTTTACCGCTGTCGATGTTGGCACGTATACTTTCAACTTTACTTACCTAGGACAGGTCTATGGGGCTAATGGCAACGGATACGAAAAAGCATCACTATTTAACGACACTTATCTGCCCAGCTCTGCATCTACAACGCTAACTGTACAGCAAGCGCCAATTACTGCGCCTATAGGTAGTTCTCCTCTTCCAACTGCTTACTGGGACAGACCGATATACGGTGAAAACACTGACTGGTGGACGATTTCATCAGACTGGCTAGGCCAAGGCTTAGCACCTCCACAAGGCTATGGCGGCACCTACTTTTCGACATTGTTCCATTCTGATTCTATTGGACCCTTAACGTCACACATCATGTGGTATAGACCTCTTCAATTCGGAGGAGTTGCTGGAGGAAACTCATTCACTGCTAGCGGTTCAGATCCTAACAGTCCTCAGGGAGTTCAATACTGGGAGGGTTCTTCGTACCAGCCAAGATTTGTCAATCCGATTATAGTTGATGGATACATGTTCTATACTGAACCAGTATCATTCTCAGGAGGCGCTAGTGGACCAACCGACGCTGTTGACTTACGAACAGGCCAAGTTCTTTGGTCTCGAAGTGATGTACCAGTGCTGTCATTCGCATACGTATACAACCTTTGGGATCCTGACCAGCACGGAGTTTATCCGCCAATCTTAGTCGCAGTTAACCCAGTTTTAGGCAGCACAACTACTGGCGCCGGTTTCGTCTGGCAGCTTTACGATGGATACACAGGAGATTCGCTGTTCAATGTAACTAATATTCCCTCAAGCAGCTTTTACACAGTTATCTCAGGCACAGCAGTAGTAAATTGGCCAAATCAAGTAGTGAGTCCGAACATATATGGCCCAAGCGGTGAAGCATTAAGGTATAGCATTACGAACACAGGAACTGTTGCGAATCCAAAATGGTACTTATCTGAGTGGAACATGTCTAAACTTTGGCAATACGACATTAACCCATACACTGGCGGTGGAAGCCTGTCACCAGCAGTCATAAATGCATCAAACGGAATGCTGATTGGAGGCCCCGTTGGGCTGATATTTGGAGGAGGAGCACTTCCCATACCAAATACTGGCGCTTTACAACCCGGTATCCTTCCAGTCGGCCAGAATTTGCTTGGTTTAGGACCATATGGTCCTCCTACCGTTATCCCGGCTGGTTCAACGATTTTAGTCGATGCAAACATCCCATTGAACTCCAATGCTCTTGCCCCTGGGTCGACGCAGACTATTGCTCAAATCAATTCTGGTTCGTTAACTACTTATGACTGGAACGTTTCGTTACCATGGCTTAACACTATGCCCCCGCTACCTGCTCAAATTGACCCCACTACAGGACTATTAGATACCCCGGTTGCTGGAACAAATCCAGTATCCATAGTTGCAGTTAACTATGGCGATGTGATGCTTTGCAGAAACGGCACACTTCCTCTGGGTTTCGCAGGAACCAATAAAGGCTATCCGCAAGTTCCCTTCACATACTTCGCTGTCAACCTCAACGCATCTAAGGGCGCAATCGGCACTGTACTTTGGTCGCAGACATATAACCCGCCAGCAGGCAACTTAAGCATGGTACAAGAACCAGTCGACTTCCAGACCCGTGTCTTCACTTTCAATTATCAAGAAACCATGCAATTCGTTGGATACAGTTTAGATACAGGACAACTGCTGTGGGGTCCAACTCCATCGCAAGGCGCTTGGGACTACTATGGCTACCCGGGAACAGTCTATTTACCCGGTGTAATTGCTAATGGCGTACTTTATGATAGTTCATTCGGAGGAGTTTGCTATGCCTACAACGATTTGACGGGAGCTCTACTATGGACTTACGGTAACGGCGGAGCAGGCAACAGTACTAATGCTGGATTGAATGTCTTTTACGGTGATTACCCAACTCAGATACAAAACATTGCTAACGGAGTAGTATATCTGGCTACCAACGAGCACACCGTACCCAACCCGATTTACAAAGGCGCACTAGTGACTGCTATCAACGCCACCACGGGACAACAAATATGGCAGCTTTCAGATTACCCCAGCGAGTGGTCGAGCCCTGGCAGTGCATGGGCAACCGCAGATGGCTACATGACATTCATGAACGGTTACAACAACCAAATCTACAGTGTAGGCAGAGGACCCAGCGCTTTAACAGTGCAGGCACCACAGACTGCCACTTCAGTAGGGGAAAAGGCAGTAATAGAAGGCACAGTGATGGATATTTCCACTGGCACAAAGCAAAGTCAACAGGCAGCTGACTTCCCCAACGGAGTTCCAGTAGCTTCCGACGCTAGCATGAAAGATTGGATGGGCTATGTCTACCAGCAACAACCGCTTCCAACCAGCTTTACAGGTGTTCCAGTATCAATAGACGCACTTGACCCTAACAACAACTACGTCCACCTTGGCGATACAACGACCAATGCGCAGGGATTCTTCCATTACAGTTGGACGCCTCCAGATGTCCCAGGTGACTACATAGTATACGCCACATTCGCTGGCACCAACAGTTACTGGCCATCAAACGCAGTAACAGCCATGACCATTGTTGGAGCACATCCAACTGCAGCACCGACACCTCAACCACCAGCATCAAACACTGACACGTACGTCATCGGCGGAGTAATCGCGATAATAATCGTGATAGCTATAGTCGGCGCGTTAATTCTGATGGCAGTTAGAAAACGGCCCTAAACGGAAATAAATGAACATTATTTCCCCCTCTTTTTTTGTTTTTAAAAAAATTAAATCTCGGTCAGCATAGCTCTTAATTTGGCGTTGCTCTTTTTTCGCTTTGAAAAATATTAAATTGGAGAATGCATCATTAGTAGGTTAGGGCAAAATTATGTGTATAGCAAAAACAGTTGGTTGTTGCCCAAAATGCAAAACACCTCAGCAAGTAACAAGACCTGACAGCAATCACCCATTTTGGTCCGTTAAGAGACCATCAGAAACTGAAGAAAAAATAATTTCCTTGGAACAGACATTGGAGTGCAAGAACTCAGGATGCAACCAAAAATTCAACATATACTGGTATAATAAGTAACATTACTATGACACAACTTATTGATTTACCACTTGTAAAAGCAGCTGGGTTGTGGCAAAAATGGAAGCTACCACAAGTATGGCTACTAAAGAAGTAATTATAAGTCGCCTCAAAAATACTTCTCCGAAAACAAGCGGTTAAAAGCTGTAGTCACTATCCCAATAGTAATTTCGGGTAGGAATAGGTTACCATCCAACCAATTGGTTAATGATTTTTAATTGGCTTACTTCGGCGAAGTCATATTTGGATCCTAATAGAGTTCATTGCAGAAATCATAGAGCAGGGTAGGCAGACGAGTCTATTTGGATCCTATAGAAACTCTATGCAGAAACCTATAGGGGGTAGGTCACTAATGGCGAATCCAGCAAAACTAGTTCTCATGAACTAAACTTTTAAAATAAAACAAGAAAAAAGAAAATAGAAAGCTTCTTAGTAGAAGCTTTGGATTGGCGAATCGTCGCTGTGTTCGGCGTTGGATCCTACTGGCTTGATTTCTTCGATTTTTGTCTTCGTCAAAGATTTGATTTGATTGAAGTTTGACATTTCGCCGTAGCTGACCAATGTGATTGCGGTGCCTTCTTCGCCTTTGCGTGCGGTCCTGCCTATGCGGTGGAAGTAGACTGGTGCGTCGTTTGGTACGTCGTAGTTGATTATGTGTGTTATGCCTTCGATGTCTAAGCCCCTTGCGGCAACGTCAGTTGCAACGAGTAGGTTTAGTCGGCCTGCTTTGAAGTCGTTGATTGCGCGGTCTCTTTGCGCCTGTGTGAATCCTGCGTGGAGTGCTTGTACTCGGCAGCCTTTGCGGTAGAGTTGGTCGGAGAGGCGGCTGGTTTCTCTGCGTGTTCGACAGAAAATTATGGCTTTGTCTACTCGATCATCGTGCAAGATGTCGCAGAGTGCTCCGAATTTTCCGTTCTGGTTAACGACGGTGTAGAATTGTTTCATCTGGGTTAATGCGATTTCGTCTTTGCTGACAAGGATTTTCTCGGGGTTCTTCATGTATTTGTTGCAGACACGCATTACTGTTTGCTCGATGGTTGCGCTGAAAAGGCTGGTTTGCCTGTCACGGGGGGTTTTTGAGAGAATGTACTCAACGTCTTCTGTGAAGCCCATATCCAGCATTCGATCTGCTTCATCAAGAACCACTATCCTCACAGTGGAAAGATTAAGCACGCGCCTTTCCATAAGGTCGATTAATCTTCCAGGTGTGCCGACAACGATGTGGACTCCACTTGCTAATGCGTGGATTTGCTTGTTGATGGATTCTCCACCGTAAACAGCTAAAACCCTAAGTTTAGCGTATTTCGCGAAAAGCGCCATTTGTTCAGCTACTTGCACTGCTAATTCGCGTGTTGGAACTAAAATTAGTCCTTGAACGCCGCGGATTTCACGGTTTAAACGTTGAACCATTGGTACGCCGAAAGCGGCTGTTTTTCCTGTTCCGGTTTGTGCTTGCCCGATGACGTCTTTGCCTTCGAGTAAGGGAATTATTGCTTGAGCTTGAATTGGAAAAAGACTATCAAACCCGAGTTCTGCTATACTTTTTAGGACTTCTCCTGATAATGGCAAGTCCTTAAATGATTGAATTTGCATACTTTTTGTTTCTTCTGCCACAGGATTTTTTCATGATGTCTCTAAAAGCTTTGGAGCTTTGGTGATAGCATGATTAATGTGACAACTCAAACGTTCATTTCGGCGTATAAAAAGCTTTAGCACGATTTGAGGCAAAGGATACGTTAGAAAAGATTATTTTGCAAAAAATAAAAGGGTTTGCCACCAAAAAACCCAGAATTTTCCTCTAATTAGATTATTTTTGCAACCAACAGAATTAAACACATAAAAACTATCACTTGACTGACGATTGTTATTCTATTCGGTTATTGTGACTGTGAAGGCTCAATCACATAATCATAAAAGTGATTGAAAGCACAAGTTGAATCAGATTAAAGCATGAGCTTGTACGCTTAAAATGGAGAGATTAAGAATGAGTAACGCCAAAAAAAAGCCCAAACCATACTTCTATACTGGAGAACCCAAACCTGACATCGAGGAAGAAACTGACGACATATACAACTCAAAAGAAAGAGAAGAGATGCTCGATGACGACGAAATCACCGCTGCCGAAGAAGGCTTCATGAAGGGAAGAGAAGATGAACCACCAAGCAAGAAAAAGACAGCCAAAAACGCCGTCAGCCACGACGACTCAGTTTCAGTTGAGTTAGCTAAAGAAGACGCAGAAGACGACTAATTTCAAGATTTTTTCTCTTACCGTTAATTAATTCGAATCGGATCCTTCTTGTGGTTTCGTGAGAGTGCTCAGTTGTTTTATTATTCGAAAGCAGGAGTGTTCACCATAGCAATAATCCGCTCTTTGTAGAAGGGGGCTATAGAAAAAAAGAGCAACAGAAGCTAGAGTCCCGTTGCTTTCTGTTTGGGCTACCACTAACCATAATAGGTAGAAAAGAGAATCTTGTGGTTGAGGGTTACCTACAAGTAATGTCATATAGAGATCCTGTTTGCGGAATGGTTCTAGACGAGAATACAGCGAAATTCAAGATTTCTTATGATGGCGAAACATACTATTTCTGCAGCCTTGTCTGTAAGAAACGTTTCAAGCGGCACGCCACAAAATTTGTCAAATAAGTTTTAAGTTTATTAAAATAAAAAAAGGAATTGGTTGTTTTCGGTTTTACTTGAAGATTTTCCAGACGATAGCTGCCAAGATTCCACCGATAATTGGTGCGACAATGAACAGCCAAAGTTGGCTTAGTGCTGTGGCGTTTGAGATACCTGCGAAGAGTGCAGGTCCTAAGCTTCTTGCAGGGTTCACGGATGTGCCATCGATGGGTATTGCTACAAGGTGTATGAGCACTAGGGTTAAGCCGATTGCTAAGCCTGCGAATCCTTTAGGTGCCCGGTCGCTGGTTGAGCCGAAGATGACAAGCAGGAATATGAAGGTTAAGACTATTTCAGCGATCAATGCAGAAGTCAAATTGTAACCGGCTAATGATGCCGTGCCATAACCGTTTTGTCCTAGCCCGTTTGCTAAATTAAACGTTGGAGTTCCAACCGCTATTGCGTATAGTATGCCTGCACCGATAATTGCGCCTATACATTGGAAAACAACGTAGAACGCCGTGTCTTTTATGCTTAGTTTTCCTGCAACCAACATCGCTATTGAGATTGCAGGGTTAATGTGGCATCCAGAAATTGGCCCTATCGTGTAAACCATAACTAGCACTGCGAGACCAAAAGCCAAAGCTATCCCTACTGTTCCTCCTAAATAATAAGTACCTGCGATAACTGCGGTGCCACAGCCCATCAGCACCAGTACCATTGTTCCAATCAGTTCAGCGACGTATTTTTTTGTAGGTGAAATTGGAGTTGGTAATGCAATTTTTTCTGTTTCAGTCATTCTTCTTTCCTCTAGTTTTTTCTGATTGGCTTTCTGGTTTCTAATTATAACTTAATAATTGTTTTCATCAAGAAAGCGCTAAAACAGAAACATCGCTTAGAGGTTTTCGCTAGCAGAAATATCCATCATCATCAAACCCGACACCATCTTTGGATAAAAATCTGTACTTTTCTCAGGCAAGAGTTCGTGTTGTTGCGCTATTTCTGCAACTGTTTTGGCGTTTATAGGGTTAACAAGGAACGCGATGCTGGCTTCTCCGCAATCAACTTTATCCACAGCCTCCTTAGTCCAGCGCACATACAAAATGTTCTCGTCCATGCTTAACTGCCCAGTTTTTAGAACATGCTTAAACACGATGTCGCGTAGAATCACGACGTCGAAGATTTTTGTTTCCTTCGACACGTTGGCGTTCACGAAGTCGTAGACGGCTTTGTCGTGTTTGAGTGTTAAACCGTAGGCGGTGGTGCCGTTGTAAACGCAGAAGGCATGCTCGTTCATATGCTGGTTTAGGAAGGTTTCTATGGCTTCAACTGTTGGTTTTATCTCTGTCACTTCAAAGAAAAACTTGAAGCCTTCCAAAATGTGGGGCGTCAACTTGTACTCTTTAAGCAGCCGATGTGTAGGCAGGACAACGAGCCCTTCTTCTTGGACCGGAACCATGTAGCTCATGTGGAAGTTGAATGCAGAATCTTCTGTCCAGTTGCCTTTGCTGCGCATTTCATCTCGGTAAGCCAGCGCGCTTTCGTAGCGGTGGTGACCGTCAGTTATTACCATGGTTTTTACGGTCAGTGTTTCCTGCAGCCGCCTGATTTTTTCTGGGTCAGTCACCATCCAAACCGTGTGCCTAACCTGCAATGCGTCGGTAACTTGGATTATGGGTTTGGCTTTGGCTGTTTCTTCCAGGAAAGCGATGGTTTTTCTTTCTCGGTCTTGATAGATCAAGAAGACTGGTTCAAGGTCTTTTTGGACGGTGCGCAGCATGTTTAAGCGGTCAGCTTTGGGCGCTTTGTAGGTGCCTTCATGGGGAAACACCATGTTTTCACTGTAGGGGTAAAGCCTTAGGGCAGCGATTATTCCTGTGCGTTCGTATTTTTTTCCGTCGAGGCTGAATTCTTGGCATGAAACAAAAATGGCTGGTTTGTTTTCTTTTGCCATTATGCCCTCTTTTAGCCACTGCATAATGCGTTCGTTCGCGACTTCGTACTTGTTTTGTTCCATGGGCAGAATTAAGCGGCAGTAATTGTAGGGCGAATTCGCATAGTACTCTTTTTGCATTTGCGGGTCGATTTTGTCATAGGGCTGCGTTATCAAATTTTCGGGGTTGCCAGCTTTTTGGGTATAGCGTATGGCTTTGAAGGGTCTAATGTCAACCAAACTTTTCAGCTCACAGACTTTTCCAGCGCTTCAATCACGGCTTTAGCTATTTGTATGCTTGCCTTCAGCTGCGCTTCATGCGTTTGCGCACCCATATGCGGCGTGGCAATAACGTTGTTTAGCTTGAAGAGTTTGTTGTTTTTGGGCGGTTCCTCCTCGAAAACGTCCAATGCGGCACCAGCGACTTTGCCTGACACAAGGGCTTGGTAGAGTGCTTCCTGATCCACTACGCCACCTCGGGAACAGTCAATTAGCATCACACCGTCTTTCATCAGGTTGAACTCTTTTGTGGAAATCATGTGGTGGGTGTGCGGTGTTAGGGGTACGTGGATGGTTATGTAGTCTGCTTGCGGCAGCATTTTGCCGAGAGGCAGAAAACGGTCGTAGACGCATTCCTCCACGGGCAGCACCTTCATGCCCAAAGAGATGGCTAAGCGCTCCACGGCTTTGCCGATGTAGCCGCAGCCGATAACTCCCAATTTTTTTCCGTTAACTTCATGACCCATTAATTCTTCTTTTTCCCACTTACCTTCGCGCAGGCTGGTGGTTCCCTGCACAATGTTCCTTGCCAACGCCAACAGGTGACCAATGGTCAATTCTGCAACGCTCATGTAAGAAACATGGGGCGTATTCACAAGGGCTATACCCATTTTTTGGGCTTTTTCGTAATCCACATTGTCTAAGCCTTCACCTGCACGCCCGATTACGCGGAGTTTTTTGGCGTTATTAAGCAGTTCGCCTTTAACTTTGGTTGCTGACCGAACAATAAGCACATCGTAGTCAGCGATGATTTTAGGCAACTCAGACTTCGGCTTATCCCATGCCCGAGTGACATGGTAGCCTTTTTCCTCAAGAAGCTTTATGCCTTCATCAAAGATTCTGTCGCTTACGAGGATTTTAATGGTCACTTTAATCCCCAAATCTCGTCAATTAACCCAATAACTTCTTTGATGCCGCCAACGTTCCATTCGCCCATGTGGCCGATGCGGAAGGTTTTCTCAGCCATTTTGCCGTAGCCGCCAGAAATCATGTAGCCTTTTTCGCCGAGCTTTTGGTTAAGTTCCTTAACATTCTTGCCCAAGGTGTTGCTTATGCAGCTAACAGTTATTGATTCGTAGCCTGGTTCGGGGAACATGGCAAAATGCTTCTTTGCCCATTGCTGAGTGTAGGTTGCCATGTCTTTGTGGCGTTGGTAGACTTTGTCGTAGGTTTCCTCAAGCAAGAGGTCCATGCGTTTGTTGAGTGCATAGAGAAGTGAGATGTTTGGTGTGAAGGGAGTTTGATGTTTCTTTTCAAACTCGAAGATGTCGACTAAATCGGTGTATGCGCCTCTGTTGGGGACTTGTTTGGCGCGTTCAATCGCTTTGTCGTTGACGAGTGCAACCGCTAAACCCGGTGGCAACGCGAAACATTTTTGCGTGGAGCCGAAGACGATGTCGCAGTTAAATTCTGAGGGCAAGGTTTTGTCACCTGCCATCGAGGAAACAGCATCTACGGCGAAGATGATGTCGGGGTACTCTTTTTTGACCATTTTGCCGATTTCCGCTATGGGGTTTCGTACGCCTGTGGAGGTTTCGTTGTGGCAAACCGACAGGGTGTCGTATTTGCCGCTTGCAAGTTTCTCCGCGACCATATCGGGTTTAATTGCTTTACCCATTTCCACTTCTATAACGTCGGTTTCTTTGCCGCATGACGCTAGGGTTTGTGCAGCTCGCTGGCTGAATGCTCCGTTGACGCATGCGAGGGCTTTTTGTTTTACGATGCTTCGACCGATTATATCAAACCACAATGTGCCTGATGAAGTGGTTACTGTGGGTTTGTAGTCGGGTGTTAATTGGAAGAATTTGGCGATTTTATCGGTTATTCCGCCGTATAGTTCAGAGAACTCTTTTTCTCTATGCCCGATTAGGTAATGGGTTTGTTCGTTTAGCATCTCTTTACTTACTTCAGTTGGACCAGGAATCAAGAGTTTCTTGTGCATCGTTAAGCCTTCAGCAAAAGAGGTTAATCCTTTAAAATATAAGGGTTATGCGCACAAACCAGTGCCTTTCAACCATCAAATACCCACAGAACTAACGCGTGAAAAAAAAACTAAAGCCCCCTGATATATAGGCGAAAATGTTCAATTTGGTGTATGCATCATTAATATACAGCAGTTAGGGTTCATTTTAAGAGAGCTTTTTGCTTTTGGAATATATCGATTTTAGCAATATGGTTCTTTAAGCTCTGACAGAGTTCCGTGTTTTGAGAAGGAAAAAGAAGCAGGGAGAAGGAGAAGGCTTCAGTGTACACGTTAAAGTCAGAGGTATTTCCGAGTCTCTTTATAATCCTATTGGGCTCCATAGACTGTTTAACCACAGCCATAGGCGTCTTATACTCTGGCGCCGTCGAGTTGAATCCCTTCATGATGGGCATTGTTCAGACAAACCTCATGGCGTTTTTTGCGATTAAAATTTCAGCGACTTTTCTGATAGGATTCACCTACATTTTAGCTAAAAGAACATTGAACAAGACCATGGATAAAAGCACTAAAACCTTCAAGTATTCAAACTGGTTCATGAAGGGAGCATATACAGGCTTATTGATTTTCCTAATAGCCACCGTCATAAACAACCTCATAATACTCTTAGCCTAAGCCTGTCGAATCCAGCGGCTCCGCAGAGAAAATCTAAAGCTTCTTAACGAGACCTCTAATTCAAGTTATTTTCAGCATGTTTTTACTGAAAAATAAGAAATTATTGAGCAGTAAAACACAAATCAAATATTTAGGTGCCAGATAATCTAAAATACAGCAGTCTTGAGTGTTGAAAATAAAGAAACGCTTAACTGTTGAAGTATAGATAATAGTGGGTTTAGAGGAGAAAAAAATGCCGTTCAACCTATTCCGCAAAAAGAAACAACCCGAAGAAGAAAAGCAAGCCGTGCCTCCTCAAGAATCTCAACAAGAAGCACCTGTGCAAACCCAAGAAGTAACACCAAGTGTTCCTGCTCAGGAACCAGCGCAAGAATCAGCTGTTGTAACTCAGGAGCCTCAACAAGAAACCGCTGAGCCTATTCAAGAACAGCCACAAGAAACCTCTCAGCCACCCGCGGAACAAAAGCCCGAAGCCCCAGGCAAAACCTACCTCAAAGCTATCCCTCTCCGCGAACTATCCGACCTTGAAAACATCAAGAACGAAGTCAAAAACGGCAACATCATAATTTTACGTGTTACCCCCCTTGCAAGCAAAAACATAGAAGACGTCAAGAGTGCAGTTAACGAGCTCTTCCAGTTCGCTGAATCCATAGGCGGCGACATCGCACGTTTAGGCGAAGAACGAGTCGTCATCTGCCCAAAAACAATAAGGATTTGGCGAGAAAAATCGCCAGCGCCAGTTTCAAGCTCTAGTGAGCCTTTGCCTACAGCAGCCTAAGCATTTGGCATTTTACATTTTATTTTCTTATTCTTAGAGCAACCTATAGGTTTCCAGTATTGCTGGAACAACCGTGTTTATGCCTACTTTGTTATCCATGAAGTTAGCGAAGTTAATTGTTTTCTGTTTTTCTCCGTGGACCACAAAGATGCGTTCAGGCTTAGGATTCAGATGTGTCAAGTAATTAACCAGTTGCCGCCTGTCAGAGTGACCTGAAAAGCCCTCGATCGATTCTACCTGCATCTTAACTGACAACGCTGCCATTTTGCCCTCGTTATCCATCATGGTTACTTCACCCACACCTTTCTGGACACGTCTACCCATAGTGCCTTCAATCTGGTAACTAACGAAAATGATTGTGTTTCGTTCGTCAGATGCCCAGTTCTTGAAGTACTCAATCACTGGCCCGCCCTCAAGCATACCTGAAGTTGCCAGAACAATGCACGGTTCACCGTCGATGATACTTTGGCGGACGCTGGGGTGCTCGACGATTGTGAAGTAGTCAGATTGGAAGGGATTAACTTCTTCGTGTAGGATACTGTGGCGGACTTCTCTGCCGAGGTATTCTGGGTAAGCGGTGTGGATGGCGGTAGCTTCACTAATCATGCCTTCGATGAACACGGGCGCTTCCTTCATCAAGCCGCGTTTCATATAGCCGTCGATAATAAGCATTATTTCCTGGGCTCTACCGACCGCTGGAACTGGAATGAGAACTTTGCCCTTACGCTCCAAGGTTTGGTTAATAACTTTTGCCATGGCTTCTTCAGCTTCAACCCTGGAAGGCATAAAGTCTTCAGTGCCGCCATAGGTGCTCTCAGTAATCACGGTTTCAATACGTGGAAACTCGGTTGCCGCAGCTTCCAAAAGCATAGTTCGAGCGAACTTGTAGTCGCTTGTGTAAACGATGTTGTGTAAGCCCTCACCTATGTGTAAGTGAACCATGGCGCCGCCCAAGATGTGGCCTGAATTATGCAGTGTCAAACGGATGTCAGGAGCAATATCAGTGACTACACCGTACCTGAGCGGAATCGTGTGCAAAACGCATTCGCGCACATCTTTCTGGTCATAAAACGGCGTGACTCCCTGCTTGCTGGCAACATCCAAATAGTCAAGCTGCAGCATAGTCATAAGATTTGACGTGGGAGCCGTGCAGTATACTGGGCCATCATAGCCGTATTTGTAGAGGAAAGGCACTAAACCGCAGTGGTCAAGGTGAGCATGACTGATAACAACTGCATCTAAAGAGTCAAGCTGGAACTCTGGGCAATCAAAACGTGGAAACGACTCAAAAGGACGATTAGAACCCGGATGGATACCACAATCCAGCAGCACACTACTTTCGCGTGTTTTAATAAGGAATGCTGAGCGACCGACTTCTTGAGCGCCTCCCAAAACGGTCATACGTATGTCGCCGACATCGTAGGTTTTAGGTCTAAAGATACGTTCACCCACAGTGCGCAAGATGCGTTCTCGCTCCTTACTCTCTGAATGAAGGTAATGGCGCATGTGAGTAACAATCTTGGATTTAATCGGCGGACTCCTAAGGACATTCGGGCGCCACTTAGTTTTTTTTATGATTTCCTGCAACACAGCGCCGTTTCTGCCGATAACTAAACCGGGCTTTTTGGTTTCAATAATAATTTCGCCAAGGCTTGGGTCAAAATTAATATCAGTTATCTCCGCTTCAGCGGGAATTAGTTCGCGCGCAATTTTTTCTGCTTCCACCTCAGGAATGCGCACGGACGGATCAGGTCGAATGACTATTCTTTTTCTGATAACACCGACAATTTCAGCTACAATACTGCTTTGGTCAACTAAAATTTCTGGTTTTTTAGTGTAAACAGCAAGCATGGGACCTTCATATTCGATTCTGGTGACCTCTGCTTCACGGGGGACTTTTTCGAGAATATATTGGCTTATTTCTATTTTCTCTTTGTCTTTTTCTTGAGTTCGTCTTTCTTGGGTTCGAGCCACAGTCCTTAACTTCCTGCTTTGAGAAGTTTACTTTTCTCCTCATCTGACAATTCCTTGTAACCGAACTCGTCAATGACGATGATGTTGTAGTTGTTGCCGCTTGCAACGTCGCGTTTCATAGCTGCGTTAACTGCCTTAACGATAATCGGTAATAATTCGGTAATGGTCATTCCTTCACGATAATTGTCTTCAAGTATGCCATAGGCAACTGGCGAGCCGGAGCCTGTTGAAACAGATTTTTCCTCCATCAAGCTACCATACGGATCCAAATTGAATACGTGGGGTCCAGTGTCGTCTATGCCTCCGACCAGTACCTGTGTTGAGAGGGGCACGTACCTTGCTGAAAACAGTAGGTTAGCTACAATCCTTGCCGCTGAACTGATAGGCATTGGGCGGTTCAGGTTAATCTTGTAGAGACGTGCGTTGGCGGTTAAGATGTCAACTACGCGCTGCGCGTCGGCAACGGTTCCGGCGATGGTCATGCCCATGTGGTCGTCGATTTTGTAGACTTTTTTGCCGAATTTGTGAGCGACGTAGTATCCCATTGTTACTCGGGTGTCTGAAGCTAAGATTACGCCGTCTTTGCAGACGACGCCGATTGTTGTTGTTCCTTTAAGGACTAGTTGGCTAGCTGTATTATTTTGTGACATAGTTTTGTGCTCCCTAAAACTCCGTTTCGCGGAAACCATCCACTAGGAAGTAGCAACATGTAATCTTTCCGAGAGCCTAATTAATATTTCGCCGAAGACGCATTTTGTGAGGTACGTTTATTCCCATCGATACCTGCAACAGTTCCGTACTGATAACGACTTATATCACGAAATAAATGACCGCTGGTAACATTCTTCATGCCGAACAGACGTTGCTTTTCTTGAAGCTACCCGCTGTCCCTCAACAATGGGTTGGTGACATATAGCGCAAAAAACACAGCCTCTTTTCTGCATTTGTATAAGGATTCTATGGTTTATTACATAGTGGTTTAACGCCATATCCCTCACATCTCCATTAACTTGCTTATTCAGTCATCAATAAAATGTGTTTTCGTAAAGATTTCTTGACTAAGTTTAGTCAAACTTTCTTGACTAACCGAATCGCACCAATCAAACATATTAAACGCACCTTTAGGAACAAGGTTTTTAGGTAACATCATAACTTTATGGGGCAATTGGCGGGTGAGTGGTTCTCCTACCCGTTCCGCCAACCAAAATAAAACCCGGGAGTAGGGAGAAAATGCAATTAAAACTACAAACTAAAGAAATAGCCCTAATAGCATTATACGCCGCTTTGTATGCGGCATTAGTTGTCGAAATACCTGGATTATCTTATGGACCACTTAACCTGCGATTAGCAGATGCCATGCTAGGAGCCGTTCCCTTGCTGGGCATAGCGGGGGTTCTTGGTCACGCCCTCGGCGTATTTGTCGGAAACATTCCTTCGCCATTTGGGTTCATCGATCTACTAAACACGATTCCTTCATTTGTCATGGCTTTTGTTGTTTACTACGTTTACAAGCGAACAAGAAATGACTACTCAGTGCTGGCAACAAGCGTCGCCTACTCAGTTGTGCTGGGCACTACCGTTGGATGGATGCTTTCTGCACCCTTCAATATACCGCTACCACTGAGCATCCTTTACGTATTCCTCGGTAACCTTGTTATGACTACAGTAGTCGGGTGGCCACTGTTTAAACTCCTAAAGAGGGCAGGCATTCAGCGATGGCTTGTTACTGAACAAGACAACCGAGGGAACAAACCATGAAAGAAAACGTGAAGTGTGTTGTAGTCCTAAGCGGCGGACCCGACTCTGCCACAGTCGCCTATTGGGCAAAGGCGCAGGGCTACCAAATCTACCCCATAACCTTCAACTACGGACAAATCGCCGTCAAAGAAACCGAATCAGCACAGAAAAATCGCTGAAAAACTCGGCACAACAACCAAAATCATCGACCTCTCCGCACTCAAAGAAATTTTCAGCGGCGTCACCTCACTCTGCAACACCGACATTCCGTTAACCCCAGAGTTTAGTGCGCCCATCATTGTGCCGTTTCGCAACGCCATCTTCCTCTCTGCCGCCGTAGCCTATGCTGTTTCAATCGGCGCAGACAAGATTTTTTATGGCGCCCAAGGCTCAGACGAACCCTTCTACCCCGACTGCCGACGCGAATTCTACGAAGCCTTCGAGAAAGCCGCAAGACTGGGAACCTGCCAAGAAATCACTATCCAAGCACCCTTCAGCGGCAAACCCAAATCAGACCTATTCAAAGCAGGCGCCAAGTTAGGCGTGCCCTTCGAGTTGACGTGGTCGTGTTACCTTGACGGCGCCAAACACTGCGGCAAATGCGAATCCTGCGTAAACCGCAAAAAAGCCTTCGCCCAAGCAGGCATAACTGACCCAACAAAATACGAAGCCTAAAACCCTAAGAGGGTAGGTCGCTATTAGCGTTTTTCTTAGCCATTAACATGTTGAAAAACTGTAGGAACTAAAATCATATTAGGCTAACAGGTGCTTCTAGTTTTAGGAAGCGACACAGATGGATGTTTTTGAAGCCATACAAGAGCGGCGGTCAATCCGCAGCTACCAAGACACGCCAGTGCCCAGAGAAAAGCTCGAGAAGATTTTGGAGGCAGCACGATTGGCGCCGTCAGCAAATAATCGTGAGCCATGGCACTTCATCGCAGTAACCGACGCTGAGAAACGTAAAGAGTTGTCGAAGGGCAGATGGGCAAAGTTCCTAACGCAACACACCACTTGTAATTGTTGCTTGCGGAGACAAGAAAACCTCGCCTGACTGGTACGCCATCGACGTTGCCTTAGCAGTGGAGAACATGGTTTTAACCGCCGTAAACGAAGGTTTAGGAACCTGCGTCGTGGGAAGCTTCGACGAAAAAGATGTTAAAGCGCTCCTTAAGGTTCCTGAAAACTTTGAAGTCCTCGTCATGTTAGCTGTCGGTTTTCCCCGGGAAAAAGTGGATTTATCAAGCAAACTCCTAAACCTTGTCCGCACCAAAAAATCTCTCAGCGAAGTCGCCAGCGAAGAAGAATACGGAAAACGCTTAATCCCACAGAAAATAACTGAACTTTAAATCAGCACATGCCAAAATATCGGGGGTTAATATGCTGGGAGAGGTTGCTGAGGCTCTGAAACACTTTAGAGGAAAAGAAAAACGCATACCATGATGACAATGGCACCATCATGAAATACCCGAGCCTCAGTCCTCTTCTAAAAGATAATATGGCAAAGAGCGCAGATAATGCTGTGTACGTTTTTATTGTTACAACCCTTTTTTCCTTTGGCAAACAAAGCGCCCCAAATTAAACAAGCGTTTTCTGCTTTTCACCGGAAACCAAACTTGAAACCCGCACACCAATCAAGCCGTGACTTTGCGGTCTTTGCGCAGATTAGCAAACAGCAGCTCGTTAGCGGTTTTCTGCAGGTCACGGAGGCGGTTGGTTAAGAAAGGCAAGGTTTTGCTTCTGGTATGAGTCTCAAAGCCCTGATACCGAATCTTAACAGTTACCGTTTTAAACAGCAAGTGCTGGTCAACTGTTTCCTTCAAAACATCCTCGCAGAGAGCATCTAACGCTTGAAAGATAACTGTGGAGTCTGCGGTGTCTTCCTCAAACGTGGTTTCGTGACTCACACTTTTGACGCCCATGCGTTCCTCGACTTCGCTTCGGTCAATGCCTTTAGCACTCAGGTGCATCTGCAAACCCATCACCCCAAACATCGAGGTCAACGCGGTAGGGTCGTAGCGAGCCAAGTCGCCGATGGTGTTCACGCCTAATTCTTTGAGTTTGGCTTCGGTTTTGCGCCCAACCCACAACAACTTTCGGACGGGCAGTGGCTCAAGGAACTTTTCGACTTCCTCTTCTTTGACGATGGTTAAGCCGTCGGGCTTTTGGAAGTCGCTGGCGATTTTGGCAACAAGTTTGTTGGGTCCAACACCGATGGATGCGGTGAGCCCCTCTTTCTCCTTAATCTCCTGCTTAATCTGCCGCGCCAAAGCCTCCGCCTCAGCCCAATCCCCAACCTTGCCCGAGACATCCAAAAAAGCCTCATCAATCCCCCACTGCTCAAACTTCCCAGCATACTTACGCGCCAACTCCATGATTTCGCCTGAAACCCGTATGTACAACGGAAAATTCGGCGGCAGATAAACCGCCCGTGGACAAAGCCGCCAAGCCATAGAAATCGGCATACCCGAGCGCACACCTGATTTTCTGGCTTCATAATTGCTTGTGCTGACTACGCCTCTGCCTTTGCCCTCTTTGGGGTCAGCGCCGACGATGACGGGTGCGCCTTTGATTTCTGGGCGTTCCCGCTCCTCAACCGCCGTGTAGAAGTGATCCATGTCTAAGTGGAAGATTATCCTCATGTTCAAGTCATGAAATCTTGTTAGTTGCTAGTTGCATTAACAATTATTGTTCCAAATGGAACACTAATAGCATAATTTGTGACATAAAAGTCACAATATTTAAAAGAAATCTTTCCGCATAAAGAATTCAACAATCAAAAAGAGAAAAAACATAATGATTAACCCAGAAAATCCAAATAAGGCCAAATGCCCAGACTGCGAATTCGAACTAACCGTTCCCTGCGACCTGGAAAAAGGAGAAATCCTAAGCTGTCCAGGCTGCGGACTTGAACTAGAAGTTAAAAAAATAAATGATGGAGGTGGATGCGTAGATCTTCAAGAGTTAACTATTGAAGGCGAAGACTGGGGCGAATAAGAGCATTCGCCAAAATTTCACCTATTTTTTTAAACACTTTTCCCTATTTTTTTTGTTTTCGATTGAGAAGTAGACATAGCTCCGCAAATATACTCAGGGTTCCTCAGTGATTTTCAATATTGATTCAGAAGAAACAGATGTTATATCGCAATTGATATAATAGTAAAGAAACATGCAATATTATTGCAACGTCTGCAAACAAGCGATAACTCAAGCGGAATATGTGTATTCTAAAAACAATTTTAGAATACCGCTCTGTCGTGATCACCAAGAAATAGCTAAGAAAAAGGAATTCATTCAAAAGCTGCTTCAGGAACCAAAAGCCTGGATGAAGTAATTTTTAATTCTAGAGTGTTGGACAACTCAAATTCAAGCTTAATGCAGGATGAATTGAAGTTAGAAGTACTTTTGAAAGATCCGAGAGCAATTAAAATTGCAAAAGGCATTCCGATTGAAAACAGAAACGAAGTCATCGAGAAATACATAATTCTTGGCGAGATGGTTGCTTCTCACGCTTCCATAAGCACTGACAAAGAAACAGTCGCAGAATTCTTTTCACCATTGAAAAACGATATTGACATGATAAGGGAACAACTGAGACTGATTATTCCATCAATCGCTAATCCAGCAAAGAAAGGAAAAATGACGGTAGAAACAGTTTTTGATAGTCTAAGAGAACACTTCATGGATGATTCCTTTGAAGATGTTTCAAGTATAGGAAAGTACGCAGATATTTTGGCAACAACCGCAGACTCAAAGATTCCTGTTCTAATTGAACTGAAAGACTATACGAGCACGGTACCTTCAGCAGAAATCGAAAAATTCTGGAGAGATATTGAGAGACGGGGTACTAAATACGGTATTTTCATATCAATGCGATCAGGGATATCCACATGTTCAAGTTGCATAAGTGTTAAAACTGAAATGAACAAGACGGCGATATTTGTAAACAACAGCGAACTGAACTTTTCTGGGCATCTTTTTGCCTACTATGTTGTCAAGAAAATAGTTGAATTGGAGTCCGTACATGGAAAGAACTTAACAGGAGAAAAAATTAGTCAGGTAATTGCGAAAGTGAATACGCATGTTCGTGACCTTCAGAACTGTGTAGAATCAATTGACAAAATAGAGGATATAGCCGATGGTCTTAGAACAATGTGCAAAAAGAAGCTTGACGAATTAATTAACTGCTCAAATATAATAAAGAGAAACATGAATGAAGGAATTAATGAAATATTAATAGATTTAGAAAAAGTCGAAAGCATGAAGAAATCATAAAGATGGTAAGACGGAGAAAGTAGCTAAAAATCAAACCTCAATATATGTCAGCAAAGGTACACTGGAATTTTAGAACACAATTAATTGGAACACTAAGTGAACCCTTCATCTTTTTCATCCATGGCTTCGCGTATTATTTCGACTTCCCGTACGCTCAGCTTTTTGTTGGTGGCTTTTAGGATTATGCGTTCTTGCCAGCCGCAGTCGGGGCATTCGTAGCTTGGCGGGAGCAGTCCTATGTGTGCCCACATGTCTCCGCCTGTGCTTTTTGCGCGTTCGACTTTGGGGCTTTTGCATCTGGGGCAAACTTGGATGTCGACGTGGTGTCCCTGCTTCTCCAACTCATCGAGCGCTTCTGTGACTTCCTTGGCATTTTGGACTGCGGTTTCTTCCTGCACCTGCTCTACGACGGTGAGCTGTTGTTTTTTGCGTTTTTTCTTCTGTTCCTGGGTTTCCGCCATTTCTCTGCCACCTGAACGCATCTGAATAGGTTGTAAGGTAAAGAAAGGTTTTCTGGTGCTGACAATGAAAAAGCGGAACCAGCACCATCCTATTTGGATCCTAATATCCAACCCTTGCACTGCACCTATAGAGGGGAGGTAGAGGCACCAACCTATTAGGATCCTATTAGAGGTTCTATGTTGAAACCATAGAGGGGAGGTCTTTTTTGAGATATTGTTTCGGATGGGTTAGGCTGTTGCCGTTATTTTTTCGGCGCTTCTGATTTTGGCCACTAAATCTTTACCCAAGTTTTTGGATGCATCCAATACTTCTATGCCTATGATGCGCCCGCTTTTGTCTAGGTCGATGATAACGTTTTCTGCTAGTTCTTCGCTTATGTCATACTTGCCTTTTCTCAGCCAGATGTACATGGCGTCGGCTTTTTGGTCATATTCTACTTGCACCATAAGCGTTAGGGTCTCCTTGTCCAGTAAACTGTAATAACCGTTATTTTATCATTGCTCTTTTCACTGATGACTTTCAGATACTTATCACCGTATTTCTTTACAGCAATAAACCTACCGAGTCGTGATGGAACAGTGAAATATGGCTGCAGCAGAGTCTCTTCTACGTTAGCTATTGAAATTCCTCTATCTTTTATTCGCGCTTTGGCATGTTCGGTGTAGACGATTGACATTTCTGCCTCTACAGCATTGTTTGATGTGTTATACATAAAACACTTGCCCTGAATTTGAGTGTAGGTTTAGTGTTGAAAATTTTTAGCTACCTATTTGGATCCTATTAGGATATCTATGCAGAAACCTATAGGGGGTAGGTCGCTTGAGAGGTAGACAAATTTCTTTTAGTCTATATCATAGAAAAGCAGTTCTAAACAGGTCTATCCGTACGGTGTTAGGCTTTTCTTCGTTTCTTTTTAGGTTCTTTAACGAAGGCTTCTTCCACAACTTGTTCAACAATGTCTAAATCTGAAAAGTCAATCACGATTGGAAAATCTAATGTGCAGCTTTCAAACCTTTGTTTGCTATTCATTTTAACTCAGAACACAGTTGCATTAACGATATAAATAGGCTTTATGAATGCAGAATTCAGGTTAAAAACCACTTAGTTAATTGGCTAGGCACATATACTTAACCCTAACAAAATAAAACAAAAAATATTTTTCAGCAATATATGAGTTACCATGCATAGGCCAAACACTTCACTTCACACCGTACCGAAAGATGCGTTTCAACCAAATATCGCTCAGACACTACATTGACTCGACATCTCAGGCGATTGGTGGCCGCAGGCTGAGCTAGTCGACCGAAGTCTTCTAGCTTACACCCCGGCTCCATCAAACCCATCTTTTATGGGAGCCTTCGTCCAGTGAAACTGGAATGGCTGCCTCTTTTCGGGAGAGGCTTCGAGCTTAGATGCTTTCAGCTCTTATCCACAACGGCGTGGCTGCCCGGCGACTGCCTTATCAGACAACCGGTTAACTAGAGGCCACAGCGTCCCGTTCCTCTCGTACTAGGGACCCTTTCCCCTCAAGCAGCCAACACTCCCAGCAGATAAAGTCCGACCTGTCTCACGACGGTCTAAACCCAGCTCACGTTCCCTTTTAATAGGCGAGCAGCCTCACCCTTGGCCCCTTATGCAGGGCCAGGATAGGAAGAGCCGACATCGAGGTACCAAGCCGCGGGGTCGATGGGGACTCTCGCCCGCGACGAGCCTGTTATCCCTAGGGTAATTTTTCTGACACATCCAGCCCCCACCAAGGGGGAACATGGATGATCGCTAAGCCCGGATTTCTCCTCTGCATCCCTTACTGTTTGGGATTCAGTCAGGCTGGCTTTTGCCCTTGCACTCTACGGAGGGTTTCTGTCCCTCCTGAGCCAACCTTAGGGCGCCCTTGATATCTTTTCAAGGGCGTGCCGCCCCAGCCGAACTGCCCACCTACCGTTGTTCCAGCCCGCAAGGGGTCGGTGAGAAACACGGTTGCAGAAAGTCGGTGTTCCATTGTTGCCTCCCCGAGGTCCCGGAGAACCCCAGATCGACGGCTCCCGACTACGCTCTGCATCCACAACCGTATTCCAGCGGCAGGCTGCAGTAAAACTCCACAGGGACTTCTTTTCCCGCTGGGAGATCGTGGACTGTTCGTCCACGTTATGTGGTTTCACCGGGTACTACGCGGGGACAGTGGGGCCCTCGTTGATCCATTCATGCACGTCGGAACTTACCCGACAAGGCATTTGGCTACCTTGAGAGAGTCAGAGTTACTCCCGGCGTTTGCAGGCCCTTAGCCCAGTTGGACCCAGGTTTCAGGTACCTGTACTGGCCAGGATTCAGAAGCCGTTCACAAGCTTTCGCTCTTGCGGCTTCCTGTGTTTTTATTAAACAGTCGAGACCCCTTTGTCACTGCGACCTGCTCTCTCAGCACGAAGCTGAAAGAACAGGCACCCCTTATACCAAAGGTACGGGGCTAATTTGCCGAGTTCCCTCGCATTAGTGTATACCCGACACGCCTTAGGTTTCTCGCCTTGGGACACCTGTGTCGGTTCTAGGTACGGTCATAAAGGATCCTTCTTAGTGTGTTTTTCAGTGGCTCCAGAGATCAGCTGAACCCCCCTAAAACGGGAGGCTATTCCCACTTTCGCCCAGTTCTCGCCATTACGGCACTCCCTGGGTTTATACGGTTAAACAAGGCGAAGACCTTGCTCAGCTTACCCCGAAACGTCAACACTAAGCTTGCGTTGCCGCATGTACCTCTATGGTTCCGGAATTTTAGCCGGATTCCCTTTTTCGGCATAATCGGTTAAGTTATGCCTTAGGATCGACTTACCCCCGGCTGACGATCGTTGCCGGGGAACCCTGGCCCCTTCGGCGGAAAAGATTCTCACTTTTCTTTGCTGTTACTACCACCGGGATTCGCAATCCTAATCGGTCCACTGGACCTCACAGCCCAGCTTCTGCCCAACTAGGACGCCTTCCTACCAGCGCAGTGTGCACTGCGTTCTGAGGTATCGGTAGCTGGCTTAGCCCCGTCAATTTTCGGGGCCGTCAGCCTCGGCGGGTGAGCTGTTACGCTTTCTTTGAAGGATGGCTGCTTCTAAGCCTACCTCCCCGCTGTCTGAGGCTGACGACGCCCTTTGGTTTGACATTTAGCCAGCATTTGGGGACCTTAACCTCAGTCTGGGTTGTCCCCCTCTCGGTCGTGGAGCTTACCCCCACTAACCCGTTTCCCAAAGTCTTAGGTGCGGGTGGATTCGTAGTTTGAGAGGAAAGTGGACCCTTTCGGGTCCTTGTTTTCCAGTCAGTGCTCTACCCCACCAGCCGCCTCGTTCGGGACTGGGCTCAGGCCCACTTCGGAAGGAACTAGCTATCACCAGACTAGATTGGTCTTTAGCCCCTAGCCCCAGGTCTGGGGAACGAATTGCACGTCAGAACCCTTTCGAGCCTCCACTAGGCTTTCGCCTAGCTTCGCCCTGCCCAGGGCTAGATCGTCTGGTTTCTAGTATGTATCGCTATGACTTCAGGCCCTTTCAGACCTTGCGCCTGGCTCTTGCGAGTTGCGCGCTTGTTGGTTTCCCTTTGCTTACAAGTTTATTGCTTTTAGGCTTGCCATAGCAATAAACTCCCCGGCCCGTGTTTCTAGACGGAACGTGCGACCCTGATCCCCCTTCCTCGTACTGCCGCTTCACAGCGGGTTCCTATGGATGGGTTCTACTCTTCTGGGCCGCACACGTCTGTAACTGTCTGGTTTCAGGCACTTTTCACCCCCATTCCGGGGTACTTTTCAGTTTTCCGTCACCGTACTAGTGCGCTATCGGTCTTGAGATGTATTTAGTCTTGGAAGTTGGTGACTCCCAACTTTCCGCACCAAAACCATGGTACGGTAGTCTGGGACTCCAGCTCAACTCTTTCTGGCTTATGTTTACGGGGCTATCACCCTCTGTGGCAGACCATTTCAGGCCACTTCAGCTTAACCAATGAAGAGGCAGCCAGGCCCTTAACCCTACATCTCCCACACATTTCTGTAGGGGATTCGGTTTGGACTGTTCCCAGTTCGCTCGCTGCTACTAAGGGAATCCCGTGTTTGGTTTCTTTTCCTCCCCCTACTAAGATGCTTCCGTTCGGGGGGTTCCCACTCCGTGAAGGAGTACCAATCTTGCGACTGGTGAGAAGTCTCATTCGGGTATCCTCGGTTCTAAGGCTGCTTGCGCTTACCCGAGGCGGTATCGCGGCTTGCCGCGCCCTTCTTCGGCTCTCAAGCCGAGCCATCCTCCAGACAGCGTGGCATGTTTCGGGCCAATGGTAGTGTCTGTTTGGCGTTTGGTGAAACACATATTTCATTGTATAGTGTGTTGCGTCGTTGTTGTTTGGCCTATGCATGGTGTCATTGTGAATTCCCAGTGATCAGGAACTCAACTCACCCTTCACTCCACACTGGTTAGGTGGGGAGTTGCATCTCAGTTTTTATGGTATAACCCATATTGCTGAATTGCATATAGAAGCAGATTTCGTTAATATAAGTGTATCGTTGAACTGCAGCATGGTTTGTAGGCGATGTTTCAGTGCGTGTCTAAGCTTCTTTTGCTTCTTCACTCGCGCAATTTATTTCGATTGCCGAGTTGCATATGTGGGGAACCATACTAGCCGCTTTCCGCCATATAAGATTGTCGCACCATATAGAACAACAATGACACTTTTTGTTCTGTTTAGAACCTACTGGAAATGGAACTTAGGTCTTTTTTATTGTTTAATAGCCCTTTTTAGACCACGCGTGACCTAGCTGCTCTTTTTCTAGAGCCCTCCCCTCATATGAAGCATCCAAATTCAACATGCTAATGACTTGAGAATCAGCCAATACCGACCTACCCCCTATAGGTTTCTACAAAGATATCCTAATAGGATCCAAATATGTCTCTATCTTTCTCTCGATCGTACGCTTGCACGCCTACGCACCCCACGCCCCGCCCATAATACTGACTTTCATTCCCTTTCTTTTTTTGTGAATGAAGTCCAGTGTGTCCATTATTCTCTAAAAAAAGGAGGGGGTGAATGGCTTTTGCTTTTCCTTGGTTATTTCTTAAGAGTTGTTAAGAAATCGTCTATTGGTGTAGCCGGCATGGTCATTATGTGCACTGTTCCACGAGAGCCCAGCTCAATCGAGACACGAATGACAGCTTCGTTGTTCGGAGCTTCAACAATGTTGACGAAATCATACCGTCCTAGAACAGCGTACTGCTGAAGAACCTTCGCGCCGAATATCTCAATTTCTTTGTTAACTTCCTTGATTCTTTCAGGTCGTTCCTTGATGGTTTTTCTTCCTTCTGAAGTAAGGGTTGACAAAAGAATGTATAACGGCATTAAAAATTACCCAAGAGAATAATTTGGTTGCAGCAATTTAAGTATTTTGAAACCCATCCAAAACTAGTTTTCAAAAATATTTTCAAGGAAATAATTGACGAAGAAAAGGCTTAATGATAAAAAACTTTTCTTGAGAGGAGCAGTAACTTTTATTTGGGTTGTGTTTTATGTGTTGGTGTAATCTGGGCAACTTGTTGGGTGCCTCGATAGCTCAGCCCAGTAGAGCGGCTGCCTTGTAAGCAGCAGGCCGCGGGAGCAAGGCCCGCTCGAGGCTCCACAAAAACAAAATTTTTATTTAACTTCTGGTTCGGGTTCTTCTTCTTTGGCGGCTTTGGGGTCTTTTCCCGTTAGCTTGTATTTGCGGGCTTTGGTCTCGATGATTTCTTTTTCGAAGAATTTTTTGAGTGATTTGAAGACTTTTTTGGTGGGTTCGCCTGTTTTGTCGGTTAGTTCCTGTAGAGTTAGTTCTTTGCCTTCTGTTTTGAGGGTTTGGTAGACTTTTTCGTCGACTTTGTTTAGTTTCATTTTCAGGTCACTGCCTAACACTGTTTTCTTTCTGTATTGGCAGGTGGCTTTTTCAAGTTTGCGGTAAAAAAGAGAGTATTACTTCTTAGCTTCATCTGCCGCTTTAGGCTCAAACACCGCTTTTTTATCTGGCGATACTTTGAGCCCATGATATTCATACATGATTCTTAGCGAATCACGGATGGCTTCGTTGCGGCTGTTGTAGACGCCTTTTTCGATTAGCAGGTTTAAGAGGTCAAGGTATCTTTTTGTTAGTCGAATGGTTATGCGTTCACGTTTGTTTCCGTCGGACACTTTTTGGTCACCATATGGGCACTTTAAGAGCCACACCATATAAGGTCATGTCAGATAAACATTCACTTTTTGTCTGCCACAAATTCAGGCATATAACACAAGAAAAAGCGGCAGGCAAAAGACCGCTAACCTAAGACTTTGCCCATGAGCACCCGAAAACCGCTTTCCCTAGCAAGCACAGTGCAGTTGCCGAAGGTTTCAGTAAAAAGCGCAGGCAATATTTTGGCTCCGATTTTAGAGCGAATAACCATCTGAAAACTCGCATCAGCCACCATCACACTCGGAGCGCCCTTCACAATTGCCTTCACAGTTTCCATGCCTGCACTCACAGGCGGATTCGACAACACACAATTGAACCGTAAATCCTCAACAGGTTCATAAAAGAAGCCGTAGCGGACCTCAGCGCTAGTTACCCTGTTTAAAGCCACGTTCTTTTTGGCTAAACGCACGGCGCGCGCGTTCACATCCGTCATGACCACACGCAACTTGGAGTTTAATTTGGCAACAACAATTCCGACAACGCCATATCCGCAGCCAATGTCAAGAACACATCCTGCTTCAGGAAGAACCATGGATTCAATGAGCAGCCGAGTGCCGCAGTCAACTTTTCGCTTCGAAAAAACACTTGACGCAGTTAGAAACTCGAAGGGTTTGCCGCAGAGGCTGGTTCGAACAAGTCCGAAGCGCTCTTTGGATTTGGGCGCAGACGAAAAATAGTGTTCAACGCTGTTTTTGTCCTTGCTCATGTGTGCCACCTGTCTTCCAAACCTTCGGGTAAGTGCCCCGCGGCATCAACACACGTGAAGAAGCAGCCACAGCACCATGATTTAACTCGATGATTTCCTGGGTCGAGACAAGAGCTTTCGCCAACGCAATTGCTTCGCCCTTCAACGTGAAAACCGCAACAGTTGAACCCTTTACGATGCCTGTGTCAACTTGCAGCACACCTGGCGCAGTCAAATTGGCTCCGTGGCAGAGTGCATCAACGGCGGAGTCGCGAATAACGATTTTAGGTACCTGCATTAGGGCAACTTCCATGGGCTCGATGAATTTGCATAGGAACGATTGGTCTTTTTTCTCTTCGTACTCGCCAAACCAGTAAGCAACATCATGCAACGTGACTTTTTTAGCGCTGGTTTCAAGGAATGGCCCTGCGCGTGTGCGGCGGAGCTCTTGCATGTGGGCGCCGACGCCTAGGATTTCGCCGATGTCAAAGCAGAGCTTACGGATGTATGTTCCGCCTTCACAGCCGACTTTGAAGAGCACATTTCGCCCATCCATCTCCATGTACTCGTTATAGTAAATCCGCCTGGTCCTCAACTGTCGCTTAACAGACGAACGCAGTGGGGGACGCTGAAAAATTTCATCCTCAAACTCCGCGAGAACACGTTTAACCTGGTCTTCCCTTACGTCGCCATGGAGTTTCATGACGCAGACGTATTCTTTGCCGCTGTAAAGCAGCGCTTGAACCATCTTTGTCGCGTCTTCCAACGTGATTGGTAAAATGCCTGTTACTTTGGGGTCAAGGGTTCCGCCGTGCCCAATGGCTTCGAGATGCATGATTCTTTTGACCCAAGCGGCAACCTCGTGGCTTGTGGGACCAGCAGGCTTATCCAGATTGATCGTGCCGTAGCGGATGTATTCTTTTGCTGGACGCTCAGACGGTTTGCAACCGTATTTTGGGTTGGTAGTGTCCTGTGCTTTGGTTAGCAGTTCACGTTTGGTTTCCCATGGAGGGGTTGTTCTGGGCATTCTCGGGGTTTTTCTCCTAGTTGGTGGTAAGAAAAAGAAGTTTGAGGTAATTAAAGTTTAAAAATTACGCGGCTTTTGCGGAGGTCATGTCTTTGAGTTTGCCTGCAGCTTCTAAGGCTTGATTAACTTCGTCGTCTGAGGCGCCTCTTTTAACCTCGATTTTGTCTTGGAGTGGCATGACATGGTTTATGTTGACTCGTCTACGCTTAACTCCAGTAACTTTTTTGGGTCCCGTAACTAACACGAAACTCTTGTCCATAACGTCGATGATGACGCATTTTTTGCCGTTTTCTCGACCGAGCTGTTTTACGCATAATCTGCCGACTTCAATAGCGGGCATGTTTTCTATGTCTCCTTAAAAACCAATAAACCAACAATCCATATTTAAGCATGACATTATTTAGGTGCAGAAAACGCAGTCTCGACTAACCCCTCGAAGGGTTACTACGTTGTTTGAAATCTGGCTTAAGCATCTTTAGGGGTTAAATGCTGCTTAATTTCCCAAAGTTTTAAAGCATCCATCCCCAACTATGTCTTTGCAAGTATTACCAGTGGTCTATTTGAGTTTAAATTACCATTACATGCAGCTTCCACGCGAGGTCATCGTTGGAAAAGGTACCCTCAACCGCGTTCCAGAGGTAGCCAAAAGGTTAGGTCTTAGAGGAAAAGCCTTGGTTCTGTCGGACCAACAATGTTACGAGCTTGCGGGGAAAACGGTTTCTAAGCTTCTTGAAGAATCAGGTTTGGTAGTGGATTTTCTTCTTGTTAAAACAATGAGTATACAAGATGTTTTGGCCGTTGAAAACCAGATAAAAAAGTTAAAGCCTCAGGTACTCTTCGGCGTCGGCGGCGGAACAATAATTGACGCGGCTAAAGTCAGTTCAGGCAGCCAAAACATCCCATTCATCAGTGTCCCAACCACAGTATCGCACGACGGCATCGCCAGCCCACTTGCCTCAATTAAAGGCTCAGACAAACCCTACTCAATTTTGGCACAAGCACCACTGGCAATAATCGCTGACACAGAAGTCATTTCTAAGGCGCCTTGGCGGTTTATGGTTAGCGGCTGCGGAGACGTAATCTCCAAGTTCACAGCCGTCAAAGACTGGAAACTCGCACACATAGAAAATGGCGAGTACTATGGCGGGTACGCGGCTAGTTTGGCGTTGATGAGCGCAAAATTGGTGACTGAGAACGCTGAGTTAATCGTTTACAGGCAGGATGAAGGGTTGCGTGTTCTTCTGGAAGCTTTGATTAGTTGTGGGGTTGCCATGAGCATCGCAGGAAGCAGTCGCCCCTGCAGCGGCTCCGAACACCTCTTCAGCCACGCCCTCGACATGGTTGAATCAAACCACGCTATGCACGGAGAACAATGCGGCGTCGGCTCCATACTAACAGCTTACCTTCATAAGGCAAATTGGCAGGGCATCAAAAAAACCCTCAAACAACTAGGCGCACCAACAACAGCAGACGAATTAGGAGTTAAAGACTCAGATGCGGTTAAGGCGTTGGAGTTAGCGGCGAAAATAAGGCCTGAACGCTACACAATTCTCCACAAACTAAACCTTAGTAAGGAAGCCTGCGAGAAAACAGCGAAAGCAACAGGAATAATCGACTAAACCCGTATAGGCTGAATGAGCGCAAACAAGTTTCCCTCAGGGTCTTCCGCTGCGGCAATCCAGCCTATTTCTGGAACCTCTTGTTTGGGCTGAGTTACTTTTCCACCTAACTTTTCAATCTTTGCCAGAAAATCAGTGATGGATTCGACGGCGAAGTAGTTTACGGGTTTGCTTTCAGGCACCTGTTTTTTGTACATGCCGCCGTTTACTCCTGGCCTAACAGGCATGCCGTTTGGGTCTACGGGTACGGTCTGGATTACCCAGTACTCGATTGGTCCCGGGGCTTGGATAATTTTCCAACCGAATACTTCTTCGTAGAAACGCTTCAGTTTCTCCATGTCGTTTGCTGGGATTTCAAAATGCACTATGGTGTGGTCCATTTTGGTTTTTCCACCTCCCATTTGGGAATTAATTTGATTGCAGGAATCGTAGAAGTGCTGTTACTACTATGAGGCAATTGGGAGATTTATCTTTTATTTTTTCCTAGGAAACCTGTGGAACCTAATTGCCCCTATCAAACTTGAAAAGAATTAAAAGTTATACAGGAAAAGGAAAGTTAGGGTTTGTTAAGCCTTGGCAGCTTTTGCTGTTTTCGCGGTTTTTGGCACTTTTGCAGCAGGTTTTGCTTCTGATTTAGTTTTTGCTTCTGGCTTAGGTTTGGTTTCTGGTGCTGGCTCAGTTTCTGCGGTTGCTGGTGCGGGAGTTGGAACGGCTGCGGCTGGTTTAGGCTCAGATTTGAAGGTTTCAACGAATTTTGTCTCAGCTAAGTCAGGGACAAATTTCTGGATATCCATGGCGATGCCGCGTTTAGCGATTTGTATTCCTTCAACATAGAAGGTTTCTTCAGGCATATCGATGGTTAAGTTACCTTCTTTTATGGTTAGTTTGAACTTATCCTGTTCGACAACTGGGACTCTGCGGTGAACTATTGCACCGATTTTCTCCGCGGTTTTGCCGAGTTTTGCTGTTATTGTCACGTCGTAAATGAGGGTTCTTCCAGCTAACGGAGCGTTAAAGTCCAGCAGAACTCTTCCTGCGCCGACTGAGCGGATTGTGGCTGATTTTCCTTGGAATTCGATGCGTGCGCCGACGACGGGGTTGATTTCTTTTGCATAAAGCTGTTTGATTGAAACGCGTTTGATTTTTTCGGGGTCTCTTGGTCCGAAGCCTTTTTCAGGTGAAATTTCAACTGTTTGGGGCTTGTTTATGTCCATTGCTGTTAATGCGTCATCTAATGCTTTTAGGACCCAGCCTTCTCCTACAACGACGAGTTCAGGCTCGTGTATTTGTCCTTCTTTGTGGAGGTGCTCTTTTTTGGCTACATCTTCTTTTGTTGTGTCGAAAACTTCGTTTGTTTCCTTAACTTTGGCTACATAATCGATTAGTATGAAATCTCCTTTTTGTAGGGCCATCTTGAATCATCCTTTGTCTTAACGGAGGACTTTAAGTTTCAAACGCGCATAAAAACTTTGTCTAAGCAAAAAACGTTTACTTTCCGCCAACAATAAAGAGGTTTGCTTGAACAAAAAAGTATTCAAGTTTATCGATATTTCGAGCAAGCGTCGAAAATTGATAGTTTCAAAGTGGTAAAGCAGAGTTTTCAGAATACTAATGAGCCGATTTTCAGCCAATACGACCTACCTCTCTTAGGGATTTTGACCTACCCTCTATAGGTTTCAACATAGAACCTCTATTAGGCTCCAAATAGGTCAGCGGCGCCTACCTCCCCCCTCTATCGTTTCTGCAATGATTGGATATTTGGATCCTAATAGGTTGGTGAACCGCAAAAGAAAGCAATGATAGCAGTGAACAGCGCAATGCAGGTGGGCACTAGCATGGCCCATAAACACAACTTAATCCATCTCTCGCCTCCCACACAATCTCTCTCTGCCATCAGCGGGAGCAATCATTGAACAGGCCGCCCATAAAAACCCTCACGAAATTCACCAATAAAGAAATTTACCAAGAAACTTAACACTATCACAGGACAGGTCATGGATACACAAGTAAAGCAGGTGGAGTGTAATCCCCTTTAAATAACCCCTACGAGGGTTCTGTCAACTCTCCGTCTGTTGCTTCTCCATGTCAAAATTCGTCTGTTATTGATATAGAGGAGATAGTTGTTTGAGTATTGTTCTTCCTCTTTCAACAGGTCTTATATTAATATCGTTAATAATATTGCTAAGTCGAAAGAAGGGCAAGCCATTGGATAAAGAAACAAAACGGTTAACTGTTCTTATTTTTGTTGGGTCATGTATTGTTGCTTTAGCTATCGGCATTTTTCCAATTTTAGCTTATTTTAATGTGCCACCTTCAAGTCTTATCTTATTCGTGCCATATTTAGAAATTGGGCTTATTGCAAGTCTGATTGTAATTTCAGGATTCTATGTTTATCATAAATTGAATACAATAAGTAAATCCTTGAGGAAAAAAAGACAATATCTGCTGAAAAAATACACAGACAAATTAACGAGAAAAATCTTTCAAGAACTTCAAACTGAAGTAGAAACTAAGGATTTACAATTCTTCAAGAAACGCTCAAAAGAAGTACCGCTTTTTGCCCAAGGATTGGCTGAAAATATTGCAAAGAAAGGGAACCCGATAATTCATGTGGCTTCATATAGCGACTCAACATTTGGGGTGGAAAGAATTAGACCCATTTGCATAGATAATAAGAATTGCTATAACCAATTAACTTTTGATGAAGCTAAAGTTTTTGCTAACAAAATGACAGAAATAGACAAGGATAAACGGTTTAGAAAAAACAAGGTTGTTTTTTACCTTACTCCTTGACTTTTCTGCGATGCATTTTGTATGAGCGTTAGCCATTTGTTTTTGCCCTCAATCTGTATTCCGCATGCTTCCGCTGGGGTTTTACCGTTTAGGCTTTCATGTGGTCGAACGTAGTTATGATAAATTTGGTAACCTGTCAAGATTGGAGTACGCTTTTTCTTTAAGCCCCTCATTGTTTTTTTTCTGTCTCTGATTTCACTGTCCAGGTGCTCTAACTTTCGGGTGGCAGATTTATTGTGGTCATTAACTACACAAGATTTTAATGCTGTTTGAAGCAAATCAATAACTTGTGGGTGTGGCTAACAAGGGAGACACCCCTCTCCGCAAGTAGGTAACCTTTGGCAAAAAGAATCTATTTTTGTTAGCCACACCTTCACGGAGATACCTGATCGTGCAGCTGAGTATTGCCGTAAAATCGTGATAAATAACAGCTGAAAAACAATCTTTAGCAACCAGTTTTAAAACTGTTTCCACATTTAGGGCAAGTGAAGAGAGACATGCAGAATGCTGAGTTCTCTATTTTTCTACTGGGGGTAGCAACCGTATTTCCGCATTTTGGACAGTTAACCATTCAAGGGGGCTCTTTTGATATTTAATACCCTAACAACATCAAAACTGCGATAAAATGGTTTGTTGGCACAACTACGAGCAACACATTTCTGTTCTCCGTTATTGCCGTTCTGTAGAGCCGTGTTTAAGGCAAAAAAATAAATACATTCAATTATAGCTTGCTTGCTTAAGGGGGAACGTACAGTTTGGAGAGGCATGAAGCGGTAGAATTACTTAAGCAATTGATAGCCCAGCATTTAGTAGTGCCCTCTCTGGTTACTCTTGAAAAAAACAAGCATGGCAAATTTGACCTAATTCTAAAAGGCGATTGTGACACTCAAGGACTAAAAGAGTTCCTCTCTCAAAAAGACTTGATTTTTAAAGAGAATAACGAAAAAGGCTATTGCGTAATTAGCAAACCCTAACTTTGAACTGCATTATGGTTTTTGCTTGCGTTCTTTCATTCAAAGTGTTGCCTTCATTTTGCTTTTAGGCTCATAGCATATTCAATGGTTTTTCATTATCGTTCATAATCATTTCTTTTAGCAGATGGCTGTTCAAGAATAGTCACGCAGATGTTTAAGCAGTCTTCACAGACTTTATAGCCGTACCTAAATAGGTGAATTTTTTTGGTTGCCTTGCAGATGTCACAAGTTCCCTGTGTAGTTCCGATAAGGAACGTGCGGCTTGAACAGGAGTCATTTTCAGATTTCTGAGTAATACTTGGGGGTAGCCTTGAACTATTTTTGATTGGTCGCTTCAATTGTATGTCTCCTCGATGAATAAACGGTTAACATTTGCCACTTTAGGTGCAACAGCTTTTATAATTTACTTCAAAACCCGAAGACTCTCATTAGGTGTTTATTTTACATATTTACAGCAAAAGTCACCATCGGATTAAACGTCTGCCCGCTTTTGAATCGAGAGTTTCTCCTTATAGTGCAGTTAACTTAAAGAACAAGCAGCAAATATACTAAGAACTCGCAAACTAAAAACGGGGAAAGTGGTGAGGCTACAAGTGGCTCAAGCAACCTTTGAAGAAATAAGCGCATCAGACTTTTTCTACCGAAACCGAGACATCGCAGGCTTAACAAACCCTTCACGCGCCATCTTCGTTGCCATACGAGAAATCGTAGAAAACTCCTTAGATGCAGCTGAGAGCCAGAAAATTCCCCCAGACATCTACGTGCGCTTATCTTACGAAGGAGAAGCCACCAAAGAAACCCAAATTTACAAACTCCGCGTCGAAGACAACGGCAGCGGAATCCCACCCCGATTCATCCCCTCAGCCTTTGGCCAAGTGCTCTACGGCAGCAAATACAAGCTCAAACAAGCAAGAGGCACCTTCGGCTTAGGCGGCAAAATGGCAGTGCTCTACGGACAAATAACAACCCACCAACCAGTTTTTGTAACCTCAAGCACTGGTCAAGAGAAAATTTACAGTTTCAAATTAATGATTGATATCCAGCGTAACAAACCCATAATTTTAGACCGCAAAGTCCAAATCAACAAAGACAATTGGCGTGGAACAATCGTTGAGTTCACGCTTGAAGGCGACTACCTTAGGGCCATGCCAAAAATCATAGAGTATTTCAAGCAAACCGCCATGGTTAACCCATATGCAAACATAACTTTTGTTGACCCTAAAGGCAGGCTCTACAAGTTTACAAGGGCAACCACCGTCATGCCCGAGTCACCTAAAGAAACCATGCCCCATCCATACGGCGTTGATGT
The DNA here is from genome assembly GCA_963695285.1 of Candidatus Bathyarchaeota archaeon. GTDB lineage: Archaea > Thermoproteota > Bathyarchaeia > Bathyarchaeales > Bathycorpusculaceae > Bathycorpusculum. Next base: position 93,948 of record OY968763.1, read on the forward strand.
AGAGCTCCTTCAGCGGCTAATCCAAATTACAACAACCACTAATATGTCGGACTTTTTGAAGGGCCACTTCCATCGAGTCGGCGAAATCACTGCCCAAAAATTCCTCGCGTTCGCAGCCATCCCCCCAAACAAAAACCCCAAAAAACTAGCCCACGAAGAAATCGTGCGCTTAATGCAGAACCTCAAAAAATACAAGGACTTCTTACCACCTGACGCTAGCTGTCTCTCACCTCTCGGTGAAGACTTGCTTAAAGCTGGCATCATTAAAGAGCTTAAACCAGAGTACCTTGTGGTTCACCAACGCAAACCATCCACTTATGCTGGTCACCCATTCATCGTTGAGTTGGCCATGGCTTATGGCGGGGACGTGCCAAAACGCGGCACCTTTGTTATTTACCGTTTCGCCAACAAAATCCCCCTGCTCTACGACGAAGCAAGCGACGTTTCCTACCGTGTAATCGCAGCCATGAACTGGCGTCGCTATAAAGTTGCACCCGAAATGCCAATCGCCATCGTCGTGCACATTTGCAGCACCAAAGTCCCCTACAAAACCGTGGGCAAAGAATTCATCTCCGACCGACCTGAAGTACGAAGAGAAGTCGCAAACGCCCTACGTGAAGTTGCCCGTCAACTTCAACATTTCTTAGCAAGACAAGAACATGTGCACATGGAAAAGAAGCGACTGGGAATTTTCAGCAAGTACCTGCCCAAAATCGCCGAGTTCTCAACCACGCTGGCCCAAAAGGAGAAGCTGCCAGACATAGATAAACTACTCAAGAGTGTACAGAAATATGGCGCAGAAGAAAGCTAAAATCGCAGAAAGACAAAACGAGGTCATTGCAAGCCTCAAAAACTTCGGCACACAAATCTACAATCAGCTAGACCAAGGTGTCTTTCCAACCATTAACATGCCAAGCCGCTCCACAGAAAACATCAACTACGACCCAACCCTGCGCCAATTCATTTTGGGCGAAAAAAGCGTCAGCCGCAGCGCCCGAAACATCCGCCACATCAAACCCTTCACTCAGCTGGCTTGGGCGGCAATGTTTAGCAACGAACTTACGACCCAACGCAAAACCAGCACCTTAAGAGATGTCTATTACTCAGCACAAGCCTACGAAATGACCTTCACCGACCAGCAGGAATCAAACAACATCATTACTGACCTTGAAACTCTAACTGGTTTTGCCCGAGAGGACTTTCATATTTTCCCTGAAGAACGCAGCGCAATTTTCGGCGACTTAGATATCGGCTACACTGTTCCGGGCTACGAAGGCAAAACACTCAACCTAACCAGCCACCCAGACGGCGTACTCATCGGACCAGCCCTGACTTCAGCCGAATTCATAGGCACAAAAGCCGACAAAGTCATCGCCATCGAAAAAGGTGCCTTATTCACAAGGTTCATAGAAGAAAACGTACACAACAAACACAAGTCACTTTTGATTTCGTGCGGCGGACAAGCACCAAGACAAACCCGCAGTTTCATTCGACGTCTACATGACGAACTTAACTTGCCAGTATTCATTTTAACTGATGGTGACCCATGGGGAATGCACATCGCCCAAGTCATCATTTCAGGCTCAGCCAACGCAGCACACCTCCGAGACCTAAACACTCCTGACGCTGTTTGGAGCGGTGTTTGGGCGTCCGACATCGTCGAATACAAACTGCCTACCGACCCACTAGATGAAGTAGATATTAAACGGCTCAACGAGTTAGCCAGAGACCCCAGATACCAAAACGACCCACTGTGGCAACGCGAAATCAAGTTGTTCCTTAAGATTAGGCGTAAGGCGGAGCAGGAAGCTTTCAGCAGATACGGTTTAACCTACATTGTGGACGAGTACTTGCCAACTAAACTTGAGGCGGCAAACGGCAAGAAATAGTAGAGTTTAACGAATATTTGTTAAGTTAATGCGGTTCTTTTCTGCTTACAATTTTTATAGCGGTAAGCACTATTTTTGTGATTTTTGGCAGACAAAAAGGTTGCTGGTGGCAGACAACAGTCACATATTTATAATAAGTAGGTCCAGAAACAGTAATATTCTGACAACCGACAGCTTGCTAATAAGTCGGTATGTTGACTGATTTAATTTATTAGTAATGGGATGACAAGAGTGATTAAGAAGAAAGCTGCAATTATCCTTACTGTAGGAATTATTGTAATCCTTATTGTGTTTAGTCTTAACGCTTTACTTTCTAATACAGAAGTTTCACCAACAAAAAATATTGACTCCCAACCAGGTTCCCTTCCAACTGCTAGTCCAGTACCCACGCGCTCTCCTACTCCAACAGACAAACCAACCCCGACGCCTACCGCTACTCAAACGCCAACCGTTGCCCCCAGCTCAGCACCAACTCCAACGTCACCTCCTACACCAACGCCCACGTCTACTCCAACAACAACACCCTCGCCAACGCCCTCACCAACACAAACCCCAACACCGACACCTACACCTTCGCCATCTCCCTCTCCAACTCCAACTGCAACTCCAGTGCCAACCCCTATACCTACACCAAGCCCGTTGCCCACTCCAAATCCAGCCACGATAATATTTAGTGACGATTTCCAATCAGGAAATACAAGCGCATGGACCAACATAGATAGTAGCGGTGTAAATCTGGGTGTAAAAAATTCAATTCTGGAATGCTCAACTGATGGTGCAACAGCTGCCAATTGGGGATATGTCTACAAGTGGCTTAACCAAACCTACACGTCTTTGGATTGGCGGTGGTATGTTTATTTCGGTAATTTGCCAACCACAGATGGAAACATCGTAGGCGCTGGAGGGATTTATAATTCAGCCATAGAAGGCAATTTTACATCAGCCAACATCGTCACCAGTTTAAGCGTAGTTCGCCAAAACGGAGCTAACTACTGGAGACTCGACTTTGTTAACAACACCACGATTTACAGCTTAAATTCAACTTCAACTGTTTTACCTAACACTTGGTATCTCGTGGAGTTGAATGCAGTGGAAGGCGCGGGAAATGGAGAAGTGCATCTGTTCTTGAACGATGCTGAAACACTTAATGCTACGGGTTTAACTAATAACCTCAACAGCGGGATAGACCATGTTTCAGTTGGAGGTGGAATAACAGCTGACCAAGCGATTACATGGTACTGCGCCAGCGCGGTTGCTTCAACTGAGCATGTTGGACCCGAACCGTCAGTGGCGCCTGGTTTGTTTTCTTTAAATTCTCAAGCCGCCGGGGCAGGTCTAATTCTCTCGGATTTGATGGCGGGGTCGTTGCTTTGCGCAGCCTTCTTAGCGACCGGTATGCTGAAAGCAAAAACAATGCAAAATCTTACTAGAACAGGCAATAGGCAAGAACCTAAAAAAATAAGAGCTCCACCTTGAATCTCCATTTTTTATTGTTATTGAACCTGTTGAGTTTTGCGGGTTACACGCCTAAAAAAATATATGAAGCGGTTAAAAGTCAACATCAAAAAAGCCTATACGATTAGAAATGAATTGATGAAAAGAGAATATCCCAAGTGTGGATGCTATTTTTTTGGTGTTTCTTTCTTTTCAGGTTTTGTTTCAATTTTTTCTGGCTTGGTCGTTTTAGTGTAGTAGTATTCGCCGATTCCCTTCTGGAACTTATCCATCTGTGAGTCTTCCTTGTTTACTCGTGGGCGGAAAGTAACCGAGTCCCGTCGGAAGGTGATGCCCATTTCTTTAAGGAAAGTATTCATGCCTTGCCTTAGGCTAGTTGGCGGATGTGCTAAGCCGCTTACGCCTGGTTCACCGTTGAAAACCATTAGGCGGTCGGCAATGAAGTCCTGCGTGACCACGTCATGTTCAACTACAAAGGCTGGGATACCGTGGGCTTCCACAACTCGCCGCAGAGTTTTTGCCACGTTTAATCTTTCTTCAACATCTAAGTATGCACTTGGCTCATCGAGGAGGAACATGTCGGTTTTGCGGCTAAGGCACGCGGCTATGGCGACTTTTTGCAGTTCGCCTCCGCTAAGTTCCATCACATTTTTATCCATTAAGACCTGAAGACGGAGCGGTTGGGCAATTTCTGTTTTGTACCAGCTTGAGGTAAAGTTTTCTTTCGCGACGTTCATGAGCAACTCTTGTACTGAACCCTCGTAATCGGGCGCGATGTACTGGGGCTTGTAGCTTACCGTTAACTTGCTCAGTTGGCGTTTATCATCTGTTTCCTCTAGGCCAGCTAAAATCTTGACAAAGGTGGTTTTTCCGATGCCGTTTGGTCCAAGAATACCGATGATTTCGCCTGTGCGTATTTCGCCGGGTTCGATGGCAAGTTTGAAGCCTTTGAAGGTCTTCTCCATTTTATCCCATTTGAGCAAGGGTTCGCCAACCATTTCTCCTGCAGCTTGGCGGTTTCTCGTGGAAGACTATGGCTTCTTTTCGGAACATTATGTTTTCGTCTGGGATGTAACCTTGCAAGTAAATGTTAATGCCTGTTCGGACGCCATGAGTATGTGAGACGACTCCGTAGACGCTTGGTTCTCCATAGAAGACACAGATTTGGTCAGATAAGTAGTCAATGATGGCTAAGTCGTGCTCGGCCACAACAATTGTCTTCTGTTGTTCTTTGAGGCTTCGAATGGCTCTTGCAACCACAAGCCGCTGCTTAACGTCTAAGTAGCTGGATGGCTCATCGAAAAGGTACACGTCTGCTTCACGACTAAGCGCCGCCGCAACCGCGACACGCTGAAGCTCCCCGCCGCTGAGCACATCGAGTGGTCTATCCCAAATCTTCTTGAGCTCCAACTCTTCAGCGATTGCATCAAGCTGTTTACGTTCATCGACTTTTTCCAAAAGCTCGCCAGCTTTGCCTGATACAGCCTTGGGGATTTTGTCGACGTATTGGGGTTTGCTGCTGACTTTGAGTTTTTTCTCACTTAGCTTCGAAAAGTAATCCTGCAGGCTTGAACCCCGATAATACTGAATAATTTCTGGCCAATCAGGCGGGTCATCGAATCTGCCGAGGTTGGGTTTGATTTCGCCTGAAAAAACCTTAAGCGTTGTGCTTTTGCCTATGCCGTTTTGCCCCAGCAACCCCAAAACCGTTCCCGGCGAAGGCATTGGTAAACGGAAAAGTTTGAAGCTGTTTTCGCTGAATCGGTGGCTGCAATCCTTCTCCAGCTCATCGGGCAAGTTGACGATGCTGATGGCTTTGAAGGGGCATTTTTTGACGCATATCCCGCAGCCGCTGCAAAGTGTTTCCGCTATGATGGCTTTGCTGCCTTCGACGCGTATGGCTTCTACTTTGCTGCGAACCATTGGGCAGAAGCTAACGCAGAGTGAATTGCACTTTTTGACTTTGCATTTTTCTTCGTTTAATACGGCGATTCTGGTCATGGGTAGCGTCGTTTAATGATGCCAACAAGATAGTTATAAATGTAAACCTCAAATGAAAAAGAAAACAAAAAGGCTAATTTGCTTTTTTCATCGGTTAACAAAAAACAACCTCAAAAACATCAGAAAAATCTAACTTAAAAGAAAAATATACAAAAGTGCGGTTTAGGCGTTTATTTTACCATTCTTCTTCTTCCCACTCTTCATCTTCGCCTTCTTCCCATTCATCTTCCTCTTCGAATATCATGTCCTTTTTTCACCTCCACCAAATAAGCCGTATAAGCTACCCTACCCTCGGAGAGGTTTAAGCATTTAGATTCGTCAACTGACGTTAAATTCGCCCAAGGCTCCAAAGGGAAACATGCTTTTGGCACTTATTTTTCTACAAAAAAATTCGTATCCCAAGAAACGAGAAAGAAAATCACAGGTTATCAAAATAGATAAATCCGCACAAACAACATTTAAGTGGGAATGATGTAAGGCGACGGCTTCGAGCCTAAAGCTGTGAGAAAACGTCAATCAAAACTGACCCAAAAAATACCAATTACTTCCCCTCATGAAACCCAAGAGGGGTAGTCAGTATTGATGTTTTTAGGAGCTTATAAAATGTTGAAAAATGGAGTTTTTTCCCCCAAATAGAGGATCCGTTTGCGTAAGTGTTTATTTTTTGCGGTTGTTGCACTGCAGCACTTTGGGGCAGATTAAACATTCATCCAACATACTTCCCGGAGGTGTGTTTAAGAGTCCGCTGAAATGTGCGCATTTGGCTGGGGAATCAAAAACCATCGGGTACTCGGTTGGTTTTACGCTTATGATTTTCTCTTTGGCTGTCACCAACTCCAACCGTGACATGCAGTAGGGGCAAGCATAATGCGTTTGGCGAGGAATTACAGAGTCATCTGTAATCATCGTGGGCCTATCAAAGTGCTTTTCGCAGCCTTTGTAGGGGCACTGAAGCTTTTCGCTTGAACCGTGGGAGTGGAAAAGGTGCATACTGCTCAGCCTTAAAAAAATTCATGTCTTAACATTTAATAAACCTTCTTACTTAGCAATCCACGTTCTTTAGTGCACAACGCAACTACACAAAAGCCAAAAAGCCTCGAGCGGGCCTTGCTCCCGCGGCCTGCTGCTTACGAGGCAGCCGCTCTACTGGGCTGAGCTATCGAGGCGCCATAGACGCTAACAACGAGAAACCAATTTTTAAAGTTTCACAAACCCCAACCTTAAAAGCAATAAACAACCCATAAAAAATAGAGAGCACACCACAAATGACCCCGAGCAAAAATCCAACAGCCAAAAGTTTAGGCGAACACAAAATAATCCAGATCATACAAGAGCACTTAACTCCCATGCCCAACATGCCGGTGCCATTCGGAGACGACGTTTCCGCAGTTAACCTTAACCAAAAACAGGTTTCTGTCCTCAAAACCGACATGCTCGTAGCCAAAACAGACGTACCCGACGAAATGACTCTTTTCCAAGCTGCAAGAAAAGCCTTAATCATGAACATAAGCGACTTCGCTTCAAAAGGTGTCCAACCGACGGCTGCGCTTGTCGCATTGGGGTTACCTGCAGACTTTACTCAAAAAAACATCGAGGAAATCGCGGATGGCTTGAATGCTGGAGCACAAGAATATGGCGCTTACATCATCGGCGGCGACACAAGTGAAACTTCAGACCTAATTATTTCAATCTCGCTCTATGGAACTGCACAAAAGTCGACGTTGATGCTTCGCAGCGGCGCAAAACCGGGTGACATTTTGGCGGTTACAGGGTTTTTCAGCAAATCAGCAGCTGGCTTACGTTTGTTGCTTGGCGGCTGTTTAGCTTTCAAGAATGCAAGAGCCCTTGTCGACGCAGTCCTCATGCCTAAAGCAAGGCTGGTGGAGGGCATGGCGCTTGGCGGCTGCGGCGTGGTTTCAGCTTCGATGGATTCCAGCGACGGTTTAGCATGGACTCTGCATGAACTAGCGCGATTGAGTAACGTAGGTTTTGAACTCGACAAGGTTCCAGTTGCTCCAGAAGTTAAGCGGTTTGCAGAGCTAAACAGTCTTGACGCGTCTGAGTTGGCGCTTTATGGCGGCGAAGAATATGAGCTGGTTGTAACCGTTAAGCCTGAAGGGTGGGCTGCTGCTCTGGCGGCGGTTGAAGCGGTCGGCGGACAACTTTTGCCCATCGGAAAAGCCACAAAAGAAAAACAGATTTTACTTAAGACAGATGGCCAGCCGCGCGTGATTGAGGCGCGTGGTTGGGAACACTTCAAGAGCCAAGTTTAACCTGCCTATCCAAAGTGAAATTTATTATCGTGATACATGAGGCTGCCAAGTAGGGTGTTTTCCCAAGGCTGATCTTTTCTCCAAATCTCTGGGCAAAAAGCTCAGTTTTTTTAGGTAAGCCAACGTGGTCACCGAGGATGAAGAGGCTGTTCTCGCCAAGTGAAACTTCGCTTACATCTTTGCCGTCTTCCTCAAGAACGTAAACCTGATGTGTTTGGGCTTTGGCTTTGAGTAGTGCTTCGAAGCTTGTTTTGTCCTTGGAGATGCCTGGGTGTGGCTTGCCTTGCAGGGTCTTTTTGAGGATTACCTGCCATGTGTCCATGTCGGTTCGTACGTCGTAGAGGGTGCTGCCGTCGATTTGGATGTGCACGGGTGGATTTGGTGGACCGTTTAGGATGGCGTGGAAGGTTACGTCTCTGCGTAGTCCATGTGAAAGAAATAGGCTGCTCACGATGCATTCGTGGACGATGTCGAGTCTTCCTGCATCATGGAGGCTGTGGAAGTTTGGAGTCAGTTTGGCCTATGCGTGAGAAAAGGATGAATTCGCGAGGCAAAGCAGTCACTGCATACTGCTATGTGCGGGTTGCTTTAAAGCGCTTTCTTGCCCCAAATATGCCAATAGCAGCCTACCCCCTATAGGTTTCTGCATTGAGTATTCTATTAGGATCCAAATAGGTCCGTGTAGCCTTACCCCTCTATGGTTTCAACATAGAACCTCTATTAGGCTCCAAATAGGCTGATGAAGCCCTCCCCTCTATAGGTGTACTGCAATGATTGGATATTAGGATCCAAATATGCCGCCGCTGATTCAACTTCCACAGAAATTGCCCAGCAAACTTACAACCCCAAAACCCTAAAGCCAATTGTGTCGAGTGGCTAAGGTTTTTATGGTTCAGTCGAAATTATGTTCTCTGCAAAACGACGGGGCTCTCGGCTAGCTTGGTCTAGGCTTGTAGACTTGGGCTCTATAGACTCCGGTTCAAATCCGGGGAGCCCCACCAAAACCTTTGCAGCCATTTCAAACGTGCCATTTCTCCTTTTCAAAAGTTCTCCATGCCTAACCATGCATGATTACGCGATTAATTTTTATGTGTAGTTGCTGTAGTGGTTGGTTTAACTTTGGTGTTCCATTTGGCGTTTAAGCGAATCTTGCTTGTCAAGCCTTCAGGAAGGAAAGGCTTGAGTTTTTCTTTCGATTTGATACCTATCGGTTTAGAGTATATTGCGTCTTACATCAAAGACGCTGTGGATCAAGTCCACATCGTTGACATGGAACTGGATAACAGAAAATTCCAAGACATAATTAACTTCTACAGCCCAGACCTTGTCGGCATCACATTGTCTGCAACTGAACATAACCAAGGTCTACGTCTAGCAACGATTGCTAAAAAGAACAAGATACACACTGTTGTAGGTGGTTATCACCCGACAAGTGTTCCTGACCTGATGCTTTCCCACCCGCAAATTGACATGGTTGTCCGCGGCGAGGGCGAGGCTACCATGAAAGAGCTTGTGGAGACGGATGCTTTTGAGAATGTTCAAGGGCTCTCATACAGGAAGAACGGAAAAATAATCCACAATGAAGCAAGAAAACCAATTGATAACATAGATGCTCTTCCTTTTCCCGCCAGATACCTAAGGCAATACTCCTACAAAAGCCAAGACAGAGTCACAGATTGCGATGTGATAACGATGTTTCGGGGCTGCAATGGACTTTGCAGTTTTTGCTGCGAACCAAGCATGAGTCAAGGCTGTCTAAGAAGTAGGTCACCCGAGAACGTTATGAAAGAGATTCTGGAGATGTCAGAATTTCACAACAGAAAACCAGTAAACGTGATGTTTGCCGACCCAAACTTCATGGGTAACCCAAAACAAGTGGACCGTCTTTGCGATTTACTGATGGAACATGATTTAAACATGGAATTTTGCGCTTTAGTTAGGGCAGACGCCATGGCAAGCGCACCCGCAAATCGTAAAGAAAATGTGCCAAGTAGGCATACGCAGGTTTGAAATGGGTATTGAAAGCCCATACATCAAAGATTTAAAGTCAACAAAGAAAGGCACAACCAACAAGGTCCACATAGAAGCGGTTAGAAACATACGTGAAAACGGCGGCAGAGCAGGAGGAACCTTCGTTATAGGCCTACCTGAACAAACTGAAGAGGAAATCAAAACTTTTCCAACATACGCAAAAGACATTGGCTTAACAGGAGCCGCCTTTGGCATCGCAACGCCCTTTCCCGGCACCGACTTCTACAAAGAGACAAGTGAACAAGGATTAATCTTTGAAACCAACTGGGACGCCTTTGACGAAATGCACTCCGTATACACAACCAAGTACCTAACAAAAGAGAAAATCGAAGAAATGGCCACTTACTGTATGGCAAAATTCTGGAATATGGACACATTCATTGACCATGAAAAGATCTCTCAAACACGAACCAAACAAAAAAAGCCAATAGTAGATTTTGTTAACGAAAGAATAAACAATCTCGGCTTCATGACCAATAACGGAACGGAACTGCAAAAAGACAACTTTGAAAAACACATAAAAATATTTCTTGAAGCTTACATAGATACGCGGGTAGAAGCATATACCCGAAAAGTTGGAGTTCATGAAGTCTTAGAAATGACCCGTTTCCTCAAAATACTGGGGGCACAAAAAATTCAATGTACGCTAAGCTTAGACGACACTCATGCTAGCTTCATATTTAAAACAACTAAAACATCTGTTGAGTACATACGTATCATAAGAGGAAGACAAGCTGACTCCACAATAACTCTCGATGTTGACCTAAAGTGGCTAAGTGAACCCGCCAATTCACATATTATTGAGAGAGCTGCTTTTGTGTTCTCACGTAATTTAACCCCCAAGAAATTATGGAACACGTTTAGGTTTTTTGCCGCAGTAGGTACAGATGCCTTGGTGTGGAATCTGCAGAAACTGAAATCTCGAAAATCCTAAAGATTACTGTGCAAAAAGGTCTTTTAGGCTCTTTAAGCTCTGGGTTCAAATCCGGGCAACCCCACCACAACTCCTAAAATCTATTGTACGAAATAAATTAATTGGAAAGTATTTTATGTTTGCACCTTTCCCTTATTCTTCAAGATTTTCAGGGGTTTATCAACAATTTTTGGTTCCACACCGAGCCCCATCAATCCATGACCCTCCGAAAAATAAAATGTTGAGCGCAAATTGGAATTCTTAAAAAATGCTAAAAAGAATAAGATAAGAGGTTTAATAATATGAAATGGGTGCCGCTTGGAACCAAGCATCAGGGTTTTGGAACCTCACAAATGGCGTATTACTTGGCTCTTCTTTATCAGTTGTTAATTGCTTAATTGTCTCAAGAATCTCTATGTGACGTTCTTCGTCTCTAATAATTTTCAAGAATATTTTTTTCATTTTAGTTAAATCAATTGAATATTGTTCATTTATTATCTTTGTCATCCGTTCAAGCGTCTTCATTTGCACCAGCAGGTAGTATTCTTCTCCCATCTGGCTTTCCAAGGTGATTAATACTTCACTTAGGCTCTTCAAATCATCTGGGGTGAATCTATCTATCTTAGCGACTTCTTTAAGCAACTTTGCTATTGTTTGCAGTATTTGACTGTTTTTTGAGCATTCGTTTTGATTACCATTTGGATGCTTAATACTCTCACCTACTCCCTTAAGGAGCAGAGAATGTTTTTGGCTATCCAAATCAATTTCTTTCAAAAGAGTTTTAATTAACGGAATTTCAACCTTATCAGATAAAGCACTGTACAGCAGACTAGTCTGGTTCTCTAAAATACTTAGACAATTAAGATATTCAGCAATCCTATCTGTCTCTTTGTTGCTCATGGTAACTGCTTCCAGCTTGTCATAATCTATCTTTATATATAGTTTTTATGAACTATCGCTCAATAAGTTATCAGTTACTTTGTCATTTTCAATGGTTTAATCATCTTTTGACAGAGCCATTTTGCTTTTGTTTTGAGCAAATTTCTAATACTCAAAAGCTAAATTGGATTAAACCTAGAATGAGGAGAAATAAGATGAACCCTGTTGGTTTATGGACGCTTCATTTTGACTGGGGACCAAAAGGAAACTACAGTTGGACCCCACTTTACTTCAACTTTGATGGCACCTTCGCCTACTTGGCAGGAGCAAACGAGGGAACCTGGGTGCAGGTTGATGACACAATCATTTGGAGATTCAAAAGGTTGCCTGACACCGAAAACAACACTTTCTATTCAGGAACCTGCACAAGGAATTTTATGTCTGGTTTAATGATGTCGTTTAATGGAGAAAAAGGACACTGGTTTGCCGTCAAGAAGGGCACTAAAGTATTTTCCCTCAAAGAAAACGAAAAACTGCCTTACTTGATTGAAAGGGAAAGCAAACCAAAACTTGATCCAGAAGGAAAGAGAGGGTCATAGCTCGAATTCGCATTCGAGGGGAATTACAAATGCTTTATAGACAAGTTGCGCTGTTGGTTCAAGTTTTGTTCATTTGTGGATTTTAAGAAGATTACATTGTTTTGGCGTGCATAACTCGTTTGTAAATTACCAGAATAAAATGCGCTGACAGGGTTTTTTGTTTGAAGTTTTTTTCCACCTGTCCAGGATATACACCACCCAATAAGAAACGTGGAAACAATTTGCATAAAATGTTGAAGGAAAAAGGAGATTGGATGCCGCTTGGCAGTGCAGACGAGCAGAAACCAGCTGCGGAAGGAACGGTGGAAGCTTGGGGCAGGTCACCTAAAAACCCCGTGGGCGGATGGTACGGCATCAAAAAAGGGTTGCGAGGGCGATTTGCAAACTATATACCGCCAATCTTGGAAGCTTTAGGTCTAGCGGAAGTTGAACATAACCCTAAAAACAATAGAATGCGAGCACTCTAAACGTATTGCACCCAATTTTTTCGACTTTTCAACTAATTCTTTTTGAGGTCAATACAAAATTTTCCTTGGTTTCAGTTACATCCACTTCCGAAATGGAAAATGTTAAAACAATTGTGGTTGGAAAACATAAGTTAGAAATAGGATTTTAGGGACAAAAAAGAAAAGAGAAGTTTTGATAAAAAAGTTAGTTTTTGAGGTTATTATCTAACGGTTACTCGAATTGTGGTTGTATGTGAGAGTGTTGCTGCCGCGTCGGTTCCTGTGACTGTTATAGTATAAGTTCCTCGGACAGTTGTTCTAGCAACTGTTACTGTCATTGTAGCGTAGGATCCGGCTAACACGGGGTTTTTGTTGAAGGTTACTGTCATGCCAGATGGTGCTCCTGATGCAGTTAGTGTTGGTGAGCCAGCGTAGCTGTTGATTGAGTTTACAGTTATTCTTGTTGTTCCCGAGTTTCCTTGTCTGATGCTGAGGCTTGTTGGGTTGGCTGTTAGCTTGAAGTCCGGTTTGTTGACTTGGACTGTTAGGGTTGTTGTTCGGGCTGTTTGGGTGAGAGTATCGGTGCCTGTTATTGTAATCGTTTGTGGTCCAGTATTGGCGGTTGAGGGCACATTTATTGTCAGTTGAGTTGGTGCATAGGGTGATGCAATTGTGGGAAGTGATGTTATCCAACTGCTTGAAGAGCTGAGCTGAACTGGGTCGTTAAACCCGCTTATTGGTGTTACAGTTACGGTTGCGGTTCCTGAGGAACCAGGACTAATGGTTAATGAGCTTGGTGATACTGAAAGTGCAAAGTCTGGTGCAGGTGGCGCTCCGAAGCTTGTTCCTATGGGGCTGCCTATGCCTGTTGACAAGTCATAGCCTGGTGCCGCCGTGTAGCTACCACTGTTACCTTGGGTAATGTCTGTGAAGTCTGTACCATAACTTTGCGGGTAGCCTCCATAGAAATTAGCGTTTGTCGCGGATTTCCCGAGTGCTTGAATTGCTGCCCATTGAGGTGCGCCTGCGCTTGTGCCGCCGACTGCAAACCAGCCGCTACTTCCTCCGTAGCCATAGCTATCTAAGACTAAGAAGCCTGTGGCTGGATCTGCGTTGTAGGCGACATCGGGTGTGGCACGGTTTGAGTATGATAATGAATTATCTACTGAAGCTTGGTAGGCTGGGATAGGTTCATAAGCGCTTACTCCGCCGCCGCTTCCGCTCCACGCTGTTTCTGTGTAGCCTGAGGCTGTTTGAGTGAGGGTTGTACCTCCAACAGAGATCACAGTTGCTGCGCTTGATGGCCAGCTGACGACTCCGCCAACATCTCCCGATGAGGCAAAGAAGGCTGCGCCATAAGCACTTGTGAAGTAGCTATCGTATGCTGTTTGGCCTGAGAATTCATTGGAGCCCCAACTCATTGAAATTGCAACAACATCTGCTCTGTTGCGTGCGTAGTTTACTGCTGAGAGCAGGTCGGTTAAAGATGCGGAATTAGCTTCAACTAAGAGAACCTTCGCGTTTGGGGCTATAGCGTGTGCCCATTCCACGTCTAAGGATGCCTCCAGTGCCCATCCTTGGTTAGCTTGGATTGTTGAAGACATCTTGTGAACCTCCAAGTTTGCAGCTGCCAAACCCCATTGATTGCTGAATGCTATTAGATCTGCCGAGATTCTGGGAGCGTCGTATGCATCTATTATGGCTATTGTACCTGATCCGCCTGATGGTGGAAGGTTGTAGGCTTGTTTGATGTCGGTCGGGGAATAGTAGGGATTATACGCTCCGTATGCGTCTGGATCTATTCCACTGGATTTTATACGATACAGAGGCTGTGCCTGCCACCCCGGTTCTTGCGCAACTGAAATCGAAATAGAGCTTGATGCAAGAATTATAAAGATTAGAAATGTTGCTGTTAAAATTTTGACACCTAATCGCTTCATGATTTTTTTCTCCTTAAGCCTATATTTTCTTATTATTACAGGCGATATTAAGGTATCTCAGATACCAATAGGTTGGTTTTCAATTGGCCTGCGCCATTAAGTTTTAACTTTAAATCGTTGAATAAATTGTAATCAAACTATACTTTCTAGCATGCACCTGAGCACGCTAAGAGAAGAACTAAGCTCTAACTCGGTTTTTATTCAATCAGAAATATGCGTGTGCTTCAACAAGCATTTCTCAGCTTCAAATCCGGACAGCCCTCCAAAAATGCTACGAACCACAAATATTTTTATTCTTGCAAGCCATTGCCAAACTATCCATAAAAGGTGCATTATGAGTGTATTGCCATAAATGTGGTTTTCAACTTCCAGATGACGCGGCGTTCTGTGTTAAATGCGGAACAAGCACAGGTTTAAACACTGTTAAGCCGACTGTGGCTTCTAACGGTCCTGTGGTTGCACCATCAGGAGTAACATCTTTGAAGTGCCCGAGTTGCGGTGCGCCAATCTTGCCCAAGTTTGGAGAGATGGTTATAACCTGCGATTATTGTGGCAACGCGGTTACGCTTGGAGCCCAAGGCTGGAGTAACATACAGAAGCAGACAATGCTATCGTTGAAGGTTGCCACTGTTGACCAAGTAAATTCCATAATTACCCCACTAATGGACAGGGGGCTTCTACACAGGCATCTCCACGAAGACTCCACACAGGAGGAAATGAGCCTCACCTACGTGCCCTACTGGATTGTAAGTGTTTCCGCCCGCACCAGCATCGTTGCCGCGGATGAAACGGCTCAAATTGCACAGACAGCTTCAACTGCCCTGTTGATGGGCGTGATATTCGGCGGAATGGGCGGCGGTTTTGGAGGCGGAAGACGGGGCGGTTTCGGAGGTAGGCGGGCTTTCGAGGGAGGGTTTGGAACAAGCAATCCGCTTGCAGGACTTCTTGGGTTGAAGGGGATACGAATTATGGCTTTTGGGATGGGAATGGGTTACGGCGGCGGAATGAAAAAGACTGAGCAAATAGACGAGAACTATAACTTTCCTGTGATTGCGCTGAAGGCTCTTACGGATTATCAGCCGCGGGATTACCAGTTTAATCTTGAGGAACGGGAGCTGTTTGATATTTCCAAATTGCCTAAAGATGTCAGGATTCTCAACGGCGACATCAGCGAAGAAGTTGCCAAATCTCAGGCAAAGACATCTGGTTGATCAGCTCCAGTCACAAAAGGCTCATGCGCAATATCATATGATTCAGTCGATACACACTGATTCGGATGTCGGTGACGTAGAGTTGCTTCACGCCCCAGTATGGTTCTCGAAGTACGACCACAAGGGCAACAAAATCGTACTGGTCATTGACGCTAACTCTGGGAGAGTAATCAACAGCCTCGGCCTATGAGATCGGGCGCGCTCTACGTGTCTGGAAAGGTTCTGACCAGGTTAAAGGAAATTTCGCTGATAAACAAGTGGAAAAATTATGGTTTCTTTTCCCGTTTCTTTCCAAACCAATAGACTACTCCCGCAATTACCCAGAGCACTATAGCACTTATCGGTGAAAACGAATCAACCGCAGCATACCCCAATAGACTTACTGGCGCTCCGGGTGCAGGAAGTAACGTAATGATCCCTAAAATTACCAAAACAGCTATTCCAACCCAATAATATTTTTTCAACTGAATTTAGCCTCTTCTAGCAAAGTTTACAGGCGTAAATAAAAGAGTTTTCCCAAAATCCAAATATGAGCGTTTGAGATTCAGGCAAGCTAAATGTAGCCAGCGCAAACAAGTTTTAAGCCGTTTGGCTTCTGATTTGAGCGGCTATTTTCTTGCCGAATTCTACGCATTTGGGCAGTTCGCCCTCAAATATTGGACCAGGTATCCCATGTACTCTTACTGACAGACCCGGCGACAAAATCAAAGTTAATTTAGGCAACTTTTTGGCCGCCATTTTCTCCAGTTTTTTCACCGCTCTATCAACAAGTCTTTCATTCCCCGCGTAAGTCCCGAAAATAGCCACATTTTTAGCTTTTAAATCCTGTTCAGCCAACACGTCAACGAACTTTTTCATAACTTGGGAGGGACGCCCCATATGATTTGGCGCGCCCAAAACTAGCACATCGTAATCAGCAAGTTTTCCAACATCGACTTCTTTCACGTAGCCAATGTCAGTTTCAATTTCCCCAGACTCTTTAATGCCCTCTAAAATTTTCTCCGCAGCTAGTTTTGTGTTACCGTACTTCGAGTCATACAAGACAAAAACTTTTACCAAACGATTCCTCTCGCTGGTTAATGCTAAATATACTATAAAAACGTGTTTTTTGCTTCCTTACTTTACAGTTCCAAAATTTGAAAGTAACAAAAATCTTCTGAAACCCCGCACTAAGAAAATAGGGTAGGGTGTTGATCGTGTGGCTTGACTTATTGTACTGCTTCGACTTTCTGAATTTCTGGGACTCTCTGTTTGATGATAGCTTCAACGCCCTGTTTAAGGGTCATCGCTGACATGGGGCAACCCGCACAATGTCCAACTAAGCGAACTTTCACAGTTTGTTTTTCAACTGCCACAAGCTCTACGTCTCCGCCGTCAAGTTGGATTTGCGGTCTTATTTCGTCAAGTGCGTCTTGGACTCTTTTTTCGATTGATTCAGTCATCTAAATTCACTTGTGCATCCATGAAAATAATTAATGGTTATAAAAGATTCCTGTTTCCTGAGGCGCTTTTACTATTCTTTTTGTTTAGGAAGTATCTTTGTGGCCCATTCGGTTCGAGTTTTGTAATTGTCACGTAATTTTTGGGTAGCGGGCGCTATTGTTGGTTTTGCGAGCATTCGGCTTTTGGATTTGCTGATTGCGCTGTTTCGTTTTGGCTTGTTCCTTATCGATTTATAATTTTCAGGGTTCATATCGATCTGTGCTATTCAAACTTGCACCTAACATATAGGAGTTTTGCCTCTTTTTCCTGTTAGAGTCTCGTTTTGAGTTTTACTCAAGATTCATAAAACCCCTGAACACCAAATAAATTGGATGAGAACCTACGGAAGACTTAAGCCATCATATCTGTATTTAAACATAAAATAAGGCAAGGTTTTACAATGGTCCATAGAAGAGTTAAAGGCGGGCAATTCAAAATCAAACATGTTGAGAAGCTGCCCCCTGTTGAGTTAGGAGAAGAATTGGATGTACACATCAATGGCCTGTGTCCAAATGGGGATGGCATGTCTAATATTCGAGGCTATATTATACAAGTTCCAAAAGCTAAGCCTAGAGACCACGTGAAAGTGAAAATTACTCAAGTTGACAAAAAGATAGCAATAGGCGAAATAATCAAATAATCCCCTAATCCCCACCGTTTTTTGGTTTAGAGGATTCGTTAAGAAAAAAGTTACTCTGTTAGTGCCGATTACGGTTTTCCGTGACCTCTATGTGTTCAATCACGATTACTGCGCCGATAACTACTCTATGATCCACTGCGCCCGTGATTGAGATGCCGATTTGATCGCGCACTGAAATCCATTTCTTGTGCACGGATGCAACTGGAACGCCGTTGACTTCCATTCTGTAATCGTGTTCCGTGAAGTCTCCGTATATGCGCATGAATTCAACTCCACTTCTTTCCACCCAATACTCTTCGCCGATCAACTTTACAATCTTCTTTCGTATAGTTCCCAATTCAGCGCCCAAATTATCGTAAATTGTGAATTCGTTCCGCAGCGAAACCAGTTTTCCTTCTAGACGCATCAAATCTGAACCATGATTATCAACAACGACAAATTTTGGTGGAAACTGAAGAAAATTGGCTTCAGCTGAGCCTACTGGTGCCCCTTTTAAATCCTCAAAGTCATAGTGCTCTCGTACCGAAAGTATTTTCTTTTTCATCACTACATCATTGTTTTCAAACAGGAAATTGGGGTCGCTCATTTCAATCGCAAAAGAACAAGTAAGTTCCCTAACTAATACTTTTCAGGCGCTCGACGAATTCAATGGAACTTGTGGGGCAAGGTTAGGGTTCGATGTTTCGGTTCTTTAGTTTGCTGCCAATTATGCTGAGTAGGTTGTCTGGACTTATTGGTTTCTCCAGAAGCGCGTCGGCGCCTTCAATACAGTTTTCTAACAGACTCTTGCCTGTAAGCATAATCTTCAATGTATTAGGCGAAGTATCGTTTATTAGCGGAAAAAGCTCGGTGCCTTCCATGTCGGCGAGGCATAAATCGATCAATGCGATATCGTAGTGATGACTGCTTATTTTTTCCATGGCTTCTTTTCCCATTTCTACTGCGGTGACAGAATAGCCGTTTCTTTGGAAAACTCTGCTAAGAGTCCGCAGGATAGCGGTGTCATCATCGATAATGATAATGGATGGTTGGCTGGTTATAAACAAGCAGTAAAATCCTCTAGAATACGTATCCTCTAGAATATCCTCATAAGTATGTTTATAAGACTTATGCATGCCCCAAAACTTTCCTTAATGAAACATTTTCGTTAATTTATCTCTAAATATAAAAATATCAAAAAAGTGTTAAAACAAAAAAACAATTTTCTATCAAAATTCAAAAAGCAAAATTGAAAAGTGTACAACTTTACTACAATTCTGTACAGATAAACCATTCAATTATTCAAGAGCCGAATCTGTATGATTAACTTGTCAAAAAAGACGTATGCGTAAAATTTCTGACGGCTGTTTTTCACTTAATTTTGAGAGCAAATTTCTTAAACTCTACAGGCATTAAAGTCAAATTTACGTGAGCGTCATGCGAAGGCGCGAAGCAATCCTAGTTTTCAGAGAGATATGTAAGTGTATACCCGACATGTTCATAAGCAGTGTATCACTAACGCCTATCGACCGTTTAAAGGGAGAATTTGAGCTACGCATATACGCATCTATTGATGCGAAAGGTTTCAATAATGTTCAGTCGGTTGCTCAAAAACATGGTATGAGTGTGATGCAGGAACAAGGCTCTTTACTGATTTATCCTACAGCAAAAGAAATTGAAATCACTGCTTAAGAAAAAAATTTGTTTCGGGGTTACACCAAAAAACAGTGGAATACTTGCTAATCATCCAACGTTTGGTTTATTCCATCGTGGGCAACTGGGGTTGAAGAGCCGTGTCGACCGCAGCTATTTTTCGGTGGTAAACCCTTGCAGCCACACATAATCCGGCGACGACAATAGCGAAATAAAAGGGCCATACGAAAGCGGCTGAAACGTTAACGCTGATGCTTGCACCATCAGGCATCATGCTTTGTGGAAACGAAATGGCGCCTGAACCCGTCAATGGAAAAGTGAGTCCTGAAAAATTTTGAACCGAAAAACAAGTTTGAATCCTACCGGAAAATATTAGGTTGTTTAATCCAAACCTTTACCCTACTTTGCACTCTTACCCTTGATTCTGTTTGCATAAGCTCAATTTGCGTCTGAATAAAACGGTTGTCTTCGGTGTCAAACTCTTTTTTAACTGCGTCCTCCAACTTGGGCAGCGAGATATGTTCGACAGCGCCAACAATGTTCCAAAAACGCATCTGGATTTTTTCGCGTTTCTTCTGAGCATCGGCTTCTGAGTTTTTAGCCATTATGGTTACCTTGCGCAGTATGGGTCTTGATTTTTTTCTTTGTGGTGCCGAACGCATTCCATGCAGTTGCTGTGGCGTGGGCAATTTTTTTTGGGGCAGGGGCAGTTCGGAGCAGACATAACCAAGACTAATAGGGCTATCAATATAATAATTGCTGACATTCTGGCAATGTTAGAAAACAGTTATGTTTCTCAGATTTTCCAAACCGAAGGATTTTTGCCCATCTAAATTAGCCTTAACCTTAAGAGCTAACTTACTAATCGTAGAAGCAATCTACATAAATATCTTCAACATAATATGGATAAAAATCAAAATCAATTGACCCCCATCTGTCTTAGCGTGA
Source organism: Candidatus Bathyarchaeota archaeon (assembly GCA_963695285.1). Lineage (GTDB taxonomy): Archaea > Thermoproteota > Bathyarchaeia > Bathyarchaeales > Bathycorpusculaceae > Bathycorpusculum. The sequence goes on from OY968763.1 coordinate 114,287, forward strand.
AAGGGTAAAAATGCTTGAATCAATCTATTATCCAACCCGCAAATCCGTAGCTTTAATGATTATTGGATTAATCGCATTCATCCTATATCTGATATTCTTTGCGGATTTCGCGGGTTTCCTAAACATTCTAAGCAAGCTAAACTTAACCCAGTATGCCTTGTTCTATTCGCTTGCCATTTTCGCAGTTGTCTTAGCATTATTCTTTGATTCATTAATCTGGTATTACCTCCTTGACGCTTTACACGTAAAAATGAAATTCAGAAGAGTCATGTTGTACAATTGGATCGGCAATTTTGTTGAGATGGTAATTCCCTGCGAAACAGTGTGCGGTGAAGCAACACGAATTTACCTTGCACAAAAAGAACCCCAAAACAGCGTTGGAATATCATCAGCAACCGTAATCGGGTCAAGAATGATCAGCACATTTGTTTACACTGGCGGTTTACTGATTGGATTCTCGGCATTAGCTTTGACGCATACGTTTCCAGCTTATCTTACAACAATCGTAATCTTCGTGTTAATTGGAACCGCGGCCGTGATGGGCAGCATTTTTTTCCTCGCTTTCAAGGAGGGAGCGGCAGACAAATTCGTTAACTTGTTAACGCAAGTAGTAAAAATCGTTATAAAAAGCCCGACTAGACTTGAAAGGGAAAAAGAAAATATTCAAAAAACACTTTACACATTTAGTGAAACTTTCCAAACCTACAGAAAAAAACCAAAACTGTTGATTAAACCATTAATTTTCTCAATATTAGCTTGGTTAACAAACCTATTGGTGTATTTGATGGTTTTTTATTCCCTAAACTTTTCCCAAATTAATTTGCTTGACCTTGCAACTATCTACTGTATTGCCGCCACTGTTGAAACGTTAACTGCAGGTTTTCCAGTTGGAGCAGTAGAAATTACCCTGATTAACTTGTTCTCGCTTTATGGTGTTCCATTAGCTGTTGCGGCTGCCGCGACAACTTTGACTCGGTTGATTACTTTCTGGTGCCAAGTGCTCATTGGGTACCCACTTATCAATTTTGTAGGGTTAAAAAGCGCATTAAATAGGAGCATAAAAAGCCCTGTCAGCCCTGCTTCAGGTTCAGCTGAGAACCAACCTATAGCTCTTCCTGCAACGATTTGAGAGGGCTTAAGTATCATAGAAATAACGTTAGAAGCCGATAAGCTAAGCCCCCAATCAACACGGCTGCAACTATGTTAGCTAGCAATATTGCTGTTGCTTTTTCTAAAAAAATGAAAATTTGATTTACATCAGCGTTTCCAACAAGCCCTATACCGCAGCTTACAGGATTAAAGAAAGAATCCTGAAAGCTATTCCTCCGACTAGCAGCGCAGTTGCAAAGTTTGCAACCGTTATTATCGCAGCGTTTTTCCATCCGTTATCCTTCGCCAGAACTGTAATTGTCGAAATACATGGGATAAAGATAATGTTAACTAATGCTATCGTTATCAACTGAGGCGCCGTAAAGTAGAGGGCAAGGTTTGCCGTGCCAAATATGGCGACTGCTCCAACCAATACAAGTTCTTTTCTGATCAAGCCCATTATTAAAAGCACACCAGCGATGGCTGGAAGTCCAAGCCAAAGAACAGTAACTGGTGAAATAACATTGCTGAAGGACTGAAGGATGCCTGTCGCGTAAAGTACCTGAATTAGAGCGCTTCCAAGGATGTAGAGCGGAAACACAATGTATATCAAAGATTTCGTTCTTGCCCACGTTTGTTTAGCTACGACGCGCGATGACGGCACTTTGAAGCCATGCATCTCCATTATTAAGCCCGTGGATTGACCTGGAACAACCTTGAGAGCAATCTTGCCTAGTATGAATATTAAAGCTATGTCGACGGCGTATATTGATAATGCCCATAGAGGACCTAAGAATGCTGCTACGAAGCCTAGAATCACTATTGTTCTTGCCGAGCAGGGTGCAAAAGTAATAGCGTAAGTTGCAAGTAGTCGTTCCCTTTTTGTCTCCATGATTCTGCATGCGCGAATTGCAGGCACGTTGCAACCGTAGCCTAAGATCATAGGAATTAACGCTTTTCCATGTAAGCCTATTTTGTGCATAGCGCTGTCCATCATGAATGCCACTCTTGTTAGAATACCTGAGTCCTCGATCATAGCTAACATGAGAAAGAACGGCACAACAAAGGGTATAACCAAAGTGACGCCAGCAATTACGCCACCCCAAACTCCGTTCCAAACGATGCTTTCTATGGATCCACCTAACACAAGATTAGTAGGCGATATTAACCCCAATGCTTTTGTAAACAGGTTGGACAGCAAGTTTCCTATGGTGAATGTCCAGAGAAGCAAGCCAGCCATTACTCCTACGGTGGTGAGATAGCCAAGGACTTTATGAGTAGTTAACCATTCTAGCTTTTCTGAAAATGTTGTTTTCATCTCAGTTCGCTGTTGAACCTCGTTTGCGATTTTGTTTGCAAGAGCATACCGTTCAGCAGCGATGACTGAAAAACATGGTTCATTGTGGATAGAAGAGATTTCATTCGCGAGAGCTTCTGCTATTGATATTACAGCCTTGGACTTTGAATCCACTATCTTTTTTATTTCTACGTCGCTTTCAAGAAGTTTTATGGCAACCCATCTGGAGGGATACCCTAACTCTAGGTTTTCTGTTTGTATTGCTTTATCTAATTTATCTATGCGTTCTTCAATTTCAGAGCCATATCTCACGTGTGTTTTTTCATTCTTGCTTTTGCCGCAGGTTCTTGCAACTTCGACAGCAGCTTTAGTTAACTCGTAAATGCCTTCGCCTCTGATTCCCACAGTTGGAATAACAGGTGCACCTAACATCTGCTCCAGTTTCGTCTTATTGACCACTATTCCTTTTTTCTTGGCGATATCAACTTGATTAAGTGAAATCACCAAGGGTGCTTCCATTTCGAGGAGTTGCAGAGTGAAGAATAGGTTGCGCTCGAGAACCGCTGCGTCGATTACGTTTATGACTGCGTCTGGGTGCTCCATAGCTATGAAGTCTCTTGACACGATTTCCTCCATGCCGAAAGTGGAAAACGAGTAGATACCCGGCAAGTCTACAACGGATATTTTTTGTCCTTCAAAGTTGAGAGTACCCTCAGCTTTCTCCACTGTTTTTCCTGGCCAATTGCCGATTATTTGGCTTGAGCCTGTCAACTGGTTGAATAAAACGCTTTTTCCAACATTGGCGTTGCCAGCCAGAGCGATAGTTAACGAAGTTTTATCCGTTTTTTTGGAGTTAGACCCATGACACGACATAGCGATGTCTCCTCTCTTATTTTTCAACAAAGACGTTGGCTGCGATGTCTTGTCCAATCGCGACTTTTGAGCCTCTCACGCATACTTCTATGGGACCTTTTAGTGGTGCAACTCTTTCCACTTTTATGGATGTTCCAGGAGTTAGACCCATGTCTAAGAGTCTTTGGAGAACTCTGTGTTCTCCTCTTATGAACGAGATTTTTGCGGTGGTGCCACCTTTGAGGTTGCATATTGAAACTAGGTTCTGCTGGCGTTTACCTACCTCTTCTAACCCTTTTTTGTGTAACGCGACGCATTCTTCGCATGTTGTAAAGGGCAGGTCACAGGGTGGAATGATTTTGCCGTCGTCGGGACAAGTATCAGGATGCTTTAGAAAGCGGCACAATGACTCTTCTGCTTCGTCGGATAGTGCATGTTCCATTTTACAGGCTTCCACGTGCACTTTATCCTTCCCAATGTGCAGGACGTCGGAGAGAAATCTTTCAAGTAATCTGTGTTTTCGGGTAACCTTTTGGGCTTCTTGAAGTCCTTTCTCGGTGAGGGTGCTGCCGTGGTAGGGTGAATACTTTATGTACTCGTCTTGGGCGAGTTTTTTCAGCATCTCGGTGACGCTGGCTGGCGCGACGTCGAGTTTTTGGGAGATTTCGGTTGTGCTGACTAAGTCTCCGTTTTTGGATAAGCCGTAGACGGCTTTGAGATAGTCTTGGGTTGATCTCTGCACCATTTTTGTTCACTCAGTTTTTTAGGTATACCTAAATCCTGCCGCCAAACCATATAAAGGTTTAGGCACACCTAAAAAACAACATCCATCAAACACCCCTACATCATAGCACCCAACCCTTTGAACGCCATCCACCCCCCAGTAACGGCTAAATACTGCAAAGCCCAATTCCGTTGATGATTCAGCGAGGAGACAATAACATGGAAGACCTGCCCGATTTAGTCCAAAACATAATAGAAGCAACCAAAAAGCACGAACAGTACCGTGACAAAGAATGCATAAACATGATCGCCAGCGAAGGACTCAAATCCCCAGCCGTCAACCAAATGCTCGACCTCTCACACGACCTCGACTGCCGCTACGCTGAAGGAGAAAACGACGCCCAAGGCCACGTCAAAAAACGGTATTATCAAGGGCAAAAATACATGTCTCAGATTGAAGACCTCGCCACGGACATCATGAAGAGCCTGTTTAACACCACTTGGGCAGATGTACGCTTGGTTTCGGGCACACATGCTAACCTTGCAACTTTCAAGGGGTTGTCGTTAGCTTCAAAAAATAACAAGATGGTTGTCACGCCACTTAGCTGTGGCGCCCACATTAGTCATGATTACACGGGTTTAGCCGGCAACATCCTTGGATTAGACAACATAAATCACGTTTACAATATAGACGAATTCAACATCGACGCGGAAAAATCCGCTTATGTCATACGCGCTGCAAAACCAGGCATCGTCACATTCGGCGGCAGCCTCTTCCTATTTCCACACCCAATCAGAGAACTCAAAGAAGTGTGCAATGAAGTAGGCGCATACGTAGCCTATGACGCCTCGCATGTGCTAGGCTTGATTGCAGGTGGAGAATTCCAAGATCCACTCCGCGAAGGCGCAGACTTTATCACTTCTTCAACTCACAAGACTTTCCCTGGACCGCAAGGCGGTGTCATCATGGGAAGCCCAACCACCCCTGAACTCGAAAAAGCGGTGAAAAAGATTCAATTTGCAATTTTCCCACTCAGCGCGTCAAGCACCCACCTTGGCAGGTTACCAGCGCTAAGCATAGCCGCGTTGGAAATGAAGGTTTTCGGTTCTAAACTTGCACGGCAAATCGTTAAGAACGCTCAAACCGCAGGACAATACCTCTGCGAAAACGGAGTAAAAGTTCTAGCTGAAAACAAAGGCTTCACCAAGAGCCACCAAATCGCCGTAGACATCCGAAGTTTCGGCGGCGGCAACAAGGTAGCTCAAGACCTCGAAGACGCCAACATCATCATGAACAAGAACCTCTTGCCCTACGATGACCAGAGCAGCAAAGGAGACCCCTCAGGCTTACGGATTGGATTCCAAGACATAACAAGACGCGGCTTTGGCGAAGGCGACATCAAACACCTCTGCGACCTAATGCTTGACGTAATAAAGAGCAAACGCAAACCCGCCGAAGTTAAAGAAGATGTTTTAGCGCTCAAGAAAGAGTTCACACAAATAAAGTACGGTTTCCAAAATGTGCAGGAAGCGTTAAACTACATTAAAAAGGCTTAATCCTTCTTTCCTTTCGTTTTCTGTATGCTAAAGATTAATAAAGTTACATTTTGCTTTTAGCAAAGGAAAACCCATGACGTTAGATCCACTATCATTGCTTTTCATAATAGTCGCTATAGGTTTCATAGTGCTTTTTGTGTTGCTTCCAAGGTACGGTCCACACTACACGTCCAGGTTGACATGCCCAAACTGTAGAAAAAGCTTCAATTTCCACTGGGTGCCCGGAGCCACAATAACCTCGATAATTCACAGAGGCAGACGGAACCTTAAATGCCCTTACTGCCACGTCAAATCAAACTACGACATAATGTATACAAGAGTCACTAAGCCAAAGAACGCTTCAAAAGTCAAGCAAAAGGCATAAGCAACCGAGCGTTTTTTTCAGAGAACTTTATTATCCACAACAGCAATCAACTTTTCAGTCAACCTTTACAGGAGACACTTAGCATGAAGGTACTGTTAAACGATGGTTTAGAGAAGGAAGGCTTAAAACTCTTCCAAGAAGCAGGCATAGAAACAGACACGAACAAACGAGACTTAAACGGCCTTGTAGCTGAGATTGGCCAGTTTGACGCATTAGTTGTACGAAGCGCAACAAAAGTCACCCGTGAAGTTTTGGAGGCAGGCGCTAAAGGCAAGCTCAAAATTGTCGGGCGCGCAGGCGTCGGCTACGACAACGTTGACGTGGCGGCTGCTTCAGAGTTTGGTATCGTGGTAAAGTCTGCACCTTACGGCAGCACCAACGCCGTCGCGGAATTGACCATAGGTTTAATGCTAAGTATCTCAAGAAACACGCCCCAAGCCCACAGTTCACTAAAGAATGGCGTTTGGAAAAAAGGTAAACTCAAAGGGACCGAACTCGCCTACAAGACATTGGGGCTTTTGGGTTGCGGTAGGATTGGGCAAAAAGTTGCTCAAATCGCAAAACGCGGTTTCGATATGGAAGTCATAGGTTACGACATTAAACCCTGCGTTGAATCAGGCATAAAGTTCCTCTCTAAAGAGGAGGTTCTAGCAAAAGCCGATTACATCAGCATTCACACAGGCGGCAAAGACGCCATCATTACCGAAAAAGAAATCGCCTTAATGAAACCCACCGCCTACATAATTAACACTTCAAGGGGCAGCAATATTGACCAAGCTGCGCTCTACAAAGCCCTAAAAGAAGGCAAAATCGCAGGTGCCGCAACCGACGTCTACAAGGAAGAACCGAAAGTGGAAGGCGCCGAATTCAAAGACCAGCTCAGAGAACTCGACAACGTGGTTTTAAGCTGTCACCTTGGCGCGTCAACATCGGAAGCTCAAAGGGAAACTTCAACCGAGATTGCCCGTGTCATTTCAAGTTACCTCTTAGGCGGGGACTTCACAAACGCCGTAAACGCAGGTGAAAACATTGAAGTTGAGAAAAAGCCAGTTTACACTCTCTTTATCCACCACCTTGATGTTCCAGGCGTGTTTGCCAACATCGACAAAGTCTTAGCTGACAACGACATAAACATACGAGCCACATATTCACGGCAAATCGGAAAAAGCGGCTACGCGATTGCAATCTATGTACTCCACAAAAAAGTCAACCCAGAAACCATAAACAAAATCAAAGCCATCCCAAACGTTTGCAACGTAAAAGTTTAAGACAAAGCCTGTTTCAACAGGCATATAAACCACCCTTCTTCATTAAAGTAACCATGCGACTTGGAGTTCTATTCTCAGGCGGCAAAGACTCAACCCTTGCCCTACACTTAGCGGCAGAGAAAGAAGAGGTAGCCTGCCTAATCACTGTGATTTCTAAGAACAAGGAAAGCTACATGTTCCACACACCCAACATTGACGCTACAGTGCTTCAGGCGGAAGCGTTGGCGTTGCCCTTGGTTTTGGTGGCTACTGAGGGACGAAAAGGAAGAGGAGCTCGCCGATTTGGAGAGGGCAATTGCAGAGGCAAAAACCAAATTCCAAATCGAGGGCGTAGTTACGGGTGCAGTGGAGTCGGTTTATCAGGCTTCACGGGTTCAACGCATCTGCAACCGCCTGGATCTCTGGTGCTTTAACCCACTATGGAAACATGACCAAAAAGAGCTCTTAGAAATACTGGTTGAGAAAAATTTCAAAGTGGTCATTTCTGGGGTTTTTGCTTATCCGCTTGACGAGAAGTGGCTTGGAAAACAAATAGACCCAAACATGATAGCCCGATTGGTGGAGCTTCAAAGCCAATATGGCATTAGCCCGTCAGGGGAGGGGGGCGAGATTGAGACGACAGTTTTAGACGCGCCAATGTTCAAAAAGAAAATTGAAATTCTTGATTCCGTTGCTGAGGCGAAGGGTAACTCGGGAGTTTATATTATTAAGCAGGCTCGGTTGGTTCCTAAATGATATTGATTGTTGACATGAACTGGAAACGGGACTCGTTGGCTTTCAACGAGTTCGTTTTACCTATCATTATCCGTGGTCGAATCGCTTGAGGAATGCGAGGTAAAGCATTTTTTAGACATCCAGCCTTCTAAGTTGAACCATTACAGCAAGATTGTGCTCTCAGGAACAGCACTCAAAGACCACGCAACCCTAAAGCAAGTTGACAAGTTCAGCTGGGTTAAATCCTGCGGTAAACCCATTCTGGGTATTTGCGCTGGAATGCAAACAATCAGCCTGGTTTTCGATGAACCATTGATGAATTGCCTGCAAATCGGAATGACCGAAATCGCAACGCTGAAAGACAACCCTCTGTTCCAAGGCAACTTCAAGGCTTACGCGCTCCACAACTACTCGGTTGAGCCTTCCAAAACCTTTGAAACACTCGCCGAATCCGCCAAATGTATCCAAGCTACAAAACACAAACAAAAAAGCATCTACGGCGTACTATTCCATCCTGAAGTGCGAAACCAAGATATCCTAAAACGTTTCATACAACTAAACCTATGAGTAATTCTGCCCGGTTTGGGGGTCAGGCACATTTGGATTTTGCAGTGCAAATACACTATAAGCAGGAAGCATTCATTACCGCAAATGCAACCTTCAAGAACCCAAATCAAGCCGGGCACTTGCGTAAAAATCGTTTTGAAGCAGGACCAGCGGAGCGGTAAATTAACCGAGGGCACAGTCAAAGAAATCCTGACCAGCAGCCCAACTCATCCCCACGGAATCAAAGTTCGGCTTATGGATGGCAAAGTCGGCAGAGTACAATCAATTGGCTGAACTTAGGGCGGTAAGCGGACCGTAGACCAAGACTTTGGCTTAGCAACGAGCAACCATAGACCTAGAAAAAAATAAAGAAAACAGTTAAGTTGATGTCTCTTCGACATCGACTTTTAGTTTAGTTTGAGTTTCTGGTTCTTTTTTAGCTACTGATTTTGCCGCGTTTGAAGTAATGAATGCCACTGCGAATGAAAGAACGGCTGAAACTATAAAGGGAATCATCGCTGTTAAGACGCTCAACACAATGAAAATCGCAGGAGCAGCTGACGAATATAGTGTCGTATCTAATTCATAATTTATAAATGCGGCTAACCCAGAAAACACCACAAATACAACGCCAAACACTGTGGCGATTCTGTTTATAATTTTCCAGTTATCTATTTGTCCTCACCAGTAATCCTGTGCATGTACAGCGGTCCTTTTAAGCTATTGCTATTTCAAGTTTGAAATTGTGCCAGCACAACCAAAAATCAGAAAGGGCAAGGACATTTTAGATGTTTCAGCATGTTGCCGCTTGGCAGAAAGGGTTAAAAGTTAAAAGATTGTTTTTCTTGTAGTGTTATAGGAGGATTTTTGTTTTGGTCAATCAACTACCAGTAGAGAAGCTAAGGAATGTTTGTGATGCTAATTTAATGCATTGTGAATCAACCAAGGACTTGATTCCACTCGCCGAAATCATAGGGCAAGAAAGAGCTGTCCGCGCCCTAAAATTCGGATTAGGCATAAAAAACCACGGCTTCAACATGTACGTGGCAGGTTACCCTGGAACGGGCAGAAAAACCGCAGTTAAAAACTTCGTGGAAGCCCAAGCTAAACAGATCCCTATTCCACCTGACTGGTGCTACGTGAACAATTTTGGCAACCAGTATGAGCCGAAAGCCATAATGTTGCAGGCGGGAAGGGGCAAGATATTCCGCGAAGACATGAAAAACTTCATCGAGAATGTTAAGACGGCGCTTCCGAAGGCTTTTGAAAGCGAAGACTACGTTGCCCGAAGAGAAGCCACAATCAAAGGCTTAGAGGACCAGCGCAAACAGTTAATCGACGAGTTAAGCATCAAAGCTCAACGTGAAGGATTTGTAATTCAAACCACCCCAATTGGCATTCTGCTTGTTCCAGTGTTAAATGGCAAACCGCTCAGCGAGGAAGAAATGCTTGCGTTGCCGCAAAAAACAAAGGATAAGATTAACGAGAAAAGGGAAACATTGGAAACTGAATTCCGAAACACAATGCGCCAGCTAATCGATATGGAACGTAAAATCCACGACGCCTTAAAGAAACTGAACAAGGAAGTTGCCCTCTACGCCCTTGGAAACCAAGTGGAGAGCCTCATGGAGAAATACCCTGCTAACTCTGAAGTAACAAATTACCTCAAAGAAGTAGAAAATGACATCTTGGATAATCTGCAGCAGTTCATTAGGCGAGGTGAACCTGAACAGCAGCTTCCTTTTCCGATGCCATGGATGAAAGAGGAGCCCTACAAGAAATATGAAGTTAACCTTATCATCGACAACTCGAACGCTACAGGCGCACCGGTTGTTGTGGAAACTAACCCTACTTACCATAACTTGCTGGGCAGAACTGAGAAAGAAGCCCAGTTCGGAGCCCTAACCACCGATTTCACTATGATTCGTCCAGGAGCAATACATAGAGCCAACGGCGGATACCTAATTATTCCAGTTGAAGACCTGCTGCGAAATCCGCTCTCCTACGACGGCTTGAAACGCGACATAAAAGACTCAAAAATGTCTATTGAAGAACCAGAAGAACGCTACGGCTTTTTAAGCGTTAAAACACTCAAACCTCAGCCCATCCCATTAACCGCCAAAGTGATTCTAATCGGTACCCCATACCTATACCAACTTATGTTCACCATGGATCCTGATTTCCAAGAACTCTTCAAGATAAAAGCTGAATTCGACACGACCATGCCGAGAACAGATGAGAAAGTCCAGCAATATGGCGCTTTCGTATGTGGACTTTGCGAGAGGGAAGGCCTCAAACATCTCGACGGCAGCGGCTTAGCAAAACTCGTTGAATACAGTTCAAGGATCATAGAGGACCAGTATAAATTATCGACACAGTTTAACGCCGTCGCCGACATCATCCGCGAATCAAACTATTACGCAACCCAAGAAAACTCAGAATACATAACGGGAGTCCATGTCAGGAAAGCCATCGAAGAAAAGATTTACCGCTCAAAACTCATCCAAGAAAAAATCCAAGAAATGATCACCCGCGGCTTCTTCCTAATTGACACGGTCGATCAGAAGGTTGGGCAAGTGAACGGTTTATCCGTTATGGGGTTAGGCGACTTTGCTTTTGGTATGCCCTCACGCGTGACCGCAAGCATCGGCTTAGGCAGGGAAGGAGTTATGGATATTGAAAGAGAAGCTAAAATGGGTGGCCCAATCCACACTAAAGGTGTCTTGATCCTCAGCGGCTACATCAATGACAAATACGCCCGAGACAAACCATTGAGCCTATCCGCGAGACTGGTCTTTGAACAAAACTATGAAGGTGTAGAAGGCGACAGCGCCTCAAGCACTGAACTATACTCAATTCTCTCATCGCTCTCTGGACTGCCAATAAAACAGAACCTAGCCGTCACAGGCTCAGTTAACCAGAAAGGCGAAGTCCAAGCGATCGGCGGTGTAAACGAGAAAATCGAGGGTTTCTATGAAGTCTGCAAAGCCAAAGGATTAACGGGCGAGCAAGGCGTAATGATTCCTGACAGCAACGTGCAGAACCTGATGCTTAAAGAAGAAGTGGTTGACGCAGTTAAAGCAGGCAAATTCAACGTTTACTCGGTTAAAACAATCGACGAAGGCATTGAAGTGCTCACAGGAACAAAGGCGGGCAGCGGCGAGCAGACGGAACCTATGAAGAGGGCACAGTGAATTACCTGGTGGATAAGCAGCTGCGCGAGATGGCGGAGAAACTCAAAGAATACCCAGGCGTTCAGGCGCAAGCGAAAAAATCCGATTAGTACATAAAAAGCTTGGTTAATGTTTTATTTTCTTCTTTTTTGACTTATTTCTTAGTTATTGAGTTTTAATCTTTATTTTGACTAATCAAAGCTTATTTGCTAATCAGCAGAGTGTTAACTGGGTACAAAGTTGGTTTACAAAAAAGTCAAACGCAAACGCAGCAAAGGCCTAACAATTATGCTTCTTCCAGCGTTCTTTTTCATAGGCCTCTTGGGCTGGTGCATGCAAGCAGTAGACAAACGAGAAACAACATATACAACACGACCTAAACCAACCTACAGAAAACAACAAAAACCCGCCGGAAAAGACTATGTAACTCTGTTGCCAATCGTTTTCGAAGAGCAGCAGGAAATAAGAGCGCCCACTGCAACAAGCAATAGCTAATTTTCAATTATTTGCCAATTTTCTGGTCCATCTTGGTAGCCGAGCTTGCATGCTTGTTGTTACAAGAACACAGTCACAACGCCATTTATAGCCGGCGAATAATTGTTATTTTGCGAAAAATAGCCATCCAAGAGGTACACCCACGCTTGACGGGTCAGCCGTTAACCATGGCGTAAATCGCGGTAACCCCTAAAGAAGGATTAGGGAACTATTTTTGATTCGCGCCTTGGGTTAACACGGGCGATCCGTCAAGTCTGCTTTTTGTTACTGTGTTGAAGCATTGTTTAACTGGTTTCTTATATATAATTTATTAAGGGTTAGATGCAATGCTTCCTTTCGTGAGCCAATTTGAGCTATAAAGAACGCATGCATCCAAAGGTTAGCAGGGCAGAAATAGAAGTTTTTAAAGCGTTAAGCATGACTGGGTTAACCGGCGGCATGGTAACACAGCAACCAATCATCCTGAAATCAACCATTCCGGATTTCTGTTGGATGGAAAAACGCAAAATCGTTTACTTAGACGGCATCCCTGTACATAAAAAGGATAAGGCTATCGAACGCGATGAAGAAATTGATGATCTTTTAACAGCTCAAGGCTGGGATGTACTGAGGATTCCTTACAATCCTCCTTTGACCGAGAAGGGGCTGCAGGAGATTATGGCAACCATAAAACGGTTCCTTAACGTCGACGATGAAGAAACAGAATAATTTCATTTTTCATCTATTTATCGGCATCCAAAAGACTTTTGTTTAAGCTAAGGTTTTCTAGTTACTGCCATTTTATTGAGGTTTTACGATGAATGAGCAGAATCAAAAATACGACGTACTAATCATCGGCGCTGGACCAGCCGGCTTAACCGCTGCAATATATTCTGCTTGGCTTGGACTAAAAACCGTTGTTCTGGAAACAGGCATTGCAGGCGGCAGAGCATGGTTGGCGCCTAAAATAGAGAATTTTCCCGGTTTTCCAGAGGGCGTTAAGGGCAGCGAGTTGGTTGAGAAGATGAATCAGCAAGCTGCCCGTTTCAATGCAGAGTTTAGAAGCGATGAGGAAGTGGTCGGTTTAGACTTGAAGGGTAAAACAAAAAAAGTGGCTTCACGAAAGCAGAATTATGAAGCATCGGCTTTGATTATTGCCACGGGAACGCAGCGGCGAAAACTTCGTGTTCCAGGCGAAACAGTTTTTCTGGGTCGAGGTGTCAGTTACTGCGCTGTCTGTGATGGCCCATTCTTCAGGAATAAATCAGTGGCAATTGTCGGCAACAATGAAGAAGCCGCAATCGACGCCCTGTCACTGGCTGACATTGCAAGCAAGATCACAATTGTCAGTCAGGAGAAACAGTTAGACATAGAAGGCGCCCTGATGGATAGGCTTGAAGGTAAAGCCAACGTGGAAATAATTAAGGGACAAGTTACAAAAATTGTCGGGGAACAAGTGGTGAAAGCAGTTAAGATCCACAGATTTGACACGCAAACGGAAGAGGAGAGAGCGGTAAACGGAGTTTTTGTCTCATTGGGCGGTGTCCCCCTAACGGCGATAGTACAAAAAGCAGGCATAGCCACAGACAGGAACGGTTGCTTGACAGTTGACCGCCAGCAAAGAACAAACGTTGAGGGTGTTTTTGCTGCGGGAGACTGCACATGCGGCGGGATGCAGGTAATTACGGCTGCTGGGGAAGGCGCGATGGCTGCGATGAAAGCTTCGGCACTCATTCGAAGAGGCACTTCTGTCTAAACGTGGATTTTTCGAATTTACGTTTTTTGTGTTTTTTGCCTGATTTTGATTCCTATAGTATGGTTAATTTTTAATAGTTCCTTCATCCATGATGCTGATAGAGGGGGAATAGGTTGACCAGTCTAAAAAAACGCTTAGACAATGTCCTAAACGAACTTTCCAACATGGATACTGAGCCCGACGAAGAAACCTCAGGCAACGTTGCTGCCGAATTATCGATAATTAAAGGTGCCTTCAAAGAATCTGAGCGTTATCCAGTATGCTGCTTTACTTATGACGCAGCTTCACGAATCGTATGCGATACTTGTGGTCCGTTGGCGTCTGATGCGTTCATGGAGAAATGCAGGGCGTGTCAAGCGCAAATCAAGGAAGCGCTCGCGATATTGCAAAATGCTTAATTTCGAATAATTGTTGTTGCATTATCACAATCACACATCCTTATTCATGTTTCTTACATTAAGAATCTCAGTGATTTTAAAATGCAAAAAAACATGATGCAGAAATATCTTCTTTTAGTGAAATTGAACCCTGCAAAAACAGAAGCATTCTTCAATTCGTTAAGCAACCTTTCTGAGCGACCAATTGAAGGCGTAAGAGTCAACGATTCTTACAATGTCTTTGGAACCTGGGATTTCGCAATATGGTTTGAAGCTGACAGCAACGAAAACGCAATTCACTTTGTCGGCGAAAGAATTAGAGTAATGGAAGGTGTGAGTGAAACCTTAACGATGCCGGCAACCAGCATCAAAGAACACAAAATGTAAGGAAGCCTAACTTTTCTTCCCTTTTTTCTTTTTTAAAACCGATCAAATACCATAAAAAAGAATCTGTTTCTTAGGCGAAGTATCTAAGTCTACGGCGAAAACTTTCAGTAGTATTCACCGAATATGAGAGAGAGTTTGGTGCGGGGATGGGGATGTTAACCCCAATTTATAAGTATAATTATGTTCTCAAAAAATAAATTATCAAGTTCTGTTCTGCTTTTGCTCAACGGCTTTCTTTGCTAAAACCACGGCGTCTTCTCTTGTTTTGCCAAACAGTGCGCCTATTTTGTCTGCATCTTCTTTAGTCACTGCTGCACCCCCAATCATGATTACAGCTTTGCCCTTTAGGCCTTCAAGTTCTAGAGCAGAAATCAGCTTTGGAAGATTCTCCTTAGCAGCATTGAGCAAAACAGACACTACAATTATGTCAGCATTTACCTCTTTAGCCTTTGAAGCAAAAGCCGCTGGAGAAACTCCTCGCCCAACATCAACAGTTTTGAACTGTGCGAGTTTAAGAGACCGCCTAACCATGTCTTTAGCTGTGTCCATTACTTCTGGGTAAATAGTTCCAATCACAACGGTTCCAATTGGATTGACTGGTTCCGGTGGTTCTTTCTCTCTCATTGCTTTTAGCCAAGACATCTCAAAACTAACTCCTATTTCCTCTCTAATTGATAATCAGAGACACTTTTAATGTTACCTTTAATTTGCGCGACCTGGTTTTTGGGGGTCATGGAACAACCCCGTTGACATAATCGAGAATTGCTTTCAGGTCCTCGTCTGGAGTTTTTAAAGGCTTTATATTTAACTTTTCGAGTATTTTTGGGGTCATGAATGCGGGAAGACTCGGTCCTAAGCGAATGTTTTTTACGCCTAAATAATAAAGAGATAGCAGAATGGCTACAGCCTTTTGTTCATACCACGAAAGAATAAAGAACAATGGCAAATCACTTATTCCACACTTGAAAATTTCTTCAAAAACTTCGGCTATCTTAATAGCTGAGTAGGCATCGTTGCATTGTCCAATATCTAGCAATCTGGGAATACCGTCAACCTGGCCAATGTCTTTGTCGAAGAACCGGAATTTTCCGCAAGCCAAAGTCAACACGAGGGAATCATTTGGGGTCTTCTCAACAAACTCAGTGTAGTAGTTACGTCCTGGTTTAGCGCCGTCGCAGCCAGCTACGAGGAAGAAAGAGTTAATGTGTCCTTTCATTACTGATTCAGTTATATTTTCCACCAATGAAAAAAAGGATTTTCTTGCAAAACCAACAGTCACTGTTTTGTCGATCTTGTCTTCTCTGAACCCTGGCATTTCTAATGCTTTTTCTATCACAGGTGAAAAGTCGCTACATACTGTGTTGGAACATTCTATGTGAGTTACACCTGGCCAGCCTACTGGACCGGAAGTGAATAGGTTTCCTTTGTAGTTGTCTGCGGGTCTTTGAAGGCAGTTGGTGGTCATCAGAATTGCGCCTGGGAAAGCCGCAAATTCTCTTTGTTGATTTTGCCATGCAGTCCCATAGTGACCGAAAAAGTGAGGATACTTCTTTAAGCTTGGATATGCATGCGAGGGAAGCATCTCTCCGTGTGAGTAAACATAGATGCCTTTGTCCTGGCTTTGCTTTAGAATTTCATCTAAATCTTTTAGATCGTGACCTGACACCAAAATTGCTTTGCCTTTCTTATGGCCTAGCGGAACTTTGGTAGGAGTTGGATGACCATAGGTTTCCGTGTTTCCAGCGTCCAAGAGTTCCATGGCTCTGATGTTGATTTCTCCACATTTTGAAGCGAGATCTAAAAAGTCATTAACACCCAGTGACTTGTCCAGGGTTGCTGCGAGTCCTTGTTGAATGAACTCGAAGATTTTGTCATCCTTTTTCCCAAGGCGATAAGCGTGATAGGTGTAGGCTGCTACTCCTTTTATCCCATAAATGAGGAGCCAGTGAAGCCCTTTCAAATCAGGATCATTTGAGGAATCAGCGTTAATTCCGACCTGTTTTCCCTGACTAATCAGACCTTCTTCCGTCTTTTCGAGCTGCATATCAACTGGACCATGGAATCCGACAAATCCTCCTGCTGATCGCACTTTTTCACGGAGAACATCTCGAAGCTTCTCTGATTTGTTAACGTATTGGATTAGTATGCTTGGGTCAAAGTTAACATTAGTTAATGTGGTGAAAGCTGACTCGCAAATGAACAGGTTTAATTGCTCATCTTTGACGCCCACTTTTTGTCCTTCTAAGGCTAACTGCGATAATCCTCTAAGCATGTAGATCAATAAGTCTTGAAGTGCGCCTACTTCAGGATTTTTTCCACAAACACCAAAAGATGTGCAGCCTTTTCCCTCAGAAGTTTGCTCACACTGATAACAAAACATTTGGTTTCTATTCACCAGAATACACCTACTATTCAATTAGATGTCAACGCAAATATCTCTTGCCCCATATTAGTAAGGGCTCAAGTAAGTTTTAGGAAGGATAAGATAAGAAAAAATAGCGATATTCGGAACATTCCGAACATCTTTTCACAGCTTTTTTCTAAGTCAGGTTCTTGGCTATTTTCTCGCCTAGTTGTTTTGCTTGTTGTTTATCGGTTTCTGAAATCTTGTTGCCGATGGATAGCCCAGGCAGAATCAGCTTTGGGTTGAAGGCTTTGAGTATGCTTTCGATATTTTCTAAAGCCTTTACTTGGCCGCCTATTCCAGTTGTGAATGCTACCATTGGTTTGCCAGCTAGTTTTTCGCGAACAAAGTAAAGTTCTGTAAGCAAAGTCAGCAATGGACCTGACATCACGCTAAAGTAGGACGGTGACCCAAAGGCGAATCCGTCAGCTTCAACAGCTTCTTTTGCAGTGATATCTGTAACATTTTTTATTTCAACATTAACGCCTTTGATGCTCTTTGCGCCTTCGGCTATGGCTTCAGCAACTTGTTTGGTGTTTCCAGATTTAGAATAGTATGCAACTAACACTTTTTTCAAGTAAATTCCTCCATTATAATACACCACAAAATAGTTTTATATACTTTTAGGTAATAATAATATACAAAAACGGGGTGCTCGAAATGGCCAAACAAAACGAACAAACAGATCAAGAAACTCTAACGAAAGCTCTTCGTGAACTCACACAAGAAGTCGGAAACCTAAAAGCTGAATTGGGCAGGATAGAAAGCGTAATCCTAAAAGAGCGACTAAGTGCCGTGGAAGAGGCACTTTCTCAAAACCGCTTAATGCAATACGCCGACCTCCTAAATGAAGAAGCCAATGAAGATATTGACAAAATGCTAAATGATGATTGCGAAAAAAAGACTAAATGCCACGAATACTTTAGAGAACAATTGGCTGAAAACCTGTCGATAGTTAAATCACGTGGATCAAAAGAGGCTTTGGCTGATCTGGATAAAAGAATAAACCAAATAGGAAGTCAGTTGGAAAAAGCTAAAGGTACACAATGCGAGAGCTGCCAAATTAAGTTCCAGAAGAAACTAAAAAGAGAAAAAAGAGCGTTCCAAACAATAGTTCTTGTAGAAAAAACTAATGGCGACAACCATAATCAAAAAACAATAGATGTTCCTTTCATTGTTGAAAATTTACTTGAGCCACTAGCTAACCCTATGAGGCTTAACATTCTCATTAGTTTGTTCGAGGGAAAAAAGAATTTTTCTAAATTGTCACAAATAATGGAGCTAAAGGGGGGGCACCTTATTTTTCACCTCAAAAAGCTTCTTGACACAAAGTTAATCGCCCAAGAGGACAACAAAGGTGATTACATCATAACCTCAAAAGGGGTAGATGTGATAAAAAAGATTCTATTTCTACAAAAAACAGAAAATTAGTTATAACTATTACAACATTCAGTTAACTCACGTTTTCTTTTTATTTTTCGGTTATCTTAATTCATTGATATTCACAAAACACTATCGCTGGTTCATGAGAAAAAGGGGACGCCTGAGAGATTAAAAACAGCCTTAATTGGTAATTTGGCGCCGGGAGGGGGATTTGAACCCCCGCGGCCCCGAGAGGCCACAAGCTGACAGGTACACCCTGAAGAGGTGAATCTCCAGGCTTGCTCCCTGCCGGGCTAGGATACCCCGGCAAACAAAAACCAACTTGAACAGGTTGGTTTGCACCTTTTCTCTGACCTTAGCAGAATTTAAAGTTTTATCGGAAAAAGCCCTAACCAGCTCTGAGCGTTCCTTAACAAGATTGAAAAATTTTTTAAAAAATAGAAAAACTGAAATGAAATCTAAGGCTAGCAAATGCAAGAAAAAATACAGTGAAAAAAACTCTAGGAAGCAACCTAGCCAGGCTGCTTTTGTTTGATGAAGGTTGCAATGGGTTTACATCATGGGTGCTGCTACTTGAGGAGTTTTTTCGGCTTTGACAGGGGCGTGGTAAACTTTCATGGATGCTTCACCGTTTTTCTGGTCCGTCATGCCTTCAACCCAACCTTTAGTGTTGTTTAGCCAACTTAGTCTAGGCGAATTAGTCATGTAAGTTACTTCTCCCTTAAAGCTGCCTTCCATCACATTTTCCTGTCGCCCTGTACCGCTGCCAGTCGCCATCACAACGTCACCTTCTTTGGTTATTTCCATCGCTTTAACATCCCATTCGTTTGTTCCATCCATCTTCAGTTTGACATCGACAGTTTCCATGTGGATGCCGTGGTATTTGCCTTTAACTTCGCCTTGAGAATTGTACTGTACCATTGCACCGTCAGCATTGACTTCTTTTATAATAAGTGCGGTTGTTTTCTCCTTAATTTCAGCCAACATTTCTTTTTTTTCCATCAAAAACACCATACAATTAATCTATAGAGCAAATTTATCTCTATGTGACTGTACCTACACACAAACAGCGTATTCGAATTTTATGGTTTCTTCTAGTTTTTCCATTATAAGGGAAGTTAACTGATATGCTGTGAATGCCTCTTGAAATAAGATGTGTTCAAGAGTCTCTGTTGGGTTCAATTGATGCAGCTGCGCTAAACGTGCAATGTTGTATAATCTAAACGTGTTTCAGCCGTCGATAAAAACAACGTTGCTTCCTAAGCCGCCAAGCTGAACGGACAACTGTGCTCTTACGCATAACAGAGAAGTTAATGAAATAACTGCTAGCGCCCCATAGAGAACTGCAAAGTTGCCTGGTGCAAATTCTGGAAAAAGCTCATCTACACCCGGCATATTCAAAGAAAACAGCGGTTGAGCCATTGCAGGTTTAACTATTAAGTTCTGCAGCATCCTGCTTTGTCTCCCTTTGTATAGAAGCCAATTACGCTTCCTAACCCTTTTTAAGGTATCAACAAAACGACATGGCAGGGTAAGGGAGGGTAAAGTGAAAGTAAAAAACCGCTGCGGTTAAGCCTGGGTTTGTCTGATTTCTCTTTGCTGCCGCAGAAGTGTAGCTGCAAAAGTCGCCAAGAAGATTGTCGTGAACACAATCACTCCGATGAGTATTTTGTATGAGAAGTCAATGTTAACGTAGAAAAGCACTAAAATAGACGCTATCATCAAGGCTAAAACAAGCGCTTCTTGAACTCCATTAAAAACCTTCAGGTTTCCAAAACTCAATTTTTAACTCACCACTTTCATTGCTCTTGCACAAGCGCACAATATTAATTTTCTGCTTTAAACTTCAAATTTTCGGGCAAGACCCAAAAGATGCAGAAAATCAACATTTACTTTTCCAATCTAACTTCACTCTAAGAAAATAATACACGCTGATAGGTTCGTTTGAAGTCATAATAAATCCCCAATAGATAACGATTATTTGAAAAATGGTGTAAAATAGTAGAAAATGGGGTGGTGGTGTTGTTAAACGTGGTCAATGGAGAGTTCTTTAACGCGGCTTTCGATGAATTCTGCGACTTTTTGCTCACTGAACTTCCGTTCATTTTCCTGAGCTTTCAATTGTTCCCTAACAGTATTCAGTAGCTTTTCAATATCCACGGGCTTTAGCAGGTATACATCAGCGTTCTTGTTTAGTGCACCTATAGCGTTCTGCATTGAGGGGTAACCAGTCACCATTATCTTCCTTGTCCTAGGCACAGTGTCCTTCATTAATTTTAGTAGTTCCACACCTTCCATGTCTGGCAATCGAATGTCAAGTAAAGCTACATTGTAGGTTTTTTCATGTGTTTTTTGGATAGCTTCTTTTCCAGTGGCTGCTAAATCAACAATGTACCCTTCGTCTTCAAGTATAGCTTTCATTGTTGTTCTTATTGTTTCATCGTCGTCTACGACGAGGATTCGGGTATATTTATCCATGTGTTTTCACCTCCAAGTTCCAATTTTGTTTCAATCGGCAAAGTTAACGTGAAAGTTGTTCCTTTGCCCTTAACAGTTCTAACTGTTATCGTTCCGCTATGGGCTTCGATAATGCGTTTGCAAATGGCTAAGCCAAAACCCATGCCCTGCGCTTTAGTTGTAAATAATGGCGAAAAAAGCTTTGGCAAAATATCTTCGTTGATGCCTGCACCAGCATCTGAAAAAGAAACCTCTAAGCTACCACCAACCTGCTTGCTGTCCACTGTTATTTTGCCTCCATTTGGCATTGCGTCAATTGCGTTTTTTATTAGGTTTACGAAGACACGTTTTATTTTATCTGTATCAATCTTTACTGTGGGTGAGTCGTTTAGTTGGTTTAGTATTTCGACTTTTTCAGGAATATCTAAAAGGCTAAGAGATTCTGTAAGTAATTTTTTAAGAGATTCCTTGTGCAGCTCCAATCGGACTTCTTTTGAATAGTCTAAAAGGTCGTTGACGATTTTATTGGAGTAGTCAACGCATTTATCGATTGTTTCAAGCATTTCCTGTGCTTGAGCCGCAGAGATTTCGTTGCCCTTCTTTTTCATGAAGTACGCTGAGTTTTTGATGCCTGTTAATGGATTACGTAAGTCGTGTCCAACCATGCCTGCTAATTCACCGATGGCTGCTAGCCGCTCTGATTTTACGAGTTCTGCTTGCGTTTTCTTTAGTTGCTCGGTTCTTTTCTGCACCAGTTCCTCGAGGGTTTGGGAATATTCAGCAAGTTTGGTTTGTAGTCGTTTCCTTTCGGTAATATTTACAGCGAGCTCCAGCGCAGCAATGACTTTGCCATCTTTGTCTTTCACAGGAGTTACAATGAGTTCAACCCAGTCGTCTCGTCCGTCATGTTTGAAGTGGTAGTCATGTCTGTCAACGGCGGCTCCGTTTTCAAAGACTTTTTTCACGCCGCAATCTTGACAGATTTCGTTTGACCTGTCATAAACGGAATAGCATAATCTGTTTTCTAAATTGCTACCGCTGATTTGTTTCAATAATTGGTTAGCCCATAGGATGCGGTAGTCTTTACCGATAATTGTTAGACCAGCATCTATGTTGGCAGCCATGTTTTCAAGCATATCTCGCTCTTGCCTGAGGGCTTCCTCCATGGCTTTCGACTCCGTGATATCCCTAACAATTGATAGGAGACACCTTTTATCTTTCAATTCAACGGATGCCACTGCTAGGTCCATTGGGAATAAGCTTCCATCTTTTCTAAGTGCTAAGTACCCGAAATGCTCCTTTGATAAGGGATGCTTAATCACCTCTTCCAGTAGTTCTCTATGTTTTTTATGTCCATGCGGCGGAATAACCAGTTCTGTAAGCTTTCTACCTACTGCTTCCCTCTCTGTGAAGCCGAACGTTTTCTCCGCAGCGGGATTCCAATAAATCACTCTGTCTTCCATATCACTTAGGATAATGGCATCCATCGCCGAGGTGCTGATGGCGCGGAACTTTTCCTCACTTGCCCGTAGATCATTTTCGAGTTGTTTGCGGTGAGTGATGTCTTCCAGTTCAGAAACGAAAAGTAAAGGTTTACCTTGTTGGTTTCGTATCGGGCTGACAAGGACCCTGCCTACAATAACGGAGCCATCTTTCTTGATGTAGCGTTTTACAAGCGTGAACGAATGTATCTGGCCCTTTATAACCTCGGAAATTTTTTGTGCACTCTCTGGTCCGTCTTCGGGATGAGTAATGTTCTTGAACGTAAGTTTTCGCAACTCGTCTTCTGTGTATCCTAGTATGTTGCAGAATGCCTCGTTTGCACTTACAAAACGGTAACTTGCATCTGACGTGGCTATTCCAATCAGCGAGTTTGCGACTATCGCTTTGGATAATTCCTCGCTTTCTTTAAGCGCTTTTTCAGCTCGTTTCCGCTCGTTTATGTCTGAAATCACGGCAAGTAAGCCAGTTGTTTGTCCTTGGTCGTCTGTTATTGCAGACATAGTTATGCTTGTATAGATATGAGTCCCATCTTTACGTGGAAACTCGTATTCGATTGGACCATCGATTTTATGATTTAAGAACTGCTGTAAAATTCCTCTGATTTTTTCAACTTTTTCTTTGTCCAGAAAATCAAACAGCTTCCTTCCAATCATTTCACTTTCCATGTATCCAAGCATCTCTGCCATGCGAGGGTTGACAAAGACTGTGGCGAAATCATTGTCTATTGCCCATATGCCTTCTTGCGCAAGCTCAACTAGTTGGCGGTAGCGTGCCTCGCTTTCTATCAAGGCATTTTGCACTTTTTTGATTTCAGTAATATCACGGTGAATAGAATGCAGAAACGTTTTGCCTGCCGATTGAAACGCTCTAGTAGTTACTAAGACATTCTTAATATCACCGCTTTTTGTTCGAAGCTGAGTTTCAAATTCGCCTCCGCCTTCTACTACCATTTTCTTCAAATGGGACCTTACTTCGTCTGGCGTTTCCTTGGTTTCTATATCAAAGATTTTTATTTTTTCGAATTCTTCCCTTGAGTAACCCAATTGAAGATGTGTAATATCGTTAAATTCAACGAATCCAGCGGTTTCTGGGTCAACAACCAGCACACCCAGAGGCGCTTGATTAAATAGTGTATGGTAGCGTTGTTCGGCGTCTCTTAGGCTCTGTTCAGCTTGTTTTCTTTTAGATATGTTTTTGACTACTCCAACTGCAATCCATTTTCCTCCTAACATTGTAGGAGAAACAGATAGCTCCACGGGGAATTCGCTGCCGTCCTTGCGGCGCCCAGTTACTTCAACGTTTCCAACTGTGAAGTAGCCCATGCCTGTCTGACCAAAAGTTTTCACGCTTAAGGCGATGCGTTCTTTTCCTTCTTGACACGTAGAATTTGAAACAACCAGTCCATGTATATCTTTTCCAACTGCTTCCTCGCTTGTGTAGCCGAATGTTTTTTCAGCGGCAGGGTTCCAATAAATAACTTTGGCTTCCTCATTTACCACGATTATGGCTTCTTTTATCGAGTTGGTTATGCCTTGGAATTTTTCTTCGCTTTCATGCAGGGGCCTCGCCGTAGTTCGTTTTGGATTTTGTTTTCTTCGGTGACCTCGTGAAAGATGGCGAGGTCGAAGTTTTCTCCCTCGTTTATGAACCGGTTAGCGTTTACTTTTAGGCATTTGGCTTCTCCACTCTTGGTTGTTACCCTAATTTCGCAGGGTGGAATAGTGGAGCCTTCTAACTTACCCTTGACATTTTCAACCAGCAACTGCTTGTATCCTTCGCTGATGAAACTTAAGCTGGAGAAACTCTTTCCGATTAACTGTTCTCTATTGTATCCAGTATACTTTTCAATCATTTTGTTAGCAGCCACAATTTTTCCCGACCTATCCGTGACCACAGCGGGATCAGGAACAAGATCAATCAAAACTACCAAGATGTCATCGTGCTTGTTGGATTTGTTGTTCTCCAGCATCCAAAATCACCTCTACTTCCCATATTTTTTCTGTATCTTCATACCAAAGCTCCAGCAACTTTACGTATTTTGTAAAAGTTAAATCTGGAATAAGCCATTTCGGGCCTTCCCACGCATAAATGCATTTGACCTTTTCATTTAGACATCTCATGATTAAAATCTCAAGATGCCGGGCAGCAAAGCCGAATATTTGTTCCAAGGCATCTGAAAAATCGGCAACTCTGTTAGGAATATCTTTTCTTGGAATCGCGAATTTAGTCTCAAGATGAAAGTACACTGATTTTTTTGCGTTTTCACCTAGTTTTAAGAGAGCGTCGTCAATCGCCTCTAGCAGGATTGAATTAAATTTTTTTCTATGTTTTCTTTTGTCCAAATTCCTTTTCATCCTTAGTCAGTGCCCTAGATAGTCATGCACGTCTCTTGGAACTGTTAGTTAAAATGGGGTGAAAGAAGTAAAGGCTTATGAATTTCTAATTATAATTGCTGTTCACTAAAATTCTGCTTTGTTGCCCCGAATTAATAAGTTGACGTTTGCGGGATTTACTTTGAAAGTAAGAACCCGATTACTAGCCCCACAATGAACCCGATGCCTAGGGGTAGAATGCCGATGAGCAACGTTCCATATTGGACAGCGAGGGGCCGTATTTGTCTGAGAGTTCTTTCATCGCTCCTACATTCAAGGTAAAGAAACCTATGTAGGCGGCAACCGCAACTACAACTGCGGCGATTATGGCGATTTTTAGGAATTTATGGATAAGATAACCCACGATTAACCCGACGATTAATGGAATAATCATCAAGACAAGAGGCGGCAAGCCACCTATACTTCCAGATGTAATAAACTTAAATGTATCTTCTATGACACCCATAATCGATAACTCCAGGGGAAGTTAGCGCTATACACAAAGTCCTATTTAAAATGCGTGCAAACTCAAAAAAATAAAAACTGAGAATACCAAATAAAAAAGGTCCCTATGTCAGCTTAATTTTATAGTTTGGCTTTATTTTTTTTTATGGTTGAGTGGTTTCTGGAGGGTTTGTGAAAGCATGTATTGTTGACTCACGAATCCACCCGTCAGGATTTTGATATTTAATTATTGGCGTTATCTGTCTGCGGTTCTCTGTTTCTTTTGAGTCAAGAATGTACATGGTTTCGACAATGATTTCTCTGTGTTTTCCTTTTTCTTCTATGAGGTATTCAATAACTTTCTTGAAGTTGGCTAAGTTTATAGTCCCAGTTTTCGATAATTCATCGACAATGATTCTAGCCGAGTTGGACTCAAGGTAATTTGTGTAAACCTTGCTTAGGGCAACTTCAAGTTCAGTTGCTTCTTTTAGAATTTCACGTGAAATCAGGTAATCTAAGTTGTTAATTTTCGAGATTTTTTTTTCGAGCATCATGATATCTGCAACTAATTCTGACAAGTCTTTTCGGGCATTTTTGTTTTCCATTTCAGGAAGGTCAAAGCAATCGAGTATTCCTTGAATAATTTTTACATTTTTCAGGTTGTCGTAGGCGACTCCTAACATAAAGCTGCTTTCTGGTTGGTTAAATTTTTTGGATAGTGTTTCGTAGAGTTTGAATGCTTCATTTTCTATGGTGCTGTATTGTTTTAGGTATTGTAAGCTTTCTTCTAATTTATCGCTCATTTGTGCTCAACCTAATCCAAAAGTGTATCTTGAATATTAATAAACATTATTGATTGCTGTTCTCACACACCAACTGTCCAACAGTATGGCAACTCAAAAACAAAACAAAGCAAAACACCGTCGAAAAAGAGCTCATGCAGAAACCTTCCATCAGGAGCTACAGAAGCGTTTTACAAAAAACCTAAAAGTTCTAGACTGCCTACTATTTCCATAAAATACGTATAAACGCAAGTGTAATAGAATAGCTTTTATACGTATGTTGATGAGAGATGTTAAAAAGAAAATACTGCTTCCGAGAGGATAAAGACTAAATGCCCTACATAAAAAAAATCGAGTTAAAAGGCTTTAAGTCTTTTGGACCACAAACAGTTAAAGTAAACCTAGACAAGGGCTTCACAGCCATAACTGGTCCAAACGGAAGCGGCAAAACCAACATCATGGACGCCTTGCTTTTCTCGCTTGGAGAACTAAGCACCCGAAGGCTCCGGGCTGAAAACTCTGCAAAACTCATTTTTCACGGCTCAGAAAAAGGTGGGCAAGAAAAAGCCAAAATGGCCAAAGTAGTTGTCCAATTCGACAATTCTGATGGCATAATGCCCGTTGACACCACCACAGTCACAATTTCTCGTGAGGTTTACCGAAACGGGCAGAGCGTTTACCGATTAAACGGACGCAGAATGTCGCGTACTCACATCACAGAAACCCTCTCTATGGCTGCAATAAGCAGCATGAGCCAAAACATCATTCCACAGGGCACAATCACAAGATTAACCGATATTACTCCGCTTGAAAGAAGAAAAATCATCGAAGACCTCATCGGCATAGCCCAATACGACGACGAGAAGACGGAGGCAGAAGAGAAACTGCGTGCCGCTGACATTTCAATCCGCACCGCCATGGGCAGAATAGATGAAGTCCAAAAACGCCTCGACGACCTGGAACGTGAACGCAACCAACTTTTACGCTACAACTTTATCCAGACTGAGACCAAGAAGTTCCAAGCCATAAAAATCTCAAGCGACATAACCCAGATGAACACAAAAATAAACGAAAACACATCCCAAACCCTGAAGGTAAAGGAAAGAGTTGACAAATTAAAGGAACATCGGGACCTTCGCAGATCTAAACGTCACGAAATTGAGGGTGAATGGCGAAAACTCAGCGGCGAAGGGCTTGAGCAGGGCGGTTCAGAGGTTCTTAAGGTTCAGATAAAGATTGGTGAGTTAAAGTCAAAGCTTACCGAGTTAACCACAAAGATTAGTTCAGGGCAAGCTACACTTGAAAGTTTTAAGCGTGTTAGAGAAAACAACCTTGCACAACACGAGAACCTGAGAAATGAGATTAGGGAAAACCGCTTAAAAATCCGTTCCTTCCGCAGTGAACATGAAAAACTCAAAGCCCAAATAGCAGAAAAGGAAGCGGCACACAGCACGTTGGCGCAGGAAACTTCTCAGCTTTGGGGTGGACTCGACGATAATAACCTGCAGATACGTGCGTTGGAAGCTCAAATTGAAAGCCACGTTAAACGAATTGCTTATTTACGCTCTGTGTATACACAGGACAAATCGGCTCTGCGGCTTTGCACTGGAAGAATAAAAAACTTAAGCGTTAGAAAAGAAAAATTCCTAACAAGCCAAGTTGAAATCGAGAAATCCCTCTCTGAACTCGAGCAGGTTCAAAAAGACCAGAAAGCTCAACTTAAAAATCTTGAGCAAACAATCGAACGCAAAAAAGCCCAGAAAGAAACCGTTCAAAAAGAAATCACTGATGCAGAAAAAATAGCAAGTTCCGCTAAAGATGCCGTAATAGAGTTTGCTACTCAAAGAGACCTTGCCGCCACCATAGCTAATGAAGAAAAAGCTCTCCGAGGCATCGAGGAAATGGGCGATGTCGGCGCAATCGCTGGAATCCACGGCAGACTGCGTAATCTGATAAAAATCGATAAAAACTTCAAGAAAGCCATCGATGCAGCCGCCACAGGTTGGCTTGATGCTTTAGTCGTAAAAGACATAGACATTGCCTTCACCTGCATGGAAACGCTTAGACGCATGAAGCTGGGCAGAATCAAAATCATTCCGCTTCAAGGTGCAATCAACATAAAAAACAAGGAGCCGCCAAAACGAGAAGGCATCGTGGGTCCTCTTTCAAGCTTCATGAAGTATGACAGTGCCTTTGAGCTTGCAGTCAACTATGTTTTCGGAGATACAGTGGTTGTCTCAAATGACAAAGCGGCTTTTGCACTTTCAAACGAGGGCTACCGCGCAGTCACAGTTAACGGTGACTTGTATGAGCCAGGCGCTTTTGAAAGCGGCTACTACCGTGCCCCAATAGATTTCTCAACGATAATTCCCAGCGAAAAAGCGCTAAATAGCTTGGATGAAGCGGTTAAAGCCCTCCAGCAGCACCTGTCTCAGCGAGGCACCGACATCATAGGTATCGAGGAAGAACTTGAATACACCAAAATCGCAATTACAAAACTCACAGAATCCGTCGCTACATTAGATAGAGAAATAATCAGGGTAAAACGCGGCGTTAAAAGAACCCAATTCAACATTCGACACCTAGAAAAGTACGGCGGCAAACTTGAACGTGAAGCAGCATCCTACAAAGGCCGAATGGAAGTTTACAGAAACGAGCGAAACGCAATCCGAAAAAACCACCAGAAAATCCACGCAGAAATTGCAGCTTTAAGATTAAAAACTGATGTTGCCCACATCCAAGAACTCGAGGTTCAACGTGAAAAAATCGGCGAAGAACTAAACACCCTACGCCAGCGTTTAGGTTCCGCGCAGACGGAAATTTCAACTCACCAGTCACAATTCGACAGAGTTCTGCGAAACGGATACAAGAACACAAAGATTCAGCTTTCAAAAATTGAGCAGCAACAGCGAAAGCTTGAGAAAGAAGTTGCAGATGCACTTTCGGAACGGGAAATAATCAAGAAAGAAGTAGATGAACAAGAAAAAAGCCGCGTTGACCTCTCTAAAGCTGTTTTTTCTGCTCGTGAAGAATCCAAAAAATTCACTTCCCAAATTGACTCCATCGACTCGGAGCTCAGGATGCTTGGATTCGGAGTATGAGCAGGCAGAGAGACTTCTAAACCAGCTTCAACTCGGCATAGAAACCAGCCAACTGCGTTTGCAGCAGCTTCAAGGTCAACTTACGAATATTTGGTTACGAGCAGCCCTTGGAAACTAATCCGCGGCAGGTTCAGGAAGCCGAAACCACCATTCGCATGATGCAGTTTGAAATGGAGGGAATAGGCGCCATCAACCAGTTAGCCGCCTCGCATTATTCAGAGCAGATTTCACGTTACAGAGAATTATCCGTGCGCTTAAACGAGTTGGAGCGGGAAAAGCAAGCCATCGTACTGTTTATGGATGAGATTGAATCCAAAAAACGCAAGGTTTTCATGGGTGCCTTCGAAAAAATCAACACAGCCCTTAAAGTTTACTTCGGCAAACTCACAGGCGGAGGAGAAGCAACGCTTAAGCTGGAAAACCCAGAGGAACCCTTCAACGGCGGCATAGACATGATTGTGCAGTTCCCAAATAAGCCGTCGATTGTTGTGAGTGGAGCAAGCGGCGGTGAACGTTCCGTTTCAGCAGTCAGCTTCATATTCTCACTCAAAGAGTTCACGCCAGCATCATTCTACATCCTCGACGAAGTTGATGCACACTTAGACGCTTTCCACACAACAAAACTTGCCGAAGTGCTCTTGGAGGAAGCAGGAAAAATCCAGTTCATAGTCATCAGCCTACGACCAGAAATGGTTAACAAAGCCCAGAAAGTCTACGGCGTCTACGAACGCAACGGCATCTCAAACGTTGTAACTGCAAAGTTCCCACCGGAGGCACCCAAGTAACATGGCGTCAGCATCAACAGCTCCGATGAGACGACCGTTTTACCTGCGACCGCCCTGGAACATTCTCTTTGAAATAAGTAAACTCGAGAAGCTTACACCCTGGAACGTTAACATAGCTTATTTGCTTAGGTCGTTTCTTACTGAGATGGAGCGAATCACACCCTGAAAAAGTGGATTTCCGCGCTTCCGGCGTGGCTTTGGATTCTTCAGCCTTGATTTACCTGATGAAGTCCAAGTTGCTGCTTACTCTGCAGGAGCCGCCTGTGCTGCCTAAGGCTCCGACGGATTTTGTACCGCCGCCCCTATTCCTGCCCCTGCGACACGAATTAACATCCACAACCATCCAGCATTTACTCGAAGTCTTAGATGACGTGTTGAAGGGCGAAAAGCTCCTTAGCCTAAACCATGTGGTTGAGCAGCATCCTGTTTTGCCAGCAGTCACCGATTTGCTGCCTCAATTCGACAAATTCATCGCTGAACTCGAGTTGCAGGTTGACCAGCTATACGCTATACTTGTCGAGAAAACGGGCGGTCAGGGCATAATTGATTTCTCAACCCTAACCAAAGGGGCAACGCGCATTGAGGCGTTGCGAATGTTTATTTATTTGTTGTTCCTTGCGCAGGATGGCTTAGTTAGCCTGTGGCAGAATGAGGAAACTGAGGAATTGTACATAGCTGTGGGGAAACTGAACGTTGGAAAAGCCGAAAAACCCATTAGTTGAACAGAATCCAGATGCTGAGCAAGCTCAGGATACAGAGCGGAAAGCTCACAACCTGGCGTTGTTAGAGGCAGCTCTCTACGTGGCCGGTCGCCCCTTAGACCTAAACGAGCTATGCCAAGTAATCGGCAGCCGCTCCAAAAAAAGAGCAATGAAGTACATTGATACCCTCATACAAGAATACAGTGCACGGAAAACTGCGCTTGAAATTTTGGCGCTGAAAAATGAGCGCTATGTTTTGCAGGTGAAAGCGGAATTTACGCCCTTAATCAAAAAACTTGTGAACCGACCACTGCTTTCTTCTGGTCCACTCAAAACGCTCTCCTACATCGCTTATCGGCAGCCTATCTCCCAGAAAAGAGTCATCGATGTCCGAGGGCAACATGCTTATGGACACGTAAAGATGCTCAAGGACATGGGATTAATAATGTCTGAGCGAAGTGGTCGAACATTGGCACTGAAAACAACAGATTACTTCTCTGACTACTTCGGCTTAACAACAGACACCTCCGTCATGAAGAAGGACCTCAAGAAGATTTTCGGAGAAGCCATAAAAGAGGACTTAGCAGAACGCCAGCAAAAAGAAACAGAGCAGGAGAACAGCACAGAACAAGCGTAACTGCATCTGCTTGCATTAATGTGCACAACATGCCAGCAACCCAAACTCAAAACTCTAAAAACAAAAAGCAATTGACTGTACAACCTGTTAGTTGTTGTGGTTTAGGGGTTTTTCTGCTACAACTTCTAAACAAAAAACCAGATGGCACACAAAATTTTAGCTTTAAAGCAGTATGTTTATATTGAAATCTACGGTTTTAGTTGCTACTCGAATTAAGGATATGTAGAATATGTCTACTCATAGCAGTTTACGCAAAAGAAAACTTACAGGCGGCAAAAAAAGAGCTTACCGCAGCAAGAAAAAGTATGAGGCAGGCGGTTTCCCAGCGGAAACAATTCTTGGTGAGCCAAGACGCAAGACCACCCGCGGCATGGGCGGCATCTGCAAAATCAAGGTCTTAGCCGACAAATTCGCTTCAGTAACTGACCCTAAAAGCGGCAAAACAGAAAAAACCGAAATCACCCGAGTTGTCAAAAACGGCGCGAACGTTGACTACAACCGCAGAGGAGTCATCACAAAAGGCGCAGAAATCGACACTGCATTGGGCTTAGCAAAAGTTACTAGTCGACCAGGCAGCGACGGCATAATCAACGCTGTTCTCATAACCAAAGAAAAAGCATAATTTTTTTCTTTAATATTTTTAACGTTTTGCTGGCAGCTGAGCTTGCTGGCTTTTAATTTTCAGCAGTTGCTTTGCAAGTTTTTGAATTATCTTTTCTTTAGCCTCTTTCTTCTCAATAAGCAGCATCCCTGTTTTAGCCCATGGCATTTTGGGAAAATGAGCTTCAAGGTTAACTTCGTTTTGTAAACCCAGTTTGTCGGCTGCTTCTTTGATTTCCAAGATTTTTGGCGATTGTACAGCGCAGTTTTTGGGGACTCGGCGTCCTTCTTTTCTTGATTTGTTGCAGTCAAAGTAGATTGGCCAGATTATTGCTTTATCGAGTTTTCTCATGTTGTTTCACCATTATTTGTGTGCGTAATAGGCAATTAGTTTCTCGCCGACTTCGTTTATCCGCACGAATCCGAAGCGTTCAAACTGTATGATGGCGTCTGGCTTTAACTTTTTGCAGTCAGCCTCAGCAAATCCCTCGGTAACTGATGCGTCTGGCATCACTACTTGGCTGGGAAACTCTGTGCCTTTGGGTATCCACTGGATGAGTTGGACTTTGATTTTTCGTACGTCCTCGTAGGATTCGCTGGCAAACTTTGCAGTAACGGAACTGTCTGTTTTGCTTTCGACTTTGACGTTGAAGAGCTCCATGAGCCTGACTATTTTTTCAGGTTCCAACGGTTCGGTGTCTTTTTTTGAAATCCAAAAACTCACGGCTTTATCTTCGCCTTCTGGAGTTACAGTGTATTCTCTGAATCCCCGTTCAGGTTGCTCTGGATGTAACGGAAGTTTAGTTTGGAAAGTTTTTGGTATCTCCAGAACCTTAAGTTCAACAGGCTGCGGCACGAAGAAGTAGCGGTTGCTTGTGGCGTCAAGGATTTTACGGTTGTATGAATACAGGTTTTCCCAACTTAAGGTGACATCGTTTGGTTTTATGCCTACGTCAATTATCATTTTTTTGATAGCTTCAGGGGTAATGCCTCTTTTTCTTAGTGCCGCAAAGGTTCCCAGTCTTGGATCGTCAAAGCCTGTGTAGGTGCCTTCTTTTATGCCTGCGACAATTTTTGATTTGCTCAAATCGGCGCCTGTGATTTTTAGTCTGCCGTAGTGTATGGCTTCAGGATAAGTCCAGCCCAAGTAGTCGTACATGTACTTTTGGCGGACCATGTTGGTGTAGTGTTCTTTGCCGCGGATAATGTGGGTCATGCCCATCAAGTGGTCATCTAAGCCTGCAGCTAAGTTGTAGAGCGGCCAAACAATGTATTTGCTTCCTACCCGTGGATGAGGATACTTTTTAGTGTCAATAACTGCGGAGGGCTGGCCAGTCTCGGACCGCTGGGTTGGGGTTTTCAAGGTCAGTTTTCACTCGAACCACCGCTTGCCCTTCCGTGTAACCGCCGTTTAACATGCGATGCCACCGTTCCAGGTGCTCAGCGGCTGGCAACTCTCGGCATGGACAAGCTTGTTTAGCATATAGTCATTTTGCGGAAATCTTCAGGGACGCACTCACAAACGTAGGCGTTGCCGCCTGCGATGAGTTTCTCAGTGTACTCGTAATAGATGGGTAGGCGGTCGCTTTGGATGTATTCCTCGTCAACTTTGCAGCCAAGCCACTTCAAATCCTGCCCGTATGCTGTCATAGAACTTTAACGATGGCTTTTTGATTTTTGGGTCAGTGTCTTCGAAGCGTAGGATGAATTTGCCATTGTATATGCGGGCGTACTCGTGGCTTAGAAGTATGGCTCTTGCAGAACCCAAATGCAGAACGCAGTCAGGGTTCGGGGAGAAACGCGTCACAATTTTGGAGTATTTGTCAGCATTCGGCAGTGGTGGAAGATGTTTTTCCTCAGCTTTCTCTTTCTTCTGGGTTTCAGGCCAGTTCGCTTCAACAATAGCCTTCTGCTCAGCCAACGATAAATTGTTAACTTCATTTACAACCGTGTTAATTACGCCTGAGAGCTCCTTGACGCGGCTTCTAAGCTCCGCCTTTTCTCCAAGAATCTTTCCAACCATCGCGCCTGCTTGCGCTTTTCCATCATGCGAAACCGCGTTTAAGCAGGGCGGCTTTTCGAATAAGCTCTCTAAGTTCATTATCGTTTTCTAATGCCAAATCGTTTACGCTCGCTGAAATGTTACTTGTTTCGTTTAATCAAGAATTCGGCGAACGCTTTTAATTTTTCCTTAGCCGCAGACTTAGGAAGAAGTTTTTCTGCTTCACTCCAGCTTTCCATAACCATCCGTTCAGCGGTTTGCTTCACGTGTTCCATGGCACCGTATTTCTGCATGAGTGCGATGGCTTCGTCGCGGAGTTTCTGGTCGGAGGTATGCATGTTTAGAATTTCCACAAGCCGCTTCTTGTCGGTGCTGTTGGCTTTTTTGAGCGTGTAAATAACTAATAATGACCGTTTGCCCTCGGTGATATCCTGCCCAACGCCGCCCTTCTTCTTGGCAAACTCTTGCCCCGTCAAATCCAAAATGTCATCCTGCATCTGGAAAGCAACACCGATGCTTTCAGCAAAACGCCCCAGCTTCTCAACTAGAGGCTTGTTGGCGCCTGCTAAAACCGCCGCCATTTTCGCTGCCATGCGTGCGAGGGTGCCTGTTTTGTAAGCGCACATCTGCAGGTAATCCTCTTCGCTGAGTTCGTCTGCGTTTGCTATGCCTCTGTGCCATGCGATGTCCATGGCTTGCCCCATGCTTAGGTTAATCATTTCCTGCACGTAAACCTCGTAAACATCCCGCTGCATCTCAGGCGAAATTTTTGTTCTCTGCGCCATCAACGGCAGAAGCGGCAGGTAGTACATGGCGTTTCCAGCGTTAACCGCGATGTCCATCTGAAAAATTTTGTATGTGCAGGGTTTGCCACGGCGCATTTCTGATGAGTCCTCGATGTCGTCGATGACGAGGGTGCCGTTGTGGATGACTTCGGGAATGATGGAGAAGTCTAAGCAGTAATCTGCCTTTTCACCTAACGCCTCGCAGATGAGTAGGAAAAGCGCTGGGCGCCATCTTTTTCCGCCGCGATCCAGCATATCCCAGATTGGCTCAGCAATTGCCTTGTTCAGCGGTTCAAGCGTGTAGCTGTACATTGGCGGGTTAACTTTGAAGAGAACCGAGTTCTTGGTGAATTTTCTTGGAATGTACTTTTCGATGGCTTTGTCGATTAAGGGCGCGGTTTCTTCAAGAAACTTTTCAATATCCACGGTTAGTGTGCTCCTCTTTTGGCGTATTTTTGCAGGTTAAAGCCTCTGGCTTGCAGCCACTCACCAGTCTTACCCGTAATAACCACAGGCGTCTTTGATAAATCACTTAGTTTTTCTGCGCCTACGAGGAATAGGGCGTTGCGTAGTTCCTCAATTAAACATGAAAGTTTATCTTCAGTTTCTTTTGCGCCTTTAACTGCAGTTTGAAGAATAGGCTGAGAGATGCTTGCTAAAGACGCGTTAAGAGCTAAGGCTTTGGCTACGTCGGTGCCGCTTCGTATGCCGCCGGAGGCAATCACGGGTAACTTTACGGTTTGCACTGTTTCTATTAGGCTGATTGCTGTTGGGATGCCCCAGTCCCAGAAAGCTTCTCCTGACAAATTCTGTTTTGCTGCTGAGCGGTAGTACTCGACGGCTGCAAAACTTGTCCCGCCAACACCGCCGACATCAATGGCTTTTACTCCAGCATCTTCAAGAGCTTTGGCATCTTCAGCTGAAATACCTGCCCCTGTCTCCTTAACAATCACTGGCGTATCGAGTGCACTTGCGATTTCACGGATTTTTGCTAAAACACCTTTAAAGTTAGTTTGACCTTCAGGCTGAACCGCTTCCTGCAACGCATTCAAATGCACCGCGACAGCGTCAGCATCTATCATTTCAATGACTTTTTTCACTTCTTTTAAGCCGTAGCCGTGAACCAACTGGACTCCGCCAATGTTGGCGATTAAGAATGCGTTTGGTGCCATTTTGCGTGCTACTGCGTAGGTTTCTTCAAGTTTTTGGTCTTCGATGGCTGCTCTTTGGCTTCCAACACCCATGCCTAATCCAAGTTTTTCGACGGCTTGGGCGATTGACGTATTTATTTGGATGGCTTGTTCGGTTCCGCCTGTCATGGCGCCAACGATTATTGGGGCATTAAATTTTTTTCCTAAAAAAGTGGTCGATAGGTTGATTTTGGCTTTGTTGACTTCTGGCAGAGCTCGGTGGACCAGTTGGATGTCTTCGAAGCCTGCGGTGGCATTTTTGGCTTGAGCTTGGTTTCCCAAGCAAATCCTTATGTGGTCTTCTTTGCGTTTGCCAGTTTCGTGAGCCATCTTACGTCTTCTCTATTTCAGTGCCTAACACACTTTGGTCTGTTAAGGCTCTGTAAATAGATAACCCTTTTGTGGCGCCTGTAACAGTAACATGGATTCCCGCCTCGACTGCTGGGATAAGCGCAGCTATTTTGCCTGCCATGCCGCCTGTAACGTCTTTGCCTTGTGCTTTGCCGAGTTTAGGCTGAATCGCCTTAAGCTCCGCCAAAGTTAGGTGCTTGTAGGGTTTTGCATCTGGGTTGGTTTTTGGGTCTGCGTCGAATATGCCGTCTGTGTCGGTGCCGACAACGATTTTTGAAGCATTATACCTTATTGCTAAGTAGGCAACAAGTTGGTCGCCTGAGAGGATTGTGAAGCCTAACTTTTCATCTAAAACCGCATCGCCATACATGACGGGGGTAAAATTCATTTTTTGCATGGCTTTGAGGACGGTTTCGTCGAAGAATTTGATTTTTCCGTTCTCAGTTAAGAAGCAAGATGAAGGCGCTATGCTTACGGCTGCGGTCTCATGCCAAATCATAGCATCCATAACTAAACCGTTTAGAACTGTCATGACATGGTGGGTTTCAGCGAAGCCCAATTTCTGAGTTGGATCTTCATTGTAGCCTTCTTTTAACCCGTATTTTAGTGCAGTCGGATGACCAAAACTGCCGCCTCCATGAACAACAATCAGGTTGTCGAGGTCTGCCCGCTTGATTTCTTCTGCTAAGCGGTTTATGATTTCGGTTTTTGCCGCTAATTCTCCTGTTTTGTCGGTGATGGCTGAGCCGCCGATTTTAAGGATTATGGGTCTTGAATCATTCATTGTAATCGTAACCTGACTATGTCTATTTGTGTTCTGCTAATTTAACGTTGCAGTTTTTCTGCCTCAGGTAGACCCCTCCCCTCTATAGGTTTCTGCATAGATCTGCTATTTGGATCCTAATAGGCTCCTAATATGCCCGCGTAAAACTCCAATGAATTGGGGCTCAAAAGAATAACCCTACACTACAACACTCTGCCTCTTCTCTATCACCTGAAACACACGGCACCGCACTGCCTATTGAACCCTCACGAAATCTAGCAATTCACAAATTTACCAATAAATTTACAACCAACCACCCAATAACACGCTTCGCTCAATGTAGCTGACACCACGGGTAAAACCAAAAATTATCGCTCCAACTATCTTAACCATCCGCATGGATGCAGAGGGTGGGATTCGAACTCTTCAACCGAGGAGACGTCACCCGGACTGATTGCTCAACTCACCGGTTTTTTGATGTTTAATGACAATAGCAGCGGCAAGTACGATTATGAGCAAGGAAACGGCCAATGTTGAGATTTCTGGAACAGTTGGTGATGTTGCAGGTGTAGCTGGAGTTGTTGGGTTAGTGGTAGGACAAGCTGTTGGTGTAGGTGTTGGAACTATAGATAAAGGAACCGTGTCTGCGTAGCCGTAGTAGAAGTTGTCTATGTACGAGGGTGTTGTTCCGCTTGTGCTTAGGAGTTTGGCTTGATAGTTACTCATTAAGTCGTAATGGATGCCAGTGGCGCTGTAGGATGTGGGTGAATAGGTTGGAGCTGTTACTCCAGCCATTGGCAGGGGAAGCAGATTCTGGTACGCTACAGGATTTAAGACAGACTCGTTTATTATGTCAGAAACAAATATTTCGCCCATTCCATCTGGTCTCGGCATACCAGTTGCGAAATCCGTTGCCGTCTCACCGTCTATTTGTACAGTGACATTTGCAACATAGCCTTCTTCTGTTAATGCAGTGGTTACTGTGAGACGCCAAGTGGACCAGTCTGCTGCATGGCTAAGTGGGAAATAGTAATGTGACGATTGTCCT
Organism: Candidatus Bathyarchaeota archaeon; assembly: GCA_963695285.1. Taxonomy (GTDB): domain Archaea; phylum Thermoproteota; class Bathyarchaeia; order Bathyarchaeales; family Bathycorpusculaceae; genus Bathycorpusculum. The sequence continues at coordinate 152,172 of OY968763.1, forward strand.
GTAGTTGTGTTACTAAAATCCAAGCCACCCACTTGTTGAAGGTCATTGTTATGCATTTGTCTTTGATAAATCCCCATGCTTATTATCGTATTACCTTGTGAGTCTGCTGCTTCATAGAAGGGTCCTTGGAAAGCCGAATTATTCTCATACACAATGTTGTGAAACACATCGAATTGAACGGTGAAATTATCTAAAGCGTAGCTTCCATGCTGGGGCATAAATGTTGCTTCGCCATCAACGCCAAGTACATTCGAGCCGCCTATAGTCTGAATTCCTGCATCATGCAAAGACCAGTAACCGTCGTTTAAATCAGATGCTGACTCAAAATTGTTACTGTAATAATTTGGGGCAGCGTTAGCTTGGGAAACAAAAAACATTGCTGTGAGCATAAAAATAACTGCAAGAGTAATTGAAACACGACTGAACTTCGACATAGTTAATCGTTTATTGAGGATGGTTTTTCCCCTTATGTATTTTACGGGATAACGCCAACTCCCCATTGTTCTTCAGGAAACGATCCACTTAAGCACCCGACCGTCCCCATAAAAACAATCCTACCACACAAAAAACCAAACAAAAAACACGCTAAACAAACTAGCTAACCTCACTCAAAAAAGTATCAAAGCTTAAAAGCGAAACAAACATAATTTAAAGTAGGTTTCAATGAAGACGTTAGCAGAAATTAAGACTCAGCTAGAAGAGTTAAAGCCCATTCTTAGACAAAAATACCAAGTGGAAACAATAGGGGTGTTCGGCTCTTACTGTCGAGAAGAACAGAAAAGCAAAAGCGACGTCGATATCCTTGTAACATTTGTTGAGCCAAACGACATCGACCTAATTGACTTCATCGAAATCAAACAATTTCTAAGCCGCAGACTCAAGGTAAAAGTGGACTTAGTAAAAAAGACTGCTTTAAAGCCGATAATTCGGGACAAAATTCTTGAAGAGACGATTTACATTTGACTAGAAGCGTCAGGCTCTACCTTGAAGACATCGCCAACGCCATCAGCGAAATAGAAGAATTCATGAAAGACCTCTCGTTTGACAAATTTGCCGAGAATGCTCTAGCTGTTCGTGCGGTTACAATGGATTTTATAGTCATCGGAGAGGCGGCAAAACATTTACCTGTGGAGATTCGCAAAAGATACCCTCGATTCCATGGTCCAAAATTGTCGGAATGAGAAATATTCTCACCCATGATTACCCAGAAACCGATACAGAGATAACATGGAAAACTGCCAAAAAACGCCTACCTGAATTAAAAGTGGTTATCGGCGAAATAATCGAGGAAGAACACAAATAGTTTAACTAAGTAGCATTTACTACGTTTGGTTCTTTCGTCTCTCAGGATAGCTGACGATTTGTCTTAAAGGTTACCTTCGATCCATTCGTGTGGATGCAAGGGAATGGGATTCGAACCGCTCAGAACAGTCAAGACTTTGGTCCAAAGCACGCTTTGAGAATCAAAATCTATATTTTTTTAAAGTCTGCCAATACTTTCTCCAGATCCATTGCCGCATTAAAAGATAAATCATCACTGTCATATTCAATTCTTTTTAAACCCTTAAGATTTGAGGGTAGGTCTATTTTTCTCTCAACTAACAAAATAACTTGCGTGTTATATTTTAGATATGCCGCATTGATTTCTGAGGTGACATTTGAATTAAGGACGTAGAGTCCACTGTACCTTCTCTCTTGTTCAGCAGCAGCGATATTTATTACCGCACAATCACAGTCCCTCATTAACCCAAATGTATTATCAGAAATTGGCACAGTTGTTTCTTCTTTGTCACCCACAGCATAGTCATAATGAAGAAACTCTAACATTTTCTTCACTTGCTCAGCTACCTTAGTGTTGCTATTTGATATGAAGACCCGAGGCTTTAGACCTTCTTTTTGGGGTATATTTGGCATTTTTTCAAATGGATTTGTTTCTGTCACTGGGTCTTCTGCCATACCTGTAAGTGGAGCTTCAAAAGTCACCGGCGAACGGGCAAGGCTTTCGATCTTGTCAGAGTAGCGTTTATTCAATAGTTCATTTATAGGTAACAGTTGAAGTTCAATTCCATTATCCATGGCTGTTATTTTTCCTTCGAAGGTATCTTTATCAAAATTTAAAGCTACAATGGTGCCCTTTTGTGCTTTTCCCTTTGATAGTACTTTGACAAAGTCTTCAACCTCAGCCAAGCTGACATGATCGGATTGTATGATTAAAAGTGGTTGACCTCCCTCGGTAAACCCATTTACTCCCGAAGATGGATCGCTTGGTTTGCCATTGAATCTTTTAATAACCCAATCTTCGAAGTTACGGGATGAAAATTTTCTCAGGCTTTTTTCATTCACTCTCCTCTTCTTAACGACAACAAATGCAGACACAGCCCCAGCAACTGCTACCGCCGCTATGATTCCACCAATGAGTAACAAGTCCAAGGAGCTTCCTTGTTTTGCTGTTTCTGTTGGTGTTGGAGTAGCTGTTGCTTTCGGTGTTACTGTTTGGCTGTTGGCTATTTGGGGAATGACTATAATTGAAAAAAGTAAGAATGCAATAAAAATACCTGAGAGCAGTTGTTTATTCATGATTTTCTCATTCCTAGATAGGGCAAGTGGTTAGCTTCGACTATAGACGAATGCCTATAGTGAATGGAAAGTTATTGTTATGTCGCCTTAAAAAACTATTGAATAGAAAGTTTAGCTGCGATTTTTTTCTATAGCCCTTTATATATAGGCGCCAAGGGTTCTGTGAAGTTGTTGGCACTTTAGGGTTTTCTCCGCATTTTCTTTTCTTGTTGTGAAAAGTCGTCACCTGAGGCGTTCGGGCATAACTAATATTTCCTTTTTATTTTTCTTGCCTAGTCGTTATATACATCTTAAGATTAGTAAGAAAACAACGGGTAGGCATGTCGGAGCTTCAAGAAAAACAATTTCCAATCTTAGATTTCGTTGGGTTATGGTTAATAGTTTTATTTGGTTTTTTGGCAACTCCGGATATTTCAATGTCAATCAGAATTATGCTTATAGCTCTTGGGAGCATCGGTGTAATATTATTTGGGTTATTTTACAAAAATTATTTAAAAGCTAAACTGCCAAAAGCTCATTTTATTCAAAAACGGTTGAATGAACTAGGTGAACTAGAGGCAACGAAATCATTGCCAGAAAGCAAGGCAGTTCCAAGTACTCAAAGAGGAGCTTTCATAATATGGTTTGATGACTCAATAATCTTGTTCTTTTTTGGAGTTTATAATTGGGAATTTGTATCAATCAACAATATTGCCATCGTAACTTACAAAGACTTGTTTTCAATTCTCTATTTAACAGGCGGAGTTTTTTCCCTCGTTTTTTCCATTTGGCTTTTCAGAAAAAAATATTAAGTATATTTTTTGCTTGCATTCTGTATCAAAGTTACCCACTTATTTTTTCCTTCTATTGTTATTCCGCATGCTTCCGCTGTTGTTTTGCCGTCTAATGCTTGATGTAGTCTCATGCCCTAACCCTGACTGATTCGAACTACGTCGTTTTCTATGCTGACTTTGTCGCCTGTTTTGATTTTGCAGATGTCAATTTTGTCTATGGTGGGGATTTCGCTGATGATGGCGCCGACTGCTATGATGGTTTCGCATTCTTTGTTTATCATGCCTGCTGGGGCGGTGCCGTTTTTCTTCATGCGGTAGAGCGTGTAGCTGCCGACGGTGCTGCCTTTGCCTTGTGGGAAGACAAGGATTTTGCCTTTGACGCTTTGACCGTTCAACTGGTGTCCTTTCTCCATTACGACGCCAGTGTTTGGGTCAACGCCGCCATAAAAGGAAATAGGCATCTCTGTAACGAGGGCTTCTCCCTCAGCTTTGCCTTTGTAGATTATTCTGCCTTTTAACTGTTCCATTTTCCAGTCACCGCTGCCTCAACGCATTCTTTCATGCTGCCCATCTTGGTTTTCATAAGGTTCTGCCTTGAATAGAAACATCCCTTCGCCGACGTTGTCGCCAACGATTTGAATCTGCCTTTCAGCGGAGCGACTGCCATGCAGGTGTCGCATGCGAATTTGCCGCCCGCCGCTTCGATGGTTTCTGTGTAGCCTCGTTTATCGGCAAGTTGCTTAGCTGTTCGGGATGTGGCAACCCAAAACTCCGTGCCCTCAGCCACCTGTTTGCCTTTGACTAACTCGGCGATTTCAGAGATTTCCTTAATCGAACAGTGCGGGCAACCCACGCAAACAAGCTCAATCTCAGACACTTCGTCGTTGATGTTGTCGTAAGCGTTTTTGATGTCACTCTGCTCAATTACCACTTTATCTTTGAGTTGAGGCTGCTGTTCAGCTCCAGGCGTTACGCCCTTCATGTAGAAAAGCGGTTTGGCGCCGTAAGTCACCACAGAAGCGCAGAAGGATTTGAGGTCGTCAAGTTCAGCTGCTTTTATGCCTGTTATGTATGGGATTTTGTTCTCTGCCTTCTTGCCAATCGCGTAGCCCAAGGCGCCCCAATCAGAGAGCTTGGTTAATTCTGCGTTAACTTGAACGTGTACGTCTGGCACTCGGTTCTCATCCAAATGCAACCCATAATTGGGTGTCTTACCAACAAACGCTGCTGCAAGAGCTGATGGTCCACCTTCACGATTGGTTCTTGCGCCTAAAACCGAGTTTGCGAATGTGACTGCGCTGCTTTCCGACCATGCGAGATGTTCGCCGTAGAGAGGTAAGTTGCCGATAAGGTAGGGTGTGCAGGTGCAGCTGATTAGGATGCCCATGCGTTTGAAGGCGTCTATGACGAGGTTCTGTTTTTCCGCGAATTCGGGGCTGATGCCAAGTTGTTGCCAGTTTTCCAGATCCATGCCTGCTGGGTTTAGCGTTGTGAGAACTTTGACTCTGCCGTCAACTGCCAACTCGTTTAGGAATTCCAATCCGGCGTCGCCGAGGTTGTGGTAGGATACGCCTGCGACTTGGACGCTACCTACTTTGATTAGGCTTTTTGCGCCAAAGATTTCGCCGAGGGCAACGAGGATTTCCATGCTTTTGCGTACGGCATAGCCTTCTTTGCCATCGAGCATTGCTTGTTCTTGCTTGGTCAGTTCCATGTCAATCACATGTACTTGTTTAAGTCAACTTTAACGTAGTCCACTTTCTTAAAGCCCTTCCCCGTCGTGACGAGCGGCGCGGTTGCGTCTAAGCCTGCTTTGGCTGTGGTGGCTTTCTTGCCCTCTGTTAAGTCGCCTGACGGATCAAGCGATGAACCAGGCTGGTTTGAGAGTATAACTGCGTTTTTGTCGGCTTGGAAGCGTGTGGCGATAGCCCATTCAACATCGTGTGGGTCGTAAATGTTTATGTCCTCATCGACGATAACGCAGTGCTTTAGCGACTTGTGCCCCTCAAAGGTGGCGGCGATTGCTTTTTTGCCATCATCAGCATTCTGCTTTTTGATTTGCACAACCGCATGGAGCCAGCTGCATCCGCCCGGCGTTATGTAGACGTCTTTGCATTGGCAGACTTTGTTGACTTCGTTGTAGATGGTGGGTTCTTTTGGCATGCCCATGAGGAACTTGTGTTCGTTTCTGCCTGCGAGAATGGTTTGGTAAATGGGTTTTTGCCTGTGAGTTACGCATTTGATTTCTACGACTGGTTGTTGGCGGACGCGGTCAACGATGCCTGTTAAGTCGAGGAAGGGACCTTCAGAAGCCTTCTCCTTGGTTATGCGTCCTTCCAAGACGAATTCGCAGTCAGCGGGAACTTCTAAGTCGATGGTTTTGCATTTTACAAGCTCAGTTTTCTCCAATGCATTTGCCATTCCAAGCTCATCCACGCCCATTGGTAAGGTTGTGGCTGCGGAAAGCAGCGTTGCAGTGGAGTTGCCAAGGCATATGGCTATGTCGAGTTCTCCGCCTGCCTTCTTGAGCGCTGAGTCTGTTCCGCGGTTCTCAACGATTCGGGCGACAAAATGGTTTTTGTCCTTAAGCATTAATCGGTGGAAACACATGTTCCTGCCAAGCTGGGGATCTTTGATGATGGATACTGCGGAGGCAATGTATTTTCCGCCGTCTTTGTCCGTGTAGTGCATGATTGGAAGTTTGGTTAAGTCAACGTTGGTTTCCACTACTTCTTGGCATGCGCCCTTCTCCACGACCTTAGGCGGCACGGGGTGCTCGATGGCAGCTAACAGCTTCGGCAAAAGCTGGTCTTTGCTTATGCCAAGCGACCGCGCAATCAAATCTTTCGAAGAAACCAAGCCCGCAACAACCGGGATAAGCTGACTCCTTCACATTTTCAAAGTAGACTGGTTTCTCGCCGAGAGCGCTTATGATGCCAGCCATCTCGTACTCGGTGGAGACTGGCTTTGTTATCTTTGTTAGTTCGCCGCTTTTCTCGAGTGCTTCAATAAAGTTTCTGAGACCCAAAGCTTTCACCTTAGGATTTTACAACGCCAATCTTGGTGCTTAAAACTTCAAAGCCCAAATTCTTAATTGCCCCAGCCACTTTTTCCTGCAGTTCTTTGCCCGGTGTCAGCGCAACCATGCATCCTCCGCCGCCTCCGCCCGTAAGTTTCGCGCCGAAAGCACCCTGTTTTCTGGCTACGTCAACGAGCTGGTCGAGTTCTTTGCTTGAAACTTCGATTTCTTGGAGTAAGCGGTGGTTTTCGTTCATGAGTTCGCCGATTTTTTTGAGGTTGTAGAATTCCAATGCAGCTCTGCCTTCATAAGCGAGTTCCTCGGCTCGTTTGAAGATTGGGTTGTATTTTTGCGGGTTTTTGTTTTTGCGTTCGGCGACGCCTTCAACCATGGCTTTGGTGTTGGCGACTTTGCCTGTGCTGCCAATGACGATTTCAACCGGTGCCTTGATGCTTAAACGTTCAACTTTGTCGGGTCCGCCGCCCATGTTTTTCTTAAACCACATAAGTCCGCCGAAAGTGGCTGCGGTGTTGTCGATGCCTGAAGGATTTCCCGCGTATGCTTTCTCGCCCTCATAAGCGACCTGATTGATTTTTTCATCAGAAATCTTCATGCCAAGTTCTTGGGCGATGGCGCGTGCGATGGCAACGCTGCTTGCCGCTGAAGCACCTAAACCGCTAAAACCAGGAAGCGTTCCACCGATCCATATGTCCAACGCTATTTTGGGGTCTATGCCCATGGCTTTTAGCATTCTATCGATTGACTCAACCTGCTGGAGCCGTTTTTCTTCACTGTACCCCTTAGCGGTTTTCCTGTCGTCTTTAACGTTGATTCCTTTAGCTGATTTTTTTACTTCAGCATCAGTTGCGGAGTCGATTGCTGATACGATGCCCGGCACTCCATGAACAACGAAGTGTTCGCCGAACAAAATTACTTTTCCATAACCTGAACCTTTGCCCATTAATGTACACCTTGAAAGTTAAGCTAATACACCAACTAAATAAAAACATTTTTTTCAGTTTGCTAAAGTCTTTTATGAGATAAAGCAGCAATGAATAAGTAAGGGTAATTGCGTTTGCAGAAAGGGCGGCGGGGTTTTCCAAAGCATGAGTGAAGACATGGATGTTCTAATTGAGAGAAAAGAAACGGAGCTTTCCTCGCTTTTCGCAACCGTATGGAAGAACTCAAAGCGGAATTCACCGAGGAAACAGTCAGCTTTGCCTCTGAATGGTACAAAAAAACCATCAAAAGAATACGTGCCAAAGTATCCCGAAGTCATCTTAAACATGAAAGAAGAAAGAATCGCCCATATGAAAGCCCAAGTCAACGATTTAATTCGGGAACTCTGAAAAGATTGTTAGAGGCGAGTTGGAAAAACTCGGCTTTGTGGTGGCATCAAAAGCCCCGCTTGCATGATTCAATCGCGCAGTATCTGCAGGTTGCCGATAAATACCCTGAAATCCTTGACCGCGCCGTTAGGCATGTGCTGGGTCGTTTAGGCTTGATTTTAGAAACGTACAAGTTTAACGTTACTGCCAGCGGAAACAGTGGTTCCTTTCAGGAATTCTGGTTTGACCATACACAAGGCGACGACTTAACTTCTAATCCATACTATCCGCATCTGCTGAAATGGTCAGAGAAAATGCAAGATACCATTCGAAACTACAATGAACAATACACGAAGGCAATCGCAGTATTCGGTGAAATTCATAAGTTAAAGGAAGAAAAGAAAAGACAGCAAGCCCTCAACCGCTGGGACTCAATATAGGCATTTAACAAGCTGTTTAAAGCCAATTTGAGCACTTGACAGCGTAGATGGGTTTTCCGAAACCTAAAATAAGTGCGTGACAAAAGTATAGCCTCTTGAGGTTTAAATGTCCCGTGTCATCCATCATTGAGGACCTCATTGCTAGAAAAATTTTCAACAATCGCGGAGAAGAAACCATAGAGGTCGATGTGATCACTGCCTCCGGGTTCGGACGTGCAGGTGCTCCAGCAGGCAAAAGCCGTGGAAAAGCTGAAGTAGTTTATTATCCGCAAGGTGGCGTGGAGCAAGCCATCAAAAAAGTTGACGATTTAATTGCTCCTGAACTTGCAGGGTTAAACGCTGATTTTCAGGAAGAAATCGACAACACACTTCATGAAATCGACGGCACAACAGATTTCAAGAATATTGGCGGAAACACTGCGTTCGCAATCAGCCTTGCCAACGCTGAAGCCGCGGCAAATTCTCATAGTTTACTTTTGTACCAGTTTCTAGGTGGAAACGCAGCAAACACCATGCCTTATCCACTGGGTAACTGTATCAGCGGCGGCGCACACGCTAGAGGAGGCAAATCCCCCAGCATCCAAGAGTATTTGGCTCTGCCTCATGGCGCGGAAAGTTTTCTGGAAGCCCAAACTGCCAACACCCAAATTCACAAGAAAATCGAAAGTGCCCTCAAAAAGAAAAGCAGCACTTTCACAGGCGGCAAAAGCGACGAAGGCGCATGGATTGCCAATATCGACACTGAGGAAGCGTTTGAAGTTATCGCTAAAGCCTGCGAGGAAGTCGGCAACGAATTGGATTTTGAATGTGGGTTCGGCATAGATGTGGCAGCATCTTCATTTTGGAAGCCCAAAGAAGAAAAATACGTTTATGAAATGGAAGGCAAAAAACGCGACACATCCGAACAACTCGAGTACATGCTTGAGTTAATCGAGAAGTACCATCTTGCCTACGTTGAGGACCCCTTCAATGAAGATGACTTCGATAGCTTTGCCCAGCTTACCCGCAAAGCCAAGAATTGCTTGATTTGCGGAGACGATTTGTTCACAACTAATACTGAAAGGTTAAATAATGGAATTAAGATTAACGCTGGAAACGCCATCATCATCAAAGTCAACCAGATAGGCACCTTAACCGATGCAACTGAAACAATCGAGACAGCGCAAAGGCACGGTTACGACGCTGTCATGTCTCACCGTTCAGGTGACACGTGCGATTGGCATATAGCTCATTTGGCGGTAGCCTACAAGTGCCCCATCATCAAAACAGGCGTGGTTGAAGGCGCACGCATCGCCAAACTAAACGAGCTCATCCGCATTGAGCATTTCCTTGGTAACAGAGCCAAAATGGCTGACCTAAAAATACGCTAAGAGAAGATGAAAAAATAATGTCTGAAGATGAAGTAAAAGAAAATCAACCAGTTGAAAACGAACCTGTAGAGGAACCAGAAGAAACCGTAGAAGAGGCTCCTCAAGAAGAAGTTGAATCAACTGAAACCGATAGCGCAGAGCCTGAAGCTGAAACTGAGCTGGAAGCCGAGGAAGCGCATGCTCAAGCTCCAGAAGAAACACTTCTTTTACCCAGAGACACCCTGCTCTCCGCAGGTATCCACATTGGAACCCGAATGAAAACCCTCGACATGGAACCATTCATCTACCGCGTACGCCCCGACGGATTATTCGTTTTAGACGTTAAAAAAACAGATGACCGCATCAGAGTTACAGGAAAATTCCTCTCACGCTACGAACCTGCACGGGTAGCCATAGCAGCCACAAGGCTTTACGCTCATGAACCAGTCAAAAAATTCTGTCAACTAACAGGCGCAACACCGCTCATCGGCAGATTCATTCCAGGGCAACTATCCAACCCACAGTACTCAAGCCGCATCGACCCCGAAATCATCCTTGTCTGCGACCCAAGAGCAGACGCACAAGCAGTCAAAGAAGCCTCCAAAGTCGGCATACCAATCGTCGCATTATGCAGCACCGACAACGAATTTGCAGGCGTAGATTTAGTCATCCCAACCAACAACAAAGGCAGACGCGCATTAGCGGTCGTATTCTGGCTACTTGCACGACAAGTGCTCCGAGAACGAGGCGAACTTGGCGCAGACAGAGATCCACCAGCAACCATCGAAGACTTCGAAGCCAAAGTAACACGCGAAGACGAAGAAGAAGGCTAGAAAGTTGCCGACGATTCGGCGTCCAACTGTAGCTTCTCAATTTTATGAGGGCGACGCCGAAGAGCTTAGAGCACAAATCACCTCTTGTTTTCTTAATCCTCTTGGTCCCAAAAAACTTCCCAAAGTTAATTTTCATACCCACCCACGAAACATCGTTGGGTTGATTTGTCCTCATGCAGGCTACGTTTATTCTGGCCCTGTGGCGGCACATTCTTTCTACGAGTTAGCATTGGATGGCAAGCCTGATACAGTTGTGCTTTTAGGTCCCAACCACACAGGCTACGGCAGTGCTTTAGCGATTGATGCGTGAAGGCATCTGGCGCACACCTTTGGGCGATGTTGAAGTAGATTCGAAACTCGCTGACGCGATACTGCATGAAACCACCATTGTGGACGTAGACGAGGTTGCGCACCGCTATGAGCACTCAATCGAGGTTCAATTGCCATTTCTCCAGTTCCTCTACGGCAACGAATTCAAAATTGTGCCAATCTGCTTTTTGATGCAGGATTACAATTCAGCCGTCGAAGTTGGGCGAGCACTCACAGAAGCTTTAGACGCCACAAACACGGTAGTTATCGCTTCCTCTGACATGACACATTATGAACCGGCAAAGGTTGCAGCGGCAAAAGACCAAGCCGCCCTCAAAGCCGTCACTGATATGGATGCCAAACGCTTCTACGAAACCGTTGAAACCCAAAACATAACTGCTTGCGGCTACGCGCCGATTACTTCTCTTATTACTTATGGCGTTGGTGTGTGCGCTAAAGCTCAACTTTTAAGTTACCACAACAGCGGCGACGTAACAGGCGACCACTCAAGCGTTGTAGGATATGCGGCTGTAAGTTTCAGAAAATAGTTTTGGAAAAAGGCTTAAAATTTCCTTAGAAGTCTTTCAAAGAGGGCTTTGGATTTGGCGATTTCTTCAATGGGCGTGTTGTGTTCGAGTTCCAGCGTTATGGGTCCTCCATAGTCGTACTCGTGCAGACCATTGAGGAATCCTGTTAGTTCTGGCGTTTCTTTTGTGAAGGGTTTGTGGGCTTTGTTAGCCATGTGAACATTGCATACTCTCTTACCGTAAGCCTCAAGCAAATTATTCACCTCTTTAGTTTCTAATGCATGGCACAAATCAAACGTAATCCCCATCTCACCCTTTGGGTCAATGATGTCGAGAACTTCTTCAAGCTGCTCAACATTCTTGCCAAACCCCGTCGACGTATAAGACAGGTTCTCCAAAGACAACCTGATGCCCAAGCTTTTGGCAAACGGTTTGATTTCCCCAAAAACCTCCCTCAAGCACCTCTCCCTGACTTGTTTGGGCAGCTTCTTTGAAACATTTGAATGTACCGTCATAAGCGATGTGCGAAGCGCCCGGGCACATTCAAGCGAGATTTTACCATAATAAACCGCCTGATGGACCTCAATGGGGTCTTTCACATGCAGAACCGCTGAATGAAGCGTTAAACAATTCAAGCCCGAAGCAGCTAGCGCTTTCTGTTCCCGATAAACGTCGGTATCGTGTTCCTTCTTGATGGATTTCATGTTGAACTCGATGTTTTGGAAACCGAGCTGTTTAACAGCGGCAAAATTTCCATCTAAGCGCATTTTGCTAAAAATCCCATTTGACAAACTTAACTTCATAATCTAAGTCATCTGCCCCATCTTTTCTAACCTAAAACTCCTTCTTAATTTTCGTAATGGTTAACTTATAGTTTTTTTCATAATATAGCTTGATGGTGCAAAAATAGTGGAAGTTAAAGTTCGCTTTTTCACTACTCTAAGAGAAACCGTTGGTAAAAGAGAAGAAACCCTAACGTTCCCAGACGGCGAGAAGGTTACTGTTGACTTGGTTCTTAAAACGCTCTCAGCCAAATACGGAAAACCCTTCACAGAATACGTTTACGACGGCAAAACGGGGCAGCCCAAGAATTTTCTCCAGTTCCTCATAAACGGAACAAGCACCTCAACACTCAAGGGACTGGAAACCGAGCTTAAGGACGGCGCTGTTTTGGCTATTCTTCCGCCAGTCGGCGGCGGCTAAGCGGGCATATTTGGAGCCTAATAGAAACTCATTGCAGAAACGATAGAGGGGAGGAGGTTGCTGCCATCGGGTGTTTTTTCAAGCCAAAGACGCACTCGAATCCCTAAGAGGGCAGGTATTATTGGGTGTTTTCAAAGGTCATTAATATGTTAAAATCCAGTATTAATCTGTCTTCTCGGATTAAGTATAGAAAAATCCACACCCTCTGACCCAGCAAACTCTAGAATTATGGAATAATTTAAAATAACTCTTCTAGTTTATATCAAAGAAACACATAAAGAAAAGACGCAAGGAAGAAAAGAGACATGAGCGAAGAAGGCGACACATTCTGGGTTTCATTAGCCGAAAGACTCTTCGGAATACTCCTTATAATAATTGGTGCAGTAATGCTCTATTACACAGCCACAAGCGCCGAATTAGGGCCATTTAACGTGCTCTTTGGTGCTCTAGCAGTTATCCTTGTAATCTTGGGCTTTTTCCTGCTTTTGGTAAAGCCGCCCGAATAAAATCTCTATTCTCTTCTTTCAACAACAATTCTGCAGTTAGCAACCAAAGCAGCAATAACACCTAAAGCTGCCAACCAAGGAGCCACAACCACTCCAACCACGCCCACCGTTGCAGGTATCTCAAGCAAAGTTTTTTCTGCTTCATCCTTAACAATTACACGCGTCACATTTCCTTCATGCAGCAACTCCCTAACGCGGTCAACTAAGTTGCTGCCGGAAACCGTGTATTCCTGGCGTGTAAACTTGGGTACTGCGGCACCGCAAACTGTGCAGAACTTGTCATTTTCATTTAATGGAAATCCACACTTAACGCAATAGGGCATTCAATCACCAAACCAGAAAAGCGTCAGACAAAATAAAAACCTTACCTGACAAAGCAAAACTATACAAACAAGACACAACACAAATAAAATGAGTATTTATTAACCAACACTCATATCACATCAACCTACCATCAATTATTGAAAGGAGAAAAAATTAGATGCCCACGCGCCAACCAATCGTATGTGTTCTCGGTCACGTAGATGCAGGCAAAACCTCACTACTGGATGAACTGCGAAAAACCAATGTGCAGTTACGTGAAGCAGGCGGAATGACCCAGCATATTGGCGCCAGCTTTTTCCCGGTTGAAACCCTAAAACAACTCATCGGTCCTTACATGGGCAACTTTAAAACAGGCATCGAAATTCCTGGGTTACTAATCGTGGATACGCCTGGGCATGAAGCGTTCACGAACCTGCGACGCAGGGGCGGCAGCGTAGCAGACATAGCAATTCTGGTCGTTGATGTGTTGCGTGGTTTTGAGGCACAAACGTTTGAATGCATAGAGATTCTCAAAGCCCGTAAAACTCCCTTCATCGTTGCGGTTAACAAGATTGACCGCTTACCAGGCTGGAAAGCTCAGCAAGGTGCGCCTTTCTTGAAATCGTACGCTGAACAATCGAGCTTTGTCCGGGAAGAATTAGATAACCGTCTTTACGCGGTTATGGGGGATTTTAGCCGTTTGGGATTCAAAACCGACCGTTTTGACCACATCCGCGACTTCGCCATCAACATTGCTCTTGTACCAACCAGCGCCAAAACTGGCGAAGGCCTATCCGAATTAATCATGGTTTTAGTTGGGTTAACTCAGCAGTTTCTAAAGAAACGCCTACAAACCACAGATGGCGCCGCAAAAGGTTCCATTTTAGAAGTTAAGGAGGAACCAGGTTTAGGGTTAACGCTCAACGCGATTGTCTATGACGGCACCTTACATAAGGATGATTTGATAGTTGTCGGCGGTAAAAACGGACCGATTTCGGCGCGTGTACGAACGATTTTGGTTCCTAAACCGCTCGATGAGATGCGTGACCCACGCGACAAATTCACCAGCGTCGACTGTGTTTACGCAAGTGCAGGTGTGAAGATTGTTGCGCCCGATTTAGAGGGGGCATTGGCTGGTGCACCGTTGTTTGCTGTACCCGAAGGCGAAGACGCTGCCAAATACTGTAACCTTATCACTGAAGAAATCGGCAGAATCAGGATCACCAAGGAAATTGACGGAGTCATAGTGAAAGCTGACACTTTGGGCTCACTTGAGGCAATGGCGGAGATTCTAAAAGCCAATAATATCCAAGTTCGCATCGCCGACATCGGCGACATCAGCAAACGCGACGTCATCGAGGCTTCTGTGGTGAAGGCGCGTCAACCTTTAGTCGGCGCGATCCTTGCGTTTGGCGTTAAGGTGCTGCCTGACGCTGAAATTGAAGCTGAAGCAAACGGCGTCAAAATCTTCAAAGACCCAATCATCTACAACCTAATCGACAACTACATGGAATGGGCAAAGAATAAGCGGGAAGCAAAAAGCGAAGCAGAATTTGAGGCACTCGTTAAACCTGGAAAAGTCACCGTACTGCCAAACTGCATTTTCCGACGTGCCAAACCAGTGGTTCTCGGCGTGGAAGTCTTGGGTGGCAGAATAAAACCCAAAGTTTCGCTTCTGCGTGCAGAAGACAGCTCAGATTTAGGTGAGGTGGAGCAGATTCAAGACCAGGGCAAAGCAATAGGCGAAGCCAAAGTGGGTATGCAGGTGGCGATTTCTATGGATAAACCCATCGCTGGACGCCACGTGTTCGAACGGGACGTTTTATATGTTAAGGTGCCTGAAGCGGACGCGAAAAAACTGTTAACAGCGCACATGGATGACTTGACCAGCGAAGAACAGGAACTTCTTAAAGAATTCATTGCGTTTATGCGCAAGAAGACGCTGTTCTGGGCTGGAGTTTGAGCCCCTATTCTTTCACTATTTTGTTGACAAAGAAACTCTGTTTTAGCCGATCAGCCTCTTTAAGACAGGCACTTTTTTGAGTGGAAGAAGCACTGCAAGACAAATGAACAGGGTAACTACGGTAATCAATGGAACTTCGATGATGGAGTTTAATGTGTTTCCGCTGATTGTGAAACCCCACAAATAGCCCCTTTGAAGAGTTTCAAGAACAATAACATGAAACAGAAATATTCCAAGCGTGCATGAGCTGATTTGCCTAAGTAACCAATTACTTTTTGGCTGAGGCATCACTGTTTGGGTTGCGGCTGGCTGATTTGTGTTTGCTGGGGTCTTGATCGAGGTTAAAAGCAAAAACAGCATGGTTGCAGCTAAAATTATCGTTGGACTGAAGTAGTCATGGAAATAATAAGTGTGCGGACCTCCAACCGTCGCCGCTATTGCATATGTTCCGGCTGCCGTCAAAACCAGTCCAAGCGCCGTCAAACCCAAAAGCACTCGGCGACGTATCTGCAAATTTAAAAGATAAACGCCAAGCATGAAGTATCCTACCCAAAAGGGAATTGTCAATACATTAATGTCTAAATGGTAAGCTCCGAACAAGGGCGGAATAGGAAGGATAAATACTCCTAAAAACCACACGACCAGAAAATACTTGAAAGTTTTACGGTCAATATGAGCTACGACAACCCGAAGGATTGGCGTCAAAAGGTAAAGACCCAATAGCATGTAGAGGTACCAGAATTGGTAGTAGGGACCTGAAAGTATGCCTTGAGCGATGAAACTTGAAGTAAGCGCTATGTGATCCGCAAAATAGTCCCATGCAAAGTAGATAACGCCCCAAAACAGAAATGGCAAACCTATTCGCGCCCAACGCTTTTTGAAAAACACGCTTAAAGGTTCAATTTTGGAGGGTTGAAGTAGGAGCGCACCCGTTAACATTACAAATAAAGGAACTCCCGTTCGCCCCAAGGTTTGGTAGATATCAACCATTATCCAGCGAACAGTTTCCGTCTGAGTCATCATCTGCGGGACGATTGCTTCGTTAGCGGCATGAAGCAAAATAACTCCTATAATCGCTATGGTCCGAATTAGGTCAACTGGAATGGCCCTTATCCGCTCTTGAATCAGCTTCTTTTCCCCTACCAATACCCTTTCTGAGTGTTTTATGCTAATAAGATTTAACTTTAAGCAAAGAAAAAACCTGTTTTCTCTCAACACACAGAAAACGCTGACAGCCAAATTAGGAGGCGTTCGGCTGAGTTATTGCCTTGTATACTACGGTTGCAATCAGTATCGCCCCTTCATTGTCTGGGTGGACTCCGTCATAGAAAAACTTAGAGCTGTGAGCCAAAGCCGAATACACATCGATTATTGGTACATTAGTCTCATTTGCAGCCTGCTCAATGGAGGGGATTACAATATCCCTGAAATATTCAGCGCTAGGAGTGGTTCCGTTGACAAAAACTGGTGGCGGCTTAACCAAGTATATCTTAGGTTTGCTTGAAAGTGCTTGAAACTCTTCAACCAATCTTCACATAGTCACCTACAAAGCTCTCGTTGTTGGGATGAATGAGTGAATTAGCATCGTTTGTTCCAAGCATAATGATAACAATGTTAGGCTGGAAATTTTTCGCGTCTTGAAATGTGCTGGTATTCATATAGGGGCTCTCAGAGTTCAATGACGCTGTGGAGCCAGGGACACCGAAGTTGCCGACTGTATAGTTTGCGCCAAGCATCATCCAAAGGTCAGGCGGGTAATCGGTGCCTCCCGTGATGCTGTCGCCGACGCATGCAACCCGAATTTTACCTGCCAAAGGATTTTTATTTTCTAAAGATAACACGAGTAGCGATGTTACTCCTACCGAAACAATCAGAATGACTAATCCAACTGCCAATAATATCGATTTCTTTCTATTCATTTTACGTTCTCGTTTTGCATTAAATTTCTATTTTAATCTTTATTCGTTCTGGATGCAGTGAAATAAATGTAATTTATACTCTTTAACTTAGCGCGAAAACTCAAATTTTTGATTTTACAGGAGTAGAGGGCAGGCAAAAAGGTTCAATTTTGTCGCAGAGCTGTTGAAGACAAAATGGAGACTGTTTTCCAAGTCATTAGTATGTGAAAAATAAACCTAAAAAATAAGAAAGGTTTAGTGGGAGTATAGTTTTTCGTAGGGTCGCTTTGAGAGCGGCAGGATTTTCTTGAATTTTCCAGATAGGATTTGTTTGGGGTCGGTGCCGAAGTGGCTGCAGTATTCTTTGACTAAGCCTTCGATAACTTTCATGTCGCGTTTGCCCACTGGCAAGGTTTTTGTTCCAGCTTCCGGTTCAAGGATGTCGCCGCGCTCGTAGATTACGCCGCCGTGCATTCCTGTGCCAACGAATCGGGCTACGCATTTCTCGCCCTCTTTAAGGTTCAAGCCCAAGATGAGGATTACTCCGCCCGCCATGTACTCCGCGAGAAAGTCGCCTGCTGTTTCTCCGATGACTATTTGGGGGATTTTGCGTTGGTACTCTTTCATGTGGATGCCGACTCGGTAGCCAACGTAGTCTTTGACGAAGATTTTGCCGCCTCGCATCGAGTGCCCAGTTAAGTCTCCAGCGTGGCCATGGATGATTATTTGTCCGTCGTTCATTGTGTTGCCGCTGGCGTCCTGTGCGTTGCCGTGTATTACCATTTTGGGTCCGCTCATGAAGGCGCCAAGGTCGTTGCCTGGTGTTCCGTAAACGTCAATTTGGATGTTGGTGTCTAAGTCTGTGCCGAGGTATCTTTGTCCGCAAACATTGTGCAGTTCTATGCGTTCGACATCTCTTGTGATTATCGCTCTTAGCAAGCTGTTTAGTTCTTTGTAGTAGAGTCCTTCAGCGTTGATTTTGACGACTTTGTCTTCGGTTTTGATCAGGTTTTGGTATTTTGCGTCGATTTCTTTAGGTTTAGTTCTTTGCATTAACATCTTTTTAGGCTCCTGCCATTTTAACGCCTAAAATCTTAAGCTCGGTCTTGGTTAAGCCGACACCTCTGAGCGCCAGTCGGTTGCCGCGTAAGCTTTCAATTGCATTGATGCCCATGCCGCCCATCATGTCCTTAATCTCCAAGCTCCAGCTGTTGAGCAAATTCACCAGCCGCTTGGATGCGATGTCGGGGTTGATGCGTTTGCTAATCCACGGGTCACTGGTCGCGATACCCCATGGGCACTTGCCTGTGTAGCAGCGTTGGCAAACCGTGCAGCCTACAGATATCAAAGCTGCCGTAGCAATGTATACTGCGTCTGCGCCAAGTGCGATGGCTTTTATGACGTCGGCGCTGCTTCTTATGCCGCCAGCCGCCACCACCGAAGCGTTGTTGCGTATGCCTTCTTCGCGTAAGCGTTGATCTACTTGTGCGATAGCTAACTCGATGGGTATGCCTACGTTGTCTCGGATGACTTTGGGTGCCGCACCAGTTGCACCTCGAACACCATCTAAGGCGATTATGTCTGCTCCAGCCCGAACCATGCCGCTTGCGATTGCAGCTACGTTGTGGACCGCCGCGATTTTAACGGAAATTGGTTTAGTGTAGTTGGTGGCTTCTTTGAGCGCGTAGATTAGTTGGCGTAAATCCTCGATTGAGTAGATGTCATGTTGCGGTGCAGGTGAGAGCGCGTCGGTGCCTTGTGGAATCATGCGTGTTTTGGCTACGTGTTCGGTGACTTTTTCGCCTGGAAGGTGACCGCCGATGCCTGGTTTTGCGCCTTGCCCGATTTTGATTTCTACAGCTGCACCTGCGTTAAGGTAGTCGGAGTGGACTCCGAATCTGCCTGAAGCAACTTGAACAATGGTGTTTGCGCCGTATTTGTAGAGACTTTTGACTAAGCCGCCTTCACCCGTATTCCAGTATGTACCGCATTCCGTTGCTGCCCGCGCTAAGGATTCATGCACGTTAAGGCTAATAGCACCGTAGGACATCGCAGAAAACATAATCGGCGTGTCCAAGCAAAGCTGCGGAGTAAGCTGTGTCTTTAGCACGGTTTCACCATTCTCCACTGCCAAGTCTAAGCGGTCAGGTTTTGCGCCAAGATACGTTCGGATTTCCATCGGCTCTCGCAGCGGATCAATTGAGGGGTTGGTGACTTGGCTTGCGTTTAGGAGCAAGCGGTCCCAGTAAGTGTATTCTGGTTTATCGCAGCCCATGCCGGTTAAGATTACGCCTCCGGTTTCAGCTTGCTTTTTCACGTCTCGGATTGCTTCCATGGTCCAGTTGGCGTTATCTCTGCTAGCGTTGGGGTTCTTTCGTATGGTTATCGCATGGGTTGGGCAGAAAGTGACACAGCGTTGACAGTTAACACAGTTCTCATCTTTACTGCATACGGTGTCGGTTTCTTCATCGTAGAAATGCGTATCGTATGTGCATTGGTTAACGCAAACTTTGCAGCGTATGCACCGCTTCTCGTCTCGTTCAACAAGGTATTCAGGTACTATGTAGGTTTTCATTACATTAAGCCTCCAGCGAGGATTTCAGCGGCTCTCTTGCTGTTATTTTTTAATCTGCCAACCACAGGTTCGCCGCCTCTAGGACACCAGAACTTATCAAGGTTCGGAGAAACCAGCCGCATAGCTGACTCCTCAGACGACAAATACATGTAGTCCCCGTTTATGCCAGCAACTAGTGGACGCAGCTTGATTCTGTCAGTTAACCCTATCATTTCGCCATGATGAGCAATAACTATGCTAAATGGCCCATTCATCAGTAGGCTGCCGTAGGTTTGGCGCAGTGTTCTTAGAAGTTGCGCTTGTTTGGGCTCCATATGGTCTATTTCACTCCATAAGGGTGCAGCTAGAATTTGAGCTACCAAATCAATGGATAGGTGTTGTTTTCGCATAAGCAAGTCCACAGCGTAAGCTAACACTTCGGTATCCGTCTGCATGGTGCATTTGTAACCGTACATCTCCAAGTAGCGGCGGTTGATGCCGTAAGATGACAACTCCCCGTTATGCACTACTGTCCAGTCAAGGATGCTAAATGGGTGCGCTCCGCCCCACCAACCAGGAGTATTCGTGGGGAAACGGCTATGGCAAGACCAAAGGTACCCATGGTAATCCTCTAAACAGAAGAACTCTGCAACATCTTCCGGGAAACCAACGCCTTTGAAGACACCCATGTCTTTGCCGCTTGAGAAGACAAATGCCTTGCCTGTTTCAGTGTTAATCTGCATTATAGATTCTATGACGTAGTCTTCTTCAGTTTGGTTTTCAGGTCGATGCTTTTTTGGCTGAACAAAGTACCGCCAAACAACCGGTGGATCCCGCACGTTGGCTGGTTTTGTCTGCATTTCCTCATCGTAGATGATGTCGAATCTTGAAGCGAGTATATGGTCAGTTTTCTCTTTCGCATCCTTGCTTAGATACATCACGTGGAAAGCGTAGTAGTCTTTGAATTCTGGGTATATGCCGTAGACTGCGAAGCCGCCGCCTAAACCGTTGCCGCGGTCATGCATGTTCGTTATGGCGCGAACTGGATCTTTGGAGCCGAAGCGTTTGCCGCTGGTATCCATCATTCCGAAGAGGGCGCAGCCTGAGAAATCCTTGTCATCCCCGAATGGGCTGATTATTTTTCTGTCTTGCTGGTTCATTTATTGCACCACACTCATTTTTCTTTGAAGACCAACCGGTAAGAATGCCAAACCGAAATTGTCACTTAGCAGGTCTTGCTTGAACTTTTTCACGTTAACTTGGGTTTTCATTAAGTTGAACAAGATTCCTGCGCGTTCAATGCAGTTCACCAATGTCATGCCTACTATGACGTTGTTCTTTAAGACCAGTTTTTTGTACACATCGTGTTCTATATCTTGCTTAACGAGGATTTCCAGCGTCGGGTCATCTTTGGGGTTAGCTAAACCTATGGAGACGATGGGTATGCCAAAGTACTTGAGGCTGCTCATGTTGGTGCCGCCTTCATAGCTGGTTTTTGTGCCTGCCATGTTGTAGCCCGCAACTCTGCCCTCCAAAACCGCTAAAGGCCACAGGGGCAAGAGCCGATTCTGGTTAAGGATGAAATCGAAGGTTTCTGCAACGTCGCCGCTGGCGTAAACGTCGGGCACGTTGGTCTGCATGAAGTTATCCACTACGATGCCTCGGTTTATTTTTACAGATGTCCCCGCAACAAGCTCTGTTCGTGGAATAACACCGATAGCTACAACGACCAGGTCACATGGCACTTGGTCACCCTTAGTTAGGATTACTCCGCCAACTGCGCCGTCGTTTTCCGGTTTGCCAATAATTTTTTGGACTGATTGACCTGTTGCAAAGTTTACGCCTGCTTTTCTGATTACAGCTTCAACGATGTCTGATGCTTTGGCATCTAAGAGTAAACTTAGAATTTTCTCCTGAAGCTCTACAACAGTGACTTTTAAGCCGCGTTTAACAAGGGCTTCGGTAACGCTTATGCCGATTAAGCCTGCGCCGATAACCACCGCGCTCTTGGCATGTATGCTGTCGATTTTTGCTGCTAAACGCTGGGCATCCGAGATGTTTGTGAATGTGAATACGCCGTCTTTATCTTGGCCTTCCATCTTGGGAACAAACGGTTTGCCGCCTGTTGCAAGCAACAGCTTCTCATAAACTACTTTTTCCCCATCTTCTAGGTTAACGGTTTTGTCGGTTAGGTTTAGGCTTACGGCTTTTTTGCCTAAACGTACTTCTGCGTTGTTTTCTTTCCAGAAACTGTCGGTTTTGCACTTCATTTTTTGGAGGTCTGCTTTGCCGCTGACTAAGTCGCTAATCATGGGTCGACTGTAATCTGCGCATGACTCTTCTGTGATTACCGTTATTGCGCCCGCTGGGTCCACTTTTCTTATGGCTTCAACTGCGGCTACGCCTGCTGCGGAGGCGCCAACAATCACGTACTTTGCCATCAGGATTTTACCTCCTTGAATACTAATGCTTGGTTGGGGCAGTTGGCAACACAGGCAGGTTCGGCTAATCCTTGGCAGAGGTCACATTTGGCGACAACTTTGCCTTCCTTATCCATAATTAAGGCGCCGTACGGACAAACCATGACGCAGGTCCAGCAGCCAATGCACTTGTCCTTGTTGTGGGTGACTTCGCCTGTTTTCGGGTCTTTCTGCATGGCGCCTGATAGGCACGCGGCTACGCATGGTGCGTCTTCGCAGTGGCGGCATTGGATGGCAAATGAGACGGGTTTGTTTACTTCGCGTCTGATTCTGCTTATGGGTTTGGGTTGTTCACTGTTGTAGGCTTTGACTATGTCTTTTGATTTTGAATGCGCTACGGCGCAGTAGACTTCGCATAGTCCACAGCCCATACACGCTTCTTGGTTTGCAATTATTTTTTTCATGACTTAAACCTCTGTGATTTATGGTTCGCGTGGACAAGTGAGCATGAGCACATGGAGTTCAACGTCGTTTGTGCATAAAACGCCCTTGCTTGCAGTTGCCTGTTTATTATTTTGAATTATTATTTTGCAGGTGTTCAGCGGCATTTTATCTTCCTCTTTTTTGGAGCTAGCCCATCAAATAGCATGTATTCTATATAACTTTGTTGAAAATCATTTATATGCAAGTTCATGAAATATGTAATCTAAATGAAACATTTACCAGGTGAAGGTTTTGGCAGAAAAAGACCTCGGCTATAGAAGAGTCCAATGCACAGGCAGAGGCTCCTACATAATATCCCTCCCAAAAGAATGGGTAGAAGACATCGGCTTAAAACGAGGCAGCGAAATCGCCTTCAACATCCAACCAGACCAAACACTAACTCTTGTCCCACGAACAATAATGGAAAAAGAAGGCAGAGACGACACCTCAAAACCCAAAGAATACTTCATAAACATAGACCCCAAAGAACCCCCACAATCAACCCTACGCATGGTCCGCGCATTGTACGCCATAGGCGCCGACATCATAAGAATCCACTTCAAAAACGCACAGAACGCCACAAAAAACAAGAACGAAATAAAAAGTCTCGCCCGAGACAACTTTTTAGGCTCAGAAATAATCGAGGAAACAGCCGACGAAATCACACTCCAAATCCTAATCAAACACTCAGAATTTCCAATCGAAAAAGCTGTCCGAAGAATGGCTATCGTTGCCCTTGCAGCTAACCGAGATGCCATCGCCGCCCTAAAAGACAAAAGCACCACTCTCTTAGAGAGTGTTATAAGTGCCCACAACGACGTAAACCGCCTTGGATTATACATTGTTCGGCAGCTAAAGTACGGAATAGAACGAAATCTCTACCGTGAACTCGGCTTTAAAACGCCCAAAGAGTTCCTCCTCTACCGCATAGCCGTAAACGACATAGAAAGCATCGCGCAAAACGCCCTGAACATCATAAACAACCTTAGCGCACTCCAAAAACTCATCGACGAGGAAACGCTCTTCATAAAAGACCCCGTAGATGAAGAAATATACAATCAACTGGTCTATTTCAGTACACAAGCGCACCAACTGTACGATGACGCCATAAAAGCCCTCTTCAAACGAGAATACAAGGAAGCAGAAAAACTGATTTCTAAACGCGAAGCCCTTATTCCTCTTGAAAACGAATTAATCCTGATGATGTCAAGCAAAAAACTTGACCCCAACGTTGCATCAGTGCTACGGTTAATCTTTGAAAGCTCCAAGCGCGTAATGGATTACAGCCGAAACATGGCAGAATTAACCCTTAACCGCACAGTAGAAGAACAATGCTCAACACTCACATACAAATAACCTATTTTTGAGGGCAGAACCGTTGAATAAATTTAATTCTTTGATGCACCAATAATATGTCATGGTGCCCATTAAGGAATTGACCAAGAAATTGAAAGCTTCAGGTGTTGATGTCTCGAAGATGGACTTGGAGGCGGCCACTAAATATTATGAAGAAAGCAGAAAGGAAGAATGGGCGGACATCTTTAAAACGATGGATAAGAAGCAACCGAAGATTTCTCCTAAGGAAATCCAAGAAGAGGCTAACAGCGCTAGAAAAGAATAAACCAGAATTTTTTAGAGAGGTAAATGATTGGTGCTCCGGCCGGGATTTGGACCCGGGTCGCCGACTCGAGAGGCCGGCATACTTGACCGGACTATACTACCGGAGCTCGGGAAAGATGGTTCTCTAATAGAAATAAATAGGTTGTGTACCCTGAAAGCAAAACAAGAAAATCAAGGCATTTCAACGTTTACTGCTTAGTGGGTTGCAATAAAATCCAAATTATAAGTAAGGGCTAAGCGAAAAACCTCAAAAACTTGCGGGTTTGAATTCTCTGGAATGATTTGGGTTCCACTCTCAAAGTTGTTCACAGCATATTTGGATCCTAATATCCAATCATTGCAGGAAACGATAGAGGAGGGTAGGGCTGCGCGGACCTATTTGGATCCTAATAGGATATCATTGCAGAAACCTATAGGGGGTAGGTCCGTGTTGGCGATTTTTCAACCCATTAACATATTGAAAATGGCTGAGCAAGACCCACCGACAAAATAAAAGCAGACTATTACAGCAGTATCCTCT
The DNA here is from genome assembly GCA_963695285.1 of Candidatus Bathyarchaeota archaeon. Taxonomy (GTDB): domain Archaea; phylum Thermoproteota; class Bathyarchaeia; order Bathyarchaeales; family Bathycorpusculaceae; genus Bathycorpusculum. The sequence continues at coordinate 176,797 of OY968763.1, forward strand.
TTATTATCCCAGCGTGAGTGGCAGTTTTCTCCATAAAAACGCTGATTTTATTTTCGCCGACACTCATACAGAGCACCTTAACTTTTTTGCCCTCAACCAAAACGCTTTCTATATCCGTCATGCTGAATTGTTTCACTATTTCAAGGCTTGACTCGGAGATTTGAGTTGATAAAGTGGCGTACTCGATTATTTTGTCCTGTTCAGTTAAGTCAATTATGGCTGAAGAGTTGCTTCTTAAAATGTAACCAAGGACGCCTTCGAGTTTGCGTATTTCAGCTAAACTCGCAGCCAAACTTTCGAACCCAGAGTTATCGTCTCCAACCGAAATAACAGCGGCGCCCTCTGTAGGTTCTGATGATTCAGGTGCGATTTCCTGGGTTGTTTTCTGCTTCAACATTCATACCTCTGTTATTCGACTACTGGCTTAACCATTACCAGTTTGCCTTTTTCAGTTTGCAGGGTTTGTAGGATTCTTTCTGGAATTTGGATGACGCCTTTGGAGTTGGATTTTGATTCCTTTATCGGTTTAAATTTGCATGTGGTCTTTTTCCCATCTAAGGCTTCGATATTTACCATTTTGATTTCTTTGCCGTCATAGACCTCACTCCACCGCTCTATAACTTCCGCGTCTATTCGCACTGTGTCAGCAGGGATTAGCATTCCTGAGAGTTTTTCCACCATGAATTGGTTTATGGGTGTTTTTGGCAGGAACGGTTCAAATACCGGTTGCTGTTCAGGAACAGGTTCATCTTGCGGTTTTTCTTCAACAACGGGCAAAATCGTCTCTTCAGCCTCTTTCTCTTCGGGCTGTTTCTCTTCAAGCTCCTCAACCTGGGGCGACTGGTTTTCTTGGGGCAAAGACGCAACTTGATCAACAAGCCTTACAACTGTGGGAACCAAAACATTCGTTAATGACTTAACGATTTCTGGGTTTGCTGCCCGCGAAGAAACCGTTGCCAAATAAAGGCTGTTCATTTCGGTGATGGCGAGTTGGCTGTCGGCTGCTTGGATGGTTAGGTTTTCTATGCCGCCTATGGTTTCAGCCTGAATTGCGATGTTGCTGAAGTTGAGGATGAGTTGTTTGGTTTGCTCTTCCTCTGTGGCTTTGGTGCTGGCTATGGTTTGACCGTTGTTTTTGAAAATTAAAGCGGTTGTGGTTTCTGGGCTTATGTTTCTGAATTCATCTATGATTGTTTGCAGAACATTAGAGTAAGCCTCAGACTCAGTCACCGTTTGCCGTTCCCTTCCTAATGTTAAGATATTTTGAATAGGATACGCTCTGGGATGCCTTCGTCTTCCACCACAAAGTACTTGAGACCTTCGGTGTCGCCAAGTTGGTCGAGCCATTTTAAGGCTTCATGCACTTTCTGCAGGACCAACAGCCGTTCCTGGTGGCTGCGAACAACCGATTCTATAGCGGTTAGTTCGTGGAATGGGTTAGCATCCAAAACAATATTTAATGTCCCTACCGTGATTTCGCTTGCGTTCTCTGTTGGGGCTTTTTTGCCAGCGAGTTTGAGGACGACTTCACGGACTTTTTTGGATTTTTCTGCTAAGCTGCGGATTTCGTCGAGTTTTCGTAGGTACTCGCCCAGCACGCTTTTGGTTAGAGATAATTCTTTGTCTAGTGATTCTGCTATTGCTTGTGCAGATGTGTATTCTTTGATTTGTGTTACCATGATTATTTTGCTCCTGATTTTTTTTCTAAAGAGAGAAAGAGGAAAGTTGGGTGAATGACTTGCTTCACCTTACCCCCGAATTTATAGTGTTCTAAAGGTTGGATGTTTATGGGTTGTATGTTGCAGTGTAGACGATGGTTGTGCCCTTTGCTGTGACGAGACCAAGTGAATATTGTGCACCTGCGTGTGAATGTGCAGTGCTGCAAGAGTCAAAGTGATGGCCTTGGTTTGGCCTTTAGCAATGGTGTAGACTTCCAGTACTCTGATGCTACAACAGTGTTTCCGTCAATTGTTCCTGCAGTTAGATATAGTTACTGAAGATGCACCAGTATTTCTAACTGTTAAAGTGACGACAGTTAGCTACTGTGTAAATATTGGGTTTGATGCTGTTACTTGTTCTGCGTTATTCATGAGTCCTAGGGACATTCCTCCCATCCATGCGGCAACGACAACGCTGACTGCGACGGTGACGGCGATGAGTATGATTGATGCGACGACTGGGCTGAGGGCTTTCGAGTTTTTCTTTATTTTTCTTAGGTATGTGTTCATTTTGTTTTTTTACCTTCTTGTAGGTTTGTAATACTTATCGACTAAACCAGTCTTTTAAATATTACGTCTTACTATACACTACTATACAGCTGTAGAACACACCTACACAAAAACCCAAACTACCCTAATTCTCAAAAAATACTCTCAAAACCCTATGCCGCGCCCTTTTGATCCTTCAATATCTTTAACATCTTATCAACAGTTAAGATCTTTATCCCTTTGAATTCCCCTAAAGCGAGCAAATGCTTATCTCCCGAAACTACGCAGTCAACTTTGCCGTCAAAAGCCACCCTCAAAATAGCATCATCGTCAGGGTCATCCTTCACGACTTTAAAACGCGACTTCACCCTAATTACCTTGGCAAAGCTATCGATAACTTTTAAAAAAGCAACCACAGCAGCCTCATCTGCGTATTTTCTTATTCTAGGATCATCAGCAACTTCGCTGAACTCTTCCAAAATATCTTTGGACAGCACTAACTGGATTTCTCCCGCAATGACTTTATGGAAGAGTTCTTTAGGTTTTCCAGCTGTGATTAATGCGGAAATTAAAACGTTGGTGTCGAAAACAACCTTCATTCAGTTGCCTTCGCAAGGAAGACGCTTCTTCTTTCGGTGGTCCTGAATTACCTCGTTAATCTCCTGGTTAGTTAATTCACCGTACTGCGCTATTTTTTTGTTCACCTGTTTGTATATGGCTTCTAGCTCTTTGGTAACGTTTGGCACTTCCAGTTTCTTCATGATAACGGCGTCTTGGTAGCCGTAAATAAGGAGTTTAGATTTAGGTCCAATGCCCAGTTTTTTGCGTATGGCTTGCGGTATTACAACCTGTCCTTTTTCGCTGACTACCGTTATATCTGCTTTTTCATTTTGCGGCATGGAACTCACTATATGCATATTCTTACTTTCCTACCTAAAAAGGATACCCCTATCGCCTGACACTTACACCTGCAACCATAGCACGAAAACCTGTTCCACACAAAATAAAAATTGAAATAAAAAGAAAGAAAACGGCTTGAGCTTCTGATCAATAACTAACTCTTAAGCCCAAGCTCGTCAAAAAAACCGAGAAGAAGATTCGCTATTTTTTCCCCACGCTCAGTTTTAACGTAGTACTTCTTGAGTGGGTCGATACGTTCACTCTTAGCTAAACCTAGGGATTCAATCTCAATCATTCTAGCCCTAAAGGTGCCATCGCTGAGAGTTAAGTTATTTTCTCTCATGAAATCTTTGGCATCCTTCCATTTACCGCGACCGACATGGAGCAGCAGCAAACAGTCGATGGCATGATCTTTTTCAAGCATCGCTTTTATCGCAGCCAGCTTGGGCTCTGTGAGCACGCGCTTAATCTTCTCTTCGTCCACATTCTTCACCATTTTTCAAGTCTCCTTTCATTCTTGATTACTGGAAAAAGACGCCAAGGCATATAAACTATATTACGAAAGACGACACATATCTCCAGACGCCTATCTCCCGAATAAAACATAACAACAACCCCTTAATAAATATACAACCGAGCAAGCAAGAACATACATCAACCACCAATAAAACTCACCATAAAAATAGAACTGCATGCACAAAAAATCGTTAAATAGTTAAAATACCAAAAATACACTGCGATAAAGTGAGCATGGGAATTTGTTATCGAAAGGCTTAACAGAACCAAAAATGGATAGTTTCCCTCACAGAAGGAAAAAAATTGGCTGACAACATCGAATACGAGGTCCCAGCGTGGAACCAAATATACGAAATGCTGCTTAGCCAAGCCCAAAAAATCCAAAGCCAACCCTACAAACCAGACATCATCATCGCCGTCGCAAAAGGCGGCTTAGTGCCCGCACGCATCTTAACCGACCTGTTAGAAACCCCAGAACTCGGCTCCATCCAAATAGAGTTCTACAAAGACATCAACCAAACAAGGGCAGAACCAAAACTAACACAAACCCTCACCGCCAAAATAACCAACAAAAAAACCCTACTAGTCGACGACATAGCAGACACCGGCAAAAGCCTAAAACTCGCAAAAACCCAACTCCAAGGCGCATTGGAAATCAAAACAGCCACCCTCTACCAAAAACCCCAATCCACAACAACCCCAGACTTCTACGAAAAACAAACAACCCACTGGGTCATTTTTCCCTGGGACACCAAAGAAATGCTCAGAAAAATAATCCAGAAACAACAGGGCAAACGAGCAGCAAACCAGGAAATTGCAAAACTCGTAAAAGCAGGCTTGCCAAAACAGCTAGCTGAAAAACTCCTAAAAGACATGCTGTGAGAACAGAAAATGCTTCAGTACATAAAAGAATTCGAGCAGTACGTAGAAATAACAGGTTACAAAAGCATAGCGTTCGATAAGGCAGAAGCGTTTTTAAAAAACAACCGAAAACAAACCCGCCAAAACGTAGACATCCAATTCTTCGACGCCCAACTAATCGCCACGCAGGAACACCTATACTTCGCCGTCCTAAACGCCCTTCAAGCTTTCAAGAACAAAACAAACCTCTCCAAAAGCCCAGCCATGGAAACAATGCTCTACGCTTCAGCACAACGCCAAATACAAAAAGCCATCGAACGCTGCGGAATAAAACCGAAAACAAAGAACATGGCACTGATAATTATCGGTGATGACCCAAAACAAATAGAAAACGCCCTTGAAGAGGTAACAAAAAGCGTCGGCAGCAACCCAGACAATAGTGTTCTTGGAATGACAAAAAACAAGGAAACAAAAATCAAAAAATCCTTCGAAATCACCGACCAAGAAATAAAAACCGTAATAAAAGACGACAACCAACAGAAGGCAATAGCCAACTTAGTCATCGAACGCGTTGCCCTGCTAGCGACTCAACTCTAAAGTTAAAGCATTTTTTCTTTAACAACCGCCAAAATCTCATCTGGCTTAAGCAACGACAAACCCGTTAAGGCCCCCAAGACTTCAATGAGCAGGATTTTGTCTGGTTTTTCAAGGTTAACTTGGTTTTTGATGTCTCCTGCAGCTGCCTCAATCAGGTCTTTTGTATGGAGGGTTGTGAAGCGTTTTTCAACTGTAACCCTGAAGGTTTCGTTCTCACCTATTTTTGCGGCTAATTCTGCTGTGGCTTTTTTAATTTCCTCCAGATCTGTAGGTACAACCTTTTCGATGGGCAGAATTCTTAGGGCATAGCGGAATTCGTAAGGGCGTTCTTTCAGGATTGCGTGGAATTTTTCTATCACAGCGCAGGGGTCGAGTGTGGTTTTGGCGACGATTAAGCCGCGGATCTTGGTTTTTGCAGCTTGCGCTTGGGCGTCGCCTAATTCTTCCTTGAGCAGGTAGAGGATTTCGTTGATCATTGGGCGTTCGTTTCCTCGGGAAGTGGTGGCTAAAAGGTTGAAGCCGTTAATCATTGTAGTTCACACAGGAAGGGAATGAATGTGGACTGGTTATTTTTGCTTTCGCCCCACAGAAACCTTCTTTTCAACATGCTAATGGCTCCGAAAATTGACAATACCGACCTACCCCCTATAGGTTTCTGCAATGATATGATATTTGGATCCTAATAGGCTCCAAATAGGTTGGTGAAAAGAGTAAGACTTCTTGGCGTTTTTAGCCGTTATTAAAATGTTGGAAACAAGAGCTATTTCTATCGGGTTTCAAAAACTAAAAAAGAAAATTAAAAGGGGGAAATTTATTCTTCGCCCATGCCGCCCGGCATTCCGCCTGGGCCACCTGGACCGCCTTTTGGCGCTTTGGATGTGATGACGTCGTCTATGCGTAGTATCATGGCTGCTGATTCGGCTGCTGATTTGATGGCTTGTTCTTTGACGACGATTGGCTCGATTACGCCGTTAGCGATGCTGTCTTGTAGTTTGCCTGTGAACACGTTGATTCCCATGTTTTTGCCGGTTTCTTTGTCGTGTACTTGACGTAGCTCCACGAGGATGTCGATTGGTTCTAAGCCTGCGTTCTCTGCGAGTGTGCGTGGGATGACTTCAACTGCGTCCGCGAATGCTTCTACTGCGAGTTGTTCTCTTCCGCCGACTTTGGTTGCGTACTTGCGTAGTTCTTTTGCGATTTCGATTTCTACTGCTCCGCCGCCTGCGACGATGATTTTGTTTTCTAAGACGTCTGAGACTACTGAGAGTGAATCGATCATGGCTCTTTCTGCTTCGTCAACCATGCGTTCTAAGCCTGCTCGGATAAGGATTGCAACTGAATGTGGATCTTTGCATTTTTCGACAAATATCATTTTGTCGTCGCCGATTTTGCGTTCTTCAACATGTCCTGCCAATCCAAGGTCTGCTTTCTTGAGGTCATCTAAGTCGCTGACTATTCTTCCGCCTGTGGCTCTTGCGAGTTTCTCCATGTCGGATTCTTTAACGCGTCTTGCCGCCATTATGCCTTCTTTGGATAGGAAATGCTGTACCATGTCGTCGATGCCTTTTTGGCAGAACACTACGTCTGCGCCTGAGGCTTTGATTTTTTTAACCATGTCTTGCATCATGTCGGTTTCTTGGTCAAGGAACGCTTTCATCTGTGATGGGTCTTTGATGCGGATTTCAGCGGTGATTTCTGTTTTTTCGATTTCCAACGCTGAATCTAAGAGTGCAATCTTTGCGTTTTCCTTGATTTTTGGCATGCCTGGGCTGACGACTTCTTTGTCGATGATTATGCCCTGAATTAGTTGGGTTTCAAGGAGGCTTTTGCCTGTTTTCTTAACGAGTTGAATGTTGTCTATATCAGCAATTGTTTTGTCTCCACGTTCTTCCGCGATTTGTTTCACTGCATCAATGGATATTTCGGCTAAGTGGTCTTTTGCTGAGCCGACTGCTTTGCTGCTCATTGAAGTTAATGCAACTTTGAGGAGTGTTTTGCGGTCGTTAATGTCTAGTGGTACACCTATTTTGCCTATGATTTCGATGGCTTTTACTGAGGCTTTTCGGTAGCCGCTTACTAGAATTGTTGGGTGTATGTTTTGGTCGAGGAGTTCTTCAGCTTTTCTTAGAAGCTCGCTTGCGAGGACGACTGCGGATGTTGTTCCGTCGCCTACCATGTCATCTTGGGTTTTTGCGATTTCAACCATCATTTTGGCTGCGGGGTGTTCAACGTCGATTTCTTTGAGGATGGCTGCGCCGTCGTTTGTAATTGTGATGTCGCCTAGGCTGTCGATGAGCATTTTATCCATGCCTCGAGGGCCTAGAGTGGTTTTTAACACTTCACCGATTACTCGTGCTGCCATGATGTTGTTTCTTTGGGCTTCTTTGCCTCTGCTTCTTGTTGTTCCTTCTTTAAGGATGAGGACTGGTTGTCCTGAACCTGTTGTTGTTAAATACGCCATATTATCATTCCCTACATTACTAGAACTTGTTTAATTCGGAAATATGCAAAAACCCAACGGAAATATAAACTTTTACCCTTAAATAACTATGTCCTTATTTTTCTTTAACTAGAATAGGCAAAAGCCCAATTATAAACCTATTCAGCAGTCTATTAGGATCCAAATATGCCGCTTCTGGTTCAATGGCGTTATTTCTTAAAATAAATGACCAAGCCCAAGCCGACAACTATCGCCCGAATAGCGAGTATGCTATACTTAATTAAAGATTTAAGAAAACTAAAAAAATAAAAATTTAGTAGAAGTTGCGGGCTTCTTTGCGTTTCTCGGCTTCTTCGTAGAACCGCAGAACTTCATCGATTATCTCCACGTTAGAGAGTAGCATGCGTCTGCAGCAGTACCGTTTCAAGCCCAAGCTGTCCAGCACGTCGCTGGCGTTCTCGCCTGTCTTGATTCGGCGGGTGAATTCGTCCCATCGGTCTCCAACGAGTTTGCCGCAAGTGAAGCATCTTACGGGAATAATCATTTTGTTTTTTTCTCCTACCTGTAGCTTTTCTGTTCTTTGGACCGTGCGCCTGCTCCGCCGACTTTCTTGGTTTCTTTAGTTCGGCTGTCGCCTGCAATCATGGTTCGGTCGTATTCGTTAAAGACTGTGCGTAGATGTGTGCTCTTGGTCCATTTTAGGAGCGCGTTTGATATTGCCATGCGTGCTGCTTCTGCCTGTCCCATGTAGCCTCCGCCGCTGGTTTTAACGTCCATGTCAAGCTGCTGCCAGACGTCGGCGCCTGCCTGCAGGAGGGGCTCCATGATTTTTGCTTTCGCAATGTCAGGTTCATAAATTTCAACTGGAGTCAAGTTTATGCGCACTCTGCCAACGCCCTGTTTAACAATGGCGCGTGCAACTGCGGTTTTTCGCTTTCCACTAACAACTAAAACTTTTTTTCCGGGCATAATTATTCCATCCTATTGAACCATCCGATTTCCTTCGCCAACTCGCCAAGGGTAAAGTGTGGCCCTTTCAAGTCGCTTGACTGGGCTTCTTCGAATGTTATCATCTTTTGGTCTTTGAATTCAAGTGGCACGCCCATAAATACCTTCAGCCGCTTATACGCGTTTTTGCCTTTAGGCTGCTTGAAGGGAACCATGCCGCGTACGGTTTTGCGTAGGAAACGGTCAGGTCGGCGGTAATGGAATGGTCCACGCATTGGGGCGCCAACTTCGAGGAATTTGTGTGCTTCTAAAACTTTGCTTTTCTTTTTACCTGAGAACACGGCTTTCTCCGCGTTAAGGATGATTACTTCTTCGCCGTTTAGCAGTCGTTTGGCAACTTTGCTGCACATTCGACCTACGATTAAGCCTTCAGCGTTTACGAAGGTTATTGGGGATTGTGTTGTTGACATTTTTTTCACCGGATAATTTTTACTTTGGAGCCTTTGGGGTTTTTCTCCATCAGCTCTGTGATTGTGATGTATTTTGCTTTAACCGCGTCAAGTTTGGCTTTTGCTGTGTCTGAGATGTCGAATGACGCGACGGTTACAGCGTGGTTTATGCTGCCTGTACCCAGAATTTTGCCTGGAACAACTACAACGTCTGCTTTTTTGGTGTGTCTGTTTAGTTTGCTTAGGTTAACTGCGACGCGTTGGCTGCGGGGTTTTGCTAAGTGGTCAGCGACGTCTAGCCAGATGGCTGCTTGTTTTTCTCTGCTTTCTTTCTTTAGAAGACCAATAAGATTGATTAATTGTGGGTTTGTTGTTTTGGTTTCTCTCATTGTGGTTCAGCCTTTATTTGTTCTTCAAACTCGTTTAGTTGTTTGCCTAACAGTTTAGTGGCTTCTCTAAGTACACGTTCTGGAGGAAGCGCACCTGTAGATTCAATGCTCATTACAAAAGTGTCCTTCACCCATTCCACCTTGAGTGGCGAGGGTTTTTGTGGGCAAGCATCAACGCAGTCCATGCAAAGGTTACATGCTAAAAGGTCGCGGACATCGATTTTCTCGTTCTTGACGACGTAAACTTTTTTGGGGCAGATGTCAGCGCATTTTTGGCATCCTTCACATTTCCCTGTTGGAGTGGTGATTTTTGGGTAGTATTTGTATGCGCACATGGAAACTGGCTGCCATTTTGCGTGGGTTTTGCCTATTCCAAGTTTTGCGTAGGCTTCAAGCTTTAGTTTCTGGTTTTTTGCCAGTTTCACTATTGGGATTTTGTCTGAGACTGGGACGATTTCTGGGTTTTCAGAGACTATTTCTCCTGAGTAGACAGTTCGTGTTCCTTCCTTTGCTTCAGCGTCAACTGTTAGAGTGACGCGGCATTGTGAACAGCCGAATTCACTTTTGCATTCGCATTCTTCTGGAAGGCTGTAGGCGTCTAAATCTGTCTTTAACGGCGTCAGACCCAGTCTGTGAGCGATTATTTCATCTTGTAGAATTGAGGAGTTTTCTATCATGACAACTTCTTCGATTGCCATGCAGGGAACCTCAGCAAGTGCTAAGCGGCGCAGAGCATTCATTAAAGGTACGTCCGCATCTCTGACGACTATGCGGAGGTTGATATCGTTTTTTTCAAGGACTTCTATTTTCACTTGCTAGACACTCCAATAAGTTACTATCAATAAAGGAGGAAATTGCAGATTAGACTCTTCTGCCTCTTCTGCCACCAGGCCTTCTTGTACCGTCATGTGGGATTGGTGTAACTTCTTCGATGCGTTCAATTTTGAAACCAAATCTAGCTAATGCTCGGATGGCTGCTTGTGCGCCTGGTCCAGGTGTTCTGGGTCCTGCGCCGCCTGGAGCTCGAACTTTGATGTGGATGGCTGTTATTCCTTTGTCTCTTGCTTGTTCAGCTGCTGCTGTGGATGCACGCATAGCTGCGTAGGGTGAAGATTCCATGCGGTCAGCTTTGACGAACATTCCGCCTGTGGTGCGAGCGATGGTTTCTGCGCCTGAAATGTCAGTGATGTGGATGAGTGTGTTGTTGTAGCTGCTGAAGATGTGGACGATTGCCCACTTCTCGTTACGCTTGTTGTTGGGAGCGCTCAAAATCTGCCGCCTCCGCGTCCGCCTCTGCGGCCTCTCTGAGGTGGCCTAGCTTCGACTTGTTTAGCGACCACTGTTAATCCAACCCGCAATGCATGTTCTTGGTTTGCTATTGCACTTTCGGGTGAGTAAACGATTTTTGCTTCTGCTTCTTTGGGCACTATGTAGCCGGGGATTGTTACTCTGCGTCCGTCGATTGTTACGTGTCCATGGGTGATTAGTTGACGTGACTGGAAGACGGTTCTTGCTAAACCCTTGCGGAAAACAATTGTTTGCAGTCTACGTTCCAAGATGTCTTCGATAGTTAAGTCTAAGACGTTATCGAGTACCGCAGTATCCTGCAGAATACCCTTCTTTTTGAGTTGTGCGAGCAATTCATTTTCCATTTTTGCTCGTTCTTCAGTGGATTTGCTGATGAGTGAGCGGGCGATGCCTCTGGTTTTCGACAGAGTGGTTTTGTGGCGCCAGAGTTCATGCTTGTTTCTTAATCCAAATTGCCCCAGAAGCTTAAGTTCTTCTTGGAGGACATCTTTACGCCATCGGAAACGTGGAGTATCAAATTTCTTACGCTGTTTCTTCGGATCGCCCATGCTTATTTGCCTCCTTCAGCTGGTGCTCCACCGGGCTTCTGCAGCAGGGTCTTCTTCTTGACGCCTAAGGCTTTGCCTGCTCTTCCAGTGGTTTTTGTTCTTTGACCACGTACTTTGAGGCTGTATGCATGGCGGTATCCACGCCAAGACCTGATTTCTTTGGCTCCATCAATGTCAGTTTTAATTTTTAATGCTAGGTCAGCGCTCAAAATGTGTTGGTCTTTTCCGGAGTCTGCGTCTTTTCGACGGTTGTACATCCAGCTCGGTATGCCGTATTTAGCTGGGTCTTTAATGACATCTTCTATTTTTGAGATATCTGACTCTGTGATAAAGCCCACGCGCAGGTCAGGGTTTACGCCTGCCTTTCTGAGTACTGCGTTTGCGAGGGCTGCACTTAGACCTTTGACTTGCGCGACCGCGTAAACAGTTTTAAGGGTACCTTGAACGTCTGTACCCATGATACGAAGTATATAGCGATATTCCTGCTGTGACATGCTAAGTTTTCATCCGTTTTTTAACTTTAAAGCATATACGAAATATGACGGTATTTATTTAAACCTTCCTTTCGAAAAAGTATCATCAATCGTCAACGTAAAACTCAGATTATTCCAATCTTTGTTTGAACAACACCCTTTGCAGCGAAACCTAAATACCATCCAAATTACAGTAAAAAGGCAGAAACCCCCATGGACTTCATAATGATTATAGGCTTAATCGCCGCGGCATTAACCACAGGTTCCCTTTTTCCACAATTAATCAAGATTTGGAAAACAAAATCAACCAGAGACATATCAACTGGAATGTTCGCTCTAACTTCCGCTGGCGTGCTCGTATGGTTTATCTACGGATTGTTCGTTAATAATTTTCCAATCATTATTGCAAATTCCTTAGCTTTTATCCAAGCTGTCGTGATTCTTTTCTTCAAAATTAAATACAAATGAATCTTGAGTTCAAGCCGCTCAGTTTGCTTTACTTTTTCAAGTGTTAATGGCTTGAAAAATCGCCAACACAGACCTACCCCCTTAGTGAAATAAGCTACCCTCTATCGTTTCTGCAATGAACCTCTATTAGGATCCAAATATGCCCTAAAACGCCAAATAAATAGACAAACTACGGGTCTTCAACTACATGTATAACGTTGATTGTGGAGTTAATCCATCGCAGGTAAGCGTTGAGTGTCGCTCTTAGGGCAACGGTATCCTCAGCCTCAACCGTCAACACGAGAAATAAACCATCTTTTTCAAGCTTCACGTTAGCTCGCCTCGTTACCGGCGCGTTCGCTTCAGGCGTTAAAGCGCAAAGGAGCGTGGAGATTTGTTTTTGTGAAGTAAATTTTAACCGTACAGTAGCCTTTGCACTAGTTGCCATTGAGCATTCCTTAGGCTAAGACAAGGTTTTCAAGGTTATAAACAAAAACTTAAAAATAAACAAAAATTAAAAAGGAAAGAAAGGTTTACTCGGTTGTTTCTTCTTCTGTTTCTGACTCAACAGCTTCTACTGCTTTGGCTGTTTCTTCGATTGGCGCACCTTTAGCTGCACGCTTAGCCACAACACCCAGCTTAGTTACCGGCGTGTATGCTCCGCCTGCAAAAGTGTACTCGCATTTGCTGCATTTCCAAATCCCCACGCTTTCGCGTTTAACGCGGTTAAAGCCGCATTGTGGGCATCTGTGGGGCTTCTTGAGTTCAATCATTACTTTCATGTAGCGTTTTCTGACTGTGGAGCCGTAACGTACCCCTAAACCTCGTGTTGGACCAACTTTCTTCATCTTAGGCAACTTTTATCTCACCAATCAAGTTTCTTGCGCAGTTCTGCTGCTTTGTCCAGAGCAATCTTTGAGGCTTCTAAAATCTGTTGCGGTGTGAAATAGCCTGAGCCGCCCTTCTGAATGGCGCAGATGGTTCCGTCTTCTTTGGTTGCGAAGGTGATGCGTGAATCCATGACTTGTTCTTCTTCCAGCCATGGGTCAACAATCAAGTGGTTGTTTATTTTGCCAGTGGTGACTGTTACGGGGTGATTCTTCATGGGTAGTGGTGTGTATCCTTGTTTGATTTTTAGTTCGCCGTCTTTGATTTCGTAGTTGGGCATTTTTGTGTTCATCAGTGCAGCCATTGCAGCTAACGCGGAAGCATCAATCAAGTTTCCATCGTGATTGAGCACGTAAACGTCCACGAAGATCACGAACACTTTCTTGCCGGGTTCAATGACCAGTTTCTCGGTGTCGACGCATTTTGACTCCCTGATGCCTCTATCAACGACACGTGCAAGTTCAACTGACTCTTCGTTTGGTGGTCCTGGTTCAAAGTTCGGTGAAGCAACTGGAACAAGCTCAGCATTTACAGTTAAGACGCCGTCGTTTGGGGTGTCTGGGAATGGTTCTCCTGTTGAAACTTTGACGCCGACAAGAACCTCAGTTTTACCAAGAAATACTCTTGCCGAACCTTCAGCGCGCTCGATTAGGCCTTGTTCGATTTTGATTTCGCGGGTATCGAGTAAGCCTCTATCGTCTAGGCGTTTGCCTTTCTCGATGAGTTGCTCTATCTGCTTTAGTCTAACTTTAGTTACAAGTGATGACATTATTCTTCAACCTCTTTAACAACCATATACTTAGTCTTTAACGCTTCCTTCTGCATTTCATAGATTTTCCTACATCCGTCCATAGCCATATTCACTGCTTTCTCGAATTCGGCAGGTTCCAAGAGTCCATCCATCTGTAGCAGCGTAATTGCGTTTAAACTTGGCATGTAAGCGACTGGAACATCTGCGGCGCCAAGTTTGTCTTCTGCATCGTATAGATCGACAACTACAGTGTCGTCAATTTTTCCGGCTGCGCATCCAACAACTAAGTCACGCATTGGAACGCCTGCATCTGCAATGGCTAGTGCGGCTGCGGTGATGGCTGCACATCTTGTTCCTCCGTCAGCCTGCAAGATTTCGACGAAGACATCCACACCTGTTCTAGGGTAGAGTTCGAGGAATAGGGCTGGTTCAAGGGCTTCTTTTATGACTTTTGATAGTTCAACTTCTCTTCTTGAGGGTGCGGGGGATTTTCGTTCCTGTACAGAAAAGGGCGCCATATGATAGCGGACTTTCAAAACCATACGGTCAGCTTGCATAAGATGTTTCGGATGCACTTCTCTTGGGCCGAATGCCGCGGCTAAAATCTTGTTTTTTCCATGTTCAATATAGGCTGATCCATCAGCGTGCGAGAGTACGCCTACTTGAAGTTTTACAGGGCGAAGTTCATCCGCTTTTCTACCGTCTAATCGGATGCCTTTTTTATCGATTAATTTTTCTGTTTTCTCATTCATTCACTTTTTCCTCCACTATAACTTGTTTCTTTTCTTTCAGCAACTGTGTAATGCGATCTGTAAGACCGCTCGTATGGGATTCGTCCTCAATTTTTCGGATGACATATATGGCAAGTTCCTCTTCTTCCAAGGTTTTGCCAGTAACCAAGATGACACCGTTGAGTCCAAGGATAATTTGGCAGTTGGTTTCCTGCTTGATCATCGAGATCATTGAGCCTTTTCGCCCAATTATTCGTGGAATCTTTGTGGGTGTCACATGAAGGATTTGTCCGCGAGTAATTTTCCCCAGTCCTGGTTCTCCAACTGTGAGTTGTGGATCGTGTGCTCGGTCGAAGGATGCGATTTTGGCAACGATTAAGTCGCCGGCTGTTAGTACTTGGGATAACTCGTCATTTTGTGGTTTAAAGGGTCTGGCTAGGACGTCTGATGCACGAAGCATTGCTGTGTAGGGTGCTTTGATGTCGACGGTCCAGCCGTTGAATCCGACTTCGATGATTGTTCCGATTACTATGTCACCCATTTTAGGCACATAAAAAGCCCTTAATGCAACAACGTTTACTTTTTTATTGTCGCTGTCTACGAGTCCAATCCTTGAGGCATAAATCTTGCCTGCTTCCACATACGTGTTTTCGCCAGGTAAATAGTCGCCTTCAGCGAGCATTTCTCCGGGCGTTACGAGCTGTTTTTTTTCAAAGAATGTTGGCATAAAATCACCTATCATTTTTTTCCATTACTATGAGATTATTTTTGCTTCTCCTGTTCCCTTGGTTGCGTCGCCAAGTTTGTTTATCAGCGAAGCGTATGATCCTGCGGGTAATTCAATTTCGCCGTACCATGAACCGTCGCCGCGCCATTCTTCCCGTTTAATGGTGCCTAACGTTTTGATTGTGCCGTAAGCTCTTGCTGCATGTTGCGTGGGTATCTTCACCGCAACGGTCACCTGTTCAATTTTTAATGGCAAGATTGGTCTGAGCAGTTTAACTATGTCTTTGGCTTGTTCTTCAACTGGCTTGTACGGGTCTATGGGGTAGCGGATTTGCTCCATGGCGTTTTCGATGCGTGCCGGAGGATGCGGCAAATTCGTTTTTGGGTCTACTGCTTGGCGAGAAATGAAGTCTACTACTTGTTTTCTTTTATCATCGACCATTTTGCGTCTTTGGTCGGTTGTGAGTTGCAGGGTTCCTTTTTTTAGGATTTCATCTGCAATTTTTAGTGGGTCACATGTTTTGAAGGCTTTTTTCATTGCTTCTTCAGATACTTTGGTGCCTTTGTTTGCGTCAGCAAAAATTATTTCTGCAGCTAAAACCTCAGTTATTCCCGCGATTTTGCCGTTTCGGTAGTCCAGCGCTTTCTGTGGCTTAACCAATACTTCAAAATGTTCATTTTCTCTTGTTAAGCGTGCGACGGTGAACTTTTCGCTCATTAGTTTTTCACTTGCTTGAACCCAGCTCTTTTATGTAGCCTTCCACTGTGTCGTCGTTTAGCATTTCCATTTTCTGTGTTGCTGCGGGTATGATTGCGATTTTGATTCTTGCAGGCAACTGTCTTGCTTCGAGGGCTTTTACTAAGCATTTGACTGTAAGTTTTATGCTGCTGTCAAGGGTTAGGTCTTCTTTGTACTCTTCTTTTAGGATGGCTAGGACTGTTTCTCTTCCTGCGCCAAGTGCTGTGGCTTTGTAGCCTCGGTAGGTTCCGCTTGGATGGGTTCCGAATACGCGTGTTCCTGTTTTGTCGACTCCGCCGAAGATTATTGAGACTCCGAAGGGTCGGACACCTGCGTGTTGGGTGTACATTTGTTGGATGTCGCATATGCGTTTGGTTACGACTTCTATGTCGATGGGTTCGTCGTAGGTTAGTTTGTTGCTTTGAGCGTAGATTCTTGCTTGGTCAATTAGGATTCTGGCGTCGCTGCTTAAGCCAACTATGGCTGCGCCAATATGGTCGTCTACCCTGAAGATTTTCCATGAGTACCCTGCTTCTTCAAGGACTTCAATGTTTTCTTCTGAACCGAGAACTAATCCCTCTGAACTTTGGATACCTATAATGGTGGCTCCGCGGTTCACAAGTTCCATCGCGTATTCTACTTGGAAGAGTCGCCCATCAGGCGAGAAAACGGTAATGGCACGGTCATATGCTCCTGGTGCTGCAAATACAGACATAATATTAACCTCACTTTACACTATACACTTTTTCACAGTCTCATACAATAACCACACTAAAAACCTTTCCTATAAAAGCAAAACCCAAACAACCATACTTTGAGGCTTTGAAAGTTGTTCCTGCGGCTGAAGGCATGGATAACGCATAGTTCAGAAGATTGTTGCTCGGAAAAATCTATAGTCCCCCTACATGAGGCAAGGACAAAGTTCATTGGAAAAAGGAAATTTCCATTTTAAGATAGCCTCTCTCTCAAATTTGCTCCTTCTAATTCTCAAAAAAACCTGTTGTTTAGCGCAATTGGTATTTATAGCTTGCAAACCATACTTGTGGCTGTATTTTCCAGACGGGGGAAGGATTGACGACTCAGACAGCGGTGGAGACAGACAATGATTAAGCTGCCCAGCCAAGTCGCAGAATACTTCCCCTACGACAGCGTACGACCCCACCAAGACGAATTCATAACCAACGTCTACAACGCCGTCGCCAGCCGCCGCTCAGTCCTCATCGAAGGCAGCAACGGCTTAGGAAAAACCATCTCAGCCCTCTCCGCCTGCCTGCCAATCGCAATTGAGAAAAAACTCAAAATTCTCTACGTAGCGCGTACCCACCGCCAACATGACCGCGTCATCGAAGAGTTAAGAGCAGTGTTCAGGAAACACCAGATTTCGGGGCTCTCTATCCGTGGACGCAACGAAATGTGCCTTAACGTTTTCGCTGCAAGAGGCGCTTATGATTCGAAGTCGCTTATGGAAGTCTGTGAGCTGCTAAAGGCTAAGGGCAGGTGCCCATATTACAGCAACGTGGAGCAACGCACCTACGATTACATGCAGCTTCAACAGCAAGTCGCCAGCCGACCCTACATGGGCAGCGAAATCCAGCGGATCTGCAAGAAAAAAGAAGTCTGCCCCTACGAACTCGTAAAAGCAGGGCTCTCAGACGTCCAAGTTGTCGCACTCAGCTACCTGTATGTTTTTGACCCCGTTATCCGAACGGCTTTTCTCAAAAACCTTGAAACGGAACTGCAGAAAGTCATATTAATCGTTGACGAAGCCCATAATTTGCCTGAAACAGCCATCGACATCTCAGGCAGCGCTCTATCGCTGTTTGTTATGAAAGCCGCAGAGATGGAAGCCAGCCGGTTTGGTCATAAAGACATCGAGGAATTCGCCAATTTCTTCCGAACTGAAGTGGAAAAAATAACCGACAAAATAAGCCGTGAAGAAATAATCTCTCCAAGCAGTATTCTTGAAATCATCCAGAAGCAGGGAAATATTCCGCGTCCAAGAGAATTCTTTGAGCACATGCATGAAGCGGGCGCCGCCATCAGGAAGAGTTTGCTGGCTGAAGGCAAAAACCCGCGGTCCTACGTTCACGCGATGAGTGAGTTTCTGCTCAAGTGGGTTGACACAGCGGAAGATGATTCCTTCATTAATGTTGCAAGCCGATACTTCAACAAAGAAAACAACAAAACCGCTAAGCTGGAGATTGTGGCGCTTGACCCCTCGAAGGTTACGCAGCCCGTTTTCTCATCCACTTACGCAAACGTGATTATGTCGGGGACGCTTCAGCCGCTGGAAGCGTTTGCACGAATAACCCATCTCCCAGAAACCACCGTAAAGTTTCTTGCGCCCTCGCCCTTTCCAAAGGAACACGTTTTCTCAGCGGTCTGCCTCGGCGTCACCACATCCATGGAGAAAAGAACGCCTCAAATGTATCAGACCATGGTTGAACGCATAAACGAAGTTGTAAACAGCACCCCAACCAACACAGGCGTCTTCGCAGCCTCCTTCCAAGTCCTAAACTCCCTACTGGCTGAAGGCTTAGAAAACGCCCTCTTAAAACCCCTCTTTCATGAACGCAAAGGCATGACCTCTAA
The DNA here is from genome assembly GCA_963695285.1 of Candidatus Bathyarchaeota archaeon. Classification (GTDB taxonomy): domain Archaea; phylum Thermoproteota; class Bathyarchaeia; order Bathyarchaeales; family Bathycorpusculaceae; genus Bathycorpusculum. The sequence goes on from OY968763.1 coordinate 195,307, forward strand.
AGCTAACGAAAAAATGGTCCAAGACTTCAAAGCCTGCGGCGACAAGGGCGGCGCCGTGTTTTTGGGGGTTCAGGGCGGCAGAACTTCGGAGGGAGTGGATTTTCCAGGCAACCAGATGAATTCGGTGGTGGTTGTCGGCGTGCCTTATGCGGAGCCGACCCCCAGAATTAAAGCCCAAATCGAGTACTACGAGAAACGTTTTCCAGGGTTTGGACGCGAATACGGCTATGTTTTGCCCGCTATGAAAAAAGCCTCGCAAGCAGCGGGTAGACCCATAAGAACGCTTGAAGACCGAGGCGCCATAGTTTTCTTAGACTACCGTTTCTCAACAAGCTACTGCAAAAACTTCCTACCATCATGGATAACTAGCGGATTGAAAGTGTTACCTGACAAAAAAGACGTCTTAGCAACCGAAGTCAGCAATTTCTTTAGAGCTCAATCCTAAACTTCCTGAAGCTTCTCGTTTACAACAACTTTTCCAATGACAATTCTTTGTGGTTTAGCTGAAACTGACGTTTGAACCTTTAAGGTTTTGCGAAGTTGATTAATCTCCCTCAAGACACCGATGCCTAAAAACTTGGTTCCGCGCCCGTAGATGCCAAGCAAGATGCCTTTTTCTGGTTCCTGAGTTTTTGGTATGGCGCTTCTGGGTTCGATTGTAACCTGGCTCTTGGGGTAGCACTGTAGCTTTGCGTTTTTTAGGTATCTTGCATAGGTCATTTCGCGGAGGCTCTTGCGTTTTTCCGGCGTTCTCTGCTTAAGAGCGAAAGACGGTTCAACCACAATAACTTGAGTTTCCAAATTTGCAATTAAGGGCACAAGTTCATCCTGCATTTGAACGCCCACAATTACATCGGGCTTAAGGGCACCAATCAAGTCAGTCTTATACCTCACAGCAGCGTCACCGCTAACCCAACCATCAGTGTTAACTAATACATAATCGACTTGCTGCTGCAAAATCTCAGCCTTCATTGCAGCTAAACCTTCCACAGTTTTCGCTAACGCCGCAATCGGCGAGGTTACTCCAACAAAAAAAGCGTTCTTCAGCTTTATGTTGCAAAGTTCCGCAATAGGCTTAGAAGCTATGCCGTAGCCAACGGTGGCAGATGGACCGATGTCGGATTGACCCACGTCGCCGTCTAAGACCGCAACCCTGCATTTCCCGTCAACCAACTTGTTAAATAGGTAAGTGCAAAGGCTGCTTTTCCCACAATCAGCGCCTCCCAAAATTACAACTACTACGGGACGCTTCTGCAAACCTAAAATGGCTTCAACTGATTTATTCCACGAGGGTGGATTTGTGTTACCCACAGTTTCAGCTATCCCAGAATTGGCGCCTAACGAAACGTCAAAGGTCGAATTTTCCTCAACAAAAAAAGGCAGCCGTTTTCCTCCCCGAACCAAAACCCGCTGGGATTCTTTCATTGGGTAACCGAAAACCTCGGCTTTTCCCGAAATAAACCGCACTGACGCTGGACCATCAACGAGCATCGTTTTATTGGATTCGACTGTGTGCTGCAATTATTTTTCTCCTTGGAACAATATTTCCGGTTCTTCCAGCTATGCGGGTAGCTGAGGAGATATGCCTAACTCCTCTGCTATGCTTGTTTTCTTTTAAAGGTTTGTTAGTTCCAGCTTCACCCACCACTTCAAGAGTTACTTGAGGCGGCAATGCGTCATCCAGATCTTTGAGCAATTCCTTGTAAACTGGCACTCCGTTCCCAATCTTAACAGAAACGTCAGTTGCCTCAAAGTTAACGTTTCTTAATACTTTAAGTATGCTGGTAATTACTTCTTGAGTGCTAAAGCAGTTACCTTCCTCAATAACTTTTCCATCAGCCAAAGCAACCAACCCAGTTGCCGCCCCCGGGTCGATGCCGACTATTATCTTCTCGAAATCTTCCTTTCCCAAGAGAAGCTTCTTGACCTCGTCAACTAAACCCTCCAGTTCATCTTCGCCATGGAAAATCAGGATTTTTTCGTGATTTACCAGGTTTTTTTCTTGCGTCGGTTGTTATAACTAACGTTATTTTGGCTGGAACTGATTGTCCAGGAACTAGGCTGATGAAGGGAATGTCTTGTTCCTTTAACTGGTTAACAATTAGGAAGTAGGCTTTGCCCTGGACCGTTGCAACAGCAACTTTTTCTTTCATAAAGCAACCTTAAAGTATACGTTTAAGTGCAAAACACATTACTAGCTTCAAGTTAATAATCCTTGACGTGTAAAGAATGGTTACAATCCAGACAGGCAGCAAATGCATCGACCAAAGCATCGGCGGAGGAATCTCGCCTGAAACAGTCACGTTGATTTATGGTGAACCTGAAACTGGAAAAACAACCCTTGCCATGCAGTGCGCCGTCAACTGCGCCGTCCAGAACTTGAAGGTTCTCTTTGTTGACTGTGACAACACTTTCTACGCCAAGAGGCTATCTCAGATTTCAGGCGACAAATTCGATGAGATTGCTGAACGCATCATTCTTCTTAAACCTAAGGATTTTAGGGAGCAAACAGCAGTTATAGACCACATCCAAGACTACGCCGGCACAAACGTCGGGTTAATTATCATTGACACCTTCACCTCGCTCTACGGCGCAAAAGTCTCTGAATTATCGGGCAAAGCCTTCGGGGTTAACCGCGAGTTAAATCGGCAACTGGCTATTTTGGCGCAAACCACAAAAATCCGAAAAATCCCAGTCATAATAACAAGCCAAGTGCGCAGCGTCTTCACCGACCAGAGCGCAAGCGTTAGGCCTGTGGCGACTCGGGTTTTGAAGTTCTGGGCTGACACCATAATTGCCCTCAAACCCACCGAGTAACCCCCAAACAATCAAGGCTGTGCTGGAGAAGGCACGGGAAATTGAGCAGGAAGTCACGTGTTATGTACAAATAGGGGAAAAGGGAATACAGGATACACAATTCCACTGACTGAACGGTTGAAACCCAATGGATATAGCCCTGCTGATAGTTGAAGCTTTAAAGTTTATTTTCCCAGCCTACTGTGCCAACGGCACGCCAGTGCTTGCTGGAGGCGGCACAAAGATGGATTTTGGCAGAAACTTTGTGGATGGCAAACGGATTTTTGGGAACAACAAGACTTTCCGGGGCTTCTTCTTCGGCTGGGGCGTCGGCATAGGTGTCGGGTTGGCTGAGGGCATGGTTTTTGGTTTCCAAAATTACCCAGTTTTATTTGCCCTGCTTATTCCTTTGGGGGCGCTTCTAGGCGATTTAACAGGCGCTTTCATAAAACGCAGAATCGGCATTGCGCCGGGCGGTTTATTGCCAATCGTTGACCAAGTTGACTTTGTGGTTGGAGCAGTTGTGTTTTCGCTTCCTTTAGCTTTGATTGGCTGGGAAGTTGCGGTTACGGTTTTGATAATTACACCGCCTATTCACTTGTTCACTAACTTCTTAGCTTACAAGTTAAACTTAAAGAAGAACCCGTGGTAAACCAATAAAAAAAACAAAAAATTAAGCGGATAAAAAAGTTATCTTCCGCCGCTTGCTTTGAAGGAGATTGAGCCTTCCAAGAACACATACGATAACAGCAAGAATGCTACGCCTATGACAAGCAGCATGTAGGCTTGTCTTGGTTTATAGGCGCTCTTTGTGCTCTGGTAAATAGCCATTAACCCAGCAAAACCCAGCGCATATAGTGTTACTGAAATGATTGTGTCAGCTACGAATTGTGAACCGATGTCTGGGTAGAGGAAGTAAAATTGGTTGTTGACGTAGGCGGAGGGCAGAGGATGGTTAATAAGGGTGTATAGTCCGCCGCCGAAGAGAAATATTGCGTAGGATATCCCCACAGCAGTAACTAAGAAAGCTGTAGGGGCATTTGTGGAAAGTTTGCGGAACCATCGGCTAAGCGAGAAGGATAATTCCGAAGAGCTTTTCTTTAGTTTACTGGTCATCTTTTGTTCTCTTCCTCAATTAGGTACTTTGCTACTTCTTTAGCCCATACTCCAGTTAATGAATTTTTCTGAATATCCAGCAAATACTCCATCCACGAAACGTTTGAAGCAGCTTCCCAAACCCTGAATTTCTCCACGACATTCTTGTAAGCCTTCGAATGCAACGGGCAAAAACCGTTCTTTTCTGCATCTCTGTTGCAAACTTTACAATTCACTATTTACCCTCTCCTTTCGATGGGCAAATCGGGTTTAGGCACAGCTTCCAAGGTCGCCTGCCCCTTAGATACACCGCTACTATGGGTGAACCGCAGCTTTTGCAAGCAGTAGTCAGCGGTTTAATGGTGCCAGTTTGCGGCAGAGGAAAAGAGGTGTTGCATTTGCCTTCGAAATAGTTTGTGCAGCCGACGAAGCGTTTGCCAGTTTTTTTCGAATGCAGAATCACCAGTTTCCCGTCACTGCATTTTGGGCATGCTCCAACGGTTCTTTCTTTGAGCCTGTTTTTTTGGAGCGGCAATGTCAATTGCGCGCCTATCAGTGGCTTCTTTTTCTTTAAGCTCCGATGTGACGAGTTTTAGGGTTACTATGGCGTTTTGCAGCACGTTTTGTTTGGTTTCTTTGCCCTGCTGGATTGCCTCCATTCTTTCTTCGAGGCCTCTTGTCATTTCTGAAGAGACCACAGCAGGGCAGTACTTTGAGAGGACTTCGATGACTTCGAAGCCGAGGTCGCTTACATAGAGGCTGTCTGTGCCACTTAGGTATTTGCGGTCGTAGAGTGTTTGGATGGTTGCGGCTCGGGTAGCTTTGGTTCCGATTTCCTCTTTCTCCATTTTCAACAGTAGAGTGCGGGGGTTGTATCGGGCGGGCGGCTTTGTTAAATGGTCATTTAAGGTTACTTTTTTAACAGTGACTTTTTGTCCTTCAGTCAGCGGCGGCAAAGAATCATCCTTCAACTGCACGTATGGCTTGTAAAATCTAAGCCAGCCCTTCCAGTCAACGTTCGCGTTGCATTAAAGTGGAAAAGGTTGCCGTTTATGCTGATCTTAACCACGTTTATGCTTTGCCGCATTGCTGGTTCACCGAAAACAGCAAAAAACCGCTTAACAACCAGATCAAAAACGTTTCTTTCCGCGGCGTCAAGGGGTTTTTCAGGCAGGTTCCCAGTAGGGTAAATAGCTGGGTGTGCAGAGTCGTATTTTTTGCCCTCGTTTGGCTTCAAGGACGGTTTAGAAAATAGCTCAGCAGCATGCTTTGCATAAGCGGGTGCCTTTTCCAGTTTTTTAAGTATAGTTTTGTAGCCGATTGATGGCGGAAGTTTTTGGCTGCTGGTTCTAGGATAAGAAATCAACGCTGCCAAGTACAGGTGTTGAAGGATACTTGAAGTACGCATGGGTGAGTACTTGAAGATGCGGTAAGCTTCACTTTGCAATGCGCCAAGGTCAAAAGGTACCGGCGGGTTCTGCACAAACTCTGCCACATCAACTGTTTCTATTTGACCTTCCTTGGTCTTGCAAGCATCCTTTATCGCGGTTGCCTGCTCTTTGTTTTCAAGAGTTTTCTCGTATTCAACTTCTAATACCTGGTCGTTTATGCTTATTTTAGCGGTTAGGGTCCAATAGGGTGTGGGAACAAAGCAGTTTATGGTTCTTTCGCGGGCGTCAAGGAACCTTAGAGTTGGTCCTTGAACTCTGCCCGTGCTAAGCGTGGCGTATTGTCCGCTGCAGTTTTGGGCAGCTTGAGTTAAAGCCCGCGACAGGTTTATGCCGTATAACCAATCAACTTCATGGCGGGTTAATCCTGCTTCAACGAGCGCAAAATCCAAAGTGGGCTGCAGGTGGGCGTAGGATTCTTGGAGTTCCTCTTTTGTGAGGGTTGAGTACTTCATTCGTTTAGCAGTAGCTTCTTTGCCGCCGCAGGCGTACTTTAGGATTGTGTAGCCTATTATGCTGCCTTCAATGTCAAAGTCGCAAGCATCAACAAACCCCTCTGCATCTTTTGCTAGTTGAGCGATAACTTTTAGCCAAACCCGAATCCTGGACGCTTTTCGCTCAGCCTGATACCGTGGCACCCACTGGTAATCAAAAACTGGGTAGCCACCCCCTTTCTGTTTGCTTGTAATCGTGTATAGGTGTCCCAGCGCTGGAACCACCACTATGTTGCCGTCTCGGTACGCTTGGTAATAGGGAACGCCGTTGCTGACTGATTTTTTCGGTTTCCCCTCAGTATCCAGCGCCATAGCTATCCTGTTTGCAGCATCAGGTTTTTCCGTGACGACTAAGGTGTATTTTTCCAAGCGCTCTTAAACCACTCTTTAACATTTCAGATGGATTTGCTGTTAAAAGCTTTGCATGATGTCGAGTTGTGAGTTCAAGTTTTTTAGCAACCAATAAATACGCCATATCCATGTTACTATTGGGGGATTTGGATGCCGCAACGCGTTATTTGCCATGGTTGTAACCACGTTTTATATGAAGGCAAAGACCTTAAACCACCAGACGAAATTATTGTGCAACACGGCGGAAAATGCCCAAAATGCGACAGAAAACTATCTTTGATCCCCCTAGATGTGGAAGTTAAACCTTTAAGCAAACGTTGAAGACAATTTCACTCCAAGCAAACCTCCCTTGTTTTGTCCTTCTCAGAGCAGTCTTGTCCTGTTCTTGAGGGCGTTGAGAGAATTTTTGGTTTGCTTATGGTTGTATGTTGCTGTAGCCATTCTTTGCTGGTTTTGGAAAGCCATAAATAAATCGCCAATGTGTAAAATAGTACAATCGCAATATACACTTGGAAAAGAGATGGCTTAAAGTGGGGGACAGAATTAAGGAACGACTCAGTGGCTTATCAGTTTTTAACAGACTAAGAATACAGGTAAGCCACGGTACAATCTTAGCTTACTCAGCGTTAATCATGATTCTCTTTGTTACATTCATAGTTCGCATTTTACCTTTACGTTGGGAAAACCTCTCTGGAGGAACAGCTCTTCTCAACGAGTTTGACCCCTACTACCAGTTTAGCATAACCCAGCATATGGTACAGAACGGTTTGCTTTCACCGTATTGGCCAACCCACTGGGTTAACACAATGAAATGGTATCCAGACGGATTAGACATGTCTACTTCGCTGCCAGCCTTGCCCATGGCAGCTGCCGTATCCTACGAAATTGTCACATTCTTCGGCGCAAACATAAGTTTAATGACGTTCTGCGCATTATTCCCAGCTCTTGTAGCAGTGCTCTCGGTCCTAGTACTCTACTTTGTAGGCAAAGACATGGGTGGAAAAGCAGTTGGTCTATTCGCCGCGTTATTCCTTGCGTTGGCGCCATCATTTTTACAGAGAAGCTCTTTGGGCTTCTTTGATACAGAAGTGCCCGGTGTAATTGGGCTAGTTCTGTTCATATTCCTGTTCCTAAGGTCACTAGATGCCAACAGGTCCCTGCGTGCATCAATATTGTACTCGCTTGGTGCAGCGGCGGCTTTGGGTTACTTCATCTCAGGTTGGGGAGCAGCATACTACTTGATTGCCCTTTCAGTCTTGTTCGTCTTTGTCCTAGTCTTGTTAAAGAGATATACCCCGAGAATGCTGATTAACTACAGCATAACTTATGGTCTAGCATTGTATATTGGAACAAAGGTTCCCTACATCTCGCTTAACTACCTGATTTCAGGCGCAGTGCTTCCAGTAGCAGCAGTGTTTATCGTGCTTTTAGTAGCAGAAATTCTGAGAAACAACGTATCATTGAAGACCAAACTCTCATTGGCTGTTGCAACGATTGTGGCTATTGTGGGCGGTTTTGTCGCTCTGGGACTCAGGGGCGATATTGGCAGTGTTACAGGAAAATTCATCACGGTTTTAGATCCATTCATCAGGGCTTCTTCACCGCTCGTCGATTCAGTAGCAGAACAGAGAATCTCCGCATGGGGGAATCTCTATGTAGAATTTGGAATAGCTATACTATTCTTCCTTGTCGGCTTATACTTTGTACTGAAGAATCCAACTAACCGAAACATCTTCCTACTACTCTTCGCGGTAACTGGACTCTACTTTGCATCTTCAATGATTCGTCTGTTAGTTCTCTTTGCTCCAGCATTCGCCATAATAGCAGGCATAGGTATCATCAGCATACTAAAGCCCTTCTTTACTCTACTTCAAGAAGCACCACGTGCTCTTGCAAAGTCAAAGCGTAGAATGGCACGGGTAAGCAAAGAGTACAGCGGCGTCGCAGTCTTCATAATCTTCATGATGCTAGTAACAAACTTGGCGTTTTCACCGCAAACAGGCGGAATGCCAAGAGCCATTGAACAAGCTTACGTTCCAACGGCGATTAGCGCTTCAAGCCTTCCAGTAGGCGGAGCAAGCCTAACTGCACCGGTAACTGCATGGCTTGACGCTGTGCATTGGATGCAGAATAACGTTCCCTCAACTACTGCTGTTGTTATGTGGTGGGACTATGGCAACTGGCTAAGTGACCTTGGAAACGTAACCAGCTTAGCCGATAACACAACAACAAACGCCACCCAGATACAGAACGTAGGCTTCATATTCATGGGTAACGAAAATGAATCGATGGCAATGCTATCTAGCTATGGCCAATCACGAGTCAAGTACATCGCTGTCTTCGAAGTCCTCGGAGTCAGTCAATCCAGCAGTGGATCTTCAACATATACTGTAAGCCCAGCAGGGTACGGAGATGAAGGCAAATGGGTGTGGATGGCAAGAATTTCAGGACAAAATAAAGATGGTCTGATAAAGGCAGGCTTCATGGATCCTGCAACAGCGTGGACAGATGAAAAGCAATTTGGCTCCAGTGACCCAACAACGGGCAAGTGGCAATGGAACGATCAGGGCTTAAACTGCACCGTGGAAGAACTGCTGAACTACGCAGAAGTACAGTACGCCAACACAATCACTCAAGCCACAAACAACCAAATCACCGTCACACCAGACATGACAACCACCGCTCCCACATACTTCAAAGAAGCATACTTCGCAGGACTAAACACAGGTCCAGGGCAATACGGCGGCTTAATCCCGGTAATTGCAATCTACTCAATCGACTGGGCAACATGGGATGCGCAACACGGCATAACACCGCCGTCCTAAGGAAGCATGAAACAACTTGGTGTTTCCAAAGGTCCCCGACCAGCATAAAGTTGGCCGACCTTTAATCCCCAACGGTTTAGGCGTTCTTTTCGTCCTAACCACCACCATCTATCTTTTTATTCTTTATTTCTTAAAAATACCCAACGCTTCGGCACCGTTTACCCTAGCGGCATGTATTCTTTTCGGCGGATTCATGGGGCTTTTGGATGATTTCATGGATTTGAAATGGCGCTACAAGGCTTTTATGCCCTTAATCGCTGCCCTACCACTCATTGCCTTTGCACAGGAAGCACATGCAAGAACAGATATAGCGTTGCCATTTATCGGAACAATACATTTTGGTTCAATATACTTCGCAATTATTATCCCGTTAATCGTTATGATAGTTACAAACGCAGTGAACATGCTTGGGGGGTTAAACGGGTTAGAAACCGTTTGCCCAGCTATAATCATCGTTGGGTTAATGGTGCTGTCTCCATCGTACATTATAATGGTTGGGCCCCTGCTTTTCTGGTTAATTTTAGCTTACTTTAACGTGAGAGGCAAGATTTTTGTGGGCAACTCAGGGTCATTTGCCATCGGAATGACCATAGCCTCTTTCGCCGTCATCTCGGACTTAAAATTTAGCCTACTAATTACTCTTATACCCTACATCTTCAACTCAGTAGTCATCCTACTAGCTATATTCTTTGTACGTAAAAAAGCCAAAGTCACCTTCGACGGCAAAAAACTCGCCTCAGACAACCGAAGAAGCCTAGTTACAATTTTAACTTACCATCATCCATTAACAGAACGCCAAGTAGTTGCCATAATCTCGGTGATAGTTGCATTATTCACATTGTTGGGCGTACTAATTCAACTTTTAACATAAAACTTTCAGTAATTAAGCTCCAAGAAAACTTTCAAGCCTAGTTAACCCGATAATCTCCTCAAAATTCAAACCCAACGCATCTAAAACCTGGTCAAAAGTAGATTGCAAATATGCGATGTACTTGTCTACATCCACTTCGTTTCTTGAGGCTAACTCCACAGGTTTAACTCGGTCTTTGTTACTGTTGACTTTAACAAAACTTATGAGGTCGCCCGCTCGAAGCTCCTGTCCGCTTTTCTGCAAAATTAAAGCGGCTTTCACGTGTTGCGGCGTAGTTTTTGTGTAACTGGCAAGTTCATCTCCTAAAACCACGTGAAACGCGAGGTCAGTCATTTCTCCCCATTCGCGGCGCTTAAGGATATTGTAGCGTTCACGCACGATTGTAGCGATGTCTTTTCTTGCTTTTTCGAAGTCTTCAGGGTTCTTAACTTTTGCAAGCCGCTCTTTCATTTGGTTGAAGGCATCTTTGATGAAGATGGGAATATGTTTTTTCTTGCCAGTCAACCCCTTAACGTCTACCGTGCCGTCTTCGAGGACGCCGAGGTAGTTCTTTTTGCGTGAACTGAAAACCGCATATCTGTAAGTTTTGTCAACGTCTATGCCCATTCCTAGCTCGTGCTCGGTGTAGTGCACGACATCTTCGATCTGTTCTTTGGTGGGGTTTTTGAGGAATAAGCTGTCGGTATCACCGTAGAGCACTGTTATGCCCACGGTTTTTGCATGATTTAAGATTTGAGTGATGCTGTAACGTCCGATTGCGGCTGTGGCTTCCGCGACTGGGGGACAGTAGAGGTCGAAGCTGTCGGCTCCGAAGACCCCGTAGCTCGCGTTTAAAATGACTTTAAGCGCTCCTTGGGTGATGTTGTACCAGCTACGCAGTTCTGGGGGCAGGGTTTTGTCTTTGGCGCGGCTTTTGTACCATCGCACACGCAAATCGCGGAGCGAACCGATGAGGAGGCTTTCAAGCGCCCTTTTTTCTGTGCAGCTCCAATGGGGAGTGTCGGGTATCATGTGGCTTTTGCAGTTCGGGTGGCTGCAGCAGATAGATTGGTAGCCAAGGTTCCAAACCTTAATGATGCTGGGGTACAGGCTGGGGAAATCCATCACTGCCACGTTAAAGTGCACGCCAGGCGTAGGCTCCACAACGATGGCGCCCTTGTACTTTTTGCCCTTAATGACCGCGGTTGAGGTGGTTTTGCCTTTCTTGGTGAGGATGTCTTCGGCGTTTGGGATAAGCATGTTTCTTTTTCGGTGTTCCCGATGCATGAAATTGCGTATCCAGCGGCTCACGCCCTGACGGCTCACGTCCTCCATGGGCATACTGCTGATTCTGGCCAAAACCAACATCAGCTTCATAGCGGAGTCGTCTTCGAAGCTGGTGAGTTTGAAGGTTATTTCTGAATCCCGCAGACAATACGCTGCCAACTCGCTGTAGGATAGGTTGCCGAAGGTTTTTTCCAGATGGATTTTTTCTACGCCGATTAGCGCGTTGCCGACATCGGCTAAGGTGACGTCTTTGTAGCGGTTGCCGTACGCATAGATTTGCACGGAGCGGTTGAAGAAGAATTTGTAGAGGTCCAGGTGGATGCCGTAGCGTAGCAGGCAGACGCGTTTGCCGATTTCTATGGGAACATCACGTTTGCTAAAGCCCAAGTTTGCTGCTCGGTGGGCTAGGTAGCGGAGGTCAAAGTCGTCGCCGTTAAACGTTAAAATGAAAGGGTAATCACAGAGAACATCGAAAACTTTTCTGAGCAACTCTTCCTCGGTTTCACAGTACTCGACTTCGATGTCCGCGGCTAAGTGCACGTTCCCCTCCCGCATCCCCTCACGCTTCAGAACTAGCACTCTTTTTTCGCCGTCCGAACTGTAGACTGAGCAGGCAATAACAGGGCACGCTCCTTCACGCGAATCAGGAACCCGCGTTGACAGGGGCGAATAAACTTCGATGTCTATTGCGGCACGGCGAAACTTGGGAGCTGGATACTCGAGAAGTTTAGCCCACATCTCCGCAAACTCGCGTTCCTCCTCAGTGCATTCTTTAAACAGGCTTTTTATTTTGTTGAGGTTCTCGGTTGCTTCCTCAAGCACCACAGGCGCAAGGTTGCCGTCTTTGACTTCGTAAATCATTCCAGGCAAAAGTTGTTTGTCGTAGATGTATGATTGATAATACTTAATTTTTGACTCCCAAATCTTGGTATCGCTATCCTGTATTTTGCACCCGAAAACTCGGGGATAATCTTCAGGAATTATGTCTCTTATGGTGCCTGCCGGTCTGCCGCCGATGGCTAAAGGGTCTTTTGCCACAATCTTTGTCACTTCAATTATTCTGTCGTTGAGGGGGTCGATTTTTTTTTCGGTCTGAAAGCTATCGAAGCCCTCGTGGTTTTTTACTCGTCCGAATTTTTCCATGTCCTGTTTTGAGAGGTTGGTTAGGCAGTAGGGTTTGTGTCCTGTGTTATCATACCAAAAATAAAGTTGCCCAGACTCTGGCTCGTAGAGCTTTATTACTGCCTTTTTTTGGCGTCCATCGTAGGAAGCAGAGACAAAGTACGATGGGGGCAGGTTTGCGGGGGCTATTGGCGGGAAGGGTTGGCGCTGCCTCTTTTTTGGCTTAATTACCACAGTTCCCTGAATTTCAGGCGATTGGGCGGGCGCTTGCGCTTTAGCCTCCTCTTTAACGGGAGGTTTAGTTTGTTCGCTAATGCAGTAATCTAAGAGAGTACGCGCCATCCCCAGTTAACCTTAGCCTCTATATGGAACATAGAGACTAAAATGTCTACTGACAAAAAACTAACAAAATTACCCATTGCTTTAAAGACTAAAAAAGGCTACAAAAAACAGAAAAAGTCCATAATTCCATTAACTTTACCAATTGAGGATGAACCGACCATTCACTGGTTTTAGTAGAGCTCATGCGCTCCGCGGAGATGGCTGTCAACTTCTTTTTTGGTATTGAAGATTTTACTGCATTCAGCACACATGTATTGACCTGCTTTGGTTTTAGAGGTACACTTTCGGTTTACTATTTGACTCAATATTCCATCTCTAAGTTAGGTTAAGGAAAAAGTAGCATAAACTGGTGTGTGCGATATTTTTGCTACGCACCGCTTCCTTTTTCATGAATGCAAGTAGGAACAATCTTATACCTAAACAAGAAATAGCTGTGCCTTAGTCAATTATTGTTCTTATATTTTCTCGTAAACTTACTCGTGTGGTTTGCCATGTGAAGCTTTCACGCGAACTTCATAAACGTCATTGTAGATGACTCTCGGTTGTGCTTACTTCTTCAAATGGTTTGCCGCATTCAGGGCACAAGTAAACGTCCTGACGGGAACTACTTGCTTCTCTTCTTGCCGTTTCTTTCAAACAAATCACCTCCACCGGTAGAAGTTGGAAGAAATTGCCACGAATTATTTACTCATTTTCGTGCTCTCTGCCTTCTTCAACGAGTTCGCGAACCCGTGGACCGCCCTTTGCGCCGCCTCTTTTACCTGCCTCTTGAACAGTCATCTTACCCTTGCCCGTGTCCATATCCTCGTTCCTATTTCGCCTTCTTGACAAACACGTCACCTCCACATTTTGGAGTCTAACCAGTTTACACGATGGTCTAGCACGAATGAATAGTTCATAAGGATATGTGGCTGTTAACATGCAGTAACATAGCTGCCAGTTTTGAATTCTTATTAAGCGCACCTGTGTTTTTCATAGCTGTGAAATAGATTTGTTGCGGGACGCTTGGACTGTTGCCATAGAAACTCTCAGCTGGATAGAAATGCGGCGGCTCAACGAGCGAGCAGCCTTGATGAAGACAGTAAAACAGCTCGGTATCAAGGACCCAAGCGCCATACGTTTCGCTTACGGCTTAGTAGTTGAAACTGAACGAAGAAAAAACTTAATCGACAAATTCATCAACGAAGTGGTGGCGCCCAAAAAAATCGGCGAGTACACCATGGGCATCCAAGCTTTCCTACGCTTGTACATTTACCAGACGCGTGTCGTTAAGAACTGGGGAAAAATTAACTTAAAAGAAGCAGAAAACGTCGCAAGCATGGGCAGAGCCATATTGGGCTGGCAAACCATGCGGGAAATCGAACCGTTCTTGGGCTTTTTACTCACTAAAAACCTGGCGCCAATCATGGAAGCTGCAAGTGAAGCAGAAAAAATCAGCCTGCAAACCTTCCATCCGACATGGTTTGTGGAGTACTGTTTGAAGCTCTTTGGGCATGACGAGGCAGTCGCGTTCTTGAATGGCAGCATGAAGTCGCCGCCCAGCTACATCCGAATCAACACTTTAGCCGCAGCCGAAGAGGCAACCGTGCAAAGGCTCGCCCAAGAAGGCGTAGAACTAGAAAAAACCCCGCTCCTAAATTACACTTACAAAGTCTTATCATCCAAAAAACCACTAAATGCCCTGCCAAGCTACGCAGAAGGCTTATTCTACGTCCAGGATAAAGCAAGCTGCTTTGCCACCCAAGCCGCAAACCCCAAGCCAGGCAACACCGTGTTTGATGTTTGCGCGGCACCAGGCGCCAAAACAACCTTCATAGCCCAGCTAATGCAAAACCAAGGCGCAATCTACTCAGTGGATTTCTCTGCTAAACGCATGAAAACCTGGAAAAAAGAAACCGCCCGCATGGGAACCAAAATTGCCGAACCCGTAGTTGCCGACGCCATGGTTTCTGTGCCTCTGTTGGGTGAAGCGGACCTTGTAATTTTGGATCCACCATGTACCAGCACAGGGGTGTTTGCCAAGCAACCCTCAGCCAAATGGCGTCTGAGCCCCAACTCAATTCGGAACATGTCCGAGCTCCAATGGCAAATGATTAACAACTGCGCCGAAAAAGTAGCCAAAGGCGGAGTCTTAGCCTACTCAACCTGCAGCATAACCCTCGAAGAAAATGAGGGAATAATCGAGCGGTTCCTCAAAGAACACCCAGAATTCAGCCTCGTCGACATTGAACCCAAAATCGGCATGCCAGGACTAATCGGCTTAACCAAATGCCAGCGGCTCTACCCACACATTCACCAATGCAACGGCTTCTTCATAGCAAAACACTCTACCCACACATTCACCACTGCAACGGCTTCTTCATAGCAAAACTACAAAAACAATAAAAAATTATACTTAATTTGTTTTGTGAGAGATATCGGTAAATAAGTGGAAAGTGTGGGTTTTATTGCCTCTTTTCTTAAAGATATTGGAGTTTCAAAAGTATATTTATGGACTATACGTCTGAATCCTCAACAAATGGAAAAGATATATTTAAAATGGGAAAGTCACAAGCATAGCTCTTAAAATGATTACTTCCTAAAAATTAACATTACTCCAAACTCTCCAAACGTAAACTTCTACTTAAGTCAGTGTTTAAGAAATCCTCTGGAGAAAGTGGATCCAAAAGAATTTTCCAGCATTATTATAAAGTTGTCAAAAGCATCCATACTCATATTTTCATAGTTAAAGATTGATTCAAAATTGCCACCTAATTTTTCTTGCAGATAAGTTCCTATTTTCTCCAAAGGACTTTCATCATTAATATCGAAATAGATGTCTCTTATCGGCTCGAATAGCTTTTTTAAATCTAAATATAACCAAGGCTTGACATATCGAATGTATGCGGTACTAAAACATGAATTGATTCTGCACCATTCATCAAAACAACCAGGAAACTTGTACTCCAGTATTTTTCCGACTAAATATTCAGTTATACCTTCATAAATAAATTCAAAATTATCTGGTAAAGTAGATAGCGAAGACCTGCTATGCAGAGATTCATGAATGAAGGTTGAAAAGCACCATTTGCCCTCTACTAGAAAGATTTTTCCACTCGAACTGTGATAAGTACCCTTTGTTCCCTCAGGAGCTTCTCCCTTCATTCTAAAATATTGCGATTCAGTTATTTCTTTGATTCTTTGAGATTCAGGCATTGTAAATAATTCTTGCAGGGTTACCGAATCTAAGTAAATATAGGAAACACTCGGAATTACTAAAGTACTTGTGCATTGTAACCCAGAATCGATAAATGTAGAAATAACCGTAGTTAAATTCTCAGGTCTTGCTTATTGGTGCCACTATGTACAGTTTTACGTTTAAGGCAGGTACCACTTGGAAATAAGATCTGACATTCGAACGGAAACCCGACTAAATAGAAGTGCTTGTTTGAACCTGCGAAAGCACATACAGGAGCATTACTGTTTTATCCAAAATATATCTATGAGCGAAATCTTCCGATAAATGAAACAGTAAACAAGCTAATGTCCATCGAAGAGCCACAAGAGTTTGAAAAATTACTTGGGAAGTTTGAAGCGTATCTTAAAAACCATTCAGGTGCCATTTTTGACATACCATCTATTCGCTTAAACAAAATTATTGAATTAATAAATGCTAGAGCAACCAATCTTTGCACAAAAGGTACTTTCCTTAGCATTGAATTGATAAAACCCAGCAGATCTAGCGGAAAAATTCATTCAATTTCTCGAACTGTCCCAAATGCAAATACCAGAAGAAGAATTCGCAGTAAAATTGAAACTCCCTAATGAATTTATAACGAGGGCACTAAGAGCAGAGAACTATTCTATTACAAATGCTGGAAAGCCCCAGACGCTTGCAACTTTAGCCATAGAGAATAGCCTCGAGATCGGTTCACCAGTAAGGTTAGGGATTGAAAGCCAAAGGGAAGCTTTTGATGATCCTATCAAGGCATACAGCTCATACAACCCACTAGCTGGAAGTCGTTAGGAGTAATAAAGAATGAGTGAAATTACACTTAATTTCTTCTCGGGAAATTTAGTTCATCCCGCTTTTTTGAGTGATGCAAGTGTATTTGATAAGATTCCGATTGAAAAAATTTCAGATTTTCTTGAGATGATAAAATTACGCAAAGTAAACGTTGAATCTTTTAGTGATCAAAAATGGGAAGAGATAGCAAAACAATTTGAACTAAAAGATTCATCAGAAACTTTTAGGGCAGCCAGGTTTGGAGAAATTCTTTTCATATATGGGAACACACTCAAAGAAGAAGAATTGCGAGAGGATCTAGACAAACTTGCCTTCAGCAAGGAAAAAACTGAGATATTGATTAATCAACTAAAACGTATTTGGGGCGAGAGCGAAACCTATCTAATAAAAAACCGATCGGAAGCTCTCCCAAACATTTCCTCGTTTAGATGGAGAGTTGATGTAAGATGTGGCAGCAGTAGTTACCTCCCTCGTAGGGAAGTTTTAGCAATAGTAAGAATAGGGACTAGTGATAAGGAAAGTGATAACCACGTTCATGTGGAGTTGGATGAAAAACAACTAACTGCGCTTGAGATAGAGATTAAGAAAATAAAGGCTGAGATACAAAAAGCAAAAGCACTTCTTAAAGATACGCAAACATAAGGACATCCTTAAGTGAAAACTCATGTCGAAGGAGGAGTGGTGTGATGGAGTGTTCGGGCATTTTGCAGTAAACAAAAGGATAAAGAGCAGAAATTTTGGCAAGTTAAAAAACTATGTCGGGGCTAGCTTTTTGGCTCTTTCGCACAAATTATGGGTAAAAGAGCTTTTAGCTAATAACTTAAAAATGGAAACAGAGAGTTGAGAAGAAGCGGATTTAGCTTACAACTTTGCCAATATGAATAGGGTTACAAATAGCCAAGCGCCTATAGGAATCCAAATGGGTGTGTTTGCCATTAGACTTTGGCAAAATTCATGTGAAATATACCCCGCCGCAACTTCCAGAATTTTGGATAATAACAGTTTTCCAAATGACATTTCCTTTCGCCTTTTCATACTGTTTTTGTTTTTGCGAGAAGGCTAGTGTCCTATCGAGTTAGCTTAAACTATGGGATTTCAACGGGTTAACTATTAACCTGTGCCAAAATCTCCCAGTGTTCTCTGCAGGGTTTCTTTTGTGTATAGTGGATAAGTGATTTTTGTTCCTTCCACGTTTGCCAGTTCGTTGAGTTGGTGGTTGATGGTGCTGTCTTTGCTTATGATATGTTCGACTTTAACGTGCCGTACTACGAGGGCGTCGGAGATGAGGTTTCGGTGGCAACGCCAAGGCAGCGCTTCCGCACACATCAACACCAAACGGTTCTCTTTTGCCAACGCCACGATTTTCAACAGATTAACATTGAACTCGGGGGTTTGCATGTAATCCGCATAGCCCCTGAAACCGCTGTTTTTCCATGCGATGTTGATGGAGTCGTGTTTTGGGTGGCGTAAGCCGCCGATTTCGGGCATGTGAATGTATCTTACGCCGTAGTGTTTGAGGGTGTCTGGGAGGGTTTCTTTGTTGAATTGGGGGTTGTGTCTGCTGCGGGGAACCGTGCGGACATCTACTAGCAGGGTTACGCCGTAGACTTCCAGTAACTGTACGAATTCTTCGAGTGTTCGGGTGGAGTGCCCAATCGTCAGAACCACTGTGGATTCAGATGCTTTAGCCAACTGTCAGCCTTCCAACTTTAACTTATAGATGATAAAATATAATAAGCCTAGCAACCGCCAGTCAATTGTTAAATCGCGTTCCAACAAATCATATTTGGAGCCTATTAGGATCCTAATAGCATATCATTGCAGAAACTATAGAGGGGTAGGTCCGTATTAGCGATTCCAACATCCCCAAAAGCAAACGCAGAAGTTTTTGTTTGCGCCAATACATTAAATTTATTAATTATACCCATACTGCTTAAGGTAAAGGCGAACAACTGTGTCCTTAGCAACTAAACTAAAAACCTTCAAGCCCTTCGAACTTGCATCCCTATCTTTCTACGCAGTCACAGGATTAATTCTGCTGGTGTCTTTGTTCTTGACCAATTTTCCGCCACATCTTGCTTTCCTAGGAATCCTCAGCTTGATAACTGCCTACAGCTTCTTTACAAAAAGAGCTTGGACACACTGGTTAGTCGCTGCCATGTTCATCATAATCACGGCTTTTTCACTTGACACATTGTTCTCAGTGGGCTTCAGCAACGCATTAGTTGGTTTAAGCATGCTTGGCTATGCTGTCTTCACATGGATTTTTACCGCGTACATCCTGCTGAAAAAGTAAGTTAGGCTTTAGCGGCGGAACCGCGGAAAAGAAAAACCGCAACCTCTTGGTCCACATCCACAAACTGTTCGTTCTCAGCAATCTCAACAAACCCGTCAGCGTTGGCTAAAGTGGTAATTGCGCCTGAAGCCCCAGTTTCCACGGGTTCAGCAATCAAACGGCAGGACTTATCAAACTCTAATTTTACCATAACAAAGGTTCTTCTGCCTTTTGCACTGAACATCCGCGCTCCTGCATAAGCCCTCACCATCTTCATGGCGGTTTCAGGTCTGCCAGCTAAACGCAGAATCAAAGGTCTTGCAAGCAAATAAAAAATCAGCAGAGCCGAAGTTGGGTGACCAGGCAGCGAAAACACGGGTTTGTTCCCGACGAACCCGACTGTTGTGGGTTTGCCAGGTTTCACCGCTATTCCGTAAACAACGATTCCAGGCGTACCCAGCGAATCCACAATTTGCGGCGTGTAATCTCGTGGACCAACCGAGACGCCGCCTGAAGTGATAACCATGTCTGCTGAAGCCACTGCTGTCTGCATCGCTTTTGCCAACGCTGCTTTATCATCTGGAACCACCCCGAAGTAAACGGGTTTTCCGCCGCTTTCGATGACTGCGGTGCTTATGCTGTAGGCGTTGATGTCGTAGATTTTTCCCGGCGGCAACGGTTTGCCAGGCTCTGTTACTTCTGCGCCTGTGGATAAAACTGCAACTATGGGAATTTTTAAGACTTTAACTTGAGTCAACCCCAAAGCCGCCAAAACACCGATTTCCGAAGAACCTAAAACCTGACCTTTCTTGAGCACCACAGCGCCCTTCCTGATGTCTGAACCTTTCTTCATCACGTTCTCGTTGACTGTGACAGCGCCAAAAACCTGCAAATCAGCATCTTCACGCTCAGTATCTTCAACCATCACGACTGCGTCTGCGCCCTCAGGAATCGGTGCTCCAGTAACGATTTCAACCGCTTCACCCTTCGCCAACTTTGATATTTGACAGTTCACCAATGCTCACAGCGCCCGAAACCTTCAGCGTTAGCAGGCTTGTTTTCGTCTGCTCCAAACGTGTCCTGGGCTTTCACTGCGTACCCGTCAACGGTTGAACGGTTAAACGGCGGAATATCCAAGCGTTGAAACCACGTCTTCGTTGAGCACGCGGTTGTTAGCTTCCAAGAGAACAGCTTCTTCTTCACCCAGAAAAACAGGCTTAAACTGGTCATCAATCTTCTTTTTTGCTTCATCAAACGTCAACAGTTTCCTAAACACGCTATGCAACCTCCAAGCTGCCGAACATTTGGACAACCACGGTTTCGCCTTCGCTTACGCCTTCGCGGTTTTCTGGGACGATAACGTATCCGTTGCTCTGGGTCATGGTGGATATGGAGCCTGAACCCTTCGCGCTAACTGGCTCAGCAAGCAACTCGCGATTTTTCAGGGTAACCAGAACGCGGACGTAGGTTTTTCTTCCCAAAGCGCTTGTGATTCTTCTCGCCAAAACCGCGTTAACAATTGGTCTTGGCTCCTCTTTGCTCATGCCCAGCATCTTGCAAATTAAGGGTCTGCCGAACACTTCAAACCCAATAACCGCCGCAACAGGATTACCTGACAAAATCAAAACAGGCTTTCCTTCCAACACTGCAACAGCTGTGGGCATCGCAGGACGCAACGCCACACCATGAACAACTACACCTGGTTTCCCAAGCTTGTTAACTGCATCAGGCACCAAATCTAATCCGCCAACGCTTGTGCCGCCAGTGGTTATAACTGCGTCGCTGGTTTTGAGGGCGCTGCGGATTTTTTCCGCGATTTCGTCTGTGTTGTCTTTTGCGAGGCCAAGGTCGGTTGTTTGTGCTCCAAGTTCATGGCACATGGCTGCGACCATGGTTTTGTTTGAATCATAAATCTGGTGCGGTAAACGCTGCGTGCCCAATTCTGCTAGTTCGTTCCCGGTGACTAAGATGGCGATTTTTGGTTTCGCCACGACTTTAAACATGGTGTAGCCTAAAGCAGCTGCTAACCCCAGATGATATGGGTTCAAGCGGGTGCCAGCTTTGATGGCGAGGTCGCCTTTTTTGGTGTCTTCACCTATCTTGGAAACGTTGGTCCAGGGTGCAAGTTGGCTCCAAACCTCCAGTTCCCCACCACGCATCTCAGTGTGTTCAAGCATAACCACAGCGTCTGCACCTTTGGGAATGGGGTTTCCTGTCCAAACCTGCTTGGCTTGCTTTGTGTCCACATGGTCAAATTGGGTTAACTGAAGAACCACAGCCTTAGATTGAGAAGCGCCAACTATATCGACCGATTTCACTGCGTAACCATCCATAGCTGACTTGTCAAAACGTGGCAAATCCTCCCGAGCCACCAGTTCTTCGACTAAAACGCGGTGAAGCGCTTCCTGCAGCGGCACATCCTCCATTTTGGGCTTGCCAAGTTGCAGAGCATTAAACCAAGTTTGCAGGGCTTGGTCAGACAAAGTTAACTTTTGGAATCCTTTGAGTTTCACCAAAACGGTCCCACGTATGCACTAGCGATTTACCGTAAAAAACATATCGAACCAAAAAATCGCTTAAACATTTAAATTATCGCGGCAAATAGAGAAAGTTTTAGTTATTTGGCTGCTTCTGTAGTCATTTTTTTGAGGAATTCCTTAATGCCGTCAGGTTGACCATAAACCACGAGCCGTCCATCTTTTTGCTGGTCAACTTGGAGGTTTTGTTCTTTGGCGATTTGCTGGATTCGCTCGGTTGACAGATTCTTGATTGGTTCCACACGGACCCATTTTTGGTCTCTGGGAACGCCAGTTACGAATTTGTTTTCTTCTTCTGTTTTTTCTTCGCAGATTTCAGCGTTGGCTTCTTCTAGGCGCCTAAGCCACTGGTCAACAATTTCCTCACCAAAAATTTTTTGCGCTTCAGTTACAAGGTAAGCTTCCACGTTCGCGGTATATTCTTCAGCTTTTTGTATGGCTTCGCCTCCGCTGTTCTCCATGCAGGACAGTTTAATCATTGATTTGGCTGCCCTCAAATCCTCCATAACGTTGGCTGGGATAGCTACACCTCTTTTCTTTATCGTTATTAGCATGTCTTCAAGAAGCTTCCAAGACGCCATGTTATGACCCATAGCTGATTCCTCTTGTATTGGTTAGGCGTTTTCGTTATTAAGGGTTAATCATCCGCGGCTGGTTTTGGAAAGGAATAAATCGTCTCAGTTGTTTGTAATTACAGGCAAAGTTTGGTATTGGCACCATTCTAAACTCCTTTTTGAGGAATGAAAAATGAAGTTACAAACCATCAAGTCTGAAGGCTTAGCCCACAACAGCTACTACCTGTCCAGCGAGAACGAAGCCGTCGTTATTGACCCGCGGCGTGACTGTGAAATCTACGCCCAACTTGCAAAGCAGGAATGCGCAGAAATCAAGTATATTTTGGAGACTCATCGAAACGAAGACTACGTAGTAGGCTCGCTTGAACTGCAGAAAATGACCCAAGCAGAAATCGGCCACAGCAAAGCGTTAGTATTCAAGTACGGCGAGCACAACCTCGCGGATGGCGAGAGCTTAAGCTTTGGCAGCGTAAAAATCAAGGTGCTGCATACTCCAGGACACACCAACGAATCACTATGCTACCTAGTTTATCCGTCTGGAGGAACCGAACCCCTGATGGCTTTCACCGGCGACACTCTCTTCGCTGGTTCCGTAGGACGAACCGATCTGTATGGCAAATCTGCCCAGAGAACGCAAGCAGAAAAACTCTACATTAGCCTTCACGAAAAACTTTTGCCGCTCGGCGACCACTTGCTCGTTTACCCTGCGCATGGCGCTGGAAGCGTTTGCGGTCACGGCATAAGCGGGCAGGAGCCAACCACCGTGGGGTACGAGAAAAAAACGAACCCGTACCTGCAGTTAGACAAAGAAGAGTTTATCCAAAAGGCAGTTAACGAGGAGTTAGTGGTGCCGCGGTACTTCAAAAAGATGGAAGAGTACAACCTTAACGGTGCGCCTCTGCTAAGCGAACTATCATATCCTAAACCCTTAACGCTTCAGGTTTTTGAGGAAGAAATGCAGGAGCCAAACATGATTGTGATAGACACCAGAATGCCCTATGCTTATGCAGGCTCGCATATACCCAACGCGCTCAGCATTTGGCTCAAGGGAACCAGCATGTTCACAGGCTGGATACTTAACACCAACCAATACATCGTTTTTGTGCATGAGCGCCCAACCGACATGGATAAAGCGGCAACCTACCTGCGCAGAATGGGATTCGACAACATGTGCGGCTACCTGTGCGGCGGCATGGAGGAGTGGCAGGAAGCAGGTAAACCCATAAACAGCGCTGGAACGATGTCAGTTATCGAACTCAAAAAGAAGCTGCAGAAGCGCGAAGTTTTGCTTGTGGACGTTCGAAAACCAAGCGAATGGAAAGAAGAAGGCACCGTGGAAGGCGCAAAACGCATATTCTTCGTTGACCTGCCAGAAAAAGCTGGATTCACTGCCTAAAGACAAACCGTTAGCAGTCACATGTTCGGTGGGAAAAAGAAGCAGCATCGCCGTTAGCATGCTGGAGAGGGCAGGCTTCAAAAACGTCAGCAACGTCCTCGGAGGCATGACGGCTTGGATGAACCTGGGGTACCCAACAACAAAACCTTAGCTGCCTAGGTTATCCAGTAAGAGTAAACAGGCAACGTGCCGAACTCTTTTTTGAGGAAATCTCTTATGTCGCTGTCTTCTATACAGCGGGTTCCGACTGAGTCCGTACGTATTGGGATTCCAGTTTCTCTAAGGGCGTCTCCTTTGGGAAAATCAACGTAAACGTAATAGTTTTTCGAGGGGATAATGAGGCGCAGGCTGGTGAACTCGCGTTTTTTTGAGATGCCTGTTTGTTCAATGTTGTAGACGATGGAGTCGGGTTTTAACTCGTTGACTATGCGTTTGAACTCTTCCCACTTGCTCAACCGGATTAGTCTGTCGCTCAAATCCTTCGCCATTTACTCTTCTTTCTCGATTTTACCCATCGTTTTCGATAGCCTGTTCTTTGAGCTATCTTTGGGTTCGAACAGTTCCTTGACAAGGTTAAATTGCCGCTGATAAATGTGGCAGTTCTTTGAGTGGAAAATTAGTTTGCCTGTTTTCAATGAAAGGTTGCCGCGCTCGTTTATTTCGTTCACGAATGCTTCATTAAAAAGTTGCAATCCAGCAATATTGGCTGGCAAACCTCCATATGCATCCCAGCTTCGAAAATAACAAGTAAAGTGCATTCGGTTATCAAGAATTTCTGTGTCAATTAGGCTTAAACAGGGCGGTTCACTTTTCTTTTGGTTTTCACCGTATTTTTTTATGTCGCTTGGAAGCCTGATAACCATCGTAACCTGCCTGTCCCTTTGTTCTTCTATGTATCTTTTTATGGCTTCTTCAACTTGGTTAACTGGATGATTTAGGCGACTGCCGTAGGTGTAGGTTTCATCTTCTTGTTTTTCTCCACACCAAAGATATTCCAACGCGTATCCTTGCACGTACTTGAAGTCGCAGGGCGCTTTATCGCTGACAAGTGGTCGATTTTCAGGGTTTGTTATTTCGATTGTAAGATTCAGCTTTCTAGTTTCAGTCTCTTCTGAGCCAAAACCCACTCGGAAAACATCGCCCTCCTTCCAAATTGCACTTAACGTTTTGAACCATGCGTCGGGGCAGTCGAACGCTGAAATCTTAACGTGCTTCATAGCGAAGTCTCCAAGACACCGAATAAATCTAGCGATTCTCAATATAAGTTTACACTAAAAAAAGAGTTCAACAATACAATAAGCGAAAAAATACAGACTTGTTTTAAAATTAAATAAAGGAAAAAGAAAGTTTGGGTTGTTTTAGTAGGGCATTCCGCCCATACCGCCCATGCCTCCCATACCGCCACCCATTCCGCCCATTCCTGGTGGCATCTGGGGCATCTTGCCGCCGCCTTTGATGCTGATTAAGTCGTCGATTTTCAGTATCATGTTGGTTGCTTCGGTTGCGGATTTTATGACTTGCTGTTTGACGCGGAGTGGTTCAATGACCATTTGTTTGCACATGTCGATGATTTTGCCTGTTGTTACGTCGATGCCGAAGGTTTGGCTGTTTGGTTTCTCGTGCTGTGCTCGTAGTGCTACCATGATGTCGATTGGGTCTAAACCTGCGTTCTCAGCGAGTGTCAGCGGGATTTCTTCAACTGCGTCAGCGAAAGCTTCAACTGCGAGCTGCTCGCGTCCACCAACCTTCACTGCGAAGGCGCGTAGGTTCTTGGCTAGTTCTGCTTCGGGTGCGCCGCCGCCTGCAACAATTTTGCCGTCTTCAATTGCGTTGCGTACTACGCATAAGCCGTCGTGTAGGCTGCGTTCTGCTTCGTCGATAACATGGTTGGATGCGCCGCGGATAACGATGGTTACTGCTTTGGGGTTCTTGCAGTCGCGGATGTAGATTAGTTTGTCGTCGCCGATTTTGACTTCTTCAACGCGTTTGGCTTTGCCTAGTGCGTCAGGTGTCAAGTCTTTTACGCTTGCACCGATGCTTCCGCCTGTGGCGCGGGAGAGTTTTTCCATGTCGCTGCTGCTTACGCTTTTAACTGCTAAAACGCCTGCTTTTCCCAGAAAGTGCAGCACCATGTCGTCGATGCCTTTCTCGCAGAAGATAACGTTTGCGCCTGACTTGGTAATTGCGGTCACCATTTCTTTGAGCATTCGTTCTTCTTCGTCGAGGAACATCTTCATTTGGTCGGGGCTTTCAATGTTAATTTTAGCGTCGAATTCCGTTTTCTCAATCTCGAGTTTAGCGTTTAAGAGAGCGATTTTTGCGCCATCAATAAGTTTTGGCATCCCTGAGCTTGCAACTTCCTTGTCTAATACCATGCCTTTGACGAGTTCTGTTTCATCTAGACTTTGACCATGCTTCTTAACAACTTTAATCAGATCAATGTCGGCTACGTATTTGCCGCCGGTTTTTTCGGAGACTTGCTTTACTGCTTCAACAATTATTTTTGCAAAGTGGTCTTCTGCAACGTTGATGCTTTTGCTGGATATGGATGTGATTGCTACATCTCTGAGGGTTTTTTCATCCTCAAACGCGACGGGGATTGCGATTTTATCCAAGATTTCCTGCGCTTTCTCACTTGCCTTCTTGTAACCCTCAATTATTACTGTGGGGTGTACGTTTTTGTCAAGCAAGCCTTCAGCTTTCGCGAGTAATTCACCTGCTAAAATGACTGCGGTTGTTGTGCCGTCGCCTACTTCGTTGTCTTGGGCTTTTGCTACTTCAACGAGCATTTTTGCTGCTGGATGCTGAACGTCAAGTTCCTTCATTATGGTTGCGCCGTCGTTGGTTATTGCAACGTCACCCATGCTGCTTACGAGCATTTTATCCATGCCGCATGGACCGAGCGTTGATTTCACTGCTTCAGCCACCATCTTTGCAGCCATGATGTTGTTTTTTTGTGCTTCGCGGCCACTTGAGCGGCCTGAGCCTTCTTTTAATACGAGAATTGGAATGTTTCCTCCACCTTGAGACATATTTTTCACCAAATATTTCCTTTTGAGTTACTGGATTCTAAACGGAACAATCAAACCTTTAGATATAAATTTTTCCCAGAGTTTGAACTCTAAGAGGCTATTTACTGGAAGCGAAACCTGAAAAATGAGTTGCTTTAGGTCTCGCCCTTTTCACGTCTAGTTTTATTGGTAGTTGCTGCGGCTATGCGTTCGGCATCCTCTTCAGATGCTCCACGCTTAAGCTCAGATTCCTTGATGTGTTCATACTGCCGTTTTCTTTTATCGCTTTCAACGCCTCTTGGAGGCAAACAATCACCACCTAAAAAATGGAGTTAAAAAAGTTGCAAGGCTTATCTTGCCATTTCTCTGCAGGACTCCGCACAACGCCTGCACATGCTGGCGCATTCCTTCATGAAATCATCGTTAAATCTGTCGCAGGTGTCTGCGCATTCATCGCAGATGTCAGCGGTTATGCCGCATGTTTGGGGGGAATAAGTTGAGTTTCGTAGCATAAAATCTGCGTTTGTGCTGCATATTTTGGCGCAGTCCATGAGGAGGTTTAGGTGTTTGAAGTCTGCGTGTTTGCCGCCCATCGTCATGCATCTTATTATGGTTTCTGTGCAGGTTTGGTAGCAATCAAGGGAGTCTTTTAGGCATTCACGGACCTCGTCGCTGGTTACAACTTCTGAACTTTGAAGCCTCTCAAGCTCCTCCATCGTTCCAGACATTCGTCCAGCCAAAGGAGAAGGATTTTGATTTTCCCACCCTTCATCAGCGTCTTCCTTAGTCTGTGCCCCATCCTCTGTTTCCTCTGAGTAACTCTTCTCATCTACGCTTCGCATACCCCTATATCCAATTTCGCTGATGTAGTCGGGCTTCCTTTTGTCCATGTCATCTGTCTCATGTTCTGGCAAATCTTCACCTCCCCATCAACAGCCATTGACTGATAAAAAATCAGTTTACAACATCGAATACTTTTCGCTCTTTTTCTAGATTTAGCTATGACTTATGATAGGTTTACAACTATCTTTTAGATTAGCCACGATTTAAAAATATGTGACTACAGGGCTACGCCTACAGAATGTCTAATTTGAAAAATATTTTTGTAAAAAAGGTTTCTAGTTAAGCAACTGACTGCTTAACCGAATGTTTAGCGTTATTTTTTGGGAAGCAACTCGTTTAAATCGTAGCTTGCACCGCACAACACTTTGTCTGCTCCGCCATAGTAAACTATGACTTGGTCGTCGATTTGCACGTTTCCGCAGCTGAACACTACATTGGGCACATCGCCGACGCATTCATAGTGTTCGCATGGTGTAAGGATGGGTTTGTCTGTGCGATAGAGCACTTTTTCGGGGTTACTCTTATCCAGAAGCGCAGCGCCAAGAGAATAATGCTTTGCCTCGTCTACACCGTGATAGATGAACAGGTAGCCTTCGTTGAGTTCGATGGGTGTTCCTGCCGCGCCGATTTTAAGGCTGTCCCACATCTTGTCGCGTGGTTCCATTATTGATTTGAAGCCATGCCATTTTTTGAGGTCTTCAGAGTAAGCAACGCAAATACTCGGTTCAATACGGTGGAACATGACGTAGTTGCCGTCTACTTTGCCTGGAAGAATAACAGCGTCTTTGTTTCGCACCCCCGGAAAAGGCAGAATCCGCTCTTTCCAATTCCAATTGCGGTTAACGAAATCTTTCAGGTTGATCGTTGTCAAGGAAATTTGGTAGACGACTGGGAAATCGTGGTTTCGGTATGCTGTGTAAGCCATCAGGCATTGGTCGCCTATGACTGTTAGGCGCGGGTCTTCACATCCGTCTCTTTCGGCGTGATTAGTTGGGTTAAAAACTGGTGTGTCAAATCGCTCATTGATGGTGAAGCCGTCGTTGGAAGTAGCATAGCCAAGCCTAGAAACATTATCAGCGCCAATTGCTCGGTAAACAATGTGGACAAGTCCGTCACTGTAGACCGCTGCGGCATTAAACACAGCTTGGGATTCCCAAGCATTATTTTTTATAGGTTCTAGTATGGGATTATGTTGAAATCGTTTCATACCCCTCTCCCTTCGAACTAAAGCATCATCAAGGCAAAATATAAACTTCATGTAAAAGTATGTTAAAAATCGCCTTTGTGACTGCCAATGTACAATCACATGTGCTTAAAGACAGCCGAACCTCAATATATAACGTGATTCTGATTGTTGGCAAAGTCTCTTCTAGGCACTCCTACGTTAAGTAGTGTTAATGAGGTTGCTTATGTGAGCACTTTTCCGCCTAGAAAATGTGGTATAGCAACCTTCACAGCCGATTTAGTCAACTCGATTGGTCAACTAAAGAAGTTGAAGGATCAAAGAGTCATTTCTATCGATGGCCGCCGACTTTTCAAACCTGCTTACGAAGCAACCGAGCATAAGATTGGCCGCGACTTCATCGAGGACTACGTGTTAATGGCAGATTTCCTCAACCAATCCTCTGTAAACGTTGTGAATATCCAGCATGAATTCGGCATCTTCGGCGGAGAATCTGGCGAATACATCTGTGAGTTTCTAGATAAACTCAAAAAGCCTGTTGCAACAACACTTCACACGGTTCTTCCAAATTTTGAGAGTAAAACCAAGGAAGTTTTCCATAGAGTTGTCGAGCGAAGCGCAGCCATAGTAGTATTAAATGAAACTACACGTGAATTAGTCAAAAAATACGGGGTTTCTGCAAAAAAAATAAAGTTGATCCCCCACGGATGCCCCGATTTGCCTTTGGTGTCTAGCGCTAAAGTGAAGCCTAGTTTAGGTTTAAAAAACAAGATTGTTCTATCCACTTTTGGGTTGCTAAGCAAGGGAAAAGGCATCGAACATGTCATCCAAGCTCTGCCAGAAGTAATCAAAAAAGAACCCAGAATAGTTTACTATGTGCTAGGTGTGACGCATCCTCAAGTTAAAAGAACCGACGGAGAAGCCTACAGAAACATGCTTTTGAAAATGGCTAAAAACCTTGGGCTTCGTGGGCACGTGAAATTTCTCAACCGTTTCCTCTCCAAGCCTGAACTGTTCAATTATTTGCAGGCAACCGACGTTTACATTACACCGTATCTTTCGCCTAACCAAGTAAGCAGCGGCACATTATCGTGCGCTTTGGCTGCAGGAAAAGCAGTCGTTTCTACTCCGTACCTTCATGCAAAAGAAGCTTTAGGTGAAGGACGAGGAGTATTTTGCAAATTTAACGATTCATCCTCCATTGCAGAAAAGGTTACGGAAATCATTGAAAATAAGCCGCTTCGAAAATCCCTGGAGCATAAAGCATACCAATACAGTAGAAAGTTCACTTGGCCTTCGGTTGCTAAAAAATACCTCGCACTCTTTGACGACTTAACTAGGCAATCCCAGGAGGAATGGCCATTCGGCTTCCGCCTTTAAAGATGGATTACCTGCGGTCTTTCACGGATGACACAGGCATTTTTCAACACGCAAAATATTGTATTCCAAAACGAAACGAAGGCTACACAACCGACGACAACGCCCGAGCGTTAATTGCTTGCATAAGATACCACCGTCTAAAAAACGATCCAGAAATGAAAGGGTTAGCCAATGTTTACTTGGCATTTCTAAACCACATGCAAAAGCCCGATGGCAATTTCCACAATTATCTGGGTTATGAACGCAGGTTTCTTGATGTTGACGGCTCAGACGATTGCATGGGACGCACACTTTGGGGTTGCGGATGCGCAGTCAACTCGGCTTTACCTAAGGATATGAGGATGGTTGCTAAGGACGTTTTTGACAGGGGGCTGCCGTGGGTTTGGAAAACAGTGTCTCTTAGAGCATGTGCTTTCACTATATTGGGGCTTTACCAGTATTTCCAAGCTGTCCCCGACAACAACTTGGCGGTAAGTGCCGAAAAACTTGCAGATAGCCTCGTTCAACATTACCAAGATCAAGTTAAGGAAGATTGGCAATGGTTTGAACCCCACCTCACCTACGACAACGCCAGATTACCCCAAGCACTATTCACGGCGCACAGAATGGTGGGTAAACAAAAATACTTGGATGTGGCTGAGGAATCGATGGATTTTCTGCTTAAAACCCAAATGGTAAACGGTGTTTTTGTGCCCATAGGCAACGACGGCTGGTACAAACGAGGCGGAAAAAGGGCTTTACATGATCAGCAGCCGTTGGAGGCATCAGGCATGGTGGAAGCAGCTATTGACGCTTTCTACGCCACAAAAGAAAAAGATTACCTGAAAGTGGCCAATGTAATTTTTGAGTGGTTTTTGGGAAGAAACATGGAGAATGCTATGCTGTATAACCCGGAAACAGGAGGATGCTTTGACGGTTTATGCCGAAACAGCGTGAATTTGAATCAGGGAGGAGAATCTTCGGTTTCCTATCTTTTAGCGCGGTTGAAACTGGAGGAACTAAAAACAATCCGAAAAAAGAGCGGAAAATGATTTCAAGTTAATTTTTGGGATGTGATTAAAGAAATGTGTGAACCTATGCTTAAAGTTCGAGATGTAATGTGCAAAAAAATAGTTACCGCAAAAGAAGATTCTACCATTCAAGACGCCGTTCAACTTCTAAACGACAGACACGTTGGGTCAATAGTAATAATTGACGACGAACAAAAGTGCATCGGAATGTTCACTGAACGTGATGCAATCCGTATTTTTGCTCAAAAATTATCCACTGACCAACCGTTAAGTAAGGTAATGAGCAGGCGGATAATTACAGTGTCGCTTGAAGCTTCTTTCAATGAGGCAAAAAGCATAATGCTCTCTCACAGAATACGCCATTTGCCTGTAACGGACCAAACAGGAAAACTGATAGGACTCTTCTCGCTAAGGGCATTCTTTGATGAAATTCTTGGATTAAAAACGCCGATACCCAGCTCAACCTAGGAAATGCCTATGGAACGCTTCTCAGGTAACCCAATTTTACGTCCAGTAGTTGAGCATGCGTGGGAATCACGAGAAGTGTTCAATGCTGGAGCAATCTACCTTGAAGGAAAAGTGCATCTACTGTATCGGGCAATCGGCAACGATGGCGTTTCAAGGCTTGGCTACGCAGCATCCAACGATGGCTTTACCTTTGATGAACGTTTACCTGACCCCGTATTTGAGCCAGCTTCAGATGCTGAAAAAGACGGATGTGAAGACCCAAGGTTAAGCCTAGTTAACGGACAACTAATAATGACTTATACGGCACTCAAAGAAGAAGCACACTTGCAGAGCTTTCAGATTTCGCTAACAAACATTGCCAGGGAAGATTTTCTTCATAAAAAGTGGAATTGGGGACCTCGCAGGTTGCCGTTTCGAGGCATCCGCAACAAAGACGCGGTGGTTTTTCCCCAAAAAGTAAACGGCAGGTACGCTATGCTTCACCGAATTGAGCCCGACCTTTGCATAGCTTTCTCGGATGATTTGGAGAGATGGTGTGATATTATGTCTGTGATGAAGCCCAGAGGTGACGGCTGGGATAACTCGAAAATTGGAGTTGCTGGTTCACCGATTAAACTTAAGGAAGGTTGGCTAGTTATTTATCATGGAGCAAATGTTGAGCGAGTGTACTCGTTGGGGTTTGCTTTGCTTGATTTGGATCATCCTGAGCGGGTGCTGTACCGTTCTAATGAGCATATTTTGGCTCCGAAAGAAGATTACGAACGCTTCGGTAAGGTTCCCAACGTTATTTTTAGCTGCGGCAACGTGGTTTTGAATAATCAGCTTTTTGTTTATTACGGCGGCGCTGACAGCGTCCTGTGTGTCGC
The DNA here is from genome assembly GCA_963695285.1 of Candidatus Bathyarchaeota archaeon. Lineage (GTDB taxonomy): Archaea > Thermoproteota > Bathyarchaeia > Bathyarchaeales > Bathycorpusculaceae > Bathycorpusculum. Next base: position 227,467 of record OY968763.1, read on the forward strand.
CACTAAAAGTATAGATGAGATGCTTTCGTTCATTCGTAAATGATTAGGCACTTATTCTTCTGCTTTGATTATGTGGTATCCTGACGCTTTTCGGAGTCTATTCATTACTGCCAAACCAAGTCCCTCGGAAGGCACACCCTCAGCGATAATGACGTCGACGTTTTCTGCGTCAACTTCCCTCAGTAAACGAAAAAGATTTTGGGCGACAGCGGCCAAATTGAAGCGGCTTCCCAATGATTTTACTACGTGAGCTTTGTAGGCTGCTTGGGTTTCGTCAGTGGCGAGGATGCCTACTTTTTCGCCTCTAAGCCTGTAAGATTCAGCTAACTCTTTGACTTTTGCCATGACAGCTGGAACGTTTCCTTCGACAAGGATTACTTCTGCTTTCGGCGCGTAATGTTTGTGCTTCATTCCAGGAGAACGAACCTCATGCAGCGAAAGCTCTTGTTCGGCTTGCACGAAGGGATGAAGTTTCAGGTCCCCAAGAACTTCCTTTAACGCTTCATAAGCTGTCCCTCCTGGGCGAAGAAGCATCGGCGGGTCAACGCTTAAGTCAACAACGGTTGATTCAACGCCGATGTTCGTGGAGCCCCCGTCGAGGATAGCGTCTATTCTTCCGTTTAGGTCTTCATAGACGTGCTGGGCGGTGGTGGGGCTGGGTTTGCCTGCGAGATTTGCGCTTGGAGCTGCAATGGGGCAGCGGCTTTGCTTGATTAGTTCTAGGGCTACTTTGTGTTTTGGCATACGGATAGCAACGGTGTCCAAGCCTGCGACGGTTACTTGCGGCACCATGTTTGAGCGTTTGAAAATAAGGGTTAGGGGTCCAGGCCAAAACTGCTTCATGAGCAACTCGGCTTTTTTTGGCACCTCTTTAACTAACCTGTAAACTTCCTTGGGGTCTGCCACATGGATGATTGGCGGGTTATCCAGCGGTCGCTTCTTAGCCTCAAAAAGCGCCAACACAGCGGCTGGGTTAAGTGCATCTGCGCCTAAACCGTAAACCGTCTCAGTTGGAAACGCCACTAACCCGCCTTTCTGGATTATCTCTGCTGCCGCCTGAATTTTTGTTGAATCTGGGTTTTCTGGGTCAACTTTTAGGATAAGTGTTTTCATCGTGGTTGCCCTTTTATGTTCAAGTACTACTGAGGTTTCAACTTGCCGATCAGGAATGCGCCAGTATTTCTTTAGCAGCCTATTTGTTTCTTCCCTAGAAAGCTGCGTGAACCCATGTTTTTCATAAAATTTGATTGCCCACTGCGCGTTTTCCCAGGTGCCGACAAGAATTCTGTCAGTTCTGGCTAATTTGAGCAGGTAGATTAGGAGTTTTTCTCCAACTCCTTTCCGCTGCTGACTCGTCAGTGTGTATGCATGCCTGATTAAAGTGACATCGTTGACAGGTTGGATTCCCATAACCGCGATTAAAGTGCCGTTTTCTATGTACCCGTAGAATTGTACGCCGCTTCGGACTTCTTCTTCGAGTTCTTGCGAGGGCATGTAGGGTTCTTTCCATCTGTCAACGGGAATTTTGCCCTTGTATGCGATGGCGGCGTCGTTTACGACGGTTAAAATGGCTTGGAAATGGATGTTTGTTAGTTTACAAATCATTGAGGAGTCACTTATTTGGAAAGATTAGATTGCTGTTGGCTCCTTCTGGTTACTTTTAATTAACTTATCAATCAAATGCATGAAGAACGACTGTGCCTGCAATTCAGTAACTGTCTCAAGGTAAACGGAGACCATGGCGATTTTGCCCTTCTTGGTAGCCACATACTCGGCAAACATCCTTGCAGAAATCACGTTTTTATCGCCTAAAAGCACCGACGAAGTCACCGAGCCCAATAGGTCTTTGGGTTTGGGAACAGCTATCGCCAGGGTTCCGAGCTTATCATCTTTTTCGCTGAGCATTATCATGATTGAGTTTTTGGCTTCTACATATACCGCTAGAAAACGTCTGTCCTGTTCTTGCAATTCTTCTTTTACGACTTTGGCACGTTCCACTTGTTTTCGCCCCTGTTTCTGTTGTTGGTTAATGTTTGGTCTGCTTAAAAAGACTTCACAATATTTTCTTAAACTCGCTTAACCGCTCTATTTACGTTATTTCTTTTAAAAAAATGGTTAAATTAGGGTGTTTTATGGTAAAGCTTAAGCATGGATAAGTGAACATTCTATAGTAAGGCTTGAGCATGAGCGGCTCCAATCGGGTTAGAAAACTTCTGATTCCAGCCTGCCTGATAGTGATTTTAGCTGTCTCGATGCTAGCAGTTTACGCGTCGTACTCTAATGAAAGCCAAGTTAAAGCTAAAGCCGACCCCAACGTTTACGTTGGCATTGCTTTTGGCGGAAACACTACTGCCGAAGCCAAAGTACTCATTGACAAAGTAAAAAGCTACACAAACCTATTCATTTTGGATGTTGGCAGAAACCCGATAAGCGAAAACCAAACAAGCGTAGAGGAAATCTGCGACTACGCCGCCGCAAACGGCCTCAGCGTAATCATAAACATGGGCATCAAAGACGCCTATGCCCCCTCCACTTGGAACTGGTTCTGGCAGCAACAATCACTCGACGCCATAAAGCAACGTTGGACTGAGCGGTGGGGAAACAAATTCTTAGGCGTCTACTACAACGACGAGCCAGGCGGAATCCAACTTGACGCTGCATGGACACAATTCTACCAAATGGTTGGAGAAAACTTTAGCCAAGCAGACTTTCCCGCAGCAAAAGCACTCTACGACATCTACCTAAAACTACTCAACTACATGACCAACGGAACTAAACCATCACCCGACGACTACAATTTAGAAGCCGACTTCTTCATAAAAAACGTCCTCAAAGAAGACCCAGGAATCCAAAACCTAACAGCAGTTGGAATCCCCACTTTCACCTCTGACTACGGCTTGTACTGGTGGGATTACCTAGGAGGGTACAGCACAATGTTTGCTGAGTTAGGGTGGAACAACAGTGTGCCCGAGCAAATTGCTTTAGTTAAGGGAGCAGCGCGGCTGCAGGATAAAGAGTGGGGTGCAATGATTACCTGGAAGTATGATGTGCCGCCATACCTTGACAGCGGAGACCAAATCTACAATCAAATGCTAACCTCCTACGAGGCAGGAGCAAAATACATAGCCGTATTCAACTACCCCTACAACGGAAGCGCCTACGGAACCCTCACCAACGACCAGTTCAAGGGCCTCCAAAGATTCTGGAACGACATAACAACCAAGAAACTTGCCCGATTTAAGCAGTCCAGAAGCCGCATTGGTGCTGCCTAAAAACTTTGGGTGGGGCCTGCGCAACCCCAATGATACCATCTGGGGTTTTTGGCTGACTGATAACAGAACGCAGCAGGTTGGAGTCGTCACAGGCATGCTGTTAAGCTACTATGGTGCTAAACTGGACATAGTGTACGATGACCCAGCCTACCCAGTGACTAGTGGCAATTATCAACATATTTACTATTGGAACTCAACAGGTCCTTAGAAGCTTTAGCTAACGTTGGCATGTGTTGGAAATGCTTAATTAAGAGCACATGCCATTTCTGGTACGGAAGGAATCAATTTGAGTGACGATATTTCAAAGTTACCGCCTAACGTTCAAGAAAGGCTTCTTAGATTACAACAACTGCAACAAACCTTGCAGTCGATTTTAGCGCAGAAACAGCAGGTTGAAATGGAAAAAACCGAAGTCGAACAGACACTGGCTGAACTGGAGAAGACCGCGGCAGATGCAGTCATCTACAAATCCATTGGTTCACTGCTGGTTAAGGCAGAAAAACCAAAAGTGACTGAGGAACTTGCGGAGCGTAAGTCGCTTTTGGATACAAGAAGCACTGTTATGGCTAGGCAGGAAGAACGTATACGCAGCCAAGTTAAAGAGGCACAGACAAAACTGCAGGAAGACCTAAGTCCAGTTTCAGGTCAAAGCTTATCTTAAGGTGGATGCTTGTGGGTGAGCTCGGATTTCCAGAGCTAACCACAGAGCAAATTGAAACCCTTTGCTCCACCGCTGAAGACGCCGCCCGAAAACACGTTTTATCCAAAGTTTCCCTAAAAGACATTGACCGCTTAGACATCAGCGTGGAAGCCGACGGGTCAAAACCAGTGAATGTAACCGTCGAAATCAACCTTATTTTAGTATCCAAAACAAAAGATGTTGATGCTGACGCTTTGGTTAAAGAAGCAGTAAACCAAGCACATAAGGCTGCAGAAAACTTTTTGAGAAAGATAAAATGAGCTTCAAAGAATTAGTAGATGTTTTGAAGGATACTTCTTTTGTTCTTTTACTGTGTCATCGTAGTGCTGACGCTGACGCGATCTGTTCAGCTTACGCATTGCAGGGTTTGCTTAAACGGTTTTTGCCAAAAGCGGTCATCGAGATTGGCTGTCCGCAGGGCGTGAACAAGCCTGCTAAGCTGCTGTTTGAGCATATGCCTATAACTGTGAACCTTAAACCCAACATTGAATCCGCAGAAGCCATAGTACTCTTAGACATGAACACCGTTGAACAGCTTGACGAATCTGCTGATTTGATAAGGAAATCACCCTCTCCAAAAATAATCATCGACCACCATGCACCGAGCCCTGAAACGATGCAAATCTGCAAAGTCTGTATTATAGATGAAAAAGCAGCTGCGAACTGCGAATTAATCTATCGACTTTTCGCCCAAGCAGGAGTCGAGCCTAACCTCAACGAGGCTAAGGCACTGTTTGTTGGGATAGCGTTTGATACGAGGCATTTTGCTTTGGCTAATTCGCCGACCTTTGAGATTTTGGCTAAGCTGGTTGTAAAGGGGATAGATGCTCAGCAGACGCTGGCGCTGTTTGCCCTACCCATTGACCCTTCTGAGCGGGTTGCTAAGTTGAAGGCGTGTAAAAGGGCAAAAATCGTGAAGGTTGAAGGCTGGATTATTGCGCTCTCGCATGTTAGTGCTTATCAGGCGCCCGCTGCCAAAGCCCTCGTTGATTTGGGGGCGCATATGTCGGCTGTGGCGGGGAAGAAGAATGGGAAGGTTGAGTTGAGTCTGCGTTGCACACGCCAGTTTACTGAGCAGGCGGGCGTGCATTTGGGAGTGGACATTGCAGCGCCGCTAGGCGAGTTCTTGAATGGCGTCGGCGGAGGGCACGCGATGGCTTCAGGTGTCAGCGGCAAAGGCGAAATCCAAGAAGCCCTCAAACAGTGCCTTGTACTTCTAAAGCAGAAAATAGCCAAAAATGCGTAGCTACGCTTAAATGAGCAAACATTCACGCTTAAGGTGAGCAGGCACAAAAAATATGGCTATAATTGAAACAAAAAACCTCACCTACACTTATCCAGGCGCCATCAAAACCCTCAATTAGTGGATGTTTCGATTAAGGTGGAGAAGGGGGAGTTTGTTTTAATTACAGGTCCAAGCGGCTGCGGAAAAACAACTTTATGCCGATGCTTCAACGGGTTAGTCCCGCATTTTTATCAAGGCGAATTAAAAGGCGAAATTTCAGTCGCTGGAATAGACACACTTAAACATCACACCTACGAGATGGCTAAGCATGTGGGCTTAGTTTTTCAGAACCCAGAAAACCAGCTCTTCGCCCTATCCATCGAAAAAGACGTCGCTTTCGGCTTAGAGAACATTGGGGTTCCCCGTGAAGAAATGCGTAAAAAAGTCGATTGGGCACTGAACCAAACAGGCATCTACGACATACGCGAGCGCTCTCCCCACGAAATCTCTGGGGGACAGCAGCAGCGGGTTGCAATTGCCTCGGTCTTAGCCATGGAGCCAGAAGTCATAGTTCTAGATGAGCCAACCTCATTTCTTGATCCGCTTAGCGCCGAGAAGATTTTTGAGGTAATCTTACAGGTTAAACAAGGAGCAGGGAATCACCGTCATCCTTGTCGAGCACCGACTGGATTTGACGGCCAAGTACACGAACCACCTTATCGTTATGGATGAGGGAAAAGTCCGTTTTGAAGGTGACCCAAGACAAATTCTCAGCAGCGAGGAGACACGTTTGATGGGGGTTGGAATCCCAAAGGCGACGCTGCTCTATCAGATGCTTAAGAAAGAGGGCTTAAACCTGAACGACAAAACCCCGCTCTCGTCCGAGGAATTGGCTGACCAACTGCTGGAGGCACTAAAGCCCCAATGATTGAGGTACAGGACATCCGCTATTCTTACCCCAACAAAGTTGAAGCCCTAAAAGGCGTCTCATTGACCATCAAAGACGGCGAATTCGTCGCCATAATGGGGCAGAACGGAGCGGGAAAATCAACCCTTGTCAAACACTTCAACGGACTCCTCAAGCCATCGCAGGGCAAGGTTCTCGTGGACGGCGTTGAAACCACCAAGTCAAGCGTTGCAGCCTTAGCCCGAAACGTCGGCTTCGTCTTCCAAAACCCCGACCACCAACTCTTCAGCGAAACCGTGGAAGAAGAAATTGCGTTTGCACTCAAAAACTTCGGTTTCCAACCCGAAGTCGTCGAGCAGCGGGTCACATGGGCTTTAAATCTTTTATCGTTAACTCAGTACCGCAAAACTTCGCCGTTCCTACTTAGCGGTGGTGAACGGAAGCGGGTTGCGTTGGCTTCTGTTTTGGCTTGGGACCCATCGACTTTGATTTTGGATGAACCCACCATCGGTCAGGACCATGAGCAGAAGGAGAGATTGCGTCAATTCATAATGCAGATGCAAACCCAAGGAAAAACCGTTGTTACAGTTACCCATGATGTAGAGTTTGTGGCTGAATGCAACCCGCGTGTGGTGTTGATGAAGGAAGGAAAAATCGTCGCCGACGGCGAGGGCAAAGAGATTCTAACTGACCCAGCGTTGCTGGAGTTGTCGTCGATTGTTCTACCGCAGATAGCACAGGTCTTCACCAAGCTGTCGCCGCTGGGTTTTCCCAAAGATGTCATTGACATTTACGAAGCTAAAGAAATCATCCTGAAAGCCAAGGAGAGCAACAGGCTGAAATGAGCGTTTTCGACGGCTTAAGGTTCAGAAAAGTCCACTCTCCAATCCACAACCTAGACCCCAGAATCAAATTCGTCTATGTCATCGCCATCTTCGTGGTTGCAATTATTTTTTACCAGATTATTCCCCTGCTGGTTTTGTTCTTTATGCAGATTCCCTTTGTTCTGTTAGCGCGTGTTCAGAGGCAGTGGCTGCGTTCGTTGCGTGGAGCTGCGTTTCTGGCGATATTTATTTTTGTTGTCAACGTTGGAACGACCTATTTTACTTCGGGCTACCATTTAACGGCTTTCAACGTAGAGAATGCGGCTGCAATGACTCTGCGCTTCGTCGTGCTTGTTGAGTCGTTCTCGGTTTTCTTCTTAACCACCTCGCCAGACCACTTAGGTTTAGCATTGGAAGAATCGCGTGTGCCCTACGAGTTTGCCTTCGCGTTCACTACCGCAGTACGTTTTGTTCCTGTTTTAGCGGAGGAAGCCCAAACGATAATGGATGCGCAGAAAGCCCGAGGATTGGAACTGGAGAAGGGCGGTTTGCTTAAGAGAATTCGGAATTATGTGCCTGTGCTTATCCCGCTTGATTGTCAGTGCGATTCGCAGGAGCTTGGAGTTGGCGGAGGCAATGGAGTCGCGGGCTTGGGGCGCCACAAAGAAACGCACCAACCTCTACCTGCTCAAGCTGCACAGAGGCGACTATGCTTTGTTGGCTATCACTGTCGGAATCCTAGCCATAGCGGTTTATGTGCACTTTTATGTGTCGATTCCAACAATAACCCAGTTTCTTTAAAACACGGCGATTATCCAAATTGTCGGAGTATTAGCCGTTAACACGAATATTTTGGTAGAACAGGTTAGTTATGTCGGTTTCGACAGTGAAAGCATGGTATAAGAATCCTTAAGAACTTGTGTCATTCGTTTTCTTTAAAGGCGTTAGCTCGGTTGATGCCTCTTGACTTGCTCGGCAATGTTATTCTGACTTTTTCAGTAGTCATCTTGTTTTTGCTAGTTTTGGGGCTGCCGCTTGTCAAGGGGATAAACACTAAAAAGAACCTTCAGCGGCACGGCATTTTAGCAACCTTTGCGTTAGCGCTTCAAATGGTATTTGTCCTTACTGTGATGATTCCTTCTTTTGCGCATCATTTAGGGCACATATTAGTTCTATCACCAGCTTATGCAGTCAACTCTTGGTCGCACTTTACCGTAGGTTCAGTCGCTATCATTTCAGGCTTTGCTTACATAGGGTTGTGGCTCGCTTATTCATCCTCACAAATGAGGTGTATTCGAGCAAAAAAATTCATGCTGCCAACCCTGATAATTTGGGCAACCGCGATAGTTACTGGCGGCTTAATCCATATAATGCAAATGTTCTAACTTTCCCGTTCATCATCGCGTTTAAGAGAAAACATTATTGCCAACCTAACCTTAAGGGTGGAAGGGATTAGATGACCGAGCACACCCGTTTTGGACCGGCAGGCGTACCACCAATGTTTCGGCTCATGGGCGCCACGACAGTTGACGTCCCAAAGCTTCTGCGTGAAGAGGGACTGGACGCCTTCGAGTACCAAGCTTCCCGCTGGGGACCAAAACCGCAGGTGAAACAGGAAGACGCCCAAAAACTCGGCGAAGAAGCAAGAAAAAACGACGTCAAACTCAGCATGCATGGCTCATACTTCATTAACTTGTCGGGCAAAAAGGAAGTTGTGGAAGCTAGCAAACGCCGTTTAATCGCATGCGCCATAGCGGCGGATTGGATGGGAGCGTACGTGGTGGTTTTTCACACAGGCTTCTATGGCAAGGTGGAGAAGAGTTTTGCCTTCAAAAATGCTCTCATCGCACTCAAAGAAGTCAGTGCAGAAATGAAAACTCTGGGTTTAAAAGTCAAGCTTGGGCCTGAAACGATGGGCAGAAAATTCCAGGTGGGCACCATAGACGAAATCCTCACAATTAACCAGGAAGTCGAAGGCACACAACTCGTCGTCGATTGGGGACACCTGCATGCGCTGCATCAAGGAACTCTCAAAAAAGTCGAGGATTTCCAAGCAATAGCAGAAAAAGTCGAGCAGAAACTCGGCACCGAAGTGCTGCGGAGCATGCATTGCCACTTCTCAAAAATCGAGTTCTCAAGCCAAGGAGAAAAACGCCACCACACCCTCGACGAAGAACGGTACGGACCTGACTTCCGAATGCTAGCGGAGGTAATTGTTGATTTTGGGTTGCATCCGACAATGATTTGTGAATCGCCAATCTTGGATATTGACGCCAGAAAGATGCAGGCAACACTAAAAGAAGTCTTAACTAGCAAGCAAACGAAAGCTGAACCATAAAGTCAATTACCACGCTGGTCCTCTTTGACTCTGAACTTCACTATTTCCCGGACAAGGTCAACTGGGATTGGCTCATCTAAAGGGAACCTGATTGTGCCTTTGCTTGTTTGGTAGCCCGATAGTTTGTCTTTGAAGGCTTCCATAGCTGACACTTTTGGGAAAAATCCTATATGGTTCTTGAAGGCTGCAAACCAAACTAGGATGCCCTTCTGTTTGAAGGCAGGCATGCTGTAGCTGATGACTTCCTTGGTTTGCGGCGCAGTCTCTTTGATGGTTTGCCTTACTTGCTGTAGAGCTGCTTGAACTTTTTGGGGAAAAGAGGCAATGTACTCGTCTACTGTTTTGAATCCTTTTTGTGGAGGCGTCATACACTTTTACCTTGAGCATCTGGTTACTTATTTTTGTTGCGTCAGCCATCATTCAGCTTTTACGCCGCTAACCTATTTGGATCCTAATAGAGGCTCATTGCAGAAACTATAGAGGGGTAGGTCCATGGCGTTTTCTGGACTCATTAGCATGTAAAAAAGGCAGTGCTAATACAGGAAAGAGCCAAGTAAGCAGTATCTTTTAATTTTTTTCAGACAGCAATCGTTCTGCCAGCTTGCAGTTCCTGAACAGGTGTTAATGTTCACGGCTAAGTTCGTCATGGTTCAGTAGGCAGATGTCTTGGTCAAGCCATTCGTCGCCGTACCGTTTGTGCCCATCGATAACGTTGATTCCGACAGGCACCACATCTTTGTCGTCGACTTTGAAGGAGTACTCAATGCACATGCCCAGTTTAGCTTTGGTTTCAAGCGGAACCGCAACCGTCAAAGCAGGTTTGCCGCAGCGTTCGTAGCGTTCAACGATGGCGTCGAGCACTTCGCCCCTGACCAATGGCAAATCAGCTGCGATAGCCAAGAAAACGCCGAGCTTAAGAGTTTGGACGGCATAGCCCATATCGGAAACGTAGTCTTTGCCGGGCGTTTCAAGAACTTTGACGCCGAAATGCTTCATTAGTTTGGTTGTTTTAGGTGTGCAACTGGATGTGGCGACAATGATGGAATCAATTTTTTTAGCCTCCTTCAGCGCCGCGAGCACGTATTCGATGACGGGTTTGCCGCAGACTTTTATGAGTGGTTTTTCTTCGGCGAGTTTCATGCGGGTTCCTTTGCCGCCAGCCATAACCAGCGCAACTACACCCATGCAACCGCCGCCAACAACACAACCACACAAACCATCCGCGTCAACTCGTTTGTGGCGCCAAACACGTCGCCTGTGACGCCGTTGAAGTGCTTGTGCGCAACAGCAACCATAACTAAACCTGTAATTGCAGCCGCCAGAACGGTGAAGATACCTGCCCAACGCAGCAGCGGCAGAGCAATCGCCAAAGAAATCACCAGCGCCGCAATCAAACGCCAATTGCCGCCGCTGTCCATGCATGGCTTCCAGAAAGGGCGAGTTCATGCCTTCATGAACAGATTTTCCCGCCCAAGCAGCCACCACCATCGACAACTTTGCACACAACTCAACCACGATTAAGGCGGGAAAAACCAGGGGAACAGCAAAATTCCCAAAAAACACATTCCTGCCGAGTACGCCGAAGGCCAAAGCCGTAACTAAATAAGTCATCAAAACCAAGCCGATAGCTCCTGCACCCGTAAACCGGTCATGCATAACCTCAATTTTATGTTCAAATGTGCCATGCGCCATGACGCCGTCGCCGAAATCCAGCAACCCATCCATGTGATGCAACCCAGTCATCCACAGCAGCACAGCCAACACCAAAGCGCCTGCCACGATGTCGGGCAGAAAATGGTAAGCCACCCAACCGAACAATCCCGCCAACAAACCGAGGAACGCGCCGATTAATGGGAAAGCCCACATGTTGCGGGCGCAGTCAGTGAGCAAGTCCTTGTCCATGGCTACTGGGAAAACGGTTAGGAAAGAGAAGAGGTTCTTTAGTTCTTTAACGACCAAGCCCTGTCACTTTATGCCCATCAGTAGAGCATAATTACGCTCTATCTCCTTAAGAAGAATTTCCTTCGTGACCGCGCCGCCAAGCTTGGCCATCGCAGCAATCGATGCGCCGCCTGCTCCCACACCTTCCTTAACCAATCCTGTTTCGTAGATTCTTAGGCCAGGATATTTTGAGGGAGCAAAATCTAAGTCAGCTGCTAAAACTGGCACGTCACAGAACTGCTTAACTATGCCGCAAATATCGGAGTTCTTGTCTTTTGCAACCCATCTTGTCGTGCCAACAGCCACATTGCAGAGTGCCTCGGGTTCCAAAGCATTAATTACCGCTAAAACCGCAGTCATCTGGGTTCCACCAGCCATCAGAACAGGCGCTTGCCTTGCTCCGCCGATAACTAAGCCAGCCATGGCAGCCATCATGGGGTCGCCTACGCAGGAAATTGCTTTTATGGGGTTGTTTTGCGAGACTACCGAATTTTTCGTTTGCAGCTTTCAAGCCTGCCGCAACAACTTCCGCCTTCAAAGCTATGTGGGTTTTCGGGAAGGGTGCTGCTGACTTTTCCCTGCGCATTCACACCCAACGCCGACAGAACACCCAAAGCTGTAGTGGTTCCGCCCGGAATGCTCTCACCGATAACCAAGTAATCCGACACTTTAGCTAATTGTTCCCCAAGAATCTTGGCTCGCTCGATAACTTCCTCCACGTTATCGACAGAATTGCCCATTCGGATGTCTCTGCCAGAATTGCCGCCTAAATCCACGTAGGGAATTTGCGGTTTAACCTTCACTCCGCCGTTTACAACCAGCACGGGAATGTCCGCTAAATGCAATGCCGACATCGTAATCAACCCTGGTGTCGGAATTCCATCAGGAGTTATTGGGACGCCTGCGATGGATTTGCATTTACCCAACAGAAGCAGTTCTGCGTCTGCGGGCGGAGTAAAATCAGTAAAATCTGGATTTTGCCCAGCTGCTGATAAACCTGGGATTTTCGCGGTTTCTGTGGTGGCTATGGTGCAGATGAAGAGGGGTTTTTTGCTTTCGATTTCATCTAGGAAAGCTTTTGCTTTTAACTCGTTATTCGCAATCAGTACATCCATGTGGAGTTTCTGCACTACTTTACTTGGGCACAACTTTGAATTTTTTAATTTCCAAGTATCCAAAGCCGCCTTCAAGCTTATGCTTTTGTGTTTCTTGAATTTCAATCTTTTTCTTGAAGGTGGGTCCGTCGGTGACTACGGTGTGGTATTCGCCGCCTTCCCCGCATGGGTCAACGTTGCCGAGTTTTAGGATGTCGTCATAGAACTTTCGATCCAATGTTCTACCTAACCAATCCACGCCCAAAAGGTCCAGTTTCGTGCGCACCACGGTTGCTTTGAACCCGGTTTTGAGGTAGTCTAGGTAGATTTTTTTTGTGTCACCCATCCACAGGGGCTTTACAGGTGTTAAACCGACTTCTTTGCAGACTCGTCCAAGCCAGCCTTCCTCGTGGCCCAGCAACTTCGTAGATGTCGCCTGTGACTAAGCCTTCAGCGCCCTTAGCTTTACATTGCTGCAGGACTGCTTTGAAGTCGTTCTCGTAGGTCTGTGCTGAGGTTGTCTTTTTTATCAAGGGTATCCCGATGGCTTCGGCTTGAGCGTCGAGGATGCCTACAGGTATCATGTGGAAGTTTGATTTGGTTTCGCTCATCATCATAGTTAACAAGTTAATTACTTGATGGCCTTGCTGGGTGGCCAGGTAGTATGCGTAGCAGCTGTCTTTTCCGCCGCTCCATGAAGCAACAACTTTCATACAGTTTTTCCTCCTATGTATCTTCACCCTTAACCATTATTTTGCGTTTTGGGTTTTAGGTGAACATGATTTTGGCTAAACATAATAGCAGTTAGCTTAGAAACATATAAACATAAATAATTAGTTTTCCTGCTCAATCTTTTAGATAACTTGCCTTCCAGTAAAATTTTGACTGAAATAAAGCTTCTTTTCTTGATGTTCAGCAAATTATCACACTAATTATTTGGTTGGTTTATCCAACCTTTTCATATAAGTATTACGGTAACCCACTTCACACAACACTTAAAACAGACACTACCTCTAAAAAGAGAGGTTGACCTCCATGAAGAACCAAACCCCACCACTACTAACTTACCTTGAAAGCAAAGGTATCACACTCCAAAACCTAATCGACTGCGCACTCGAAATGTACGTGCCCCACCCAGGAATCGAAACAGAGAAAAAAGCCACAGAAATGCTCAAGGAGGAACTCCTCGACATTCTATCAGACGTAAATGTTTCAATGCTTGAAGTAGCTGCATTTCCAGCCCAAGAACAAGCAGAAAAAGGGCTAATTCCAGGATTGACACAAGAAAGATTCAGGGGCAGACCGGGACTTGTTGCTGACGAACTCTTGGGGTTAGCAATCGCCACTTACATCGGCGGAACCAGAGGCGTCTTTGAATATGTACGCTTTGACCAAGCTAAACCGGGAATTCTAAAAACGTTAGGTTCCTTAACAAACGACGCGATAGGTGCTTTAGTTGCGGGTGCATCATCAAACGTTTATACCCGTGCCCTGAAAAGAGCAGGCACAGCACCATAATTATATTTTATCATGCAATTCTCTGCCCGCCAGCGCTTGCCACGAGTTTACCATAAGATTATAATACTCTGCCGATTGAGGATTTACCCTGTTGGGCTACTCATGGTTCAAACAAGGCTCTGCATTGTCACACACACCTTTCTGCCGCATGTGGGCGGAATAGAAAAGGTGGTTAATGAACAAAGCAAGCGGCTGCGAACAAGAAATTTTGAGCCCACGGTCGTTACTAACAGGATAGGCACCCCCAAACACTACAAGGTTGACGGGGTACCTGTTGAATGCTATGAATCCCTCAACACCGGTTTTAGACTGGGAATTCCATATTCAATTCCAACCATACCCAGCTTTCCAACATTCGTTAAGGCAGTAAAATCAAGCAAAATAATCCACGCCCACGGACACCCATACCTAACATCGCTTACCGCAGCCAAACTCGCCAAATTCTACAGCAAACCGTTTGTGTTAACCCAACACAACACCTTCATCGAATACAACAATATCTTTGACCATGTCGAGCGGTTAAATGATTTAGCCATCGGAAAACAAAACCTAAAAGATGCGGACAAAATTATAGCGATAAGCGGCGCCACAAAAGAGTATGTCCTAAGGTTAGGTGCCAAACCAAGCAAGGTTGAAGTCGTCTATAATGGAGTGGATTTGGCACGGTTTCGACCCATCGCTGGAAAACGCGAAGAAATGCGGAAGAAAGCTTGGAATTCCCAAAGACGCCATCGTTGTCTTAACTGTGAGGCGGCTTGTATACAAGAACGGCGTTGACACATTACTAGACAGCGCCAACATTGCGGTCAAGAAGAACCCGCGGATAGTGTTTTTGGCTGTGGGAAAAGGACCTGATTCTGACGGCGTCAAATTGAGGATCCAGCAGTTAGGAATTGAAGATAACTTTAAGCTCGCAGGCTTTGTCAGTGACGAAGATTTACCGTTTTACTACAATGCCGCGGACCTGTTTGTGCTACCTTCTAAGTCGGGTGAAGGGTTGCCTTTGGTGGCGCTTGAAGCCATGGCATGCGCACTGCCAGTGATAGCGACAAACGTTGGAGGAATAAAAGAAATCCTAATGGAAGATTACGGCAAACTGGTTCCTCCTAACCAGCCTGAATTGCTTGCGAAGGCAATTTTGGATTTTGCAGCGGTTGATTTTTCTTCACGCAAAATGGAGCTACGAGCTTTGATGGAAGAGAAGTTTAGCTGGGATGCAAACGTTGAAAGGCTTGTCGAAATATACGAAGAGCTTATTTAACCATGTGACGGAAACATATTAGCCCTTTGAAGTGGAAGTTAGCTGATGACGTCAAAAGTTGAAATGGTTTCGGTGGTAATTCCAACACTCAACGAAGCAGGTAACATCCTGGAAGCAGTGTCCACTATCCACAACGACCTCTCATATCCCAAAGAAATCATTGTTGTCGATGGAAACTCAACGGATGGCACCAAAGAAATCGTTAAAGACCTAGACTATTGCAGGCTCATCGTTGAACCTAGACGCGGCTACGGCTTAGCACTTAAAACAGGCATGAAAAACGCGAAAGGCAACATCATAATAATGGTTGACGGCGACGGAACCTACGAAGTAAAACACATAAACCGCATGATCGCCAGGATGATTGAGAAAGACGCCGACATGGTTTTAGCCACACGCATGTTTGACCCGAAAAAAGCCATGGGAATCATGAACTTCGTCGGCAACAAAGTAATCACGTTCTTTTTCAATTTCATCTACAGCCAATTTCTCAGCGACACCCAAACAGGTTTTCGAGCAATATCCCACGAAGCCATCGACCACGTAAAATTAAACGAGGGCGACATGGCGTACGCAACAGAGATGCTTATCCAATTTGCAAAGGAAGGCTACACCATGATTGAGGTTCCCACAACCTACAAAGCCCGAAAATATGGGAAGCCTAAACTGAGAAGATTTAAGTCTGGAATAGAGATATTTAGCACTATGTTTAGAGGATTTATGGATGCCCAAACGATTAGAAAGTGTCAAGAGAATTGGAAGAAAAATCGGCTTAAATGAAGAAAAAGGCTATGCGGTCGCGATTTTTCTTGCTTTGATAATCGTTTCTGCTACAGTCATAGGTTACTATGTTGTGCTTAAGCCACAAGCAGAATCATACAACACAATCTACTTGCTTGATGCTCAGAAAAAAGCCGTTGATTACCCAGAGGTTTTGGTGGCTAACCAGAACAGCACATTCAACGTGTATGTTAACGTGGAAAACCACATGGCAACAGCCGCCAGCTATTTTGTTCAGGTAAAAATCGTAAAGAACCTTCCAGCCACCTTCCCAGTTGACGCCCAACCAAGTCAAACCATAGAAATGGGCAAGGTGAACAACGACGGAAAACCCGTCCAGCAAACAGCAACCATCACCCAAAACACGCCTGGAAGCTACTCTGTGGTTTTTGAACTCTGGCAGAGACAGAGGCGATGGCGTCCTCGTGTTCACGCAGGACTACTGCGTCCTAAACATCGCAAGTAACAAACTAAACTTTTTGTTAACTCGCAAAAAGCCTAAGAGGGGTAGGTCAGTATTGCTTGAAAACAAGCGTATTAGCATGTTGAAATTCATTGTGCTTTCTAGCATTAGAGGATGGCAGAGAGCCTATATCATCTTTTCAGGGTTTGGCTGGCAACTGCTTTTGCATCGCGTCTGGTGATGGCGCCCTCGTGTTCACGCAGGACTACTGCGTCCTAAACATCCAAGTAACAAACTAAACGATGCCAGCTTTCATAGCGGCTCTCTGTTTTCAACCAGAGGAGCGGCGCCCTACTAAATACGACCTAGAACTCCTACGCTTCCTAAAAAACAAAATGACAACTGCACAGACAACTGCTACTGCGGCAGAAGCTGAGGCGACAAAAAAAGCGGAAAATGGCTATTTTGTTGTTTTTTGGGCTTAAATTCCATTTCCAGCTGATCAGGCTTTTTTGTGTCTTTCAGCGTAGGCTTTCTCTATGGCTACTCGGTGCACGTTGTTGTAGGCGCAGAACGGAATAATCTTGAGGTCAGGCGTAATGTAGTGAACGACGCATCTTCTGACTCGGTTGACGTCGAAGTTGTAGGAGTCCATAAACGCCATGCAACCCAAGAGGAAGATTCTTCGGCGGATTTTGCCCAGCGACTGATAAGAAGGCGAGAGGTGCATGCGCATAATTGAGGTCATCAGGGTTGGCATGCCGACTTCTTTGGTGACCAGGAACATATCCATCGACAGCATCGAAGCCATGAAAAGCGATGAGAGCAGAGAGAATTTGCCTTTGGATTCAGCGTTTTCGGCGGTTTTGCGGATGCTGTTGAAGAAACGGTCAAAGTTTACGAAGCGGTTGATGGGAAACATTTTGCCGCTTTTAGAAACGTAAACCCAGTTAACTATGCCGCATTGTGGACTGCAGGAGAACAGCGGCCAAGGTTTCTGCATGAATTTACGCATTATCTTAATGGGCGAAGTCATAACTGACATCGGATACAAATCAGTGGTTTTTATTTCGCCGCCTGTTTGTTTTTCAACATCCTCGGCAAAGCTCCATTCCCGGAAGTTTTCGCGGAACGGGTTCTCGGTTGCTCTGCCTGTGAAAGCGATGGGCTGGAAAATTAATCCTCGGACGATGTCGGTGTTCTTGGCTGCGAAGCGGATCATGTCGCCGACTTCTTTGTCGTTGAGGCTTCGCATAAGGGTGTTGACAAGGATGATTTCCATGTCGTACTTGCGGCAAACCTCAATAGCCTTAAGTTTAATGTCTAAAAGCTCTCGTCCTCTAACCTTCCTGTTGAATTCTTCGTGAAAACTGTCAAATGACAAATAAACTATGTTTAAGCCGCTATCTTTGAGCTTCTTTGCCAGCCCCGGGGTGTCAACCAAATGTGTCCCGTTGGTCGCCAGGATAGTCATGAACTTTAGTTTATGAGCAACCGCGATGATTTCAGGCATGTCTTCGCGTTCGAGGGGTTCGCCGCCTGAGAAGAGAATTGCTGGAGGTTTGGGGTTAGCTTGGCTTGCGAACTGCAGCATTTTTACGAGGGCTTCTTTGGTTGGTTCGTAATCTGCTTCTTGCTGGGGAAAAGTGGAGAAGCACACTGCACATTTGAAGTTGCAACGTTTAGTTACATCGATTACTCCGATTACGGTGCCTGAGGCGTGTTCGGTGCAGGTTTCGCATTTGTAGGGGCAACCGTCAGGGTTTTTGGGGGCGTTGAGGTCGCCGAGGTATTGGAATTGGTCGTATTTTTGCATGTGATTGTAGATTGGAACGCTTTGCCAGTGGGTGGCTTTGAATTCGCCGTGTTCGGGGCATTGCTTTGTGATTTGGATTTTTCCGTTTGCCTGGGATAGTTGGGCGTCAATTTTCTTTTGGCATTCTGGACAGATGCTTTTGGTTTCGCTTATATCAGCCACCCTCCAACTACCGCCTCAACTATCAAGGCTAAAGGAAGCAGAATCATTGACATGGTTACTAAGCGTTCATACTTGCGTATGTTCTGTATTGTTGAACCTGACGTAATCAGACGCACTGAAGAGTAGATTAACAGGATACTCCACAGCAGAATAAGCGGCAAATAGTAAACTGTAAAGTGCCCCACGAAAAATGGAATGGCGGGAAGAGGAGCAAGTAAACCTGTCAACAAAAAGAATATGGCGCCGACTTTTGCTGCGCTTACACTGCCGATTTTCTGTGGTAGCGTTGGGTACCCAACTTTTGAGTCGCCTTCCACGCTAAGTATGTCGCGCAGGACGTTGCCGCCTATGGTGCCGAAAGCTATCGGATATAGGCTCAGCGAGATAATGCTTAGATTATTGGTAACTGTTGCTTCACCAAACATGAAAGCGGTACCAGTTAAAATCCCGACTAAAACGTTGGCGACAAACCCTGATTTGCGCTTCACCATGTAAGAATAGACCAGAAGCAGTAGCGAATCGACGGCGATGATTGCAAAACTGAGCCAGTTAATGAAAGCCGCCATAACCAATCCTAAAGCGAAGAGGACACCTGAAACAGCCACCACCTGCTTAAGCGACAACGCACCTGAAGGAATTGGGCGTTTTGGCTTGATGACCGCGTCGCTTTCCCTGTCAAAGTAATCGTTTATTGCAAAGCCAGCAGATGTGATGAATGCCATGGAGAAGAAAATCAGCAAAATCGTCTGCACGCTCATGCTAAGGGGGGCTTTTGTGATGGCAAATGCGGTTAGAAGTGAGAGACCACCAGTCATTAGCCAGTAGGGAAGCCGCAGTAGAGCGATTAATCCTCTAGCTGGCGTGGCATCGGTCATCTGGGAAGTTTCCTCGCGGCAATGACTTCTTTTATGCTGTCTTCTAAGCTGACTTTCGGAGTCCAACCTAATTCTTTTTTGGCTTTTTGATTATTGAACCATATGATGTTGATGTCGCCTTGCCAAGAAACGCCTGTGGTTGTTACCACGGTTTTGTCTTGCAGGTTGAGGATTTGCAGCATGAGTTTAGCAAGGTCTATTATTTTGGTTGTTTTGCCAAGACCCACATTGTAGGTTTTGCCGTTTGCAGATTCAACCGAACCAACCTTAACCAGCAAATCCACTACATCGGAAACGTGCACAAAATCACGTGACTGCTGACCTGTACCAATGATTACAAGTTTGTTTGGGTCTGCCGCAAGTTTATCTAGAAAGTCATGGATGACTCCATGGCAACGAAGCCCATAAACGTTGGCGAAACGTGTAATTACGATGTCTAAACCGTACTGTTCACGGTACATCTGGCAGTATTCTTCGCCAACCACCTTAGATAAGCCATAGCACGAGAACGGGTGAAAACCATAATCTTCAGAAGTAGGCAACTGAGTGGGGTTACCATAGACTGCGGCGCTGGAAGCAAAAACCAATTTAGCATCGTCCTTGCGTGCTTTCTCAAGAACGCACAGGGTTCCTTTGGCGTTTGTTTCAAAATCTATCAACGGATTCTCCATCGAGTAAGGAACCACGACTTGTGCAGCTAAATGATAAATCAAATCAGCTTTCTCTTGGCTGCAGAGTTTTTTGACGTCGAGGATGTCGCCTTTAACGAATTTGGCTTTTGGATTATCCTTAACGTTTTCTATCTTGCCGCTTGATAAGTCATCATAAATCGTTAAGTCTATCTGTGAGAGCTGACAGTTTGTTGCATAGGTGGTAGCCTATGAAGCCTGCTCCACCAGTAACTAACACTTTTTTCCCTTTCAATTCAGCCCCCCAAATCACGATAAAGCCTATATGTTCTATCGGTAAGTTTGTAGGTATATGTCGCCCGTGAAAACTATAAAAACTTTTAGGGATTTGCTGTCTTTCCTTACCATCATACCAGTTGGGGGAAAGGAAGATTTCATTTTCACCACGGCAGAGAACGTTTGGCTTTTCCCGTTGATTGGCGGCTTTATTGGTTTACTTGCTGGATTGTACTTTGTGGGTTCAAGCTTCCTTGTGGGTTTTCTGCTGGGTTTAGCTAACCGCATCGTCGCCTTGCCAACTGGGGTTTTAGCAACTTTACTTCCCGCAGCCATGACGATAGCTTTCCTGAGCGTTATAACAGGGCTGCAGCATTTCGACGGCTTAATCGATTTAGGCAACGCAGTGGGATTGCGAAATGTGCATGACAGAAAAATGGTTGCGCACGCTTGGACGGTGACTTATTCAGGGGCTGTTTTGGCGTTGGTTGTTGAGTTTGCGGCGTTTGTGGGGCTGTTTTTTGTTAATCCACTGTTTGCTTTCGGAGCAATTTTGGCGGCTGAAGTGGCAGCTAAATTATCGATGGTTACGATTGTTTGGGTTGGAAAACCCAGCCATAAGGGACTTGGCTCGATTTTTCTCTCCAAAGCCAAAAAGAACCTCAACGCAGCAGCTTACGTGTTTGCGGTTTTGATTGCCTTCTCAGTTTTCGCCCTAACAGGCAATTTGCTCTTGGGCTTGGTTGCGGTTGGCATAGTTTTAGTCAGCATCCCAGTTGCGTTTGTGATGGAGAAGGTTTCGGAGGGCGTGTTCGGCGGGGTTTCAGGTGACATGATTGGGGCAACCAACGAGGTTGCTAGGGCTGTGACGCTGGTTTTGTTCGCGGTGGTGCTGATGCTGATATGAAGGTTCCTGCACTGATTATGGCTGGCGGAAAAGGTTCGCGTATGGGTTTGCCCACTGAGAAGCCGCTGTTGCCGTTTTTGGGTAAACCACTGGTTGATTGGGTTGCCCAGGCGGTTTTGGATGCCACGAAAGTTTCCGAGTTCTACGTTGTAACGAGTGAGAATACGTCGCAAACCGAAAAGCACTGCTTAGAGAGGGGCTGGAAAGTTCTGCGTACAGATGCAAAAGGCTACCACAACGATTTGAAGCAAGCTGTTTCGATGGCGAATTTGACGGGGCCAGTGCTAACAATGCCCTCAGATGTGCCAGCAATAACAGGACAAGTCCTCGACAAAATCATCAGTGAATTTGAGGTTTGCGGAAAAGATTTCTTGGCGGTTTTTGTTCCTATCAAATCAAGGCAGGATTTGGGCTTGTCGATTTCCTCCACGGATGAATACAAGGGTGTTTGGTACGCGGTTTCAGGAGTCAACATCGTAAACGGAACCAAAATCCTAAGCGAAGGCAAAATCGAAACAAGCGCCATAATCACCGAGGAAACCGAGGTTCTCCTAAACATCAACACCGTTAAGGACTTGGAAATAGCAGAGAAAATATTGAAAGAAAAAGCTAGTGCTACCCATAAGCGGTAAGCTGCAGGTCAGATGCAACGAACACTCTGTTATCAGATACGATTGGTGGCAGGACGTAGTGGTCGAAGTGCTGGTTTCTGGCAAAGTTACCGTTTGAGGTGCCAAAAACCCAAAGCGCATTGTTCTCGGTCAAAAACAAAGTGTCCTTGTTGACAGCTAAACCCGATTGGCTGTCCAAGGAGATGGTACTGTCTTGGATTTGTTTTGTCCATTCAACTTTGAATGTGGCTAAATCGAGGCTGACTACGGTTGCTTTGAAATGGTTTTGTTCTATGACGCCAAAGCTCCAGTATATCCGTTGGTTTTTTGGGTCAACCTGTATGGGAAAAACTGTGAGGGCATTGTCGCCATTAACGAGTGAGAAGAGGTTTTGATTGTCAACTTTGGCTGTAGCGGATATGGTGCCGCTCTGTAAGTCGAGTCCGTAAAAGTTGCCGTTTGAGGCTCCGAAAAGCAGGACTCCTTGATAGACTGTTGGCGAGCAGATTGACGCGCCGATGTCTATGCTCCAGAGGCTCCCGCCTGATGTAGAGTTGAGGCTCAGGATTTGGTTGCCGCTCTCTATGATTATTTGCCTTTGATAAGCTGCCAAAACACTTGGAATCCCAGCGAATAACGTAAGATTACTGCGCCAAAGTATGTTGCCGTTGTCTGTATCCAGCTTGAAAATATTTGCCGCAGATTCGATGCCGCCTAACGCGTAAACGTTGCTGCCGTCAAAGGGGTCGCCTCCCAACGGATAACCGCTTACCCACCAAGTCTTAGAGTCGGTTATGTTTCCAAATATGTCAAATCGGTAGGGTGTTTGCCACAGAATCTGCCCAGTTGAAGCGTTGAGGGCAGTAACGCCTGCTCCGGGGCCTTCTGCAATCACAAACAACCGTCCATCTTTAACGATGAGATTATCAGGTGCTTGATTAACGCCAGCGGTATACATAACATTCCATTGAAACTGCCCCGTTGCCTCATCTAAACATCCGACAGAAGCATGCCTGTAGCCGCCGTAAACCCTGCCTTCCGCCGCTGTGAGTCCTGCAGCGAAATAACCACCCACACTGCTACCGTTCCAGATTGATTTGCCAGTTTGATTGTCATAGCAGTTAACGTTCCCCGAAATATCCATCGTAAACACCTTTCCATTATCAGTGGCTAAAGCAGTGGCAAAGTTCTCAATGTTGCGCTGCCAAAGAACATTGGAGCCTGCTGGGTTGAGGACGCTCGTTTCGTAAATTATCAATGAGGAGGCAACTATAACTGCGATTAAGCCTATGGCTATTATCAGTAGGGTGCGTCTTTTCACTTTCTTCCCTGATGCGCTTGTAGAGTGGTCAGCGATAAATGCTTATATGGTTTTGCAATGTTAGTTACTTCGCCCATTATCTTGCCGTTTTTGCATCATGTTTGAATTTGCAGTTAGCGATTAGAGAAATATTTAACATACCCACGCACCCAATTAACTACCAAGACCGCTTGGAGAAACCTGCATGAGCATCCTTAGCCACGACAGCTTCTGGAACGCAGTCATAACGCTGCCCATGACTAAAAAAATGCTCCAGCTGTCGCTGAAAAAATGCGGCGCCTGCGGCAGAACTGTGCTTGAAGCGGCGCTGGACGATTACGGCGGCAAAACCGAGCGGAAATGCAATAAGTGCAGTGGGCTCTACTCGCAGGTTATTGGTTTCTGGGTTGAGTTCCTGCGTCGAAGCCTTAACATTAAGCGGGCGAAAGTTGAAAAACTCTTAACTGACCCATACGCAAGAAGAGCCGTCATCAACTTGACGAAGTCTTTCGCTTACATGGGCATAAAAAAACCCATCTCACTTTACGCGCCATTCCTCATCGTTTGGGATTTCACCCACAAATGCAACCTAAACTGCAAACACTGCTACTCAAACAGCGGCGCAGTCCAAGAAGAAGAACTAACAACCACCCAAGCGTTGGCGGTCGTGGACCAGCTCGCCGATGCAGGTGTTACGGCGCTGGCTTTTTCAGGCGGCGAACCCTTGAGTCGAAAAGACTTCTTTGAGGTGGCAGCTCACGCTGTTAAACGGGGATTGTATGTTTCGGTTGCAACCAACGGCACCTTAGTTACAAAAGAAAATGTAAAAAGACTCAAACAAACAGGCGTCCACTACGTTGAAATCAGCATTGACGGCGCAAGCGCCAAAACCCACGACGAATTCCGAGGCGTCCCAGGAGCATTCGATAAGGCAGTAACGGGACTGAGAAACTGCGTGGAAGCTGATCTGTGCGCTTGCATCGCTACAACAGTCACAAAAGCCAACCTTGAAGAAATGCCCGACTATCATATCGTTGGCGGAGGAAATTGGCGCTGAACGATTTACATACTTCAACTTTATCCCAACAGGACGCGGCAAAGCACACTATGACCAAGACCTCTCAGCGGAGGAGCGGGAAAAACTTATGCGTTATTTGCTAAACCGCATGTCGTCAGGCTGCAAAACCACCATTTTAACCACAGCGCCCCAGCTTGCCCGTGTTGCATTGCAGTGTCAGGGTCCTTCTGGAACTGGGGAAGTCATTATGTCTATGGCGCACATGCAAACCGCTAAAGTAACCAAAAAAGCAGTTCCATTGGCAGATTTCATCGGCGGCTGCGGAGGCGGAAGACTCTACTGTTCACTATCGCCCCAAGGTGACGTCCACCCGTGCGTGTTTTTACCCGTAAACGTGGGTAACCTCAAAACCGAAAAATTCCAAGACATCTGGCTAAACGCACCACTCTTCAAAGCTTTCCGAAACAGGGCAAACCTAAAGGGCTCATGTGGAAAATGCGATTACAAGTTTATATGCGGCGGCTGCAGGGCAAGGTCGGCAGCTTACCATGATGGTGACATGTTGAATGGTGACCCGGGCTGCATTATGGGGTTGAAGGGTGCTAAAAGTGCCTAACACAGCGCATAAAACCGTTAAAATTTTTCGAGCTAAAGATGACATAAGCGAAATTGTAAAAGAAGCCGTTGCCAATTCGGGATTGCGTGGAAAAAGCAAAATTTTCATTAAACCCAACCTCAGCCACCCCGAATATTTGCCCGGTGTCGTAACCAGCCCCGAGTTGATGCAGCAGCTGGTTGGTTTGCTGAGGGACGGAAACAGCGAAGTCATCGTGGGCGAATCCAACGGCTTCAACTATCCTTGCTGGACAGCTTTTGATAAGACAGGTGCCCAAGCAGCTGTCAAAGCGGCAGGCGGCACGGTAATCAACCTCTCCGAAGACAAGCTGGTTGAAGTAAAATTCCAAGGCAACACGCCATTGAAGCGGCTGTTTTTGCCCAAAACCATCTTGGATGCAGACGCCGTTGTGGATTTGCCGTTGATGAAGACGCATGAGTTTATGGCTTACAGCGGCGCCGTCAAGAACCTGTTCGGCTGCGTGCCCAGCAACAAACGCATCTACCTGCACCCCTACTTGCCCGAAGTCATGTATCGGCTGTACAGCTTATTCAAACCCCAGTTAACGATAATGGATGCTAGAACAGGTATCGAGGGCAACGGCCCCACCAAAGGCAAACCTGTCAAAATGGATTTAATGCTAACAGGCGACGATGCGTTAGCCCTCGACATAACCGCGGCTAAAGTCATGATGCTGAACTGGCGAGAAACATACCTAAACTACATCGCCAAAAAAACTGGCTTGCGTGAAGAAGACATCCAAGTTGAGGGTTTGCAGGTAGCTGAGGTGGCGCATAGGTTTGAGCCGCCACGCATTGATTTGCCTGTGAAAGCGCAAATGATGGTTTACCAGCATGAGTATCTGACGAAAGTTCTTTTTTGCTCGCTAGATGTGGTTAAGCTGTTTCAGAAAGTGACAGTAGCGTATCGGGGCAAACCCGTAGAAATCGGCTAGCTCAGTGCTTCGTCGTAGACTTTCATTGCGTCCTTGACAACTATGCGCCAATCATAGTTTTCCACGATTGTCTTCCGCGCCTGTGCACCCATCTCCGCTGCCTCCGCTGGATGCTCAAGCAAGTACAGGATTTTCTCGCTGAACTGCCTTGGATTGAACGGCTCAACCAATAACCCGTTCTTGCCGCTGTCAATGGTTTCTGGGATGCCGCCCACGGTGGTCGTCACTACGGGTAAGCCTGTTGCGAGGGCTTCCAGCACCGCAAATGGGTGGTGTTCGTAGAAGGTGGAGAATGCGAAGACGTCTGCGGCTTGGTAGAGTTTAGGCAGTTTTTTGTCAGGGTAGTAACCTGTGAAGATTATGTTGCCCTTTACGCCGAGTTTCTCTGCGTAGGCGACGAGCTTGTGCATTTCGTCGCTTTGCCCCTTGCCCGAAATGATGAATTTGGCAGTTGGGAAACGTTTGATAACTTGGGGCATGCTTTCGATGAGCGTGAACAAGCCTTTACGCGCATACAATCTGCCCACGGAGACGATGGCTAAGTCGTCGGGGTTAAAGCCGAGCTCCTCCTTGACTTTGCGCTTGTCCGCGGCTGGCTTGAACTTGTTTACGTCAACACCATTGTGGATGACGCGTATTTTGTTTT
This sequence comes from Candidatus Bathyarchaeota archaeon, assembly GCA_963695285.1. Lineage (GTDB taxonomy): Archaea > Thermoproteota > Bathyarchaeia > Bathyarchaeales > Bathycorpusculaceae > Bathycorpusculum. The sequence continues at coordinate 253,541 of OY968763.1, forward strand.
CTGGAATCTTGTAGTAGTTTGTGAGTTCCCACTTGGTGAAGTGGCTGACCGCGATGATTTTCCGTGCCCGTTTGAGCATGCCTTCCTCAAAAAACCGCAGAAACCAGTTAAAACTCACCAAGAACTTTTCGTTCGCGTTTAGGCGGCTGTAGGGTTCGCCGCGGATGGCTTCAGCTTCGCCCTTCCATGTGGAGTGGACGGTGCAGACGAGGGTTTTTCCGAAGTTGGGTGGCACGGCAAAGTTGGGCGTTAGGGGCAGTTGGGGATGGGTGATGTCGACGTTGGCGATGTTGCGGACACTGTTGAGTTTGCTGTGGCTGGCGGCTGCAAGCATGAAGGATTTGACGATTGGTATTTTGGGGATTTTTAAAAAGGACACGTCGAGTTGGGGGTTGACTTGGATGTCTTGGGCTTGGTTTGAGCCTGTGACCACGTAGATTTTGTATCCGTTTTTTAAGAGCTCATTGCTGAGGTAGTAAACGTATGCGCCTGTTCCGCCTGACAGCGGCCAATATTCAGGTGAGATAAAGCAAACTTTGCGCGCCATTTACTTGTCTCTCCCCGCAAGATATCTTGCTGTAGTTATGACTGCACCGTCGAACCATGCCGCCGACCGAACCCAATAAAGCACAAACAGCCGCAGAGCAGAGCCAATCGTTGAATTTAACCGATATCTTAACTGCAGAATAAGTAAAGTAAACGGCGATTGCCAGAAGAATTAAGCCTGAAACAACCCACAGCAACCTCAGCATTGGCACAATACCCAGAAGCAAAAACACAAGGGCAGACAAGAGCAGTACAGGCTGGATGTTCATGCCTACATCCGTGATTTCATCGCCCCGAGCTAAGCGTCCGTGTTTGAAGTATAGTTTGAGGGTGTTTTTGCCGTATTGCAACTGCTGCCGATAATACGCCTTTAAGGTTGGACGGTTGAAATGGTAGCACACAGCGCTGGGTTCGTAGGCGATTTTGTAGCCTTTCGCACTTATTCTGAATCCGAGGTCGGTGTCGTATTGGCTGGGCAGTTTCTCGTCCCATCCGCCTGCTTCCTCGATGACGGCTTTTTTCAGAAGCAGGTTCATGGTGGCGACGCGCCCAGTGTACTTACCTATGCGGCTATAGCGGTTTTTTAGTTCGTATCCTATGCTTCTTGCCCAAGGGTTGTTTCGGTTCCATGTTTCGATGCTGCCGCTGACGCCTGCCACTTTGGGGTCGCCGAGGTGTGGAACAAGTTTTTTTAGCCAGTCAGCTTCGACTTTGGCATCCGCGTCAATGTAGCCCAGAATTGGGTGAGCGGCGATTTTCATAGCGTAGTTGTAGGCGGCTGGAGCATTCAGGCGAATGGACACAACCTTTATGGGAAAATGCTGAGCGATTTTCACCGTGGCATCTTTGCTGCCGCCGTCCATAACGATGACTTCAAAAAAACCCTCTGGATAGTTTTGTGCCAAAATAGATTTGAGGCATTCCTCTATTGTGTCTTGGCTGTTGTAGGCAGCAACTATGATTGAAACGTGGGGGATTGTGGGTTCGGCCACTTTGCTATCCCCTAAAACGAGCAAGCATAATCGAGTATAGAATTTTGGAGCCATCCCAAACTGGGTCGACGCCTGAGTGTCCATAGGTGCGCTGCTCAAAACTAATCGGCACCTCAGCTACTCGAAAGCCTGCCTTAACGGTTTTAACGAGCATTTCAGATTCTATTTCGTATTCACGTGCGTATAGCTTTTGTTTTTTGAGAACTTCACACTTCATAGCGCGGTAGCCTGATTGGGAATCGGTTACAGCGACTCCGGTGAAGACTTTGATTAGGTAATTGAAGACTTTAACGCCAAAAGCATTGAGTTTTCGCGCTGCAACCTGTTTATGATTCAAATACCTTGAGCCGATAACAAGGTCTGCCCTGTCCTCAAGAACAGGCGCTAGCACTTCTTGGAGTTCTTCAGGCCGATGTGAACCGTCGGAGTCGATGGTTACTATTATATCGCCTTTGGCCTTGGCGAATCCAGCGCGAAGCACATAACCTTTGCCTAAGTGTTCTTTTAGACTGAAAAGTCTAGCACCGTGTTTTCGGGCTGCATCTAGGGATTTGTCGTATGAGTGGTCATCTACAACTATTATCTCATAGTTCAAGCCGATTTGCTGCAGGGCGTTTTTTGTTCGTTCGATGATGTTTCCTATGGTTAATTCCTCGTTGTACACAGGAATTATGATTGAGAGCAGCATTTGGCTTGGGCTCATTTTATTTAAGAAGCCAATGGAAGACCTTATAAAGTTTGGCTACCCCAACCTTGATAGCAATTGAAGGGCAGTTTGAACCTAAAATGGAAACCACATTAAAAATTAAAGTTGAGGGCGACCGCAAGGTCTGGTTTTCCATGTGGTTCTTGGGGGCAGTTGTCACTTTCGGAGTAGCGTTTTTCCCCATGTTTTACCGTTTAGTCGAGGGCAGAAACAACCATTTCCGAAACGAGGCAGAGTTTGAGGAGCAACTTGCTGCCTACGCGCAATATAAGGGAAAGGAACCGCCAGCAAAAACTGTTTTGTTCAAAGCAATGAACGCGAAGGCGTGGGCTGCCAGCATCATACTTGTTGTGCCAGTTTTTGTTATCCTTTATTTGCTGTCTAGGGATTTGGCGGTTCATGAACGCAACCAGGACGCCTTTCTTGCGGCTACTCTACCCGAGCGGGTGTTTATGCCGCAGACGATACCGATAAAAACATATGCACTGATAACTTTAGTTACGTTAGGCGTTGGGGCAGTATACTGGCTATACAAGGTAGTTAACTTGTATAACGCTCACTTCAAAGCACACTTACAAGTGGAGAAAGAAATGGGCAGGCTGATGGAGAAAGAGAAAATTGTCGAGCAACTGTAAAAAACGCAGGTTCGTTAGCCACGGCGGCGACATCTGGGGTTTCAGTAGAAAATACAACATTCCTCTAGACGAAGTGCTCGAGTTCAGCGGACCCATAAACTTCCTCGGACCATCACCGAAAGCCGTGGAAGCAGTGAAGCAAAACGCCAAACTTATTCGGTATTATCCTGACCCAAACCCAGTGGAGTTTAAGGAACAAATCGCCCAGTACGTTGGCAACGGCGTAAAGCCAGAAAACCTTCTCTTAGGCAACGGATCAATCGAACTCATCTACATGATAACTGAGATTCTGCCAAGAGGCTTCAAAGCTCTCATCCCTGTGCCCTCATTTTCGGAGTATGAGAAGGCAGCTTTGCGCGTCGGCGGCGAACCTGTGTTTCTGCAGTTGCCCCAAGATTTTGCGTTGGAAACCGATAAAATCAAGAAAGCAATCACAGAAGACACAAAGATACTGTGCATTTGCAACCCGCATAGCCCATCAGGAACGCTCTATAGTAAAGAAGCGCTTTTGGATTTGGTCAAGTTCTGTAACAAAAAAGACGTCATCTTTAGCGTTGACGAGAACTATATCGAATTCGCCGATAAAAGCTTGGAGAACACGCTTGCTGGCATAGTTAAGGACTACGAGAACCTATTCGTTATACGCTCAGTCACAAAGTTCTATGGCATGGCTGGCATACGGTTTGGCTACGCAGTCGCCGCTGGAAACCTAATCGATAAACTTCAAACTACACGGTTGCCATGGAGCATCAACGGGTTAGCATGTGAAGTCACGCTTGCAGCGTTCAATGATAAAGAGTTTATACAAAACACCAAAGAAACCATCGCCAAGGAAAGAGCCGCACTCGCCAAAAGCTTAAGCGAAATCGAAGGCTTACATGTCTACCCATCCGTAACCAATTTTCTGCTCGTAAAAATAGAGAACCAAAAAATCACATCAACAATGCTCAAAGAACTCTTAGCCAAAGAACACATCCTAATCCGCGACTGCTGCACCTTCATGGGCTTAGACGACCACTACTTCCGAGTAACAGTCCGCTCAGCCAAAGACAACCAAAAACTGGTAGAAACAATAAAGCAAATAGTGAAAAATTAACTTAAATTTTAATCCAACCAACCCAAAGTCAATTCTTTATTACATTATCTTTATGGCCTAACAAAGATTTTATTCCAATTGCCAAGACGGTACCCAGAAGGGCAATTATTGTAATCAGTACTACTTCACTACCCAAAAGTTCTTTTGTGGACTGATTTGTTTCCAGATGAATACCTATTTGGTGCGTACTGTGATGATAATTGAAAGTAATGGCCCACGAATCAACCTCAGAAGTTATAGAATAATTAAGTTGATTTCCATCCATAAACACTTGAAGGTCTTTGCCATTGGTGAGCAAACTTTTCGATATTGTGGCTTTAACGTAACCTGTAGTTCCTGATGGTCCAGTTACATTAAAACTCAAAGTAGAAGTTTCATTGTTAAACGCTAAACCGTAAACTGTGCTGTTAGATTCTACAAAGAAAACCTGCTGCTTTTGATATGGCAAGAAACTCAATGTTGTAGTGTTACTCGTGCTCAAATAGTAGTAACGACTATCTGAAACGATAGCGCGGGTATTGTCGCTTGAGCCATCCTTGATCCAGCACCTCTCAAGCTCATTGCTCTGCCCTGAAGAGGATGTAGCAGCTGTCATATTTGGATCCTAATAGAGGTTCATTGCAGAAACCTATAGGGGGTAGGTCGCCATTGCCCTTTTCCCAGCCAATAAAATGTATTAAAAAAGCGCTGAGTGATTCAACCTCATAAACAGCAAAATCAACTGGCAAAATCCATATCAGCGCCTTGTTCCGTTAAAGCTATAAAGTGCGCAATTCATCAAAAGGAACAATTAACCTTTCACACAGAGGCAAAACCGTGCCAGCCAAACCCAAACAACAAGAATTCTAAACCTAAAACCGAAAACAGAACAGTCCTGCTCATGACTACGGCTCCCTCTGAAAACAGCGCATGGTACCACGGCAAAGGGTTGCCTCCCATCGGCTTGATGTACGTTGCTGCTGCCCTTGAAAAGGCAGGTTTCCAAGTGCAGATGCTCGACAACTACTTCATGAAGAAGCCAATTGAAGAAGTTAAGCAGTTAGTTATAAAAACGAATCCGGCAATTGTCGGAGTTACTTGCGGTTCAGCTACTTATCGCCGCTGTATAGAAACAGTTCAAGCCATCAAACAAGCGCTGCCTACCTGCAGAATCGTTGTGGGCGGCTGGCACGCATCTTATGTTCCGGACAGTTTGCTTGAGAACCCAGAGATTGACTATGTTGTCATGGGGGAAGGTGAGAGGGCAGTAACAGAGCTTGCCACATGCATCGTAAGCGGCAACGAAACTGCCGCAATCACAATACCGGGTGTCGCTTGCAGGCGTGCAGGAGCCAACATCAAAAATCCGCCTACATTCATCGAGAACATGGATGAAATTCCTTATCCAGCAAGACACCTTTTGCCCCTTGAACTCTACGACCGCACAATCGAATACCTAGACGCTAAACCAGCCGACGTCATGAGTATCTCCAGAGGATGCGTATTCCACTGCGGATTCTGTGAAACCCGCAAGCTGTGGGGAAACATCTGCCGAGGCTTTAGTCCACAAAGAGTCATCGGCGAAATCCAAGATCTACAGAGCAAGTACGGCACAAAAGGCATCTACTTCATCAACGACAACTTTACGCTTAGAAAGAAAGAAACCGTTCAACTCTGCAACCTCATGATTGAAAACAAGCTGGATTTGGAATGGGTGTGCGATACCCGCGTGGACCTTGTCGACAATGATCTTTTAGCGTTGATGAGTAAGGCTGGATGCAAAACCATTTGGTTCGGAGTAGAATCTGGCTCACAAAAAATTCTAAACCGCATAGGAAGAGATACAACGCTTGCACAAATAGAAAGCGCGTTTAAGCTCTGCCGCAAAAACAACATAAAAACCGCGTGTTCCTTCATGCTGGGTGTTCCCGACGAAACATTGAAGGATATGGAAGCTTCCTTAAAATTCGCTAAAAAACTGAACCCTGACTGGTGCATCTTTAACATCTTCATCGCCAACCCCGACAGCAAAATGTACCAGGAAGTTTTAGATTCCAAAAAATATGACTTGCTAGATGAGTTCTTGCTGAGCGTAAAAACCGACGAATACGACTACAAATCGCTGATGGAGGTCCAGAGGCGATTCTTCAAAGAATTCCTCATGTCGCCTAAACAAATAATGAAGAGAGTTAGACGCGAAGGTCCATTAAACTTTGCCAAACGCAGGACTCATGGGTGGAACACGCAAGAGCACGGGTGTAGCTTAGAGGAATCGTTTTGCAGAAGAGAAGGCTTGGCAGAACAAACCTGCAAGTCTCCATAGTTGGTTTTGGCGGAACATGGATTTCCGAGTTAAGCACCCCTGAAGCGGTAGAGGTTGTAAGGAAAGCCTTTGAACTGGGCATCAACTACTTTGACACCGCCAAGTTGGATGGGGATAGCGAAGAAAAAATCGGCGCAGCCCTGCAAGACGTCCGAGGTAAATGTGTCATCGCTACGAAAACGGGTTCAAGAACCAAAAAAGAATCCCTTGAAGACTTCAAAAGCAGCTTAAAAAGGCTAAAAACTGACAGATTGGACATTATTCAGCTCCACGGAATAGATGACGAGAAAACTCTTGCCAAAGCCATGAGTTCGGATGGCTCGCTTCAAACCTGCAAGGAGGCTCGCAAGCAGGGGCTGGTTGATTTTATCGGTATAACGGGGCATAAGCCGCGGGTTTTAACAAAGGCAGTGGAGAGCGGCGAGTTTGACACCGTGCTTGTTCCGCTCAATGTTGTGACTAGGCAGGCTTTGGAGAATCTGTTGCCAGCTGCGAAGGCGCATGATGTCGGCGTTGTGGTGATGAAGCCGCTGTCAGCCAAAACCTCCACACTAATAACCTGCCTCTACCAACCTTCGCTCTCTTTGGTTTCGGATGAGCCAGAACTCAAAGCCCTATTGGGCAAAGACAACGATGCTATGGTTAACAGTGCTTTGAGATACGTTCTCTCACAGGATGTCGCTTCGGTTATTCCAGGATTAAAATCCACCAGCGAAGTTGAGACAGCGGCTAGGGCTGGAGAACAATATAGGGAATTAACAGCTGAAAAGCGGGAGCGATTCAACTTTAATTTGGGGGAAAGTTACTGTCGAGACTGCGGGCAGTGTCTCTCTTGCCCTCAAGGCATCAACATTGCAGCCATCCTGCGATTCCACACGCTTTACAAGGTTTATGGCTTGCATGTTTGGGCTAAAAAACTCCACGGCGGATTAGAAGTTAAAGCTGACAAATGCACCAGGTGCGGTGAATGCCAGGCAAAGTGTCCATACCAATTGCCCATTGTAGACATGTTGGAGAAGGCAAAGATGGATTTTCAATAAGTCTCTTTCGGAGTTATTTTTTTGCTATCCAATAACTCATTTCGGGCCTGCAAAGAACCCGATAAAGCGGAAACAGCGGGTTTGCAATCCAAGTGGCATGCTGGTAATAATCAGTCCGCCTCCAAAATTCAAAACCTTCTCCCTTAAAAACTCGTTCAATAGCTTGGTGGTTTAGAGCGTGTTCTTTTTTGTGCCAATAATCTGAGAGGGTGTAGTCAATTATGGGAACTTTTAACCTGATCATCTGGAAGTATAAGCCGTTGATGGTGGGATTAGAGTGAAAGTACAGGGATTTTATGAAGCTGGCAAAGCTGCCGGGCTCTCTTTTCCAGTAGAAAGGTGACGCTTCATGGTCGATGTATAATACGCCGCCTTTTTTCAGCCACCCAGAAATTGTTTGGAGGGCTGTGACGTAGTCGGGCAGGTGGTGGAGCACCGAATAGATGGTGATCAAATCAAATTTGCCCTTGCTAAAAGACAGATCTTCAATCGGCGAGTTAACCACAGTTAACTTGTCAGGTAAATAGGCGCTGTATTTCTTTTTTAGAATGCCGCACATTTCAGGGGAGATATCGGTTGCTGTTACGCTGTAGCCCATTTGTAATAGTTTGCCTGTTAGGTTGCCGGTGCCTGCTCCGACGTCAAGAGCTGTTCTTTGGTTGTTTGTGATTTTTTGGTCTATTGTTTTTAGTTTGGCGGATATTCTTTTCTGTTCTTGTTTGCTGTAGACTTCGGGGTGGAGAAGCTCGTAGTATTTTGCTTCGAAGCGGTGGACTGTGACGTTGGCTTGGTGGATTTGTTCTTTGAGGGTCTGGTCTTTGAGCATTCTACCGCCTAAAGTTGGAGATGTGATTTGCCAGTACTGTTGGTTTTCGAATTAATATACAGTTTGAAAATTAAAAGTTTAAAATAAAAAATAAAGAGGGAAAGTGGTTTTATCCACTTGCTTTGGTTTATGCGCGTTTCCTGAGAACCAGGATAATTACGACGCCGATTATAGCGACGAAGACGAATAGCCCTGCGATTGATGGAACAAAGTACATGTCAGCGACTGATGATAGTGGGACTGGGGTTGGTGTTGGTGTTGCTGCTTGTTCCATTACGTTGAATGCGGTTGTTGCGGATGATGGGTAATAAGCGTTGGTGCCGCTAAACGATGCAATTACGCTGTATGTGCCGGGTATGTCTGGTTGCCAAACTAAGTTGTATGCGCCAGTGTAATCAGTTGTTGCAGTGCCTATGTTTCTGAAGTTTCCGTTAGAGTCCACGACATCAATTGATACGTCAACGCCTTTGAAGGTGGCTGGGAGAGGTTTCTGTTGATAGACATAGCCCATCCAGTCTGTCATGCTTGCGTCAGATGCAACTGGAACTCCATTAGGGAAGTCAGCTGCCTGAGTGCTTTGTTGTGTGCCTGCAGAAATGTCGGTAACTTTACCGCGTATCACTACTGGTTGTCCGGATGCTGCCGATAGGTCTGGAGATGTAACGGTTAAAGCGCTGGGTCCTTTGCCTATACTGTAGACTTGTTGGTCATAGCCGTTCATAGCTGTTAAGTAGCCGTCTGCGGTTGCCCATTCAGTTCCAGCAGTAGACCATTCGCTTGGGTAGTCAGAGAGCTTCCAGATTTCTTGTCCTGTGGTTGCGTTTAGGGCAACGATCATTGCGCCTTTGTAGATTGGGTTTGGTACTGTGTGCTCGTTAGTTGCTATGTATACAACTCCGTTGGATATTGATTGTACCTGGTATGGATAGTCACCGTAGAAAACGCTAAAGCCCGCGTTAGTGCTGTTGCCTGCGCCGCCGTTGCCATAAGTCCAGTCTAATATACCGGTCTTAATGTTGTATGCGTAGGTTATTCCTGCGAATGAAGCGACGTAGATGTGGCCGTAAGCAGCTACACCTAGTAGTGTTGGTTGTCCTGGGTTGCCGTAGTAGTCGAAGGCTGCTTGAGATGCGGTTGGACCCCAAAGCATGCTGCCATCAACCAGACTGTATCCCACCCACTGCATAGTTTCCTGATAAGAGAAGGTGAAGACACGGTTCTGGAAGTCAACTGGCTCATTTACTACTGAGACGTTTCCTGCTGGTGGAGTGTATGTCTTAGTCCAAAGTATGCTGCCGAATGCGCCTACTGTTTTGTTTAGGTTAACAGCGAAGTATGTGTATGGAGCCTGTTGTGTGCCTGTTCCGGTTGCTGCGAAGCCTGTTGGTAGGTTGCCGCTTCTGCAGAGCATGATGTCGCCGTAGTTAATTGCAACGATGACTGGTGCCGGAGTCATGGTGTTAGCCCAGTCCATTGAGATGTTCCAGTCGTAAGTTGTTATTGCTTGAGCGTATTTGCCTGTCAAACCCAAAGTTTCGTCGTTAATTGGGATGCTTGCATTGACAGTTATTGAGGACCCGTAAGGAACAGCAATCGTGTTATTGCTTAGCAGGGGATTGGTTGGGTTATAATTGTAGAAGTTGCCGTTATAGTAGCTGTTGGGTGTTACGACAGCGGAGACGCCGGTAATTGGAAGTGGAAGTTGTTGAACGAGTGCACCGTTGCTTGCGTTTAAGACTGATGGTGATAGGCTTCCTCCGCCTGAGTATGTGTTAATGTCGTATTGCCATAGTTTTGACATGTTCCATTCACTCAAGTAGTATTTTGGATTCGCAGTTGTGCCTGTGTTTGTCAGCGCAATCTTTAGCACTTCGCCGCTTGGGCCCATAACGTTAGTTCCACCCGGAACAGCTGTAACGTTGAATAGTGAAAGGCCTGTGTTTGCATCGTACAAGTTCCATTGAGTTGTCATTGCGCCTGGTGCAGTTGGAACTGAAGCGACAAGTACTGCTGGGTAAACGCCGTGTTGATCAGGATCCCAAAGGTTGTATAAGTAGCCGAAGGAAAGCTGAGGTATGTTCTGGTTACTCCAAAGTTGTTTTCCAGTGCGAAGATCAAGTGCAACGGTTGGTCCTGTAGTGCTGCCACCCATAATTGGGGAGCCAGTGAACGATGCGGTTTCAGTGTAGTAGAGAATGCCTTGGATAATTATTGGTTTGTAGAATCTTGGTGCGTATGATGAACCTTCAAAGTAGCCTACTCCACGGGCATCTGAGTTAGGGTCAGAGCCGCCAGCTCTAAACTGGTCTCCTCCTACAGCGCCACCGAATTGAAGCGGGCGTGTCCACATAACGTGGGAAGTCAACGGTCCTTGAGCATCTGGATGGTACATACCTGATTGACCACCGCTAGTACTCCATCCTCCCACAGGTGGCGAATCAATACCTAACCAGTTGGACGAGATTGTCCACCAGTCAGTGTTCTCACCGTAAATTGGGCGTGCCCAATAATTCTGTGGAAGTGGACTGCCACTTATGGCTTCGGGTATCTGTTCTTGCTGTACAGTAAGTGTTGTGGATGTCCTGCTGGGCATGTAGGTGTCGTTAAATATTGTTGATTTCTCGTAGCCATTACCATTTGCTCCATAGGTTTCTCCTGGGTAGCTGAAGATCAATTTGTACGTGCCAATTTGGTCGGGGACTAGTATAACGTATTGTGAGGATGTTGTGTCTGAGATTGTGGGGAAAATCGTTGTTTTTACTGTGCCGTCAGGGGCTACAATGGTGTAGTTATAGTTGTGGAATCTGTAGCTGTTTGACATCAATGCTGCGCTAGCTGTGGAACCGTTGGTGCCTATTGCGGCAGAAGATCCACCGGCTGCTCCGAAGACGGGGTCAAGCCACATGTAAACGTGTACGGGCTGTCCGATGCCAATAGGGTCGGGTGCTGCAGTAATGTAAGCGTAAGTCGGAATTTGCCATATGCTTTTGTCTGTTGCAGTATTGTGCGCACTAACGTTTGGTAAAAGTGCTAAAGAAGATACCATTGAAATTGTTAAGAGTATTGCAATCGAAATAGCTATCGCTGAATTTTTAGTTGTTATGTTTTGCATTTTCTTTTCTCCTAAAGCTTGTTTGTATTGAGCAGGAAGCATAGCAATATACCTCTTGCTCAATGACTCAACCCTTGTTTATGATAGTATTTAAATTTTCTCTATTTTTATGAGGTTTTTTTATAATAAATGGTGCTATGTCACTTAAATCATTGCACATAATAAATAATATTATTATATATATTATTATTAATTTGATACTATTAATAATAATCGGTCTTCCAAGGCAAGGCAATGGTACATGTCTTAGGAGAAAAAAAGGAAAGCATATACGACGATAACTTTGGTCAGAAACCGTAAATTCTAACCAGAAACCTTCTCGACGTTAGCTCTGCAAGATTGATTTAAAAAATAAAAAAAGGAGAAAGATAGATTGTTGGTGTTTTGTCTTATGGTCGCTTTCTAAGCATCAACAAAGCTAGTACGACGGCTACTACGATGATCAAAGCGGATAGCCCTGCGATTGCTGGAACAAAGTACATGTCAGATGCTGAAGGTGCTGCTGTGGGAGCCGGAGTAGCAGTTGGGTGTTCTGACATAACGTTGAATGCAGCGGTTCCGGATGATGGCCAGTAAGCGTTTGTACCTGCGAAAGTTGCAATAACGTTGTATGTGCCGGGTATATCAGGTATCCACACTAAGTTGTATGCGCCAGTATAGTCAGTTGTTGCAGTGCCAATGTTTCGGAAGTTACCGTTAGCGTCCACGACGTCTATTGATACGGTAACGCCTGTGAAGGTAGTTGGCAATGGCTTCTGCTGATAGACATAGCCCATCCAATCAGTCATGCTTGCGTCAGACGCAACAGGAACTCCATTGGGGAAGTCAGCTGCCTGAGTGTCTTGTCGTGTACCTGCAGAGATATCGGTAACTTTACCACTTATCACTACTGATTGACCGGATGCTATTCCTGCGTTTGGAGCAGTTACGGTTAGTGCGCTGGGTCCTCTGCCGATGCTGTAAACTTGTTGGTCATAGCCGTTCATTGCTGTTAAGTAGCCGTCTGCGGTAGCCCATGCGGACCCTGCATATGACCATTCACTAGGATAGTCTGAGAGCTTCCAGATTTCTTGTCCTGTGGTTGCGTTAAGAGCGACTATCTTTGCACCCTTGTAGATTGGGTTGGGCACTGTGTGCTCGTTAGTCGCGATGTATACAACTCCGTTAGAGATCGACTGCACTTGGTATGGATAATCACCGTAGAAGACATTGAAGCCTGCGTTTGTGCTGTTGCTTTCCCCGCCGTTGCCATAAGTCCAGTCAAGATGACCAGTTTTAGCGTTGTAGGCATAGGTTATTCCTGAGAACGAAGCAACGTAGAAGTGCCCGTAGGCAGCTACACCTGAAAGTGATGGGAAGCCTGGATTGCCATAGTAGTCAAAGGCCGCCTGAGACGCAGTTGGACCCCAAAGCATTTCGCCTGTATCCAAACTGTATCCTACCCACTGCATAGTCTCCTGATAAGTGAAGGCGAAGACACGGCTCTGGAAGTCAACTGGCTGCGCGTTAACGCTGAGGTTGCCTGCTGGCGGGTTATAAGTCTTCTGCCACAGTACAGTGCCGATTGCGCCCTTGGATGCGTTGAGGTTGACAGCTAAGTATGTGTAGGGTGTTTGAGGGGTGCCTGTGTTAGTTGCTGCGAAACCGGTAGGTAAGCCGCCGCTTCTTAGCAGCATGATGTCATTGTAGTTGATTGCGACGATTGATGGTGCTGGGTTCATTGTGTTAGCCCAGTCCATCGATTTGTTCCAGTCATAGGTGGTGATTGCCTGTGCATATTTGCCTGTCAAACCAAGTGTTTCAGCATTAATAGGTATGTTTGCATTGACTGTTAGTGTAGAACCGAGTGGACAAGGGTTGCTAAAGGATGGGGCTCCAGGTGCGGCCGGTGGTAATGAGCCAGTTTCACCTACATTCGGAATAGGCAGTTGCTGGATAAGTGCTCCGTTGCTTGCGTTAATGATTGATGGCGATAGACTGCCACCACCAGTATATGGGTTAATGTCGTAGAGCCAGAGTTTAGATGAGTTCCATTCTGTCAAGTAGTATTTTGGACTCGAAGGTGTGCCGTAGCTCGTCAAAGAATAAATCAATGTTTCACCGCTTGGACCCATAACAGACGTGCCTGAAGGAACACCAGTAGCGTTAAACAGCGGAAGCCCAGTGGCTGCATCGTACAACTGCCAAACGGTTGGCTTGAAAGTGAAAGTTGCAAAGTCAAATCCGCCGGTAGTCGCAACTAGTACTGCTGGGAAGACTCCGTGCTGGTCAGGGTCCCAAACGTTATACAGATAGCCAAATGAAAGCACCGGCATCGTCGGATTGCTCCAAAGTGTTTTTCCTGTGCGGAGATCAAGGGCAACTGTTGGTCCAGTAGAGGTGCCGCCCATGATTGGTGATCCTGTGAATGATGCGGTTTCAGTGTAGTAGAGAACGCCTTGGATAATTATCGGAGAGTAGAATCTTGGCGCGTATGATGAACCTTCAAAGTAGCCTACTCCGCGAGCATCTGAGTTAGGGTCAGAGCCGCCAGCTTGGAACTGGTCTCCTCCGACAGCTCCTCCAAATTGTAGTGGCCTTGTCCACATAATGTGGGAAGTCAAGGGTCCGATTGCATCTTGGTGGTACATTCCTGATTGCCCACCGCTGACACTCCATCCGCCTACAGGCGGCGAGTTAATGCCTAGCCAGTTAGACGAGATTGTCCACCAATCAGTGTTTTCACCGTAGATTGGGCGGCTCCAATAGTTCTCTGGAAGTGGGTAACTGGAAATGGCGCTAGGTATTGGTTCCTCTTGCACTGTAAAGGTTGTAGATGTGTTGCTTGGCATGTAGTAGTCGCCCCGTATTGGCGATCCCTCATATCCGTTGCCGTTTTCGCCGTAGATTTGACCTGGAAAGCTAAACAGAAGCGTATACGTGCCGACTTGGTCAGGAGTAATGAGGACATACTGTGACGAAGTTGAATCAAATACGGTGGCAAAAATCTGTGTAGTTACTTTGCCGTCAGGCGCTATTATGGTGAAGTTGTAGTTTTTGAACCTGTAATTGTTTGATAGCAACGCTGCGCTGGAAGTAGAACCGTTCGTGCCAACGGTACCTCCACCTCCAAATCCACTACCAGCAGCTCCGTAAACGGGGTCAAGCCACATGTAGACGTGGACTGGCTGACCGACGCCAATTGGATCAGGTGCGGCAACGATGTAGGCATAGGTTGGAATGTTCCATGTGCTTTTGTCTGTTGCAGTATTATGTGCACTAACGTTTGATAACAATGTCATTGAAGATGCCATCGAAATTGTTAAGAGAATCGCAATCGAAATAGCTATAGTTTTATTTTTTAAATTTTGCATTTTTATTTTCCTCAATTTTTTTATATTGAGCACGAAGTATAAACAATATACCCCTTACTCAATGAAGCAACCCTGTGTTATGATAAGGTATTTTAAATTTTCGCTATTCTACGCATTTTTTTAATAAAATTAGTTTTTTTGAGGCTGATAGCTAATTTTAGATGAATTAAAACACACAAACTAATTATTATTAGTATCATAAAAATAATACTAATTTTAATTTAAATCAGCTCAGCACACTCCTACAACCATAACCAACATTTTAACAGCAACCTTGATATGTGAAAAAAGCAAAATGTAACAAGAAAATAAAATGAGCGCTACAGTTAAAATCGACGAAATTGACATTAAAATTCTAAGTTTACTAATAAAAGATGCCCGCACACGACTCAAAGACATCGCTAAAGACTGCGGCATATCCTCCGTTTCAGCGCTAAATCGAATTAAAAATCTAAAAACTCTCGGAGTGATAACAGGAACAGTAATTTGGCCTCGCCTAGATTTACTTGGCGTTCCAATAGCAGCAACTGTTGGAATCGATGTGGATTCGAATGAGGATAAAGTAATCAAGTTAATTAGCGAACAAATGATTTTGATGGAGCCTTCAGCATCCTTGGGAAAATACGATTTACTAGTCCCTGTGATCGCGGAGAACGTTACTGAACTAGATAAGATAGCATATGAGGCGAGGAAATGCCCCGGAGTAAGAAAAGTAACCATTAATGTTTGGTCTGGTAAACCACACTTGATATTTGAAAACGTTAACCTGCAACCTAAGGGAACCTGAATGGAATGGATAAACTTGACTATCTCATACTTAGCGAACTACTGAAAGACGCTCAGTTGTCTTTTGTGACAATCGCAAAGAAACTGGGCACCTCACCGTACACAGTAAGAGAGAGATACAAAAGAATGAAGAACGAAGGAATAATCAACAAGTGCACCATTACAATTGACCTTTCAAAACTAGGATATCAAGGTAAAGTTTTCCTTATGGTAACTATCTCTCCGCAACGAGAAAAATCAGAGATTATAGTAGCCCTCAAGAAAATAAAAAACATCTTCATAATCACCGAAATAATAGGATCCTTCGATATACTCGCGGTTGCCCCAATCATAGACCTCAACACCATTATAGCAATAGTGAACGAAATCAAGAAGATACCTGATGTGCAAAAAGTGGAAATAACATGTGTCAACAATCCTATTTTCCCTAACCCAAGTTGGGGCGAACTACTAAGCCGGAAATGTGTTAAGTTAGCAACTGCCTGAACCGATTTTTGACCATAGTCTGAAGTTTGAAGACCAGTGAATTTTGGAGCAGCGGCTAACGTCGTGAATTTTAAACCAGCCTCTATCTTTTTTTCAGATGCTTTGTAAGACAAAAAAAGGGAAGATGATTTTTGTTGTATAGTGTGTTTATGGTCGCTTTCTAAGCATCAACAAAGCTAGTACAATGGCTACTACGATGATTAAGACGAATAGGCCAGCGACTGCTGGAACAAAGTATAGGTCAGATGCTGATGGTGCTGCTGTTGGAGCTGGACTTGCCGTTGGGTGTTCTCCGACAACGTTCATAGCTGTTCCGGCGGTTGATGGCCAGTAGCCGTTGGTGCCAGCGAAAGTTGCGGCAACATTGTAGTCACCTGGAACGTTTGGCGGTGTCCAAGTGAAGTGGAATGCGCCCATTGAATTGGTAGTTGCATCGCCGATGTGGATAAGGTTACCGTTTGGATCAAAAGCGTCTATGGATACTGTTACTCCTGTAAAGTTTGTCGGGAGCGGTTTTTGCTGGTAAACGTAACCCATCCATTCCCTCATGCTAGCGTCAGAAGCAACTGGAACTCCATTTGGAAAGCGCGTAGCTTGCTCATTTTGCTGTGTGCCAGCGGAAATATCTGTCACTGTTCCCTGTATCACTACGTTTTCTCCTGCTGAAATTGAGGTCTGCGGTGCTTGCACTGTGATAGTGCTTGGGCCTCTGCCTACACTGTAGATTTGGTTGTCGTACCCGTTGAACCAAGTTGCATAACCGTCTGCAATAGCGTAGCTCATGGATCCGAACTCACCAGTATAACTTGAAAGAGTCCATATTTCTGTTCCGTCAGTTGCGTTAATAGCGCGTGCCAAAGCACCTTTGTAAATTGGTGTGTTAACGGTGTGCTCAGAGCTGACCGTGTATATTACTCCGTCACCGACAGCATTTATGAATGTTGGATAATGACCAAACGGATTGTCAAAACCAGCGAAAGTCGTGTTGCCTACGCCACCGTTACCGTAACTCCATTTCAGATTTCCAGTTGTCAAATCAAAGCAGTAAAGTATTCCTGCGTATCCTGAGGTGTATAAGTTCCCGTATGCAAGTTGAGCCTGTATTAGGGGAGTAATTGGGTTGCCATAGTAGTCAAGAGCTGGTTGACTTTGAGTTGGACCCCAGAGTTTGTCACCTGTTGCTAGGCTGTATCCTACCCATTGCATAGTTTCCTTGTATCCTTCTACGAACACACCGGCCACTGGATCAACAGGTCCTTGCAAGACAGTTAAGTTGCCTGCGACTGGGTTAACTGTCTTCATCCATAGTAGAGAACCGAGTGCTCCTCGAGATGAGTTGAGGTTGAGAGCAAAGTAGGTGTATGGCGCAAAGTTGCTAACTACACCAGGTAATCCACCAGTATCAAGCGTAGGTAGAGAGCCATTTAAGCATAGCATTAAGTTGCCGTAGAATGCTGCAATTTGAGTGAAAGAACTAGGTACACTTGATGGTAATGAAACGTTCCAGTCATATCGATTGCTACCATCTCCATTGACTGTATTGTAATAGCTAGTTGTGACAAAAGCACCAGAGGGTGGTACGAAAGGATTGAATGCTGTAACGTTGAAGTTGCTTGTATCAGGTAGTGGTGTTCCTCCACCAACAATTATGTTCCAACTCCACAGGTTAGATGAGTTCCACTCAAGCAAGTTCCGGCCTGTAACAATGTATCTTAGGTGTTCACCGTTTGGACCCATTGTTTCAGGCACACCAGGACCAAAAAGTGATCCGGATCCTGGAACGTTAGTTACGTTGAACAGCAAGATTCCTGTGTCTGCATCATAAGCTTCGGCAAAGCCGCTTGTGAACAGTATTGGTGGAAAGACCCCTTTCTGGTTGGGTTGTTGAGTGTCATAGATGTATCCGAATGATATTTGTCCGGCAGGTATAGAAGTGCTCATCCAAATTTGCTGTCCTGTACGCAAGTCAACGCAGAAAGTTCCACTGATCGCTGCACCCGCCATGGTTCCTTCACTATTGAAGTTGAGCGGTGCCTGATAGTAGATCTTTCCATCCAGTATTATCGGATTAGTGTATCTTTGGTCGTAGGCTGAACCCTCGAAGTATGTGTCTCCTTGTATGGCAAAGGTGTTTCCTCCGACTACTCCTCCACTTTGAAGCGGCTTAGTCCACATGATATGGTTGGTTTGAGGACCTACAGCATCGCCTGGATACCTATTGAGAACTGCATTAAAAATACCGTAAGCACCGATGTCACCTGAACCAACTGAAGCTAAAACAGGTGCACCCATTCCTAGCCAGTTTGACGAAATTGTCCACCAGCCGGGGTTTTCACCGTAGATGGGGCGAGCCCAATATTCTGTTGGAAGAGGATAGCTACCTATGGATGGCGGTATTGGCTGCTGCGTTACAGTGAGAGTTGTTGATGCACTGCTGGCTAGAAAAGTATCGTTAATCAGCCCATTTGGGCCATTTTCATTGGGGGTGTTTGGATAGTCGTATTGGGTGAAGTTCTGTCCTGGGAAAGCAAAGCTGAAGGTGTAAGTGCCGACCTTGTCAGGGGTGAAGCGGTAGGTCTGTGCTGCTGTGGGGTCTGTGACTGTGCTGAAAGACTGCGTTGTATTTGCGCCGTCGGGGTCTGTGATGGTGAGTTTGTAGTTATGGAATCTGTAATTGTTTCCTAGTCCTGTCTCAGGGGAAAATATCTTGTCAATCCACATAATAACGAGTACGTTCTGACCGACACCAACTGGATTTGGCGCGACATTGATGAAGGCGTATGTTGGAATTTGCCATGGAGGCGTATGTGCACTAGTGGTTGGCAATAATATTGTTGAGGCTGCCATTGAAACTACTAAAAGGGTGGCTAAAAAAATAGTTGTGGTTTTATTAAAAGTTTGCATTAATTTTTTCTCCTTTGTTCTGTAAAGATTTAAAAGTAAGTCAGTGGTATTAAACATTTTTCTTTTTTACAAAAAAAAATCCACAAATCGCATATTTAATGTTCTATTTAATATAAAAAATTTCCGAGAAAACTTTTAATACTAATATAGACGGCTCATAAGGATGTTCAACATTCAAGGGTATTAAATTTGGGAAATTCAACGAAAATCGATCAAACCGATGCAAAAATATTAAAGATGCTTTTAGCGGAATCTCGAACGAGTTTCACCGATATCGCTAAAGAGTGCAAAATTACCGTTGGCGCAGTTAGAATGCGCTACAAACGTTTGTGCAAAGAAAGCATAATAAACGGAGAAGTGATGCTTGTTAACCCGCATTGCCTAGGTTACAGGCACATCATAGACTTGGGAATCATAACTGATGCTGAAAACGAAACTGAAGTTGCCAAATACATAGAAAGCAGACCCTACATTTCCCAAGTAGTCAGCAATTTGGGCAAGTACAATTTTTATGGAAAAGTAGCTTTAAGAGACCTAAACAAATTATCGGGAATAATAGAGGATTTAGAGTCGAACCATAAAATTAATCATGTGGATGCTTTGATTTGGGCGGAAGCGGTCAACATAGAATTTCCCCAAAACTTGATCATTAAGCCGCTCAACTATGAGAATGGAAATGAAAACAATCATAGGCCTGCTTTAACCAATCTTGACCAGACCCCATTAGAAATCGATGAGATAGATAAAAAAATTGCTTTAGCACTTTCAAGAAAATCTCGCACTCCGTTTAGAAAAATTGCAGAACAACTGAACTTATCAACTAAAACGGTAATTCAAAGATACAAAAAACTCAGAGAAAACTTGTTAACCCTCTCCACAGTAACTCTTGATTTAAATAAGCTTGGGTACAAGGCTTTAGCAAACCTTTACATAAAAGTTTCAAACAGAAGCAAATTGGCAGAGATTTATAGTCAACTGCTTCAAATATCAAACGTGATAGTTATCATAAGACTCATCGGCCACTATGACTTATACGTGGCAGTTGTTTTAGAAGATTTCAATGAAATGTTTAAAGTATCAGAACAAATCAGCAGAATCAGAGGAATAGAGAAGCCTGATGTTTTCATAACACCAATTATGCCTTCTTGGCCTCTGAACTTATTTCCTTCATTACTTGAGAACGAAGCTATGCAACCTAAATACTGGTCGACTGAATCAAACAAGAACCCTTAACATGCGATATATAGAATCTAATCAGTTGTTTTTGTATATTTTGATACTTACCTCCTTTTTTGTTTTTTAAGCTATTTAGGCGAAACATTTAAGCATCAAGTACCTCTTTTTGAGGGATAAATAGTGAAGCAGAAATGAAGCCTCATGTAACCTTAGTCAACCCAGCCGCTCCAACTGGCTCAATGACGCACTTGCCTTTTGCACTGTTAGGTTTAGGATATTTAGCAGCAGTTTTGGAAAAAAACAACTATCAAGTCGACGTAATCGACTGCCAAATACTTAGGCTTTCATTGGAGGATTTTAAGAGCGAATTAAATAAACGGCAACCTGACATTGTCGGGGTAACTTCATCGACTTTAACATACAAGACGGCTATGAAGCTGGTGAAGATTGCAAAAGAGGTTTGCCCAAACTGTACCACAATTGCAGGTGGTGCACATGTCAGTTTTTGGGATGACCATGCACTAGAAGAAAACCCCGAGCTTGACATCGTTGTTAGGAAAGAAGGAGAGAACACGATGCTTGAGTTGGCGCAGCGAATCGAGGCAGGCAAAAGTTACGATGACGTTTTAGGCACAACCACAAGAAAAGACGGCAAAATCGTCAGAAACCCAGATAGACCATACATTGAGGACTTGGATTCGCTTCCATTTCCAGCACGGCATCTTTGGCCGATGGACCGTCTCCGCAAATACGAGAGCACACTCTATTTGACGACAAGCAGGGGCTGTGTTTACTGGTGCGAATTCTGCACAACAGTCAGAATGCACGGACGAAAATACCGTATGCGAAGTACGCAAAACGTGGTTGATGAAATAGAGTTTCTGCACAAGACTTATGGTGTTAACGAGTTTACTTTTTGCGATGACGCTTTTACGGTGGATCAACCAAGAACCGTGGAATTATGCAATGAAATCCAAAAGCGCGGGTTAAAAATCAAGTGGAATTGTGGTACACGCGTTGACATGTTAACAAGAGAGCTACTTGTAACAATGAAAGAAGCCGGGTGCGTCTCCGTATGGTTCGGCGTAGAATCAGGCACACAGCAAGTTTTAGACGCCATGAAAAAAGGAATCACGCCTGAACTAACAGCGAAAGTTTTCGGCTGGGTCAGAGAGCTAGGTTTGAAGCCTGTTCCAAACGTTATCCTTGGCTTTCCAGGAGAGACAAAGGAAAGCGCGTGGAAAACCATCAAGTTCATAGAGAAAATTGCACCTGACGATTTTGCATGGTACAATGTAGCGACACCTTTTCCGGGAACCCCACTCTACGACTTAGTTAAGGCCAACGGATGGTTGAGAGTAACCGATTTTGACCAATACACCACTACCCAACCAATCTTTGAAACCCCCCAGCTAAGCATGAAGACGCTGGCACTAGTGCACGAGCAATCCTACCACCACTTCTACTTGCGCCCAGGCTTCTTCTTCCACAACTACCGAAAAAGACAGTTCTGGACACTTGCAGCAGCCATAACTATTCTGATACACCTTAAAGCTTCGTTTAAACTGAAATTCGGGAAGGGCAGCACTTTCTCTATTGACTCAAAAAATAGTTGGTTCCGAAAAATAAAACGTTCTTAATTTGTAAGAAAAGTCGGCTCAAGAGGTTGACTTTGTTTTCTCGACAAGTTCAACCTTGGAGATATCAAGAACAGAAAAACCCTTCTTAGCTACAACTGTGCTCTTAACCAGCTTGAGCCGCTTCTTAAACAGTGGGGCATCGGTAGTAAGTGTATGAAACTCAACGTTGCTAACATCCACCCCTGATTCTTTGCTGCTCTTGTGAATAGCTGCTAAGAAGGCAGCGTCAACTTTCCGCCCAAGCCAATCCTCACTTAGCAAGTCAGAATCCACAACAATAATGGTTGCTTCATAACCTTCTTGCATAAAATCCTTCAAGTTCTCTTCTTCACTTCGACCATCCAAGGGGATGATCATTTTAATATTATTCTGCTCGCTAATTGGTCGAAGCATATCCACATGGACATTTGCCTGACCGCCTTCAGCACCCCACACCACACCTTCAACGCCCAAGTTTTTGATAGTTTTCTTGAACTGTTGCTCAAAGGTCTTCCATGAAACCTCATCTTGAACAATAGGAAGCCCGAGAGCCTGCGCTTGGACAGCAATAATATCCGCATTGACATCATGAGGAACATACTTGTAATTCCATCTTTTCCTCGCCACCTTCGAAAGCACAGAAGACATGAGTCGCATGGCGAAGCTTGGTTTGGGAGCTTCATCTTCTACCCATTTAAAGTTAACAAGACTTGGAATATCGTATCCCTGCGAAATCGCTGCTTGGTAAGCTAAGTAACTGTCTTTTCCCCCGCTCCACATGCTGGCAACTTTCAAAAGAAAATTCCTCTTAGAATACCTATCTCGCCCGGGAATTATAAAAACATAACGTCTTTAGTTAGTGACTTTAAATTTCAAAACTTTTTGGAGTTAAAAGAACTTTTCTTGGTTATCGCGGCTGCGACCAAGACTACGACTGATAAGACAGCTAAGGTAATTATCTGCGTTTGCCCTAAAAACTCCGGGATTGTGGGAGACGGGGAAGCAGTTGATGTGGGTGAAGCGCCCAAAGCATAAACGCTGCCGTCATCGGATCCTATGTAGAGCACACCGTCAACAACTGCTGGAGAAGACTCAACAAAGCCCGTGGTGGTATAACCCCAAAGTGCTTCGCCGTTTGTAGCGTTCAGAGCGTAAATATCGCCGCTATCGTAGCCCACATAGACTACGCCGCCGACTACAGCTGGAGACGACTCATCAAAGCTGTGGGTGTTATGACTCCAGAGTTTTACTCCGTTAGCAGCGTTCAACGCATAAACGTACCCGTCAATTGAGCCTACGAAGACCACGCCGTTGACAACAGCCGGAGAACAATACACTGAATTGCCCGTAGCGTAACTCCAAATTTTTGACCCGTCAGCAGCGTCTAAGGCATAAACGGCGCCATCAAGGGACCCAACAAAGATTACGTTGTCGACAACTGCAGGAGATGAAAACACGTCGCCGCCGGTGGTGTAATTCCAGAGTTCTGTGCCGCTTGCAGCATTCAAAGCATAAACATTATCGTCATATGAGCCCACGTAAACTACGCCGTCGACAACTGCAGGAGAAGAATACACTGGGCCGCCTGTAGTGTAACTCCAAAGTTTTGTTCCACTTGCAGCTTCGAGAGCATAAACAGTTCCATCGTTTGAACCTACATAGACAACACCGTTTGCAACGGCTGGAGACGACCTGACATAGTTGCCGGTGGGGTAACTCCAGAGTTTGACGCCGTTAGTAGCGTTTAATGCATAAACGTTTTTGTCATCTGAGCCTGTGTAAACTACACCGTTTACGACGGCAGGGGACGATTTAACGTAGGGAACTCCGATGTAGGTGCTCCAGAGTTTTTCGCCGTTTGCAGAGTTTAAAGCGTAGACGTAGCCATCTCCGCCTCCGAAGTACACGGCGCCGCCAACCACCGCGGGAGACGAAAAAACTTCAGGAACAAACATTATTTCTTGGCCGGGAATAGCGTACCTCCAAAGGACGGTGGGAGTAAGAGGTAGATTACCTGTTCCTATACCGTTGTGAGATGGATTCGAGCGGAACATGCTCCAGTCCGCATGCCCAGACGGAACCAAAACTACACTGAAAACAAAAACTATGCAGACCACTGCAACTGCCACATGAAATCTATAGAGCACCATCAGTCCTTTAGCGTTAAAGAACTATTAAATATCTTTTGTTTTGCGGCACACCAAGATGTGTTAACGGTTAAGGACTGTTCCATTCCAAAATATGACTTCTGAGTACTGGTTTAGGTAATTGATGCCTTCTTCATCGTAAACCACGTTTAGATGTTCATAGCCGCCGGTCCCATAATGATCCAGTAGATTGGAAAGTTGAGTTGCTATGGAGATTGTGAGGTTGTCAGGACCCCATAGCCCCCAAATCTTGTCTTTGGGTCCTCGAAAACCATAAGCGTAATCATGAGGAAGCACAAAAGCGACGTTAG
The DNA here is from genome assembly GCA_963695285.1 of Candidatus Bathyarchaeota archaeon. GTDB lineage: Archaea > Thermoproteota > Bathyarchaeia > Bathyarchaeales > Bathycorpusculaceae > Bathycorpusculum. The sequence continues at coordinate 277,578 of OY968763.1, forward strand.
CTGAAGCGTCAGTGCGAGGATTGCTTTTAATGTAAGTCCAGATTTGTTGCACAGCCGCTAAATGGTCAGAATCAAGAATTCCCCGAGTCCAGTTTGGATTGCTATTATAAACTAAAATGTATTTTGCCCCGTTATTGTAGGCATAGAGCATGTCATTGTAGAAGTTCTGGAGCAGACTCAATGTACGGCGGGTCAGTGTAGGTGTAAGCCATTATTGCCCCCCATGCCTTGTTTTGAGATTCAGCTGCACCTCTGCAAAGTGCCACATTTAGTGGTCTGCTGTAGTTCCAGCCGAATTCAGCAAAAACGGTGTCGTAGCCCCCTTTATAGTCGAACCAGTAGGCTGCATAATCAGAAGTAAACAGAGGAACGTTGGCTGAAGCGTTGAAGTATCTTGTGAGGCCGCCAAGGGTTGTATTTAACACGTTTTCGTATTTGTTTGCGGCGTCAGTGAAGTTGGCGGCTTGCCCTTGCCTAATCAGCATAAAGTCGTCGGTGTAATAATCTACTTGTTTTCCGCCCATTTCGTCATAGCCGTATAAACCTAAGAAATGATTACCCCACTTGTTTATGGAGTTTTGAAGCCACGTTGGTGATGGAGCAGTTTCGGTGTATATAATGAAGTACAGTCCTTTGTCGTAGATGTACTGGCAGACTTCGTTAATCTGGTTACTGTAGGTGATGCCTGTTGAGCCTATGATTATGAGGTTGACGTATGAACTAACTTGGTTTACAAGAGCTTCCACATCAGAGATGTTGTTGTAAGCCACATCTATTCCAACAAAGACACTTGGCAAATCACTTTTTGGAGGGCTGTTCACCCCAACACTCTGCAGTATCAGGAACGAAACCAGCAGTAAAGAAACAATCAGCAACAACGAGACGAAAACAATCGAATACTTATTTTTCATTGCTTCCTGTTTTTTACTATTCTACGGGACTTAAAGATTTCCCTAAATCAAAACACAGTTAAATTTAAGCAGCGTTGAGCAAAAAGACAGGGTTAACAAAAAGGTTTATAGTCCTTCCAAGTGCCTTTTCAGAATGAAGAGGGGTCAAAATGAAAGTTGTCATCCATTGGAGCGGAGGCAAAGAATGCTGTTTAGCTTACCACAAAGTAATCAAACAGGGACACCAAGTTGCCTGTCTTCTAAGCTTCGAATACATGAGACCTTACGTTTTCCACAGTTTTCCCGTTATGGAGCTCCAATCCAAAACTTTAGGCACCCCCCTTAAAGTTGTTAGAATTAAGAAAGCCTACGAAGACATCTTGGGTGCCCTAACAAAACTTAAGCAAGAGCAGGGCATCGAAGGCATCGTAACCGGTGACATAGCTGGAGCAGGATGCGCCCTTATTCACTCAAGCTACTATGAAAGCATGGCTAAACAGCTGGATTTAGCTTTCATGATGCCTAACGAAAGCGCTTCAGGCGACACCTACGGCACACTAAAAGAAGTCGTCGACACCGGCTTAAGACCCGTCCTGAACTGCATCAACACAAACTTTTTCGGTGAAGAGTGGCTGGGAAAAAAACTTGACCCAGACTCCATCAAGGGACTCAAAGAGTTAGCTGATGCAAAAGGCATAGATGTCTCCAGCGAAGATGGGCAAGGCTACCATAGCACAGTGGTTGATGCGCCGCTTTTCAAAGAATCCATTGCAATCGGCAAGTTTAAAGCGAAAAAACACGAGGAAAAGGCGAAGAATTGGAAACGCAACTGGCTGTACATGGACATCAAAGAATGTTACCTTAAGCCCAAGGAAACACTGAAATAATACAGCTTTTCATTTTATTTTGTTGTTGGCTCTGATAAATTAGGCATTAATGTAAAAATCGGTTTTTTTGCATAAAGTAAATGAAGCACAAGGCATAAACTCTACGTGTTTCAGGGAAGAAAATGAAAACTCGCATAACTCTTGTAAACCCACCATACCCTGCTGGTTCCCATCAGCATCCACCCTTCATGCCCTTAGGCATAGGATACCTAGGTGCGGTTCTGTACAAGAATCACTTTGAAGTTAACGTGATTGATTGTCAAGCACAAAAAATCAGTCATCAACAGTTCAGAGAAGAAATCACCAAATCAAAACCCGACATAGTCGGAGTCACCTGCACCACGCTGACTTACAAGTCCGCCCTCAAAATCATAAAAACAGCCAAAGAAGCCCTGCCAAACTGCATAACGGCAATCGGCGGTCCCCATGTTACATTCTGGGATGACAAAGCCCTCCAAGAAGCACCTTCCTTAGACGTTGTCGTAAGAAGAGAGGGCGAAGAAACCATGTTGGAGCTCGCGCAAAGAATCGAAAACCACCAAGCTTTCCATGACCTTGCAGGCACTACATGCAGGAAAGACGCCGAAATCATCAAGAACCCTGATAGACCTTTTTTGGAAAACCTCGACAGCCTACCGTTTCCAGCACTTCACCTGTGGCAAAAACTAGGCGAAATACGAAAATACGGAACAATACCCTATCCAGTCATGACTAGCCGTGGATGCGTGTACTGGTGCAACTTCTGCACAGCAGTAAGAATGTTTGGCAGAAGATACCGCATGCGTACACCAAAAAATGTCGTCGACGAACTGGAATATCTCCACAAAAACTACCGAGCCAACCAATTCACCTTCTACGACGACGCATTCACCGTGGACCAAGCGAGAACCGCTGAAATCTGCGATGAAATTCACCGTCGAGGACTCAAAATCAAGTGGGACTGCGAAACCCGGGTGGACATGGTAAGTAAAGAACTACTTGTCAAAATGCGCGAGGCAGGATGCATCGCGGTTTGGTTCGGTGTTGAATCGGGCTCAAAGAAACAGTTAACCAGCATGGGCAAAGGCTTCTCGCTTACGCAGACAAGACGAGCGTTTAAGTGGGCAAAAGAAGCTGGGTTGATGACGGTTGCAGGCGTTATTTTGGGTTTTCCAGGCGAAACAAAAGAGAGCGCTTGGGAAACAATCCGTTTTGTGAAGGAACTCAACCCCAACGACGTCGGCTTCTACATCGCTACACCTTACCCAGGCACCCCCATGTATGAAGAAGTCAAAGCCAACGGCTCACTAAAAATAACTGACTTCGACAGATACGACACCGCCACCCCAACCTTTGAGATTCCAAACATGACCATGCAGGAGCTGACCCAGATACGGGAACAAGCGTTCCAAAGCTTCTACCTCAGCCCAGCCTACTTCATCAGCGCGATAGGCATGTTTAAGAAGGGAAAAATGTGGGGTCTGGGCGCAACGAGGCTAATAATGGCGCATTTCCGAAGGGCAGTTATGGCTAAAATAACCAGCCCAGTGAAATAGACCCTGCATGGAGAAAGCAAACTTGATTTTTTTAATGACCACCGCTCCCCCAGAAAAATCGCCTTGGGGCATGGCTGGGAAGCTTCCTCCATTAGGCTTAGCCTACGTGGCGGCGGCACTGGAAAAAAGCGGCTACCCAGTGGAGATTTATGACAATTACCTCTTAGAGCGCCCAATCGAAGAAGTTAAGGCGGAAATTAGGAAGCGCCAGCCTCAAATCGTTGGCATAACCTGTAGCAGCTTAACCTACACGCGGTGCATCGAGACGGCTAAGGCGGCGAAAGAAGCCTGCCCATCCTGCAAGGTGGTGGTGGGTGGACCGCATCCTTCGTACATGCCTGAGACCATATTGCAGCACAAAGAGATTGATTATGTGGTTATTGGCGAGGGTGAAGCAGCGATGGTTAATCTTGCCCGTAGCATCCTGAAAAGTGAGCAGGATAGCGTTATCGCCAAGATTCCAGGGGTAGCATGCAAAATCAACGGCGAAGTAGCCAGGACCGAACCCGAATTCATTGGCGATTTAGACACTGTTCCCTTTCCAGCACGCCACATGCTACCCATGAAAATGTACGACCGCCTACTCCCCTACTTAGACGTTAAATCAGTCGACACCATGAGTATCCTGCGCGGCTGCCCATACAAGTGCGCCTACTGTGAAACAAGAGAGCTTTGGGGAACCGCTTGCCGAGCTTTTTCACCGCAAAGAGTCATTGACGAAATCAAACACATGATGGAGAATTACGGCACAAAGGGCATCTATTTTGTCGGCGACAACTTTACCATAAACAAAAAACGCACCTCTGAGCTCTGCCGCCTAATCAAAGAGAACAAGATAGATCTTAAATGGACATGTGAAACCAGGGCTGACCTGATCTCCAAAGAGTTGCTGGTGGACATGAAATCCGCTGGCTGCCAAACCATCTTTTTTGGTATCGAATCTGGTTCACCGCAAATTCAGAAAAAACTCAATAAAAACATCGATTTGCAAGAGGTCGAGCGTACGTTTGAGCTTTGCAAGCAAGTTGGAATCAAAACAGCCAGCTCATTTATGCTCGGCATCCCAGGCGAAACCGTTAGCGACATGCAAGAAACGTTCAAGTTTGCAAAGCAACTAAAAGCGGATTGGTGTCAATTCAACATTTACATCGCATGCCCCGGCAGCAGTCTCTACAATGAAGTGATAAGCCAAGGCTTGTATGACCAGATGGATAACTACTTGGCAAGGGTTAAAACTAAAGACTTCGACTATGACATGCTCGTGAAAATCCAAAGAGACTTCCAGAAAAGCGTTCAAAAGTCGGCTGCATCCAAGCTAATTCGCGTAATTAGGCAGGAAGGCTTGGCGAGCGCTGCTAAAAAAAGTGTCAAAGTAATTCTTCACCGCTAGCAGTTTTCGCGGTCCTATGCGTTTACATCGGCACTTCGATGGTTTTACAGATTTCAACGAATGCCTTCGCCGGAAGCTTGCTGTCAGTCACATTTTTTATCAACATTCGCCCCCCGTCAAAGAGGCTAACTTCCATCTTCATACAGTCAAAAATCAGAAGCATAGGAGACTTCACGCGAACTTTCATTTTCTGCTTCTTTATTTTCTCGCAAGCTTGGTCCATGTTGAACTTTAAGTGTGGCGCCGGAGATATGTCGGCGGTTGTTCCTCCGCAGAGCCAAACAATGCTCAGGGTTAAGTTGCCTACAACCTGTTTTTCTGCCGTCTCACTCAACTCCAGCTTGTATGTTTTAGGCGTATAGTTGCTTTATCAACATTGCGTTAAAACGCGAAAGTGAACCTTTTGCAGATTGTTTGTAAATTTAGAGCGTTGGTTGAGTTAGACTTAAGTGGCTTGGTTTTTTGGTTTAAGAACAGCTTCCTCAATGTCCATGTAGAGAAAGTCGCCTTCACGGAAAGGCGAGCCTCCAAAATCCACAACCTTACTTCTCTTGGTGAACTTTAGTGATTTCGACGCGTTCCTTAAACAGCGGCGCATCAAGGGTTGTGGAGTGGTATTCTCCAGGTTCGCCTGATACATCTATTCCTTTACCTGCAGGCCCCACAAGCGGCTGCATGTCTTCGATGCATTTTCTGTCGATTTGGCGTCCAAGCCACTCTGGGGTGAAGTATCTTTGGTCGATGCAGCTGAGAATTGCTTTAACACCTATTGACTGCTCCATCTCCATGATTCGTTTTCGGCGCCTATTGCCAGGAATCAGGTTGAGCGGACGGTCCCAAAGCGGCATCATAAGTTGTAGGCCTAGTTTTTTGCAGGCGTCTTTCCATACGCGTCTGTGGTGGACGTTGTCGATGTCGCCTGTAACGATGGCTTGTGCGCCTTCTTCTTTGTGTAGCCGTTCAAGGGTTCCCATGATGTCGTCGTAGCGGTTGTCGGTTATTTTGACAAACTGGTGAGGCATACCAAGAGCTTTGGCTTGTTGCTCAATGACTTTGAAGCTGTGGAAAACGTAGGGTTCCATGTAGATGTAAGTGACAAGACACGCTACCTCGTGACCCTGTTCGACCACCTTGTGCAGGGCCGTGCAACAATCTTTACCTCCACTCCAGTGGACAACCACTTTCATCAGTTCAACATCCATAACCCAGTCTGGATCTTTTTGATGAGGGATAAACACCCGAACATATAAGCGTTTATGGAAACAGTCTCGACGTTAGGAGCTGGCCATTTGGCACCAAGCAATCAATAACCAAAATGTAACTTTAGATCTAAATTACTTAAAAAACAAAAAAAGGGAAAAGTTGTTTTTGGTGGCTTTTTTATGGTCGCTTTCTCATCATCAACAAAGCAAGTATAGCGCCAACTATCACTATCACGACGATGATTGCAATTATTCCCGGCAGAATGTATAGATCAGCTGTTGAAGCAGGTGCAGGTGTAGGCGTAGCTGTTGCTGACGCTTGTTCCATTACTTTGAACCCGTCTTCTGAGCTTGATGGCCAGTAACCGTTGTTGCCAGCGAAGGTCGCGATAACAGTGTAGTCTCCTGGGATGTCAGGTGTCCATGAGAGCCGGTATGTGCCTGTTGCGTCAGTTGTTGCTGTGCCAATGCTTCTAAAGTTGTTGTTAGAGTCCAAAACATTGATAGTTACATCAACGCCGGTGAAGTTGGTTGGAAGCGGCTTCTGCTGATAGACATAGCCCATCCAATCTTTCATGCTAGCATCAGATGCAACTGGAACACCGTTTGGAAAGTCAACTGCCTGGGTTGCTTGTTTTGTGCCCGCAGAAATGTCCATCACTGTACCTTTAATCACGACAGGTGTACCGAAGGATAAGCCGAAGTTTGGTGCTGAAACAGTAGTAACGCTGGGTCCTCTGCCTACACTGTAAATTTGGTTGTCAAGACCGTTCATAAACGTTGCATAGCCGTCTGCGATAGCGAATGCAGTGCCAGGGTTGGACCACTCGCTGGCGTAGCCTGAGAGAGTCCAGATTTCTTGTCCTGTAGTAGCGTTGATGCCGCGGTATGTAGCGCCCTTGTAAATCGGGTTCGGTACCGTGTGCTCTTCAGTAGCTGTGTATACTACTCCGTTACCAACAGCTTGTATCTGAGTTGGATAATCACCGTAAAATACCTGCAAGCCAGCGTTAGTACTGTTGCCTGCTCCGCCGTTGCCGTAAGTCCACTTTAGATGCTCCAGTCAAATCGTTATAGCAGTAGAGTACTCCTGAGAATGAACTGTCGTAGAGGTTGCCGTAAGCAATTACACCCATTAAAGAGGTGGTGCCTGGGATGCCATAGTAGTCGAAGGCTGTTTGCGATGCAGTTGGACCCCACAGCTTGTCACCTGTATCAAGATTGTATCCTACCCACTGCATAGCTTCCTGATAGCTGAATGTGAAGACACGGTTCTGGAAGTCTATTGGTTCTTGTATGACGGTGAGGTTGCCTGCTGGCGGTTTGTATGTCTGCGTCCACAGTACAGTGCCAATTGGGCCTTTAGATGCGTTAAGGTTGACAGCGAAGTATGTGTAAGGACCCTGATTTGCGCCTGAGCCGGTTGCTCCGAAACCAGAAGGTAGATGAGCCGTTTCTGCAAAGCAGTACATCGCCATAGTTAGCTGCAACGATAGAGGGCGTAAGGGTCATGGTGTTGCGCCAACTTCCTACCGAAACGTTCCAGTCATAGGTAGTTAACGATGGAAATGTTGCTGAATTTAGTTGGTAACCGCTAACGGCAGCGCTAAGACCATTGGTAGGAACGTTTCCGTTGACTAAGAGTGTGGAACCATAAGGTACTGGAATAGTAGGCACCAGCTTGGTGGGGTGCCAGTTGTGCCTAAAATTGGATTCGAGGGAACAACTGTAACGAGGACTCCGTTGCTTGCATTTATGATTGATGGTGACAGACTTCCAGCGCCAGTGTAGGGAAGGATATCGTATTGCCACAGTTTAGACGAGTTCCACTGAGTTAGATACCATGCTGGATTCGTGGGTGTGCCTGCATTCGTAAAGGCATACTTTAGCTGTTCACCGTTTGGACCCATAACTGCCGTGCCTGATGGAACACCAGTTACGTTGAAAAGCGGATCTCCTGTGTATGCATCAAAAGCTCGGGCAAAGCTGCTTGTGAATAGTATTGGTGGAAAGACTCCGTGTTGGTCTGGGTCGTAGAGGTTGAATATGTAGCCTAACTCTAGCGGTGGCACGTCTGTTCTTGACCAAAGAACTTGTCCTGTGCGAAGGTCAACGCAGTCGGTTGGTCCACTGCTGGTGCCTGTGAATGATACGGGTTCTGTGTAGTAGAGGTATCCGTTGATTATTATCGGATTGGTGAATCTTGGGTTGTATGCAGAGCCCTCGGTATACTGGACTCCTGGAACATAGCCGTTAGGATTGGTGCCGCCAGCAAGAAACTGGTTTCCTCCGGCAACTCCTCCGAACTGAAGTGGCCTTGTCCACATGATATGCGAAGTTTGAGGTCCTATGGCATCATTATGGTAGGCTGTGAAACCGAAGTATGGGCTAGGACTAGCGCCTCCTGAGGCAGGTTCACCGGAAAAACCGCTACCTACACCTAGCCAATTTGACGAAATTGTCCACCAGTCAGTGTTCTCACCGTAAATTGGTCGACTCCAGTAGTTCTGCGGAAGTGGATAGCTAGTGGTTGGTGAGGGAATCTGTTCTTGCGTTACCGTAAGTGTTGTAGTTGCGCTGCTGGGTAGGTAAGTGTCGTTAAATATTGTTGATTCTTGGTATCCGTTGCCATTCGCCCCATAGACCTGTCCGGGGTAACTAAAGATTAATGTGTAGGTGCCGGTCTGGTCAGGGGTGAAAGTAGTGTACCATGATGATGTTGGGTCAGTGATATCAGCAAAAATCTGTGATGATGACGTACCGTCAGGTTTTGTAATGGTAAGGTTGTAGTTGTGGAATCTATAGGTGTTTGATAGCAAGGCTGAACTGGCTGTAGAACCATTCGTGCCAATAGCGGCCGTTCCACCAGCTGCTCCGTAAACAGCATCAAGCCAGAAATAGACATGTGTCACTTGACCGACACCTATAGGGTCAGGTGCCGCAACAATGTAAGCGTACGTTGGAATTAGCCAAACACTTTTGTCCGTTGCAGTATTATGTGCACTAACTAACATTGTCAATGAAGCTGCCATTGAAATTGTTAAGAGTATTGCAATCGAAATAGCTATTGTTTTATTTTTAAAATTTTTCATTTTTCTTTTCCTCAATTTATTTAAATGAGACAAGAACAACTCTTTACGTAAAGAAGCTCTTGCCCCATAAACACTATTTATCTCAAACTTATCTTTATAAGATTTTGGGAAAAACTTCCTGACTCAAACATTTATCATTTGAAACGAAAAAAAAACTAAAACTTATGAACAAACGCCTAAATTAATTGGCCAAAGATTTAAGCATAGACATGGAAAACTGGCACCTCGAATAAAAGAACAATGGCTAAGGTAGCAAAAGTGGCTTCGCAGGACGTTTACCGTATACTCTCCGAACTCCAAGAGAAAAAGGGGGTATAGTCTTTTTTCACGTGATAGTTCTGCAGCTTTGGTAACCGTAATTGATATAAACTGATTACTGGAAGTATCACAAAAGCAATGCTCGGGATAACTCTTGGTGCTAAACGTCTTAAACATATTAGTCGCCATTGTCGTGCTGGTTCTGGCTGTCTTGTTAGATTTAGTTCTGGGCGACCCCTCACCGAATTACCCTGACAGGTGGGTTTTCAAGCTGCACCCGACTGTTTTGATGGGTAATTTCACCAAAAAAATCGAACCCGCCTTCAAAAATAAAGATGCAAAAACCGAAAAATTCCTAGGAGTCCTGCTGGGTTTAACGGTGATTGCTGCGTTTGCCCTTCCAGTTTTCTTCGGTTTGTGGGCAATCTACACGTACGTACCCTTCTACATCAACATCTTCGTATACACTTTCATCGCCGTAATCCTCCTGAAAATGACGATCTGCATCAAACTTGAGACAGACTGGGCAAAAGCAGCAGCCAAAGCCATCGAGGCAAGCGATTTAGCGGAAGCAAAAAAGTACAGCCACTTCTCAAGGCGCGAATCCAAAGATCTAAACGGCGCTCAAATGGGCAGTGCAGTCATCGAATCCATGTCAGAGAATCTAATTGACTTCAAACTCTCACCAATGATGTCGTTTGCATTGTTCGGGGTTACTGGAGCGATTGCGTTTCGTGCCATCAACACGTTGGATGGCATGGTTGGCTTCAAAGATAAAGAGCACATAAACACAGGGTGGTTTAGCGCAAACCTCGACAACTTTGTTAACTTTGTTCCCACACGGATGACGGCTTTACTAATGATCGTGGCTGCAGCAATTCTTCGCATGGATGCCAAAAACGCGTGGAGAATCGCCCGCAGAGACCACAAAAAAACGCCCAGCCGCAATCACGGTTGGCCAATGGCGGCGGTGGCTGGTGCACTTCGGATACAGCTAGAAAAGCCCGGACAATACATCCTTGGCGATGCACAGGAACCGTTAACTGGCGATAAAATTTTGGGTGCCCTGCGAATTCGCGATGTAACGATTGTTCTTTGGGGGCTTTTATGCGTTGGCGTGCTGGTTGCTGTGCGTTTGTTCTTTTTGCCGATTTAGTGCAAAGTATTAATCGAAGCTCCAAGGTATTCTCGTTAGAAGTGCACTTGAGCATGCGTGTTTGCTTGATTAATCCGCCCCGCATTCAGCCGAAAGCATGGGGAAAACCAAACGTTTTTCCACCCATAGTCTTAGCCTCAGTAGCCGCTGTCCTGGAAAAAAAGCACAGCGTCAGCATCATTGATGCGCCGACGGAAGGCTGGAAAAACCTTGTAGAACTGGATCAAACCAAGTACCGCGTAGGTTTAAGTTCACAAACCATCGCTGAACGCATAAGGCAATGGAATCCTGACGTGGTTGTTGTTGAGATTCCGTTTTCTGGTTGGTCTAAAACAGCGTTTGAAGTGGTTTCTGCAGTTAAAGCCGTCAACAGCAAGATTGCGGTTGTGTTGATGGGTCTGCATCCTTCAGCTAGGCCAGAAGAGTGTCTTTCAGAAGCCGAAGTGGATTTTGTGGTTATTGGCGAACCTGAAAACACTGTTTCTGAACTGGTTGATGCACTCGGGCTGGGAAAGCGAGATTTCAGGGGGATAGATGGTTTAGGCTATAAAGAGAATGGGAAAGCTGTTCTTGCTGGGAAGCGGGGTTTTATTGAGAATTTGGATTCGCTGCCGTTTCCAGCTAGGCATCTGCTTCCGATGAAAGTTTACAACGAAGCCGTCAAGGAGAACCCGCTGAGGGGCGAAGTAAGCAAGCCATGGACCATCGTGACAACTACCCGAGGCTGCCCATACAACTGTGTTTTCTGCTCTGTCTGTGTGCTTTGGGGTAGAACTTGGCGAGCGCGAAGCCCAAAAAACGTCGTCGACGAGCTCGAACACGTCGTCAAGACCTACGGCGTTAAGCAGGTGGATTTTTACGATGAAAACATGACTCTGGACAAGAAGCGCATGGCGGAAATCTGCGACTTAATCGTTGAACGCGGGCTGCACATTGAGTGGTTTACGCCTAACGGTGTTAGAGCAGACACGTTGGATGAGGCGCTTGCTGCGAAAGATGAAGAAGTCAGGATGCAAAAAAATCCGTGTCGCACCCGAATCCGGCGTACAACGCGTCGTCAACGAGGTCATCGGCAAAAACTTAGATTTGAAAAAAGTGGAGCAAGCGGTTGTGCTGTGCAAGAAAGTCGGCGTCAAAGTCGGCTGCTTCTTCGTGTTGGGCTTGATTGGGGAAACCAAAGCAGACATAGAAGAAACCATAAAATTCGCCTACAAACTCCGCAGCCTCGGCGCAGACAGCCTCATATTCAGCATAGCCATGCCACTCTACGGAACAGCCCTCTATGAGCAAGCCAAAGAAGGCGGGTACCTACGCGAAGGCTTCTGCGACTACGCGTTGGCGGCTACTGAGCCGTTGATTGAGACGTCGGAGTTTTCAGCGAGGGATTTGCAGGAGTTGTGTATGCGGGCTAACATGGCGAATCCAACGTTTACGAAAGATAAGATTTTACGGGCTATGAAAAATCCCAAGAAAACTTTCAAAATCTTACTTAAACTGAGATAATTTATAAGCACTGAAAGTTTGCCTTTCGCCTCTCGGCAAGTTTTATTAAAGTCATCTCGGTTTCTAATCAGATATGAACTCGAGTTTTTACAAGTTAATGCTTGTTGTGAAGGTTTTTGGTCAGTTGCTGTTTTTGTTTGGTTTGCTGTCTTGGCTTGACGGCGTAATCGTGCAGATCACTCATCCTGAGTGGCTGCCGTTGTCTGTGTCGCATCTTTTACCTTGGATTAGAACCGACACCTTCACTATCCTAATGTTCATTGTTAGCGCAGTGGGCTTTTTTGTTTGGAGAGTAATCGCGGAGATAAACAAGACAGATAAGAAATAGCCACCAGATTGGGCGCGAAGAGTTTAGTTAAGAAAGTTTGACTAAGCTTCCTTCATTGTTAGTCAAGAAACCTTGACGAAAACGCTTTTAACGTAATAGAAATGATGATACTTTGACGGCGTAGATAATGATTTGCTGCAGGAAATTGGCTGTAATCGTTGCCTTAACGCTTTTGTCTTCTACGCTAGTTCTTGTAGAGTTTGCACCTGCAACAGAAGCAAACCCCTGGATGTATGATTCCCTTTTCGGAGAAAAACCGCCTTCAGGCATAACAATCGACGGTAGTGGCATCATAGGCGGCACCAACAGCATAATCCAAACAAACGACACCATCTACACCCTCACAAGTGACTTAACCGATAGCATAACAATTCTCAGAGGGGGCATAACCCTCAATGGCAATGGCCATACCCTTCATGGAAAAAGTGACCAAAGAGGTATCTTCATCCAAGGACAAGACGGCATAACCATAACCAACCTAAGAATTGAAGGGTGCGAATGCGCCATAAAACTTGCCTGGCGCCACTACGGCGACACTGATGGCAGAACCATTACAATCACTCATAACACTTTCAGCGGCAACAAAAACGCAATAATCTTCTCAGATCACCTTCAGGGAAGCAACATTACGGACAACGGTTTTATAGCCAACACCAACGGCGTCACTGGTGCCACAGGCGTAAATTTTAGAAACAACCAGTTCATAGACAACCAACACTGCATACCCAATGATTATGGCCTAAACGATATTGACGCCTCGAACATTGTGAACGGTAAACACGCCTATTACTGGATTAACCAGCAAAACAGGATTGTTCCCTCAGACGCCGGGTGGGTTGTTTTGAAGCAATGCAAAAACATCACTGTCATGGGCTTAAACATAACACGCCCCGGCGGCGAAGTGCAACTTTTTAACACCACCGACTCAACAATCAAAGACAACATTTTATCTAAAAGCGGCATATCGCTGTTACAGTCCAGCGGCAACATCATTGAAGATAACAAAATCGCCGATGTCAACTACGCGGGCGTTTTATTGCAGTTTTCCAGAGAAAATCGAGTAGTAAGAAACCAAATTATCGACTGCGATGAAGGCGTATGCATGATGATATGTGACAACAACACGGTGAGCCAAAACCAGTTAACATCAAATTCGATAGGGCTCAACATGAGCTTTATCTACTTCAACAGCTCTGGCTCAACAACTTTGGTAAGCCAAAATGTCATATCAAAAAACGGCATAGGCATATGCCTCTACGCTACTAGTGGAGCAACCATTGTTCTAAACAATATATCGGATAATCTTGACTGGGGCATGAAGCTTGATGGCAACCCAAGAAACAACAGTATACATCATAACAACTTCGTAGGCAACAATGTGACCGATAAACTTCAAGTGTGCATTACAGGTTTTTGGAAACAAACAGACAATGGAAGCAGCGTAAATGGAACCTACAAGCCGCCTCGAAGAGATTTTGTTGCTGGAGAAGCCAACTTCTGGAATGATACATCAGGCGGCAACTACTGGAGCGACTACACGGCAAGATACACAAACGCCGCTGAATTAGGAAAAACAGGAACAGGCGACACACCATTCTACATAAACCAAAATAACATCGACTACTACCCGCTTACGGCGCCAGTCGACATTACTAACATCGATAGTACCAACATCGTCACGCCGTTGCCAAGCCAAGAAAGCTCGGGAAATATGGGCGGTGCCCACCCAACTCAAGAAGCAGAGAACACACCGCAGAACCTGGGTTTGCCTGTCTTGCTTGCGATAACGTTTGCAATCATCGTGGCAATAGTGCTTGCTGTGTTCTTTGTGAAACGCAGAAGTTAACCCTTCAATATTTTGCCGTCAACTATCACCATGGTGACAGCTATGTCCTTGATTTTGCCCTCTTCAACCGCCATGGGGTCAGATGCGAGAACTGTCAAATCCGCCAGTTTGCCCTCTTCGATGGAGCCCTTAACGTTTTCCTCGCTCGAACAGTAAGCGGCGTCAAGCGTATACATGCGCAGGGCTTCCTCAACGGTTAGTCGCTGTTCAGGATAGCTTTCCCTCATCACAGCATCTTGGATTCCCAGCAGGGGGTTTAGGGGTTCCATGGGGCAGTCTGAGCCGCCTGCAACCTTGATACCTTCTTTTATCAGGGTTTTAAACGGATGAAGCCACTTAGCCCTTTCAACGCCCAAATGCTCCGTAGCTGACCACACCTCGAATTCTGTGGGAACCATTTTGGGCTGAACCGAAACAACTACATTCTGCGCCCTTAGGCGTTTAACCAGTTCGCGGTTTAGGACAGCTGCCTGCTCGATGCGGAACCTCACCTTTTTGGAGGTTTGCTCGATTATGCTGAGTGCTGTGTCAACTGCTTTGTCGCCCATCGCATGGATAACAGGCTGAAGACCCAACGCCAAAACTTGCTCTACCCAAGCCGACAGTTCCTGCTGGGTACACAGCATTTTGCCGCTGTTGCTTGAGTCGTCGCTGTAGGGTTGCATGAGCGCGGCGGTCTTGGAGTCTAAGTAGCCGTCGGTAAAGATTATGGCGCCGCCTAAACGCAGCTTCAAAGAGTCAGGTGACTTAAACCCGCTTGTACACTTCAGAAGTTCAAACGGCACTATTACGTTAACTCTTAACGGGAGCTTTCCTTGTGCACAAAGAGTCTGAATTAGGGTGAGCTCGTTTTCTTGGAGGATTATCCAGTCTACGCTGGTTATTCCTGCTTCAACGATTTTTTGGCATGCCAGCGCCGCGGAATCCGCAAGTTCCTCTGCGGTTGGTTCTGCAACTGCCTGCCAAACCAAGTTGGTGGCGCTGTCACGAAAGATACCCGTCAATTCGCCAGCTGCAGTTTTGTCTATGGTTCCGCCTGATGGAGGGGTTGTTTGGCTTGTTACGCCAGCCAAGGCTAAGGCTTTGCTGTTTGCGGCGCAAATGTATGCGGCTCCATGGTAGAGTATTATGGGGTTGTCTGGTGCAGCCTCATCGAGGTCCCCTAAGGTTGGGAGATGTTTTTCTTTGAAGCGGTTCTCGTTCCAGCCGCGGCCAACTATCCATTTCCCATGCGGCGTTTGCTTTGCTTTTTCTTTTAGGAGGGTTTGCAGGTCCTTGATTGATTCGGCGCTGGAGAGGTCAAGCCACATTAGGCATCTGGCAAAATCTGCCACATGAATATGGGTGTCAATCAAGCCGGGAACCAAGGTTTTTCCGTCTATATTGATGATTTTTGTGTCTTTTCCGATTAGCTTTTTTATTTCTTGGGTGGTGCCGACTTTGAGGATTTTGTTTTTCTTTATGGCTACTGCTTGAGCCGTAGGCTGACGTGGGTTCATTGTCCTAACATTCGCATTGACCAGAGCTATATCCGCTGACAAGGTGCCGCTTATCCTGAGTACTTTCAGTTACAAGTCGCTATTGAAGCTTAAGATAAAACCCTTGTGCCTTTTTTGAAACTAGTCTTTAAAATTTCTTCAACCTCCAACCTTAAAGCAGCCTCTTTGAGGTTAGGCAATAGCTGGAGAAGACGACCCACCGTGCTTTCTTCGTCTTTGCCTCCAAGATTAACCCAGAAATGCCCATCTTTTAGCCAAGCCAGCATAATGCGGGCTTCGGCTTCCACGTTTTCGGTTTTGGCGGCTGAGGGAAAAGTGAGCCCGAACTGGAGGGCGTTGTCCATGAACTTTTCGAAGGCTTCTGTGACGGTGTACCCGTTTTTTGTCGCTAACTCTTTGAAGCTGAGGTAGAGGTTTGAATTGAACCGGAATCCCTTGAAAGTTTTTGGTAGACCTTTAGGCATATTTTTTTCCCAACTGTATATTATACTGTATATCATAACGTATAAACTTGAACCCTATAGGCAGGTACTGAACAAAGAAAGAAAACAAGCATCAAAAAACCAGCATGCCCACAAATTTTGGGTTTCTGCAAAACACATAATAGTTCCCACAGCCGTTTTTCATCATTAAGCTGGGAAAACAAGTGAAAGCTCACGTAGTCCTTGCAAATCCACCCTACCCAGACGATGTGCCGCAAGCCGTCTTCATCCCATTGGGCATAAGCTATTTGGCGGCGGTGCTTGAGGAAAAAGGGTACAAGGTGGATGTGGTCGATTGCCAAGTTAACCGACCACCCCAAAAAGAGATGGAAGACAAATTCAAGAGCCTTAACCCAGACATAATCGGCGTAACCGCGGCAACCGTAACGTATTTTCCAGCCCTTAAAATTTTGAAAGCCGCCAAAGCCGCCTGCCCCAACTGCGTAACCATGATTGGCGGACCACATGTCACGGTTCTGGACGAACGAACCTTCACAGAAAGCCCAGATGTAGACATTGTTGTGCGGGGTGAAGGGGAGCAAACGATGCTGGAGCTCGCAAGCCTATTGTCAGAGGGCAAATTAGGAAAACCTCAGCGATGTTTTAGGTATAACTTTCAAAAAGAACGGCAAAGTTATCCGTACAGAAGATAGACCGTTCATTGAAGATATCGATTCGCTTCCTCGTCCAGCCCACCATCACTTCGACATGACACGCTACAGAATCAACGGCAAAAACTACATGCCCATCATAACCAGCAGGGGATGCCCCTTCAACTGTGCTTTCTGTTTGGCATCTAAAATGTGCGGTCATGGTTTCCGAGCAAGAAGTCCAGGGAAAGTTGTTGATGAACTCGAGTGGCTAAGGGACACTTTTGGTGCGGGAGCCTTCGCGTTTTATGATGACACATTCACCCATGACTTAAACAGGGCAATGGCTATCTGCGATGAAATGCAGGCGAGAAAGTTTTTGCTTCCGTGGGATTGCCGGACAAGAGTAGACAGGGTGTCCAAGGAACTTTTAACTAAACTTAGGAACACAAATTGCCAGCTTATCCACTTCGGTGTTGAATCGGGCAGCCAACAGATGCTAAACATTATGCGGAAAGGCACAACTGTGGAGCAAAATGCCAAAGCCATAAAAATGGTAAAGGATTCGGGAATTCTCGTTGCGATATCGTTGGTTATCGGTTACCCAGGCGAAACGCCCGAAATGCTTCAGCAAACAGTTGATTTTATCCGTAAAACTAAGCCTGACTACGTTTACATGTGTGAAGCGGTTCCTTATCCAGGCACTGAACTAGCTGATTACGTCAGGGAATTAGGTTTAGAGATGACTGAGGACTGGAACCAGTACCATGAGCAAATGCAGGTTTTCGAAAACAAGCTTTTGCCGCTTCCGAAGCTTGAGGCAACCAAAAAAGTTGTCTACGACAGCGTCTTCACCCCAACCTACTACCTTAAGATGAGGCGCAGAGGGGACTTCCACAGCCAAATCATGGCGCGTATGGCACTAAACCATCTCGTGTGGAAATATCGTTTCACAAGATGGGCGTTTAGGCAACTTGGCAGGGTAAGGCGTGTAAAAAAGAGCCCGGGCGGACACAGCACACCTAGCAAAGACCAGCAAGATTAAGGCATACTTATGTTGTAGCAGTAGCCGTTGATTTTTTGCTTGTTTTCAAAATTATATAACCAACAGCCGACAAGGACAACAAGCACTACAGCTAAACCAACAATTAGTGCTAAGCACATCATTTGGTAACGCTGGATTGTTTGACGGGGTCGGAGCCGGAGTGGGTGTCGGAGTTGAAACTTGGTTATTGGCAACATCTGAGAAGGAGTAAACATTCCAGTCGTTACAGCCCAGGTATAATCTTCCGTTAGCTATAACTGGCATCGACCAACTACTGGAGGGTGTGGTGGCGGTTGCTATTTTTGCTCCGTTATTGGCTGCGTCTAGTATGAATATGTCGCGTTGACTGGTTACAACGTAGATTTTGCCATCGGCGTAGGTGGGTGAATTATATAGTTCGTCTCCTGTGAAGGCGCTCCAAAGGGTGTTGCCGTTGGTTGCGTTAAGAGATGCTATGTTGAATTTGTCAACGATGAAAAGTTCACCTTTGGCATAAAGTGGGGAAGAAACTATGAATTCGATGGCGGATGGATCCGAAAATGTCCAAACGATGCTGCCTGTAGTCGCGTTTATTCCGTAGTAATTCTTCAGTTCGGAAGATACAAAAACCATGCCGGCTGCGACCGATGGAGAACCCAACATCACCCGGGCCCCTGTGAATACGTATTCGTAAGGAAGGGATTGGTTCCAAATTACAGCTCCAGTGTCAGCGTCTAGTTTGTAGAGTGTACCCGTGGTTGGTTCTTGGGAAGTAAAGTAGACAGCGCCGTCAGCGACTGCTGGGGAAGACTCGATTGGCCCATCGGTTTTGGTTCGCCAGACGATGTTGCCGTTGTCTGCGTTAAGAGCATACAAGTAGCCGTCTAATGACCCAATGTAGACGTTGCCTCCGGATACTGTTGGTGAAGATTTCAGCACCAAGGTTGCATAGGTGAAGGGCAGGCTGCCGTTGACAAATGTTTTCCATATGAGGGCGCCTGTGTAAGCGTCAAGACAATAGACGTATCCGTCGTCGCCTCCCGTGTAAACTTTGCCGTTTGCCACGGCAGGTGAAGATTCCACTGCACCGTTAGTGGCGAATTTCCATATGAGTTTGCCGCTCCACGCTCCGATGGCATAGATGTTTTTGTCCTGTGAACCAACGTAGACTATTCCATCTGCTACGCTTGGAGAGGAGATAACTGATCCGTTAGTTGCAAATTTCCAGTTCAAAGTGAGGCTTGAGGGACCTTCTTGTGCGGTAGAGGAATGCGTTGGATCAGCTCCCCACATAGCCCAGGAGCTAACCGGTGTTGAGCTGGTTCCTATCGCCCAAAGTTGGTTAGCCGCCGAGTATTCGGTTCCTGAGATTGTATCAACCGAAGTTGTAACGTCGCCCGGAATAAAGTACAAGTTGCCGTACGCTACAGCCACGGATTCTCTTGGGGCTAAAGCTTCAATTGAAAGCTGCCAAATGACCTGCCCAGTGTAGGCGTTCAAACACGCAAACTGCGAGGCGCCGACCTGACCAAGAAACGATGCAGCTTGCCCTGTTGTTGCATAGACCTTGCCGTCTGCAACTGTGGGAGCGCCTGGAAAGATAAGTGGACCTGGACCTTTGTATTTCCATACCAGATTGCCGGTTTCTATGTTGATGGCGTAGAGGTATCCGTCTTTGTTGAGTTCGTAAACCATTCCGTACGCTACTGCACTGCCTACAGTGAAGTATCCGTTTGTGTCTGGCGTGTATGTCCACAGGATTTGGCCGTTTGTGGCGTTGAAGCAGTACATTGTGTTGTCATCTGTTCCTCCTCTTAGGAATCGGCCATCAGAATATGAGCCGCTGAAAATCATGGGTCCCTTTGTCAGAGTAGTCCAGAGGACAGCACCTGTTTTGGCGTCAAGCGCCATTTGCTGATTTTCAAAAGAACCCGGGAACACTATGCCGCCGCCGTATGTTGTGCCGATCCCAGTCATGCCGCCGCCCGGAACATAGGTTTTCCAGACCATGGTTGGCGGGTTCGAGGGATCAGAAAAGCTCCAAGCTTCAATGTAGGAACCGGCTTTTACGTAGAACATTTGCTCTTCTGGACTGTAGACGTTGGCGTTGAAGATGCCGGTGTCGGCGCTAAACGAGGCGCTAGTCCACAAGATGTTTCCTGTTTTTGGGTCAAGACATGTGCTTTCGACAATCATGTGTGAATCATCGATTTTGTAGGCTACTGGCCAGGTTTTATTCATCGGGATTGCTGTTTTCCAGACGATGTTTCCTGTTTGGTCAAGTGCAACGACTGAATTGCTTGTGGAGGTGAAAATCAATCCGTCGAAGGCTGCGATGTAGGGCTGTATTCCTGTTATGTTTGTTTTCCAAAGTGTGTTCGATGTGTCTGGGGCTGGTCCCGCTGAGAACCGGGTGAAAGATGAGTCGCCTTGAACTCCTGACCACTCGTACGAGTTCAAATTGCCCAAGTTGGAAGTTGCTGTGGCGTTCGCCTGTGCACTTACATTTTTCTGGAGAAGCGGGATTGTGGCAAAAACCGATGATACAAGCAGTATAGCCAAAACAACTGTGACTTGGATTTTTTTGGGAATGACCATTTACCTCCTAATGTCCCTGTTATGGAAATTTTTTGTAAAGAGGTTAATGGTAGCCACCGAGAACTGTATGTCGGCTATTTCACTATAAACTTTGCGGAAAACCTTCGCCGCCATGTTTTCATGGTCAAAAAACAAAAAATTCACCTAAAAATGTGCAAATAAGCCGCTAAAAACAAAAACAGGCACCAGCACACAATCTTTTTTAAGCTGAAAAGAAACGATTAGATAAATGATGAATCAGCGAAAGGGAATTTGAGGGTGGATTTTAACCTTGACAAATAAAGGTCCGTTACTTATGACTTCTTGGCGCGCAACAGGCGCCTGCAACGCCCGATGCAAATACTGCAACGTTGACGCAACGGGAAAGCATGCTCCAAGAGAAATGACAACCCAAGAAGCATTCCATCTTGTGGATGAAGTCAAAAGCTTCGGCGTCAGGTGGTTTGGCATAAAAGGCGGCGAACCCTTAACACGCCCCGACATCTTTGAAATCGTCACTTACGCCAAAAGCAAAGGATTAAACGTGTGCCTATCTAACCAACGGCGCCTTTGTTGACGGAAAAATCTACGATAACTTGGTGAAAAACCAAGTTTGGTCATCTGTGAGCATCGATGGACCCGAAGAAATCAACGACCAACTACGCGGCGAAGGCTCATACAAAAAAGCTCTTAGCAGCCATCGAGAAATTGTCTAAGGGCAAAATCCTCAACGGCTTAGCCGCAGCAATCACAACCATAAACTACAAGCACCTCGACCACGTTGCAGAGTTAGCTGACAAGTACCACGCCAACTTTGTCTGGTACAACCATCTTGTCCCCAGCGGACGAGCAAAAGCAACCATGGATTTAACGCCTACTCCAGAACAATACGAGTGGGTTCTCAACCACATCTGGGATATCACAGAGAAATACAGGGGCAAATTCGAGGTTCACGTTCACTGCCCACATTTCGCACGGGTAGTAAAACAGAGACATCCCGGAAAAAGAGTTCAACGAATGGTACGAAAAGGAATTCCATGGCAAATGCACCTACTTCGCATTCGGCGGCTACCTCAGCGTAACCGAAAACGGCGACTTAATCCCCTGCTTCTACACAGATCTGCAACCTTCGGAGCCCATGATGCTGGGAAACATACGCAGCAAAAGCCTAAGCACCGCATGGGAAGAAATCAAGGCATCCAAATACTACAACAAATTCCAAGACCGAAACGTCCTCAAAGGCAAATGCGGCGTCTGCGAGTACCGTGAAATCTGTGGCGGATGCAGAAACCGAGCGTACGCTTACACAGGCGACATTGCTGAATCTGACCCTGCATGCGCCTATGTACCTGAGAGTCTTCGCAAAAAATAGCACGAATCACTTTCTTTCATTTTTTGAAGTAACGAAAATATCTTATAATCAATTGCAATGGAACATTAATGAGTACAGATGGAAAGAAGAGCAATTATCTGTCTTGTCTTGATGCCGCTGTTTTTAGCTCCAAGCGTTGCTTTTGCAGGTGACCACCTTAATGGTGATTCATGGCCTATGTTCCACCATAACCTTGCCCATGACGGCTACTCAAATTCACATGCGCCTCAAACGAATCAGACCTTGTGGAAATTCAACACTGGAGGCCAAGTGGGTTCGCCTACAGTGGTTGATGGCGTAGTGTACGTAGGCTCATATGACCATAAAGTTTACGCTTTCAACGCTTCTACGGGAGAGGTCATCTGGGATTCGATTACCGGCGGCATAGTGATTTCTCGTCCCAGCGTTTCGGGCGGCATTGTTTGCGTGGGCTCAGAAGACAATAACCTCTATGCTTTAAACGCTGCTAACGGCGAGCAACTCTGGAATTACACGACAGGGTACTATGTTGATTCCGACCCATCCATCGCCGACGGAGCGGTTTATTTTGGTTCAGAGGATGCGAAAGTTTATGCTTTGAACGTTACCACTGGGGCATACCTGTGGAGTTATGCGACAGGCGACAGAATCATGCTGTCTTCAGCAACCGTTAGTGAAGGCATAGTTTACATTGGGTCTTTAGACCAGAAGATTTATGCTCTAAACGCTTCAGACGGCAAACTTGTTTGGAGCTTTGCTGCCGAGGACAAAATAGTTTCCACCCCCAGCGTCGCCAACGATGTAGTTTATGTTGGTTCGTTGGATAATAACGTGTATGCCTTAGATGCCTTTAATGGCAAACTAAAATGGACCTACACCACCAACGGCAACGTTTACTCTTCTCCCCACATTTCAGGCGACATAGTCTACATAGGGTCATTGGACAAACGAATTTACGCTCTTAACGCATCCAACGGCAAACAGGTTTGGAACTACCAAACAGGGGGCAGCATCGCCTCTACTCCAACCTTCGACGACGGCTTGGTTTACGTGGGGTCGGATGACAGCAAAGTTTACGCCCTCAACGCTTCCAGCGGAGAACCTGTGTGGAACTACACGACAGGGGATATGGTGATTTCATGTCCTGACGTAGCTCAAGGCATGGTATATGTGGGGTCTTGGGATGGCAAACTCTACGCCTTAAACGTTAAAGACGGCAGGTTAGTTTGGAGCTTTGCAACTGGCGGCGACGTTGATTCATCCCCGACCGTTGCGGCTGGTTTAGTTTATGTGGGTTCGCATGATGGCAGAGTGTACGCTTTGAATGCTTCGACAGGCATGGTCGGCTTCGACTGGGAACTTCATAATACTGTAGTTTGGAGTTACGATACTGGAGACATGGTTATGTTTTCTGCGCCGGTGGTTGCTGACGGCGTACTCTATGTTGGTTCGTATAACGGGGAAGTTTATGCTTTAGATGCAGGAACAGGCGCTTACAGGTGGAGTTACAGAACTGGTGGACCAGTTGTTTCGTCTCCCACAGTCCATGAAGGCAGGGTGTACGTGGGCTCAGAGGACCATAACATTTACGCTCTAAACGCGTCTAACGGGAGTTTACTGTGGAAGTACACTACAGGCGACCAGATAATGGTGTCCTCGCCCGCCATCGTGGATGGCAGAGTCTACATCGGCTCAAACGACGGCAACATCTACGCATTGAATGATTCAAACGGCAACTTACTATGGAAGTATACTACAAACGGGTTTGTAGTTTCTTCGCCTGCAATCTCAAATGATGTTGTGTACGTTGGTTCCTACGACCATAACATTTACGCGTTAAACGCCACCTCAGGACTTCTGGTTTGGAAATACACCACAGGCGGCGCAGTAGCTTCCTCTCCTGCCACAGCAAACGGCATTGTCTACATAGGCTCAGCAGATAACAAGCTTTATGGGTTAAATGCTTCCGACGGCAAACGCGTATGGAACTACACAACGGGGGGAGAAGTAGCTTCATCACCTGCCATAGCCGATGGAGTCGTGTTCGTAGGATCTTATGACGGTAAAGTTTACGCTCTCGACGCCCAAACTGGCAGTTGCAAGTGGAGTTATACGACTGGAGGAAGGGTTGTTTCTTCACCAGCCATAGCAAACGATGTAGTTTACATTGGCTCTTACGACCACATGGTCTACGCGTTCGGTACCATACCAAGCGAACAAATCTATCCTGAGCCTTTGCCGACAGTTCTTATCTTGCTAATTATTGTTATAATTGCGGTTGTGGCTATGGGGGTGGCAACGGTTTTCTATAGGGCGAAACATAAGCCATGAGTGCTTGCGGTGCCTCACCTTTTCGGAAAAAAGGTGTTCTGATGAGATTTTAGTCCAATTCAGCAATTCCCAAGATCGCCTTGAACGCATTTTCATCAAATGTTTCTTTTTTTCGCATGCGTGAGCACTTGGCGAAACATTTAAGCATCCCCCAAGGTATTTGTGGAAGAATACCCTCAGTGAGAAATATGAAGCCGCATGTAACTCTTGTGAATCCGCCTTCCCCGAAGGGAGCCGCTGTGCATTTGCCCTTAGCCGTACTGGGTTTGGGGTATTTGGCTGCTGTTTTAGAGAAAAACCATTATGAAGTTGACGTAGTTGACTATCCATCACTGAGGTTTTCATACGACGAATTCAAAACTGAAATCGCCAAGCGCCAACCAACCATAGTCGGAGTAACCTCAACCACACTCACATACAAATCTGCGCTGCGAGTAATAAAAATCGCCAAGGAAACCTTACCAAACTGCATAACCATCCTCGGCGGCATCCATGCGACATTCTGGGATGACCACGCGCTTGAAGAATGCCCAGAACTTGACATTGTAGTGAGACGGGAAGGGGAAATCACGCTTCTGGAGTTGGTGCAACGATTAGAGGCAGGCAAAAGCTACGACGACGTGTTGGGCACAACCACAAGAAAAGACGGCAAAATCGTCAGAAACCCAGACAGACCCTACATAGAAAACCTCGACGACATCCCATTCCCAGCTCTCCACTACTGGCCTATGGAGAAAATCCGAAAATTCGAGGACGTCTTCTACATGATGACAAGCCGCGGCTGCGCCTACTGGTGCGAATTCTGCTCAACAGTGAGAATGCATGGAAGAAAGTACCGTGCACGGAGCCCCAAAAACGTCGTAGATGAAATGGAGTATCTCCAGAACACTTATGGCGCAAAACAAGTCACCTTCGCCGACGACGTATTCACGCTCGATAAAGAAAGAGTGGAAGAAATCTGCAAGGAAATCAAAAAACGCAATTTGAAGGTTAATTGGAGCTGCGGAACCCGAGTAGACATGCTATCAAAAGACTTGCTTCTAACCATGAAGGATGCAGGCTGCAACGCAGTGTGGTTCGGAGTTGAATCAGGCACCCAAGCAGTTCTAAATGAAATGAGAAAAGGAATCACCACAGATCAAACAATAAGAGTCTTTAATTGGGTCAGAGAGGCTGGGCTTATGCCAGTTCCCAACGTGGTCCTCGGTTTTCCAGGTGAAACAAAAGAAACTATTTGGAAGACCGTAAAGTTCGTGGAAAGAATAAGTCCTGACTACATAAGTTGCTATGACGTAGCCACGCCCTTTCCGGGAACGCCGATGTATGAGTTGGTTAAGGAGAAAGGGTGGCTGAAAACAGATGACTTCGACAAATTCGACATAACAACTCCCATCTTTGAAACGCCCTGGCTAAGCATACAAGAGCTAAAGGAAATCCGCGAGCAGGCGTTCAGACATTTCTATCTGCGCCCCACCTACATTCTGCGCATGTACACCAGAGGAGTCATGTATGGTCTTGCAGCAACAAGAACAGCTTTCATATATCTGATCATTGCAATCAGAGCTAAACTTCAGGGCAACTTGTCAAAAGAGAAGGCATACGCAAAATCAGACATAAGAATGATGAAGTAAGCGGAAAAAGGCAAGCTACTGTTTAGGTCTTAAAGCCACTTTCTTTATGTCCATCAAAAGCCAAGTGGCTTTTCCAGCCATCGAAACTTCCTTCATCACTTTGTTTTTTGATTTAGTGATTTCAATTTTACTTTTGAAGAATGGCGCGTCAGTAACCATGGTGTGATAACTCTTTCCATCTTCGCCGGCAACGTCCACCCCATGCTTATCAGCTAACGCTTTCAAATCCTTAATCGATTCGCCGTCAAGAACACGACCCGACCACTCTTCACCCATATAATCCAGGTTTATGCAGGTCATGACTGATTTTATGCCAGCGTTCACTTCTTCTTTTAGGACGTCATAGGTGTTTTTTGTGGGGTTTTCAATGGGCATAATCAAACTTAAGCCTACACGTTGGCACATTTCTTGGTAGTAAGCCTGATGCATTTGTATGCAACCTGCATCCACTATGTCGCCTGTTACTATGCCTTCTATTCCCTTGTCCTTTTTCAAACGTGTGAAAGCCGCCAAGAACGTCTTTGTCAGTTTTTAATCTTGACCTTAAGCTGAGGAATCCCCATTGCCTTAGATTGGGCTTCCATTACTGGAAAATTGTGGTAGATGTAGGGCTTTTTGTAAACAAAGGAGAGGAGATAGGCAACTTCGTGTCCTTGCGCAACGGCTTTTTGGTAGGCTAAGCAGGTTTCTTTGCCTCCGCCCCAGTTAACAACAACTTTCATGTCAACCGCACCTATAATTCGGAGGGAAGGGCAAAACCGATTATTAAGTATTCTTGTATGTCGATTCCATGGGTAAAAGAGGGAAATTAACCGAATTAGCGTGCGGTTGCTGGGGGAATATATGAATTGATGCTCAAGTAAAGCCGATTTCGCCTTTGCTAGACATTTGGGAAAAGCTTAAAAGTTCCAAACCATACTATCAACAAAATTATTCGCGAATGAATAATCATTCTAAATAACTTTGCAGGGCGTATGTAATGACAAATAAAGCAAAAGTAGTGCTGATTAATCCGCCGCTCCCGGAAGGAGTTAGCAGTCACCCTTTTTTTGCACCTCTTGGCTTAGCATACATGGCGGCTGTACTTGACCAAAAGGGTTATGAAGTAAGAATTTACGATTGCCCTGTAAGCGGAATAAACCAGGAAAAACTCAAATCTGAACTATCATCCTACCAACCCAACATAATCGGGTTTGGCTCTTTTACCTCGACAATTAGATTCAGCCCTACAATCGGCACGTGGGGCAAAAGAAGCTTGTCCAGACGCAAAAGTTTTGATGGGTGGAGTCCACGCAAGCTTTGCAGACAAAGAAATCCTGGCCCAAGAGCCAGCGGTTGACATTATCGTTAGAGGCGAAGGAGAAGAAACAATCGTTGAGTTGGCAGAGCAATTGCCGCAAACGCAGAAACTCGGCGACGTTAAAGGCATAACATTCCGGAAGGATAACGAGATTTATCAGACAACTAAAAGGCCCCTTATCCGTGACCTTGATGCTCTTCCGCTTCCAGCATACAAGCTGCTTCCAGTTGAAAAATATAGGGTTACGGGACGAAGACTTCTTCCAATGATTACTAGCAGAGGATGTTCCTTTGCATGCTCTTTCTGCGTTGCATCCAAAATGTTCGGTGCATGCTTAAGAACAAGAAGCGCAAAAAACGTTCTCCACGAGTTGGAATGGCTCAAAAACGAGCAGGGAGCAGAAGGAATATCGTTCCAAGATGACACATTTACTCTCGATAAACAAAGAACCATTGATATGTGCGATGGAATGATTGAGAGAAAACTGAATTTGCCTTGGGGCTGCGGTACCAGAACAGATACAGTTACAAAAGAAGTCTTAGCCAAGATGAGGAAGGCAGGCTGCAACGAAGTAGCCTTTGGAGTGGATGCAGGCGCCCAAAAAATCCGCGACGCCTTCCACAAGGGAGTCTCAACGCAGCAGTGTGAAAAAGCAATTAAATGGGCCAAAGAAGAAGGCATATTCGTTACTACATCCGTCATCTTAGGTTATCCTGGCGAAACAAGAGAAACTTTGCAGGAAAGTCTTGATTTTATCCGTAAAGTGGAGCCTGACGAAGTGTGGTTATGTCACGCTACACCCTTCCCCGGGACCGAACTACGAGAGATAGTTATCAAAAATGGGTGGAAGATGGAGCCAGACTGGAAGCTGTACAACACGATGAACCCCATCTACGAGGACCCGCTTTTGCCATCGGCAGATATAGCTAAAATGAGAAAGGACTTCTACAACAAATTCTACGGTCCAAAGTACGTTCTTCGCCAAGCCGTGAAAGGATACTTGAAAGGCAACCTGTACAGCAAGATAATGACTAGAACAGCAGCTAACTACATGCTTTGGCGAGTCAAAGCCCGTCTTTAATCCATGTAAAGTGGTAAAGACGTCGCTTCCACGTTTTTGGTAAGTTTAGGTTTTTTACGGAAACTTTATTACGTATTTGAGCGGTTTTTAAAACTGCGATTAACGAGGAACGTTAGATGACAAAAGCTACTGAAGCTTACGGTACAAGAGAAAACTGGCCACCCTACACTTACAGGGATTACCCCGGCATAAAACCTGAAGCATACGAAGCATTCATGAAGTTTCTAGATACGGAGAATGATTCTGGCAGACTAATGGAGCTTGCAACCATGGGTTTCTGTTTGCGACTACAAAATGCGCATTTTGCTATTTCCCAACCACAGCCTCAAGCAAAGTGCAGATTGAACCCTACCTTGACCTCCTCAAAAAAGAACTCGCCATGTACGCCAAAACCAAGTACGTGAAAACAAGCGTGTTTGACGAAATAGTTTTAGGAGGCGGAACTCCCAGCGTTTTAGCGCAGAACAAATTATTGACTTAATTGATTTCTGCAAAGCCAACTTTAACACTAATAAAGAATACTTCATCAAAGTCACAGGTTCCTCAAAGACATTGGCGTTACCAAAAATTACTAAACTCGCAGAATACGGCGTCTACCAGATGGACATGGGCGCACAAACCTTCGATGACAAACTCCGAAAAGCGCTCTGCTTACCAGACACCGCCGCAGATGTCGAGCAAGCTATTAAGCATGCCCGCAAATTAGGGTTAGTTGTCTGCGTAGATATTATGTATAATTTACCTGGGCAAACCATGGAAAGCTGGGTAAATACACTTAAGAAAACCATCGAATTAGATGCGGAAGTTGACGCTTATTCATTACATGTGGACCCTGGAACAATTCTTGAAAAAATGATCAAAAACGGTCAATCTCCACCGCAAGGCGACGCGGAATACGAGAAACAAATGTTCCTTACCGGTCACAAAATGCTCACAGAAGCAGGCTACAAAGCCGTTGGTCACGACCGCTACAGCCGAGTGGAATGGCACATGCGAGAAAACTGCCTCAACGGCTGGCCATGGGGAGGCATACTGACTACGGGCGCAGGCTGCTTTATGGGTTACCTGCAAAAGTTTTCTTATTCTAACATTGAAAACATTAACGACTACATGGAGACAGTTAAATCTGGAAAACTGCCCATCTGCAGACTTTCGGAATCAACAAATGAAGACATGATGCGAAGAACCATGACACGGCTTTACCTGCGACTACCAGTTAGCAAAAAAGAGTTCATGGAGAAATTCGGCACCACCCCAGAGAAAGTATTTCCAAAACAACTGCAAAAACTAAAAGACAAAGGGATTAATTGAAATTGACGACAAAGAAGTCCGCCTCACAAAGCTAGGCGAGGTTTGGAAGGGAAATATTGCTTGGGAATTTGCACCTAACCAAGCTAAATAACTTTATTTTCCTATAACCAGATATTTCTCTCATATTTAATTTTCAAAAAACAAGAACATTTAGACGGTAAACTAATTTAAAAAAATTAAAAAAGAAAAGAGATGGGAATTTATTTAGTGCCTCAGCGGCTGAATGCCATACCAAGTCATTACTTTGCCGAGTATAGGCACTATTATACCTAAGGCAATACCTGGCACGAAATTAACCGTGACTGCCAACGGCAGATTTGTTGCCCAGGAGTTTTGAGCCATGCTTCTTGCAGGTGCAAGCGAAATCGTGATGTTGAAGTATGCTGTTATTATGGCAACGATTACAGAAGCGGTTAAGCCTGAGCCAAGCATTCGTTTGAAGTTTGTAGATCCGTTGTTGAGTGAGCCAGCCATGTAGCCGATCATGACACCGTAGAGTATCCACATGAGCAAGCTAATATCGCCGAAAAAGTTGTAAGTAGTAACTCCTCCCGCCGCGTAGACACCGTTATATTGACCTGCGCTAGCTACGTAGTACATGCCGCCCATGATGAAGCCTGCTGCACCGCCAGCCCATTTATTCCACAGTAAGCCTAGTACCAGTGGTATGCCGAGAATAATCATTTGGGAAAAGCCTTGTGTTAGTATGACCGCAATTGTGTTGGTTGGTCCCAATAGAGGGTGACTTCCCGTAACGTTGACGTAGATTGCAAGGACATAGACGAGCAATACTAGAATTAATGGTATAATTATGCCGCCGAAGATGTCAACTAGTTTAAATTTATTTTCTGCCAATTTTAATCCCTTGAATTATTTACGGTGTGAGATGTTAATAAGTTTAATGCTTACCAGCTTGATGCACAGAGTATTGAGGCACTTTAAAACTAATTTTTTTAAAAATATAAGTCAGCTCATCAAATATAAAAAAACAAAAGGCACATGGATAAACCATGTGTTAATCGGGTTTCTTTTGCGAAGCTTTCAGGTTAGTGGCGTACAGCGCATATGGTGCCAGACAACGGTAGCTTTGATGGACAAACGTAAGAGCATGTTCCGCAGGCTATGCAGTCTTTAGCCCATAGTTTTTCTGCTTTAGCCATATCGCCCTTCATGATTGCATTGTAGATCAATACTGGGTGCAATCGTACTGGGCAGGACTGGATACAGTTTGAGCAGTGTATACACGCAGTTTGCTTTTGACCGGCTTTGTATTTGCTCTTAGAGAACACGATGATGCTGGAGGTTCGTTTGGTTACCGGCGCCTCTATTGTTGGCAGCGAGTGACCCATCATGACTCCGCCAATAATTACTTGTCGGATATCTTTTGTGTCTACTTTGTACTGGTTAAGTATGCTGCTAACTGGGGTGCCTATCTTCACAAGCAAGTTCTTTGGTTCTGCAACGTCTCCGTTTAGTGTAGTTACTCTTGATATGAGTGGTTCGCCTTCGAACACGGCGTTTGCGATGGCGTTGATGGTTGCAACGTTCTGCACTATGGTGCCCATTTCGTATGAGCGTTTATCTGGCGATGCTTCGTAACCCAACATTGCCTTCTGAAGTACACTTGCGTCTCCTTGCTGGTAAGTTAGGTGTTTAGCGATGACTTCTGTGTCAGGTTCTTTACCGAAGGCTTCTTGAAGTTTAGGTACAGCTTCGATTTTGTTGACTTTGGTGGCAACGATAACTTTGGGGTTTCCCAAGATTTGACGTACAACTTTAACGCCTCGCAGCAGATTCGCGGTTTTCTCAATCATTAGTCGCTCGTCTGCAGTGTCGTATGGTTCGCCTTCTGCAGCATTCACGATAAGTGTCTTTATGGGTTTGTCTGGTGGCAGAGAAAGTTTAACGCTTGTTGGGAAGCCTGCGCCGCCTAAGCCGATGATGCCTGCTTCGCGGATGCGTTTAATGAGGACATCCTTTGCGGTTTTTGCGAGTTCTGATTCCGATATGGGTGTTAAGGTTTTGTCCATGGTTTTTTTGCCGTCGTTTTCAATCCAGATGGCTTCGGAGCATTCTTCGTAGCAGCTGTTGAATATGTCGCCGATCTTTGTGACTTTGCCAGAGATTGGGCTGTGAACTGGGGCGCTGACGCGTTCTTTGGAGTCTGCGATTTTTTGTCCGATGGCTACGGTGTCGCCGACAGAGACTATGGGAGTGTTTACTGCTCCCGTGTGCTGGTAGGTTAAGACTATGGCTGTTTTTGGGTCGGGAAATACTTCTATGGGTGTGATTCTTGCTTTTTCTTTATGCTCTTTTATATTAACGTAGTTTGCCATTTTGTTCATCTCCCAAAGGGTTTGTGGATTCCTACACGGTCAAGGAGTGGCACCGTTAAGTTCATGATGAGCAGTGCCAGAAGTGAGCCGCCGAAGAAATTCATAGATGTTTGTATCAGAATGGTCAGAACTGCTAAGCCGACGCCGAAGATGATTTGTCCTGTGCCTGTGTAGGGGGTTGTCGCGGGGTCAGTTGCCATGAAGAAGCCTAAGAAGATTGAGCTGCCGATGAACAGTTCAAAGAGCAACCTTACTGTTAGGTCTGTGTCTCCGAAAGCGGTGGCAAATATTAGAGACATGACAGCGATTGATACGAAGTAGGCGAGAGTGATTCTCCATTTGACGTATTTGCGTGCAATGACAAAGAATGCGATACCGACGATGATTACTGCTATGCTTGAAGCGCCACCAGTCCATCCGTGGAATTTCTCAATTATCATAAGCGAATTTACGCTAGATAGGCTTGTAGCCATGGGGTTGTTGTAGCATCCTTGCAGATAGGTTGAGAATGAAGCTAAACCGTTAGTTCCAATGGGGCTATTCCTGCGCCTATTGGTCCTGCAAGGTTAGGCACTCCTAAGCCGCCTGCAGTGAGTGACGCGAAATGGTCTTTGGCTAGAAATACGCTTCCTATGAAGGGCAAGAGAACTAGGAATTTTGCGGCTGCTGCGGGGTTGACGAATTTTCTACCGGCTAAACCTTGCAATTTCTTGAAGACGACAAGACCGATCAGTGAGATTATGGCGACGTAAACGAAAGCCATGGGCGCGGTCATTGTATCGATTGGCACTACATCAGTTCCTTGAGCCATCACTGGAATACCAAGAGTATATGAGAGCGTAACGATTAAGCCGAAAACAGCTGATGACCATGTGTTTAGTTGACTGTCAGAAGCAACAACATGCAGAAGCGCATCGATGCCTGCGGCTACTCCAATCGCGATCAGCGCGTTTATGAGAACTATCATACCCAGAGACATTTGCCAACTGCTGGTAAGTTTGAGAGTGGTTATCTGTGCATTTGTGGGGCTTGTGACTGGCCACCATAAGATTGCAGTGATAATTGTGATTGCTAAAAGGGCAGCGAAAGTGTATTGCATTAGACGATTCTTGGACATTGTACCCGTTATATGAGGAGCGGGTTTAACAACTAGATCTTGAGGGTTTTCATTGCTCATTTTTAATTCCTCTAAGTTTGACTTTGCTTATTTAAGAAGTTGAATATTAAACTCTTTCGGAAAAAGACATTTTTGCCTGAATTTCGCCTGTTTTTTACACCTTTATTCGTTTACGGGATGCCGGTTTGGGTTTGGGGAGCCAGCGAATTCAAAGTTTTCTTTATCCGGGGCATGGTGGTATTCTGAAATTTTACCAGAAAAACCAAAAACCTGTCTCTTAGAGGAAGTTTTATATCGCTTTACCGAATTTATCTTGTCACGGTAAATTAAATGAACCCAATTACAGCCCCATTGTTTATGGTTGTTTGGCGGTGTACCCGCAACTGTGTCGGCACTTGCACGTATTGCAGCTACACCAAAGAATACGCCAAAGACCAAGAGTTAAACACCGAACAAGCCAAACATATGGTTGATGAAATGGCGGAGTTCGGCTCACAATGGCTTGGAATCAGCGGCGGAGAACCCCTGGTTCGGCCTGATGTATGGGAAGTTATTGAGTACGCAGAGAAAAAACATGGCATGAAAGTCAGCTTAATCACAAGCGGATTTGCATGGGATGAAGAACGCTTCGACAAGCTTCGCAAGTATGAAGTCCACACTGCCATCAGCATCGATGGAAACAGAGACACAAACGACATGATACGCCGAAAAGGCGGCTACGACAAAGCCGTACACGCTATGAAGAAACTTGGCGAAGTCGGATTGCTCGATTGCCTCGTCACAACCATGACTAAGCACAACATCCATCAGATGGCTCACCCAGCGGCTTTGGCAGAGGAACACGGCGCCCGCATGCTCGTCTACCACAACCTTGTGCCCGTGGGCAGAGCAAGCGACAACATGCCAGAGTTAGCTCCAACCCCCGAGCAGTACGAAGTAGCATTCAACGAAATCTACGACATCCAAAGAAAACTCTACGGCAAAGTCAAAGTCAACGTTTATGCGCCATTTTACGCACGCATTGTACGCCAGAAAAACCCCGTGGACTTCTGGCAATGGTACAACGAAGGCTACCTTGGCAAATGCAGCATCGGCGGCAACTACATCGGCATAACAGAGAACGGCGACTACCGAAGCTGCGGCTTCCACGAAGGCTACCGCATCGGCAACGTCAAAACCAAAAAACTACGCACAGCATGGGAAGAACTCCAGAAGAGCGAACTGCACCTTAAACTACGCGACAAAAGCAACCTCAAAGGCAGATGCGGAATCTGCGAATACCGAGAAATCTGCGGCGGATGCAGAACACGAGCAGAATTCTACACAGGCGACCTCTTCGAATCAGACCCAGCATGCAACTACATACCCAAAGTACTGCAAGAAGACCCCAAAGCTACTTAGACAGATCCAACATATTTTACGGGTTCGTAAGCTTTGCATTTAATATAGGACAGGAAAAATTGGTGCGTTATTTTTTAAGAATTTAGTTTCTGGATAATTATACTCCACTTAGATTGCTTACTCTTTGCACTCGGTAATCTCTTGCGATTCGCTTAATTGGTCTAAGGATCTGCCTATTGTAACGAAATCTCCAACAGCCACAACCATGCTGACGGGCACGCATACAATAGAGCTTCTGAATCTCTTCTTGAATCCAAGTCTTGTTGCAGCCTCATCGTTTATTTTTACGTGCAAGTATTTTATGCTCCATTTTTCAATGTCAACTAGTGCTCCTTTCACTTCACCCAAAGAAAAAGCTTCTGAAGTTAATACTTTCAATCCAACAAGATTTTCAAAACTTATCACTTAAAACACCTAAATATCAATCTGTTTCACGTTAAATAAATACGTTATCCACATTACGTAAGGATGATAGGGTGGAACTTGAGCGATTAAAATCTCAGATAGCTGCTGAAAGAGAGAAAAATTACGGAAGGAAATTCAAGTGACATTCTTGGACACAAGTGTAATTATAGATTTCCTAGTTGGCGACGAAAAGATTGTTGCTTTAGTGAAGGAATTGTCTGAACAACAAGACATCAAAACAACAACCATAACTGAGTATGAATTGCTTAGGTATAAGACCAAAATAAAGAGAAATGCCGCTGAAAGGTTCTTGTCAGCCGCGACTGTCTACCCTTTTAACAGAAGTTCAGCCAGAAAAGCAGCTTCACTGTATGAAACGCTAAGTAAAGCTGGAAAAATGATAAATGAAAACGATCTGCTGATTGCAGGAATAGCCCTTGCAAATAGCGAAGTTTTGTTGACGCGTGACCAAAAATTCGGCTTCATACGTGACGAAAACATAAAGATAGTTTAAAAGCTTCATCAGATGCTGTTGACCTTTATTTTTGCCAGGTTTGGCTGCTTTATATAAGGGAGCTATAGAAAAAAATCACAGCTGAGATTTGGCAGTTTGAGGTTTGGCTGTTTTGCTGCTTGTGGCAACCTGCACAACAGTCTGCAACCCGAACCTGACCCCGACAACAAAACACAGCAAACTGCACAGTCTGTTGGATGTTGTTGTGGTATAGGAGCCTTTCATCCACACTACCAAGATAAAATAAGGGCACATCCAACCAGCCATATATTTGGCTAGAAAAGGCGAAAAAACAGCAGAAAAGACCTAAATTCCATTTCCAATAGGTGCAGAAAAGTCACTTTTGGATTTTGAAGATTATGTATCGGTCGTTGCTGTAGATTAGTTGTAGGCGTTTGCTGTGGATCATTTGGGTGTCCAGGTGGTTTTTGTCGTAGACGATGAAGCCGATGTTGTTTTCTTTGATGTAGTCGCTAAAGTCCCTTGTCAACACAGTGAAATCGGCCAGCTTAAGGGTGAACAAGCCCTGCAGTGAATCTGGCTTGAGGGCTGGATAAGTGCTTTTTGACAGGCTCAACACCTGGTAGGAACGCGTTGCAGTCTGGTTTGCCGCTAAATCGTTGAAATTGTACTGGAACCTTACCGCGTCAATTTGCCTGCTTCCCAGAACACCGATGTTTCCCCAATCTGGCAAATCATTAAACAAAAACCCGTAAGCCACATCGTTTTTGTCGTCGTAAAGACCAATGTAGTTGTCTTTTAAGCTTGCAGCTGTAAAGTTCGCCACTGCCCAATCGGTTCCATGAACAGTTTTTATGGAGTCAGGAGCATCCCACGGATTCACCCAATCAAGTAGCTGCGGAATCTGCGCCTTGTCAAAGCTGTATTTTAAGTCAAAGAATGTGCTCAGGTACAGCGATGCATTGTAGATTTCGCTCTTAAGAGGTGTCAGCGTCCAGGAAACGTTAACTGGGTAACTGGTGTTTTCAACAACCCATGTGTTTGTTAACTCGACATAGTCGTTGGAGTAGATGAACACAATCTTCCTAGGTGAGCTCTGCTCATCAAAAACTATCTGTTTACTCAAGTCTGTGAGGTTAAGCTTGTAGTTTGTGCCGTTTACTGTGTAAGAGAGAAAGTCGCCTGTTTGTGAAGAGTAAGAAAGTCTGTTCCAAACCTGGTCGATAGAAACGTAGGTTTCCTCTACAATGTCACCTTTCGCCTCGTAAGCTCTAATCAATGTTTGCGGGTGCTGAATCTCATAGGACAAACTTAAAACGGACTCAGCAATCTCGTTTCTCTGCACTGTCGGGTCAGTTTGCGCGGTAACGTTTTTGCCTGAAAACTCCTGGAACCAAAAACCCGGAATCTCCGTTGTCACAACAGTGGTGTTTTCAGGATAGTTTGTTCTAAGCCAAATTCCAGCTTCCTGGGCTTTTATGTCTGTGGTTGAGTAGTAAACGCCGGCTTCCATGATTTTTCCGTACACTACGTCGGAACGATAAACAAGCATCACGGATAACAGTACGATTATGGTCACTGTGACTATTTTGAGCCAGTTCTTCCTGAACATTGATTTGTTATTAGCATAGAAAGATACTGATTTGTCGGCTAAGAAAACTATGGGAACAGCTGCTAAAACCGCCATCACAGGTGTCAGGTAATAGATAAACCAGCTAAAGGGCATATAGAAACCGAAGAGATAGGATTCGGCGAAGAAAAGCGGAACAAAGAATGCGAGCATCAAGGTCAAAAAGAAAATTAGTTTCTTTTGGGGTTTCAACACGTGGTATGAAACGTAAATGCCGATTAAAGCTAAGAAAAAGATGAAGCCGAAATTAACTATGAAAGCGTTAAAGCTTGCAGCTGGGATCTGGTACGCGTAGGTTTTTACGGCGAAGAATACGTATTCTAGAACAATGTCAAGGTAACGAAATACAGCTTGAAAATAATAGAGGAAAAACGCTATTCCTCCCCCTAAAACCAACGCAATTACAACTTTAAGGTAGGCTCCTTTTGACTTTATCAACATATAAATCAAAATTGGCGGCATTATGAAAACTGCGAGAAATGTGGCAAGCTGATGAGATAAAACAACTCCGAAAGCAACAAGAAAAGTGACAACAAGATAACCAAAACGCTCAGCCGCCAACGGCGTGTAGAGAAACACCAAGAGCATGAACGCTAAAGCCAGAACGGTGGTGTAGCCGCCG
The DNA here is from genome assembly GCA_963695285.1 of Candidatus Bathyarchaeota archaeon. Classification (GTDB taxonomy): domain Archaea; phylum Thermoproteota; class Bathyarchaeia; order Bathyarchaeales; family Bathycorpusculaceae; genus Bathycorpusculum. Next base: position 314,828 of record OY968763.1, read on the forward strand.
AATTGGTTAACTTCGTATATGGGAAAACACATGAGCAGCAGAACCGAGGCGGCAGCTCCAACTCTTCTGTTAAAGAATCTGCTGGCAATCAAATAGACAGAGAGAAACAGCAGCCAATCACAAATTACTGCCACAGCTTTTACCAAAAAGATCAGCTGTCCAATGTCTGTGGCTCCAGTAAAAGCGATGAACATTGCAAGCACTAACTCATATAGAGGCGGTGTCCAACCCAAGTTTTCTAAAGATATTTTTCCCGTGTTCAAGAAAATTTGGGCTTTTTCTAGGTGAACGGCAGGGTCATTTCCCAAGACAACGCCGTTCATCGATATGAGCGTGTAGAAAATGGCAAAGATAAGTACTGAGAAAATGGTGATGAAGGCGACTTCGATTTTTTTGTCTTTGGACATTGTACTTATCGGGGCGATAGTGTGTTCACCCGTTCTAACTTGAGGTTACCCTTTAACTTTAAAGATGGCGACTTCGCTGTTAATAAATACAAGACTAAACGAGGGGTCTCTGAGAAATTTCGGGTACATTTCAGGAACACGGCATACGACGTAAGAAATGTTGTTTCTTTGCATTTCAAATTGATAATTAAACCATTCTTTGAAATCGATGGAGACAGGGGTTTGATTGGGGTTCAAGTTGGCAGCGATTATGGGGTCGAAAAACTTGTTTATGCTCGCGCTGTTTGCGTAGATATCTGGGTTGTTATCGGCGGAGTAGGCGGCTGCTAAAATCTGGATTTGACCGTGAGACAAGCTTTGCATATTGTATTCTAAATCAATTAATCGGGGATCTGCAACTTTTGTAGTCACATTCGGCTGATTACTGGCGAATATTAATTGGCCGAAAGTTTTCACGCCCACATCTATCAAGGCAATTGTGCGGTTATCGGCGTAGGGTATCTGTGTCCCTTTGCTTTGAACATCGATATTTACCCAGTCAAAAGTGACTCCTGGAACGGTGCTGTCAAGAGTTGAAGTCAAATTTACGAAGCGCAATCCCTTGTAGACGGTTGTTAATTCTGTATAATTGAAATAATCGTTGCCTCTGCTAACAATAATGGTATTATAGTCTGAGGAGTTCTCAAAACTCATTTCTTTCACCCCAAGCTGATCTAAATAGACAGATTGCAACGTTCCGTTAACTTCATACTTGATTTCATTTTGGTTGCTGTCAAAATTAAAGAATGAGTAGGGGAAATAGGTCCAGTTGAGTGTTGCTAGAATTTCTGGATTGTGCCTTGCAAGATAACCGCCGTCTTCGCGGACCTGAACCAAATTGTTATCAATCAAGAAATCCGTGTCAAGGAGATAGCTAGCGTTCTTTGCAGGTGCTAGCTCTCGGGCACTTGTCAAATACTGAGGGTCAACAGCACTCAACGTTGGCCGCTGTGCAAACCCGCCCAGCCACCAGCCGTAGAGGGCGTCAGAAACAAACACTGAGTTGGCAGGCGTGTTCTGTTTAGCCCATTGTATCGCTTCCCAGCCTGGATTATTCATAACTTGGTAGAAACTTTGAATTGTTTCACCAACATTCTGAGATGGAGTCATGAATATGGGAAGTGCAACAAAAGAGAATAGCAAGAAAAACAGAACAAAGCCACCGTAAACTGTCTTATTTGTTAGGTGGGCCGAGAGCCAAGCGATTTTTTTGTTCGTAGTTTTTTTTGCTTTCCGCACCTGGCTTGAAAGAGTATGGTAGGTATCGGTTGCTCTTGCGAAGAAATCTGCTCCGTGGTGAATCAAGAGAGCAGTGAAAATCAATACTGGCAGAATGAGGAAATATAGGAATCTGTTGTAATCGATGATAAACCCAAACAAGTAACTCTGCGTTAAAAATAAGGGGACAAAAAGCCACATTGAAAGAAGAAGGGCTGGGAGATTAAAAAATCTGCCATTGTATCTTTTTGAGAACGCTGCGAACCCAACAATTATGAGAAAGAGGGGCAAAACAAACTCCAAAGGAAGAATCCTTGTTGAGAGAATTGCTGAATTTATGTCTTTGACGCCTTGAACGCCTGGAGCTGAAGAGTTGTCATTCAAATAGGTGGGCACAGCCGATACAAGGAAAGGTGAAACAAGGATTACTCCAAAAACTATCGGGAGTAACCAGTGGAGAACGGTTTTTCTGCGAGTTCCAAATGTTTTGGGTGAAACGAGCACAAAGAGTACTGTTGTTGCTGTTACGCCAACGAAAATGGCGGCGCTTAATGAATGTGTCAAGAATATTGAGCCTGCCAAAATAGAGGTCGAAACCAAGAAGGGAGTTAGAGAAAATCGGTCTTTTTGCAGGAACAAGTAGAAGGTTAGGGGAATCAACATAAGCGTTATCACGTTTGGGTAGCCGCCCCACAACAGCATTTCTATGTCAAAGCGTGAAATAGCCACCAAGAATGCGACAATGTAGGCAGCTGATTCACTCCATACGCTTCTTGTTATCAAGAAAGCGCACAGAACAATCAACGATGAAAACAGAGCCACAATAGCGGCCTGTGCCAAGTATTCTGGCATTCCAGTCATCATAATCATGGCTGAAGCAAAGATGTGGTATCCTGGAAAAGTAAGTGAAGTACCTCCGCCCATCTGGTAGAAGTTATACAGAAAATTCGTGTTCCCCGACCCAGTGATTGAGTGAATTACGCTGTTGTGCAAACCAATGTCGGCGCCCGGGGGATAACTGTTCCAAAACATCAGAAGTATGCGGAAGACGAATGAGAAAATAAAAATTAACAACAGTAAGAGATGTTTTCTGGTTACTTTGAACATTCGCTTTCCCGCTTGATATTACATATGATGCTTGGTGAAATATTGGTCAAAGCTTAAATATGAAATTCGAGTATAAAAAGCCCAGAGTAACAACTACAAAGGAAAAAAGGTGTTTAAATGTCTTGGCTTAAATCTATGATGGAAAAAGAGCCTCCAGAACCAGAGAATCCAATTGGCATAGTCGTTATCGGCAACATCGAACCAGACATGCATGACACTGCGAAAGAAGCAGTTCGCAGGTCACTAAAACGCGCAGGATTCAAAACCATTGACGTTGGAAAAAGCGTTGCACCACAAGTCTTCGTTGACAAAGCAAAAGAAACCAATGCAAACCTAATTGCAATTTCAGTTAACACAGTTCCAGCAAAGAACAACCTTGCAAAACTCGATGAAGCACTCAAAGCAGCCGGATTAAAAGGCAAAATTGCCATAATCATGGGCGGCGCAGCAGTCAAAAAAGAAGATGCTGATGCAATTGGTGCACTCTTCGGCAAAAACAAAGAAGAAGCTCCAGAGCTAGCAAAGAAAGCAATAGGCAAATAATCCATCAGAAGTGGAATAAATGTCCTTTAAATTCAACACAAAACAAAACGTATACGAAATAGCTAAAGTGAAAGTTGGCGGTCAACCGGGAGAATTACCCACTTTCTTGATTGGCTCAATCTTTTGGTTGGGTCAAAAAATGGTTTCGGATGCTAACAAAGGCATTTTTGACGCTGCCGCTGCAGAACAAATCATTAACACAATGCAAACTCAAAGCGACATTACAGGTGTTCCATTCGGTTTTGACATTGTCGGAACAACTGAGTTAGCTTTTGAGAAGTACATTGACTTCGTTGCAAAACACAGTGACGCACCATTAATGCTTGACGCTATGAGCCCAAAGACGCGTATGGCAGCTGCAATTATGGCAAAAAAGATGGGTCTTTCAGATCGGTGCTTCTATAACTCAGTTTACAAAGGCGTAACCGATGCTGAATTGGCAGTTCTAAAAGACAGCGGAATCAAAATGTCTATTGTGCTTGCTGACGATCCAAAGGATACCACTCTTGAAGGCAAAATGAAGGTCATTGTAGAAGCATTAGCGTTAGCTGATAAAGGCGGAATCACAAAACCATTAATCGACACAGCCATCCCAGCGTTCGCTCCAGACATGGGAACTGCAGTAAGAACCATACCCATCATGAAAGAAAAGTATGGTCACCCTACAGGCTTAGGAAGCGGAAACGTTGTCACAACCATGGGTTGGGTAAAAGCGAACTTTGCTAAAGAATTCCGTCCTGGATGTAGAACCGCTACCAATGCAATCATGCAAACAGCCGGCGCAAACTGGCTTATGATTGGACCTGCCGAACAAGCTGAATGGGTATTCCCAGCCGTTGCAGTAACAGACACATACATCGCATCTGCCGCAGGCGACCTTGGAACTATACCACTAGAAGAAACTCACCCGATCTACAAGGCTTTCATGTAAAATTTCCTTCCTTTATTTTTTATTTGTTTTAATTTTTTGAAGGCTAAAATCTGAAGCCGCTAAGATGGTTTGAAATAATTGTTGCATTCACAGTTTTAACGTTACTTGTGGTTTATCTTATCCCGAACAATTCACAAATTACCTTTATTGTTCCACGTTATTTCTTTGCTTTTGTTTTTGTTGCTTTTCTGCCCGGTTATTGCCTCGTAAACATGTTGTTTTTAGGTAAAAACAGGCTTGATTTTGTTGAAGAAATTGTGTTGTCGGTTGCGTTGAGTTTTGGTTTAGACGGGTTTGTTGGCTTATTCCTGGGGCTTTCACCCATTAAGATTAGTCTTAATTCAATAACTTTCTCGCTTATCCCATTAGTGCTGGTTTTCGCAGTAGGTGCCTTCATAAGAAAAAGAAAGGAATCACCAGTACTTCAGGTGCAGAGTCCGCAGCAGGTAAGCGCCTGACGTTTTCACCGCTGCTTTCCCGTAAACTCCGCCCTTACGCATCATATGTAACACGTATCCCGGTCTAAGGTAGAATTGTTGGTAGGCTTTGTAGCGGATTTCAGCAAGTTTTTCCATGCTCAACTGAGGGGTTTCAAAGGTGGGTCCTGCTGTGTCGTATTTATCGAAGTCTGTAACTCGCAGCCAACCGTTTTTCTTAACTTCCTCATACATTGGTGTACCAGGATAGGGGGTAGCAACGTAGAATCCGACATCTTCAGGGTTGAGTTCCTTGACAAAGCGGATGGTTGCTTTAGCGGTTTGCTCTGTTTCGCCTGGGAAACCCAAAACGACGTTAGCTATAGTCATTAATCCTACTTCGTGTGCTGTTTTATAGGCTAAGCGTGTTTGTTCCAACTTGATTTTTTTGTTCATTGCACCTAGAATGGCTTCGGAACCGGATTCAACGCCAAGCCAAACTGCGATGCAACCTGCCTCACGCATGGTTTTCATTAGTTCACGGTCAACCATGTCAACTCGGGTACCGCAATCCCAAGTCATATGCAGTTTTCTAGCGTGCAGTTCATCGCAAATTTTCATAACTCGGTTGCGGTCAACGGTAAAAGCGTCATCGTAAAAAGTAACTTGTTCAATGCCATATTTATCGTGGATAAGCTGCATTTCATCTACGACGTTTTTGGGGCTGCGCATTCGGTAGCCTCTGCCGAACATCCGAACAGTACTGCAGAAGTCACACCAAAAGACACATCCGCGACTACTGATTAAGGGGAACAGGATTTTGCCGTTATGCCTTAAGTTTTCAAGCGACAATAAGTGATGCGCTGGGAAAGGCAGTGAATCTAAATCTTGTATGAAAGGTCTGTCTGCGTTGCGGACGATTTTATCTCCGTTTCTATAGGTGATGCCCAATACGTTGCTCAGGCTTGATTGGCTTTGGAGTTTTTCAAGAAGTTCGATGAAGGTGATTTCGCCTTCTCTTCTCACGACAATGTCAAGGCTTGGATATTCGTTGAGGGCGTTTTCATCCCAGAAGGTTCCATGTGACCCACCAAGCATAGTGACTGCTTGTGGTTGAACCTGTTTAGCAATATTGATTAGCTTCATGGCTGACTTGTAAAGCAAAGTTGTCGCTGTTACCCCGATTACATCGGATGGAGTTTGCGCGATTCGACCATTGAAGATTTCATAAGTTAGTTTCTCGGCTTGGCAATCGATTATTGTAACTTGATGGCCTGCTTTTTCGGCGACAGCACCCAGGTACGCAAGGCCAAGTGGAATGAAGGATGGATGCGAATGTACGTTTGGAGGATAAGGTGGATTGACGAGAGTAACCTTCAACTGTGTTTCGCCTTTTAGTGAGTGGTTGTACGTTGAGATGAATTATATAGTTTTCTAAATGGAGCCAAAAACCAAAAAATCCATAATTAAAGGAGAAAAGCCAGTTGAAAATGCTTGTTTACTTGCAAAAGATAGAGAAAATTAAGCGGACTCAGCCTCTAAAGGCAAGCATGTGTCCTTTGTGAGCTAACATTCGGTGGTTCCGAAGTTCGTCAGGAGTTTGAAAACTCGATGAGCATATTCTACATTTAAATTTTTCTTGGATAAGTTTCTCGTAAGTATACATCTAGCAATTGCCTTCTCCAATTGTTTTACTTGCAAAAAATTAGATCTTTTACAAGTTCATTAAATATAAGATAGCTGCAGACTTATAAATGAATAACAAATTTCCCCGCAAAACAATGGATAACCTAAGTGTTTACACACGAAACATTTTATTTTTATAGGCACACTAAATAGCTACGGTGTAATGTAATAGCACAAATCCTGTTGGAGAGTCAAGGAGGGACCAGACGCTTGAATAAAAAAACAAAACTAAAAGGCAAAGGAGCAAAGTACTACCAGAATACTCACGGCAAAATCTACAGGGTAAAACCAAACCCTAAGGCCAATAAACGGAAACTGCTGCAAAAACGCCAAAGAAAAATAGATGCACAAATTAAGGCAGCAGCCTAATTTACCCAACAATTTTTAACATATTTTTTCGCTTTTCTTTATTACGCCTTTATTAGCATCTCAGCATTCTACTAACTGAAGAGTTTCCCTTGTTCTTTGGGCTAAACCTACTGAGTAACTGAACTTTTTCAGGTATACAGCAAAGAGCGAAATGATTATGCAAACAAAACAATCAAGTCATCTGTTCTGGGTTAGGCGCTTTCTTTGAGTTGGCCCAGACAAAAACGCTTTGAGCGAACAGAATGCAAAGGCTGCATGTACAAATCCAGCCCATACTGCTGGAATCAATGTTCCTTCAACCTTTGGCTAATAAAAAACGAGTGATTACACCATGCCGCTGGGGTGCTTTAACATCCAACCCTCGGCGAACGCGTCAGCTTTAGCCTTAGTGGCATATTCAGGAGAGATTGTTTTGCCTTCCTCTTTCTTGGCTTGTCCACACTCAAACAACCGTACATGATAGTTGCTGCTAAATTCTTTTTTCGAAACAACCACAGTTTGCCCTGACGTATCGTTTAGGTAGCCACACTCATGGCTCAACATCTTCCAACCCTTAATTATCTTCATTTTTTATCCTTCACTATCTTTTATTGCATGTCAGCATTTTGGAAAATGGTCTGGACTCTATCAGTAGAATTAGGATACCATTAACTTAAAGCTATCAGGCAAAATAAAAATAAAAAAGCTAAAAAGAAGAAAGGGAAACTATTTGTAGAGTTTTTCCCAGCGATTGAAGAGTTCTAGGACTTCGTCGCCGTTGTGACCCTTTAGGAATTCACGTGTTTCCTTGTCTGCGACACAGTTCTTCTGGAACTCTCTAATGTACTCTGCTTTCTCGGCTAGGAAAATTATGCCGTCTACGCCTTGCCTTGCAACACGGGTTGCAACAGTCATGACTTGTTTTGCTGGTGCAACGGTGTCCCATGTTTCGTTTGGACCACGCACGTAGAAGTTTACCATCATTGGCTTTTTGAGGAAGCTCTTGTAGCCTCTTGCAATGGTTTCCCAGTACCAAGGAGTTGGATATGCTTTGCTGAACATTGGGATGACAAAGTAGTCAGCGTATTGTGCCATGGCTTCAAAGTCGTAGCCGAAGCGTTCTTTGCCCAGTAAGGGGTCAGGGAGACAGTTGACGAAGAGGGGTTTGCCGGAGACTACTTCTTTAACTTCGGCAAGGAAGTCAGTTACTACTTTTGCTCGCCAATCAAGCCATTTTAAGCCACTTTTGCGCTGCTGTTCAATGCATCGGGGGCAAGTGCAGAAATGCTGGTCTGCGAAGTGTTGGCTGCTGATGCTGATGCCCGGGGTGACTTTGGCGCTTTCAGCGATGATTTTTAGGTTGTATTCTCTGGCTTCTGGGTTAGTCATGCATACGACGTCCCAGCGGAGGTTATAGCGTTTGTTGGTGCGGAGTGCTGGACCCCATGAGCTTACGGAGTTCCAGTCTGGACGTTTTGCCGCCATGTAATTGTCGCCGAAGCATGCGATGTTTGTGTACATTTGTGGGTTTGGTTTTCCAACGATTCCTGATTCAGATTTTAACCGGTAGAAATTGTAATCGACGCCTTCAACAGGCTCGGGTTGATAGAGAAATACGCCGAATTTCAAGTTTAATTCACCATTATTTCTGTTGTTTTATTACGGAAATAAAAGTGCAAGTTATTTAAGTCTTTTCAGTTAACGCCCAGATTGAGTGTTCTTGACAATTTTGATTAACGCATGTTTCAGGAAGGGAGGTAAATTAACTGACTCGTAAGCCGGGCAGTTTAGAGCAATCCTGCTTGTGGAAAGTGCCAGCTCCAAAGCACTTGCTTACTTCAGTCCAATCGGTAAAGTCGGTGGGTAGACAGATTTTTCTTGTAATCGTCATCCATTTTTGCAGCCGCCAGCAGATAAGCCAGCCAGCAAAGGGTTCTTCTTGAGGATCTCAGCCAAACCTCCTGCATCAACGGCTAAGCCTTCAACTTTGGATACTTCCGCTGCGAGTTTTTCAAGTCGGCAAGATGCCTCTCTTTGAGCCTGTCCACAACGGCTTCGGTTTGCCCAAATCGGCTCCTGCTTAAGCAGCGCCTCAGTAACCGCCCGCCTTGCACAATACCCCACCACCTTGCCCAACTTCGACGCTGGACCAGCCAAACTTAGTGTTTTGCCACGGCTTGTTGAGGCAATGGTGACACTGTCGGTTATTGAACCTGTGGCTGAGTCGCCTGTGTATCGGCTTCGAACGTCAAAATCTCTTAGCACAGCAGATTTGGCTTCGGTTGCAGTGATTAACGCGGCGACCATGCAGCTTTCGGATGGGTTCCCATCGATTAAAACGATGATGTTTATGGTTCCCTTGATTTCTTGGACGTCCATTTCTTCGCCTGAGGATTCGCCGTGCGAGCAGCCTGCAGTTGCGGCAACATGGACCGAGAAAGCGTCTGCTTTCTTTGAAACCAAACTGTAATTTTTTACTTTGGCGGCTGTTACCATGGCGAGGTAATTCTTGGTTAATCCAAGTTTCGCCGCCGATGAATGTGATTAGTTCAAGCGGGTCAAGGTGCAAGGAGAGGTCACTATATCCTTCCGGCACTCCTACATTGAGGACAGCGTTAACCTGATTGTACCCGCCATTATATATTGCTGAACTAACTGTCTTTAAAGCACTATCACAAATTACGGCTAGTACATTTTCCTTCAGAATAAGTTTAACATTGTCAGCAAGTTCAATTTGTTCCAAACCCGCCAGTTCCCCGTCACTATTTTTTGGGGTTGCTAGCATTTATAGTGATAGCTTTACTTGGACACAGGTTCACGCAGATGCCACACTTTGTACATTGGACAAGTGCGATGACTTGGGGTTTGCGGTTTTTGCCTTCTTCTAAGGCGCCTTGTGGACAAACACCGATGCAGATTTGCCCCGTGCAGGGACCACATTTTGAGGCATCGATTGTGATTGGGGATTTATGTTTGTCCATTTGAATCAACAATTAAATAAGCGCCAACAATATATCTGTTGCGAGCAAGGAATTGGGCATGAAAATAGGCTTAGTCACCTACAAACCCGAACATGTTGAGGGCTTTGATCTCCACGTTTACTACTCAAAATGGGCTGACGGACAGGTTTTTCCAGCGGCAAAAGGCATGCAAAACGACGTCACCGTTTTCTGCGACGCCACAGCCATCCGTGAAGACCCAAGCATTGTCTCCCTCTCCGATTCAGGTCCAGCGTTGCGGCGCAACAGGAAATCTAATTTAGCCTTTGACTTCGTCTGCCCAACCCACCCTGATTACCGGGCTAAGGTCTTCGCTTACCTTGACAGCTTATCAAAACAAGACATCCTCGGTGTTACACTCAACCTCTACCATTTCGCCGATCAAGAATACTGTACCTGCCCAAGATGTACCGAGCAACGCCAAAAAAGCGGTTTAAGCTGGACTGAATGGCGAGCCAAAACAGTTACCAGCTTCCTAAAAGAAGCCAAAACCCACACAAAAGGAACTTTCGCGGTTGAAATGTACCCTGACCCCGTTTTGGCTAAAGAACGGTTCGGCTTAGATTTCAATGCAATTGCCAAGTTAGTTGATTATTTCCATGTGCCTCTCTCGTCAAGGGATTACTTCACTAATTACTGGGTTGACACGATTGTTCGAGATTTCGTTGCCACGTTAAAGAAACCTGTTGTAGTGGAGCTCAGCGGTGAAATGCCCACTGACGAAAAACTCGACGCGTTGCTAAAAACGGTGGCTTATGTGTCACGCCACAACTTGGATGCGGTTCTGCTGCTTGTGCATGATTCTGAGAACGCAAGGCAAATCGCACGGTTCGCTGTACATAACAGTGACTTCCGAGAATGGATAGAAAAATACGATTTTGCGAAAATGCAGCATATAGTGGATTGTTGGGCTAAGATTTATTGAGTTTCGCTCGGTACTCCCTTAGCCGCTTCATGTCCAAGTTCGCTGTCAAGATTGAGTCTTCTGGTGCATCAGTCACCTCGCCAAGGATGCCCCATGGAGCGATTATGGCGCTTCTGCCGCCCCTCATATTTGAGCATACGTTTCCAACTTTGAGAATGAATAAGCCGTAATCCCGTGCAATACCCTCGGTTAATGGATGTCCTTTGACGGTCGGGTGGGTTCCCATTGCGGCAACTGGTAGAGAAACAATTTCAGCGCCTAACTCAGCGATTTTTTTGACGAGTGGAGGGTCAAAGGTGTCAGCGCACACAATCATTCCAAGTTTACCTAAATCCATATCCACGACAAGAGGCTGGGCTCCTTTAGCGACGCCTGCCTCAATTTCAGCCTTTATAGGGTTTATCTTTTTGTATTTTGCTAAGAGTTGGCCGTTTCTCCAAAGAGTACTGGTGTTGTAGTATTTGCCACAGTCTTCTTGGAGCACTGTGCCGCCGAGAAGGTAGATGCTGCCGATTTCTTTGGAAACTTTCTGCAGAAAACGCAGAGTTTTGGTGCAGGTTTCTTGAGATATTTTTTGGGCATCGGTAAAGTCTGCCATGCAGTTGGGTACTGTGAAGTATTCGGGCAGGGCGATTAGGGCGGGGTTTTGTTTTGCTGCTCTGAGGACGGCGGTTTTGGCTGCTGCCAAGTTATCTTCTATCGTCGTTCGGATTTTCATGTGTAGTAGGCTGACTTTCACGTTTGGGCGCCTCGGTTATGGTGTTATGAGTTTTGTTTTTGAGCATTTAAACATAGTTGCTTGAGATGTTAATGGATAATTAAGCTTTGTATGTAGTCGATTGTTCAGCGTTATAAGTGGTTTCAGCACAGATGTTTAGTAATTATCGCCTTTTATATGCATACGGATAAATTTAAATACTGGGGGAATGACAAACACTGTAATGCGAGGGATAGAAATGACACTTAACGAGTCAGAAGTTACCAAACTTTTACCCGGAGTCAAAACATTAGTAAACAAAGTCGTCAAGAAAAACTTGGCAGACGGCTTCCTCTTCTCAGCTGGAACAGACACCCAAATAATCGCCTACGAAGCAGTAAAATACAAACCCGACATCCCATGCCTCACCTTAGCCTTCAAACATGGACAACCCAAAGACACCGAATACGTCAAAAAAATGGTTGCTCTCCTACACCTAAAGCATGAAACCTACCAGTTCGGCAAAGAAGACGTAATGAAGTTTTTCCCAAAAGTTGTGGAAGCACTCAAAAAATATGACCCTATGGAAATCAGAAACAGCCTCCCAGTCTACATCGGCTTAACCTTGCTAAAACCCAAGGGCATAAAGACCGTTTTCACCGGCGACGCGTTAGACGAGCTTTTCGGTTACCCCTGGCAATTCCACCTAACAGAGGAACAGTTCGCAGTGAAACAACAGGAAATGTGGGCGGAAATGGGTTTCTCCTCGTTCCCGATGGCTGAGTCTCTTGGAATGCAAATCAAGGCACCCTACCGAGACCCGGAGTTTATGGCTTGGGCCATGAAGTTGCCTATCAAATACAAGATTAACATGTACAACGGCGTAAAATACAGCAAATGGATTTTGCGCAAAGCCTACGAAGACGTCATACCCAAAGACATCATCTGGAGACCCAAAGCACCCTTGGAAGCAGGCACAGGAACAGAAACACTGCGCACATACTTCAACGACATGATAACTGACAAAGAGTTCAACGAGAAAAAAGCAGCCATAAAAGCAGCAGACGACGTGGAAATCCAAGACAAAGAACAACTCCTCTACTACGAGGTCTTCCGCAAAAAATTCGGCAAACCAAAAGACGTCTTCCCCAAAATCGAAGGCGGTATCCAGTGCCCCAAGTGCCACAGCTACATCAAGACCAAAATCCAGTTCTGTAAGACCTGCGGAGCTTATCCCATCTAAATTTTCTTTTATTTTTTAAAATTTTTCTGTTATTTTGTTTGTAATTTTGGGAAAGACTTAATTCTCTAATATAGTACTTGTGAAAAACAACAAGAGGCAAAAGTGCTTGGCTAGTCTGTCCCAACTTAAGTTTGCAATGGCAACATCCATTTTCCTGTCTGCCTTCATATTCGGCCTATTCGTTTTCGTAATCGTTTATTTCCTGCAACTGGACGTTTTTACAGGGTTACTTGTGGCTTTAGGTGGCTCGGCACTCTTTATCTTGTTCCAGTACGCGGTTGGTCCAGCGATTGTTGCCGCAACAACACATCTTAATTACCTAAAGCCTGGCGAGAACCCTTGGCTTGAATCAACCGTGAAAGAGTTAGCGGACAAAACAGGCATACCCATGCCCAGATTAGCGACTGTCCCAAACAACACACCTAACGCCTTCACTTTTGGGAGAACCACCAGCAGCGCAACCTTAGCCGTCCACGAAGGACTCCTAAAACAGCTAAATGAAGCTGAAATTAAAAGTGTAATAGCCCACGAATTAGGCCATATTAAACATAAAGATTACATTGTGATGACTGTTCTATCGACCTTGCCGTTAATCGCGTATTTAATTGCTCAGGCAACCTTGTATGCAAGCGCTTTTAGCGGTGGAAGAAGAAACAGCAAAGATAATTCAGGAGCTGCTATAATTGCCATTGGCGTAATTGCGTTTATAGTTTACATCATTACATTTTTGATTGTTATGCGGCTTAGCCGGCTCCGAGAACACTACGCCGACGCCTACTCAGCCTACGTTACAGGTTCACCCCGAGAACTTGAGAGCGCATTAGCAAAAATAACCTACGGCTTATCTATCTCGCCTAAAGCGCCCGAAGGAGCAAGAGCATTCTACATCGAAGACCCAGCAATGGCAAAACAAGAAGTCCAAAACATTATGGATAAGAAAGACGAGTATGACTTGGACCATGACGGGGTTTTGGATGAACGTGAATTGGAGTTGGCTATGGAGAAAGAATCTAAATCAACATGGGTTCAAATGAACAGTCTATTTGCGACGCATCCGCCCACGTTTAAGCGCATTTTGCTCCTGAAAGAAATTGAACAGGAAATGAACACAGGAAAATACTCCGGCGACAAAATGTACACTCATGTGTAAAGAGCTCTCTTTTTTTGGCTAAAATTGTTGAAATTCATGCGAAGACTAATATCTTCCAAGAAATGAATTACTAATAAAACCATCAAAGGGAAACGAAAAATGGTAAATTACTGTCCCGAATGTGGCGGAGAAATACAGTACATCTCGTTGACCAAGCACTATGTCTGCAAAAGCTGTGGCTTATCCTGTACAGGACAGGAACTCAACGACTTACATGACAAGAATAGGCCAGCCGATGAAACTGACGAAGAAATCAGACAGAACCGCCGAAAAGAATACCTCAAATGGTATCTTAGCAAAAAATAAAATTGAACAAAAGGTTAACGCGCCTTTTTCGTTAGCCTTGACTCTGTTTGTTTTAGACTACATTTACAATGTTGCTTACTCTTTCGAGTAGACTCCTGCTTTAACTAAAGCACCAATCCAACATGCTAATGCGTGAGTTTTCAGCCAACACCGACCTACCCCCCTATAGGTTTCTGCATAGAACCTCTATTAGGATCCAAATATGTTCGCGAATAACTTCTGATGTTTCGTTTTCAGAAACTTTAATTAGCGTAAGTCGATGTGTTTTATTACGCATAACGTTTCACGGAGAACAGCCTATGATTTACGTTGGGATAGACGACACGGACACGTTGGAATCCAGGGGCACAGGACGGCTTGCCAGAGACATCGCTGCAGAAATCTCAATCAAATACCCAATTTTCGGTGTAACGCGCCACCAACTTTTCGTTCATCCACATATACCATTCACATCCCACAACAGTTGTGCAGTAATTCATGTCCAAGCTAATCCATCAGCCATAGCTGATATTTTCGATACCGCAAAAAAACATATGCTCGCAGACTTCATAGAAGGAAGCGACCCGGGACTAGCCATCTCGTCAACCGAACAAGTAACGCCAGCGGCAGTAGCTTTCGGCCAAGACGCCAAAACTGTGATAGTTACACAACAAAGAGCACTCGATGTTGCATGCAACAGTGGAATTCGCGTTGAGGGCTTGGGCGGGACCAATGGCGGAATCATTGGAGCCGTCGCGGGAATAGCCTTAGCTTCCTTGGGCAATGACGGCAGATTTCTCTTGAAGGGCAAGAATAGGGAATTGGCGGGACTTCGATCAGTGTCAGAAGTTATTGAGGCTGGAATCGACCAAATCCTAACCCTACAGGGCGACATAGTAAACGAGGGAACTGTGAAGCTTCCGAAAAACGCAACGCCCTCCTTCATACATGGAAAAGCTGTACTGTTTGTAGAAAAAAGCGATGGTTGTTGGCTGGCATTGAAGAGGGCTTAGTTTGCAGTTCAAGTATAAGCTGGCAGCGGCGTTTGGGGTTTTTCTTCTTTTGATAGGGGTTGTTTTTGCTGTTCAATTTGTGTACTTAGGCAGGGAAGCAAGTTCAAGCCATGGTGATTACAGGTTGGATGAAACCTTCACTGTGCAGGACCTAATTTATGGTCCTCAAACGTGGGCACCTTACGCATCTAAAATGCCTATTGCCTCAGGCGGAGACGTTAATGGCGGCGACGAATTTTATTTAATGTTTGTTGATTTGAACGCTACTTCGAATCTGAATTCGACTTTTCCGCGAGTGCAGGTGGATTATGTGTTCACAGGTTTGCATGGCGTGGCAGCGTTCCACGTGTATGGTTACATTCATTCGAACCGCGGCATTTCTTGGACAAACCGAGTGGAAGGAGACGGCGCGAGCGGTTATTATGTTACAGCCAATCCTGAAGCGCTCAGTGCTTTATCTGGAGCACAGGCGATGGACGGTAACAATCTTGCTTATGTTAAAGTCGCAAATCACAATGGCGCATCATACAACGATTTTGGAAACAACACTTATTTCATGCAGTTTGGGAAGGCGGGCGGCGGACTAAACAGTTTACACATCACAACCGACCCCCGGGTGCCGACTGGCCAAGTTACCAACACTGGCAACGTGACAGGCACGTTCTTTGTGGATTTTTCAGGTGACCGAGTGCAAGAGGACTTCATACTTTTAGTTGCCGTTAACGGTGCTATAGGCAACGATTTTCAGTTAAACATCAAATCGAGCGTGCCACATTAAATGCGCGCCTTAAAACAGAAGAAGTATTTTTTGGTATACGAAGTCTCTTTCTTGTCACTTATGGCGGCGCTTGTTTACGTTTTCAAAACCTACCTTAGAACCCCAATCCAGTTGCCAGGTCACACAGCGATTTTCTGGGTTATCCCCTTCATAATAGGTATCGGTTTAGTAGACAAATTCGGCGCCGGGACCTACATCGGTGTTCTCTCGGGTCTGCTTATAGGCTTTGTTGGGATGGCGGACACCGGACCCTTAAAAGTTTTTGAATATGTAGCAATGGGGTTGACCATGGACATTTTGGCATTAGCATTTAAAGGTCATTTAACCAACATCTTGGTAGGCTTTATTTTGGGTGCATTTGGAAGCTTTGACAAAATGCTTGTTAATTATTCCATAACAGGGGCTTTGATTGTAAACGCGAACGTTATTCTGGTAGGTATAGGCATCGCTGGAGCGGTGCATTTGATTTTCGGGGGCGCAGGCGGTGCAATCTCTGCGATTGTCTTGAATAGGATTAGGCATGTTCAGTTTCCCCATCGCAAAGATATTGAAAAGAAAAAGCCTGAGAAATAGGGTCACAAAAAGAAAAAAGTCAGGTTGCTAAGAAATTATTTATTTCGTCTAAGAACGACTGCTGCAACTGCGATGATGATTAGAATGATTATTGCAGCGATTATCACTGTGTAGGTAACTGGCCATTCACCTGAACCTATGCCTGCAGGGGTGGGTGACGGGCTATTTGTTGGTGTAGGTGAGGCGGTTGGAGTGGGTGTGGGTGAAGGCGATGGGCTTGGTGAAGCGGTAGGCGCAGGCGTTGGAGAAGGTGCCGGTGTGGGGCTGGGGGTAGGAGTTGGTGTAGGTGTTGCAGTGGGAACCGCTCCAACGTTGGTTATTGTAATGTTGTCTACGCCTGCAAGGCCAGGCCCTGGAAAGAGCAATCCTTCTGGCCCAACTATTAAAAGCCGGGTTGAGGTGCTGCCGGGAAGAGCTGAACCGTTTGCAAATTGATAAGCAACGATCAGTGTTAAGGGTTGAATCGGAACTTGTAATGCTCCAGTTACATTGTTGTAGGTGTTGTATTGTGGCGCGATGCTGGTTCCGGCGGCTACTTGCTCGTAATTAAAAATAACAGTGGCTCCGTTGGTTGTTTGCACTGTGATGTTTTGGTAGTCTGCAAGGGTTGTGCCTATTGAATTACATAGGGTAAGAAGCGACACTCCCTGGTAGTTTCCCGAATTGAGTTGGCTATTGCTCTTGTACCCTCCTGACCCAATGGTGTAAGACAGGGTCGTTAAGTCGGTAATTGTATGGGATGCTCCGTCAGACCCTATGACGGTTATGGGGATTGGTGCTGCCCTTGTTTGGGGCAGAGCGGTGAAAAATAAAGCGGTGGATACAAGAAGCATTGACAGGATGAAAGTGCTGATAACTTTGATTTTGTTTTGTTGGTGAAGTTGCATGGATTTTTCTCCTTTTCGGCTTGATTAGCCGACTTGCACATAAAAACATTTCGGCTTTGCTTATAACCAAAGCGCCACCGCAGTCTTAAGTAAGAAACAAACGGTTAAAAGAAAAACAATACTACCCTTAACAGCACACCAGAGGAAACAGAGATGGCAACAGATATAGAAATCATCTGCATCGGCAACGAATTGCTCATAGGCAAAGTAAAAGATACAAACGCACACTACCTAGCCAAACAAGCCACCCAACTCGGCGCAAACGTTAAACGGGTAACAGTAATCCAGGACACCGTCGAAGAAATCGCCTGCGCCATCTGTGAAGCCATAGCATCGAAAACCCCAGTTCATTGTCACCACAGGCGGCTTAGGACCAACCTTCGATGACAAAACCCTACAAGGCATCGCAAAAGCGCTAAACCTGAAACTAGAAGTAAACCCAAAAGCGCTGGAAATGGTTAAGCAAAAATGCGTAGAATACGCCAAAAAACGGGGGTTCCCAACGGAAATCGAGTTGACTCCGCCAAGAGTCAAAATGGCAACTTTGCCCGAAAAAACCGAGGTAGTCAACAACCCGATTGGGACTGCGCCAGGAGTCCGGGTGGATTTGGACGGAACGGTTTTGTTTGCTCTGCCAGGTGTCCCCGTGGAAATGGAAGCGATTTTTAGCGAAACCATAGCGCCCTTGATAAAGCAAGCAGTTGGCAGCAGCGTTTTTTGTGAGAGGAGCATTTTTGCAGATAACATCGTGGAGTCGCGTCTGGCACCTTTAATCGACAAGGTAATGTGCGATAATGAGGGGGTATATGTGAAGTCTCATCCTATGCGCACGGAAAAAAAGCCCCATGTGGAACTCCACCTGACCATCGTAGCAAGTCAAGAACAGAGACCCGACGAAAAACTCGTGAAAGCGGCAAAGGAGCTTGCCGTTTTAATTGAGGTGAATGGTGGAAAAGTGAGTCTGAACCAGCGCAACAGTAAGAGACGAATTACTAAGTATTGACTTTAAAAAGAAAGTAAAAATTAAAAAGAGAAATTATGCTTTTTGGGCTTTCTCAAGCTCTTTTTTGAGCAGGTCCGCCTTATCGGTTATTTCCCATGGAAACTCTTCGCGTCCAAAGTGACCGAATGTTGCGGTTTGCTTGTAGATTGGTCTTAGCAGGTTTAGTTGATCGATGATTGCTTTAGGTCTCATGTCAAAGTATTTCTTTACGAGTTCCAGGATTTGTTCGTCGGAAAGCTTTCCTGTTTCAAAAGTGTTCACCAACACTGAGATTGGCTGTGCAACACCGATAGCGTAGGAAATCTGTACTTCACATTGTTCAGCTAACCCTGAAGCAACAACGTTCTTAGCGATGTATCTTGCCATGTAACAGCCTGAGCGGTCAACTTTTGATGGGTCTTTGCCGCTGAAGCATCCGCCCCCATGGCTTCCGACTCCGCCATATGTGTCAACGATGATTTTTCTACCCGTTAAACCTGAATCCGCTAAGGTTCCGCCGATGACGAATCTGCCTGTACCGTTAATGACGTATTTTATGTCTTCAGCTAACATGTTTGGGGCAATAACGTACTTGACGACTTTTTCGATAATGTCTTTCTTTAGTGTAGCGTCGTCTACTTTGCCGTTGTTTTGGGCAGCTATAACGACGGTTTTGACGCATTTGGGTTTGCCCCCTTCATATTCGACTGTAACTTGCGATTTGCAGTCAGGACGCAAGTAAGGCATAATCTTTTGGTGTCGGCAGTCAGCTAAACGCTTAACTAGTTTATGCGCGAGCATGATTGGCAAGGGCATGAGTTCTTTTGTTTCGTTTGTTGCGTAGCCGAAAACCATGCCTTGGTCTCCAGCGCCTTGCTCGTGGCCTGCGCTTTCAGTTACTCCCATAGAGATATCTGGAGATTGCTCAGTTAAGGAAACCAGTATGCCGCATGTTTCCCAGTCTAAGCCGTCTTTGGCGTTGTCGAACCCGATTTCTTGTAGGGTTTGGCGAACAATCTTTGGGATGTTAATGTATGTGCATGTGGTTATTTGCCCGGTAATCATCACGGTTCCCTGCATCACGAGAGTTTCACAGTCGACTCGTGCTTTGGGGTCATGGGTGAATATTGCATCTAAAACTGTGTCGGATATTTGGTCTGCAACTTTGTCTGGGTGACCTTCTCCAACTGACTCGGATGTGAATAAGTATTTTCCATTTTTCTTCATTGGAATCTCTCTTCCGCTCAATCGTGTTAGTTAGGCATAGTAACTTGCCGTTTTTCTTAAAAGGCTTTCGACAATGCACTCAGCTAATCAACAAGCAATTGCTGTTTGGTGCCTGGTGCAAAACCATTTTAAACCCTAAACGACACAAACAACCAACGATTACAATGAAAAAAGCGGTGTTAAGCAAAAACGCGCCAAAACCCATCGGGCCATACAATCAAGCAGTGCAAGCGGGCAATTTCCTGTTTGTTTCTGGACAATTAGCAATTGCCCCAGCGGAAGGCAAAATAGTTGCCAAAGACATCACGGCGCAAACTCGCCAAGTTATGGAGAACATAAAAGCCATCTTGGAAGCTGCAGGTTTCAGCCTAAAAGATGTGGTTCAAACCAATGTGTACCTGTCTTCGATGGCGCTGTTTGAGGAGTTCAACCGTGAATACGCCAAATTCTTTGAAAGCGATTTTCCTGCTAGAGCCACAGTTGGCGTTGAACTAAAGTCTGGCGCGCTTGTTGAGGTTTCTGTAGTCGCCTACAAAGACTAACGGTGGTTTTGATAAGTTATAAAAACCCAGCTAACACTTAACTTAAGATAGGGCAAAACATGGCAGCATCCCTTAAAAAGTTCATGCAGCAAATCGCTGGAAAAAAAGCTCCCGGACCCTCAACTACCTTCACAATATTCCATGTATTCTATGCGTTGGAACTTTTGTCGCAGAAGCCTGTGGGCAGAAATAAATTGGCTGAAAAGCTCAATGTAGGCGATGGCGCAGTACGCACTATAATCAGCAGACTAAAGGAGGCTGGTTTAATTGAAACATCCAAAGTAGGCTGCAACCTAACTAAAAAAGGCTTAGATATTTGGCGGCAATTCGAAGAAATCTTCCCAAAAAGAGTCGAAATTCCCCGCTCTGAATTGAGTGAATCTGAGTTTAATTTTGCTTTTTTAGTGAAGAACTGTGGTCAAAAGGTTGAGTCTGGCATTGACCAACGGGACGCAGCCATCATCGCGGGCGCACGCAAAGCTCTAGTTATTGTTTTTAAGAATGACCATTTACGCATCGAATCAGTAAGCGATTGCATAGAAAAACAGTACCCTAAAGCGGCAAACCTGATTCTTAAAGAGTTAGCGCCTAAAAATGATGATGTCATCATTATCGCTGGTGCTGATTCATCACTGAAGGCTAAGCGTGGAGCGTTTGCTGCAAGCTGGTCACTAATCCGCGCTTAAGTTGTGTATTTTTCTCCTTCATTCAAAATACGTTCAAGCAACGTGTTAACGTTTACCATGCCCTCGTTAGTTTTAGACGAAATTGGCATCAAGTGGAATTGTAAGCCCAGCTTGTTTATAGCTTGCATCATGTTGCGGCTGAAGAGGCGTTTTGTTCCTTCAAGTTTCTGCTCAATCGCATCTTCCAATGCATTACTGTTTGCTGACCAATTCGCGATGTCCTGCACATCCTTCTTCGGAATCAAATCGCTTTTGGAGAGCAAATGAACCTGTGGCTGGAAGAAACGATTGTAAACCGCAGCGGCCAAGAACATGTTTGAAACATAATTTAATGGGTTAATTGAGAAGACGGCGTCGAAGAGATAAATCAGTGCTTTTGGCTCTTTTGTTAATTCGTCAACGATGTATGGTCCGCTTGCTCGGAAAGCAAACAGCTCCATCTGCCCAGGAGTATCCACCAAAACGATGTCGGCGTGGGCTTCTTCGATGTCGCGGGTTAAGTTTTCTATTTCATCCGCAATCAAGTCAGCAGCCATAACCAAAGCGCCATTGGGGCCTAAACCGTACTTTTCCATGATGTCGCCAACTTCTACATAGTTGCGTACATCAATATCTGGTTGATAAGGAAGTTTGAGTGCTCCAGGATCTAAATTTACGACTGCAACATCCTGCTTGCTCATTTTCAGCCATTCCGCAAACGCGGCTGTGAAGAGGGATTTGCCAGAACCCGCTGTTCCAATGATGAATGCTAAGGGCATTGTTTATTCTCCGTGTACGTGTGAACTGCGTTGGAAATAATAACCTTTCTGCCAGCGGCAAAACACTGATTTTCAACATACTAATGACTGCGGAAAACGCCTATACCGACCTACCCCCTATAGGTTTCTGCATAGATCAACTATTAGGATCCTAATAGGCTCCAAATATGCCGCCATGAGCCAAGATAGGACTCAACAGATTCAAGAGTGGCTTTCCTTTGATAAGACATTTAAGGGCACAGCGTTAAACAGGCAAGCGTGGAGCAGACAATTTGAAGTTAACAAAGCCTATCCTGCTAATCGTTTGCGTGTCAGTTCTGTTGCTAAGTGTGAAGCCAGCTTACGGCTGGAGCAACAACGGCTACTCCGACAATCCAGCGCAGCCAAAGTATGGAACGCACGACTGGATTGCACAGCACGCCTTAGACTATCTGCCTGCACAGGAAAAACAGTACATAACCGATAACCTGCAGACCTATCTGTACGGCACTGAATTGCCGGATAATAATCAAGCACCCGATCACATAGGAGACACAACCAAGCACCATATTTATTTTTCATCTTCTGGAACAGTGACCGATGACGCTTCCGCACAAAGAGCAAAGACAGAATACAATTTAGCTTTAAACTTCCTGAAAGCTCAAGATTATGCTGATGCCGCAAAAACTGCTGGAATAATGACCCACTACATTGCTGATGTGGCTGTTTTTGGGCATGTAATGGGTTCATCTACACCTTGGGGAACAGAAACCCACCATAGCGATTACGAAGATTATGTGAACACACGAACCACAAGCTACTCAAGCAGTTTTAACACTTACCTGTCATTCGACGGCAGCCTCACCACCTTATCAGCCTACAATGCCGCTGTAAACATCGCTTATGACACGACGTTTGGCGGAAGCAACCATTTAACATGTGTTTGGATGGATGACAATTACAATTGGAACAACCCAACTTTCAGCGGCAGAGCCGGGCAATCGCTCAATTTAGCAGTCAACGACATAGCTGATGTGTTGCATACTCTGTATCAGGAATCCGCACCAAATACTTCCCCAACCCCGACCGCAACTCCACAACCGACGCCTTCACCATCTCCCACAACTACACCTCCACCATCACCAACCCCGACACCTTCACCGTCGCCGTCACCAACTTCTAACCCAACCGTTACCCCCTCGCCAACTCCAACGGTGTCAACAGAAAACCCGTCATCGACGCCCGCAGCCTCTTCCCATTCAACAGTTTCTTCTACACCAAAATCTAACTTAACCCCTAATCCAAGCTCAATTCAAAACGTAAATCCAACTCCCACGGTACCGGAGTTCACAACGGTACAAATCCTGACAATAACTATGTTATCGGTTGTGGCGTTTGCTATTGTTTACAAGAAAACATTCACTAAAAAGATACCCGCTAAAAATTACGATTGAATCTCGACGGATTTGCCTTTTACGCAGAAGTACATTTGGTCAAGCGCATAGTTCTTGAACACCGAACAGTTGGGGCACAAACAACTAACGGTTTTTACGGTTTCTTTTGCTTTGCCTCTTGCACAAAAAACAATGCTGCTCAAGATTGATTTCTTGTAGGTAGGGCAAGCGGGACATAAGCAGAGTTTCGTGTTTTCATCGTTGTCTGGAACAGCATTACCCAAAAACTTCACCAAAACAACAATCTACCTAAGGCTAATAATGGTATGTGATTGCTAATTGCCAGCAACACGGTTGCTTCTAGCATTGTTGTTTTTGTCCGCATTCGGGGCAAAAATGCGCTGACAAGGGAATTTGGGTCATGCATCGAGGACAGATTTTAAGCACTACCGTTTGACGCAGAGCCGAGCCGCAGATGTTGCAGTAGTTAGAGTTGGCGGGTACTTGTGCCCTGCAGTTTGGGCATGTTAAGTACTGGGAATACGCTGGAACTGGAATCAGGATGAATGCTGAAAGAATGATTTAACCCCAAATGAATATTGTTTTCTTCTCTTTTTTCTTTTGTGCCGCAGACTGGAAATTATAGAAAAATGTTAATCAATCAAGTATTCCTTAAGTTAACAAAAGAGGTCTTGTATTGAAGAGTCTGAAAGGCATACTGGTTGTGGGCGAAAAAAACATTTTTTCGGAACTTACACAGGTAGTCACTATGGCGACGGAAGCTAACGCTCTTGTATCAGGCATGTTCAGGATGGGGTACCGGGATAAAGGGATAAAGGAAGTCATGTATAGTGTTCAATTGATTGAGAAAAAATCTGATGAAATAGCCTTCAAGATAAGTGAAGACATCACAAGCGGCGCCATAAGTCCGAACATCATTGATAACTTGCTTGAATGCGTACAGGTAGCCGATGACATAGTCGACGTTTACTACTACCTTAGTAGAGAATTGAGCCGAATGGCGAAAGCATACGCGTCAGGCTTCGAAACAAGCGAGGCTGATTGGGACTCTGTGTATGAGAATATGCTTGCTTTGGCAGAAAAAGCTCTCATTAAGCTCAAACAGGCGCTGTCTACCTCCAATGTATCGGAGATTTTACAGTTGCGGAAAGAAATTGAAGACTTAGAAGAACAGGGTGATGACATAAAAGACCAAGGATTTGATAGGCTGTATAGCATAACGCCAAAACTGCATTACTTGCAATTCTACCATTACTCAGAACTTCTGCACAAATGCGACGACGTACTTGATTCCTGCGAAGACCTCGCGGACTTGATTGTTTCTGTTGTTACTTCCATCGTTAAGTGACATTCAAATGGTTTGGCTTTCAATTCTTCTTTTTGCATTAACTTTTCTTGCGGTAATGTTGGTTTCAGGCAACAACCTGTCTGCATGTGTCGGTCCCGCGGTAGGCTCAAGAATTATAAGTAAACGATTCGGCATGCTACTTGGCGCCTCAGGATTCTCGCTGGGTCTTCTAGTCCAAGGCATAACCATGACAAATACAGTAAATACGCTTATGCCAATGGCGACTTTACAGTTTAGGGCAGAAGCGCTACTGGTGGCGATAATAATTTTTGTTATCGCTGATTTAGTAAGAGTGCCAATGTCTTTGAGCATGTCACTAGTCGGATTGCTCGCAGGCTTCTCTATTGCAAATGGTACACTTACAGACGGTGGTTACTTAGCTAAGATAGTCGGGATGTGGGTGGCTGCACCCTTGATTGCAATAGTTTTCGCTTTTTACTTAATCAGAATCATCAACAGAAGGCAGCCGAAAAACGTTTGGCGTTGGCTGCAAACCTACAAGGTTTTGCTTATCGTTTTAGCGTTTTCTACTTCGTATGTTTTGGGCGCGAACACAATTGGTTTGATCGTTGCCACAGGCGGTTTCAACCTCACCACCGTAATATTGTCAATTGCCGCAATATTCATTGGAACATTCTATTTGAGCGCAGGCGAGATTCGCAGGGTTTCCCAAGAGTTTTTTCTCATGCGGTACCCAAACGCCACCACCGCACTTGTAACTTCAACCGTTCTTGTCGAGGCTGCTACCCTTTTTAATATCCCTCTTTCCAACACTCAAGCGCTCTCGGCAGCCGTTTTCGGAACAGGTATATCTTATAAATTTAAGTTTGTTTCCGTAAAGCCCTTTTTGGTTACAGTTTTGAGTTGGGTAATTGCGCCGATTTTGAGTTTCACAATAGGGTTTATCATAGCTACAGTTTAGTTTTCAAACTCGCTAATTAGAAGATGGTGCGGTTGCCGGGATTTGAACCCGAGTCGACAGCTTGGGAAGCTGCAGTCCTACCGAACTAGACTACAACCGCAAATCTGTGCACGGTGGGCTATTGCATAGGGATAGTTCATTTGATATAGAAACTTTACTATCACACATTATGGCAGATGTGTTGATGAGTTTATTTTAGGATTCTGTCAGCGTCCACAGTGTATCCACAGTTGGTGAGTTCACGTATGAGGGCAAGCTTCCAGCTATCGCGGTCGTCGAAAGCTGTGACTTTCACGCCGTCAAAATCGGTTGGCACCTCAAAGTTTGCGCATTCCCTGTAGAAGACAAGCACATTGCCCTTGCCAAGCTTACCTAACAGGAAACCAAGTTCGAAAACCACATCCTGTCTTGGCCTGAGCTTGCGTTTTGTAGGCGATTCATCCTTGTCATACGCAAAATCATCAGGTGACAGCAAAACCACGGCGAAACCAACGTCTGCGTAGTCTGTGAAGCGTTCAACAATTCTTCTGCCTTGACTTGGCTCTTCACACATAACCACAGGTACAAGCCAGAGCTTGGTCAAAGCCTTAGTGAGAGCATTCTTCATCTCATCATCTGTACCAGATACAACGAAAATCCTACGCCGCGTATCCGCCGAAGCAGACTTTGAGGATTGGTTGGGCGCGGGGGTTTTTTCGGTTGAGGGCAAAAATTTTTCGGTACAGAGGTAAACTCCTTTGACTTTGCCTTTGAGGATGCTTTCGAGGAGGTATTTTTTGTCTTTTGCGGCTACGAGATTTTCTTTGTTAGGCAGGGTTAGTTTGTCGGCTGTTTCGTAGGACCAGAAGAGGACGGCTTTGGTGACTTTGATGGGGTTGAGGAGTCTACCCATGAACCAGAAAGGTTGACCGAGGGTGAAGGGTGTGGCAAATGTTCGATTGAGTTCCTCTTGTGTGACGTTGAAGCGGATGCCGGATTTTTCGGGCTCGGCGTATTCTATGTAGATGTGGTATTTGGGAACTTGCACATTAATCAAGGGGTAATCACCTTTGCAAAGCTCAAAAACTTTACCTATCCAAAAAGCCGTTAACTCACAATTCGGGGGTTTGCAAACAAAATCGTTATCAGACAGCAGTCTACACATTTAGCGTACAAGGAGAAACACGCGTGTGCCCAAAAACTACACTTACGACCGATGCAGGCGTAAACCGCAAACAACGCGTCGAATCCAAAAAAGACCTAAAAAACCTACAAGAAACCTACAAGCACATCGGCTTTGGCGGAGTCATGCACTTGCCCTACGGCAACCTTTTCCCTATAGGCGAAAACACGTTTCTTGGACCTGGTCAAATCGAAGGAGTCGGCACCAAAGTGCTCATTAGCGCGAACTCGCTCGGAAATACGACACCATCGGCGTAGACGCAGTAGCAATGGTGGTTAACGACGTTATTCGTTCAGGAGCTAAACCGCTGGCTATAGCGGACAACATTCATGCGCAGTGCAAGCGAACCCAAACTCGTAAACGCTTGGCTCAAAGGCATCATTGAGGGCGCCCAATGAATCCGAGTGCCCCAGTACAGGTGGAGAAACAGGCGACGTTGCTGAAATCATCAAAGGCATCAACCGCAAACGCTGGCTTTGACATGGTTGTCTCCGCCGTGGGCAAGGTGGAGCGGCAAGAAATCATAACGGGCGAAGGCATCAAGCCAGGCGACCCAATCATCGGTTTAGCCAGCAGCGGCTTACACAGCAACGGCATCACGTTGGCAAGGAAAATTCTCTTCAAGCAGTGGGGCGGAAAATACCAGCCAGACGACGTGCCCGAGGGCTTGGATAGGGAAATAGCTCTTGAAGTTTTGGAACCCACAAAAATCTACGTTAAACCACTCTTAAAGCTGGCGCGTGAAGTAAAAGTCAAAGCAGCCGTGCACATAACGGGCGACGCTTACCTAAAATTTAACAACCTAGCCAACTATTCGCCAGGCATAGGCTTCCAGTTCAGCAATTTCAAACCTCAACCGATTTTTGGTTTAATCCAGAGAACCGCGACTGAACTGGGCTATACTATTTCGGATGAAGAGATGTTCAAAACCTTCAACATGGGCTGGGGCTTTGGCATAATCGTGGACAAAGCAGACATCGACAAAGCCATGAACACACTTGAGCAGGACAGCGTAAACCCAGAGAGAATTGGCAAAGTAACCGATAAACAAAAAATTGTGGAAATAGAATACAACAATAAACGCATGGTTTTTACGTAAAGTATTGCTTTTTTCTTGACGAAAGCGTTTAAATCCTGATTGATAATTTAAAGGCTTATGAAATACGCTGCAAAAATAGAGGTCAGCCTCAAACCCGGACACAGCAACCCGGAAGGCGAAACAACCGCACGTTTACTTATGGAGCTCGGCTACAAGGTGCAAGCAGTCGATGTCAGCAAAGTCTACACCGTACACCTTGAGGCATCAACGCCCAGCGAAGCGAAAGCGAAAGCAGAAGAAATGAGCAAACGCCTATTGGCAAACCCAACCAAAGACAACTACACCATAAGCGTCGCTGAAGCCAAATGAACGCAGACCTCTACACCCAACGCAAAAACAGCCCCGTTTTAGAGTTTCCCATAGCAAAAGCCTCGCAGCAACAGCTAGCGGAAATCAATAGCGAGCTTGCATTGGGATTCAGCTCAGAGGAACTAAAAAATATTCAAGCTTATTTTAAGAAAGAAAAACGCAACCCTACCGACGTGGAGCTGCAAACGATAAGTCAAACGTGGAGTGAGCACTGTTGCCACAAAACGTTTAAAGGCAAAATCCAAATCGACGGCAGAGAAATCCAAAGCCTCTTCAAAACCTACATCGCCAAAGCCACCAAACAAATCAAGGCACCCTGGTGCGTGAGCGTGTTTGAGGACAATGCGGGCATTGTAAAGTTTGACAAGGGTTACGGAATCGCGGCTAAAGTTGAAACTCACAATCACCCGTCGGCTGTGGAACCCTTTGGCGGCGCAGCAACAGGCGTCGGGGGCGTAATCCGCGACATTTTGGGTGTGTGGGCTGACCCAATCGCCTGCACCGATGTTTTAGGCTTCGGACCATTAGATTACGATTACAAGAAACTTCCCGCAGGCGTTAAGCACCCCAAATATGTCTACATGGGTGTAACCGCGGGCATCAGCGCGTATGGCAACAACATGGGCATCCCAACCGTTAACGGCGCCATATACTTCGACGACTCCTACACGGGCAACGTCATCGTCTACTGCGGCTGCATCGGGCTGCTGCCACTAAATAGGTACGCAAAAAACGCTAAAATCGGCGACATCGTAGTTTTAGCAGGCGGCAAAACAGGACGCGACGGCATCCACGGCGTAACCTTCGCATCCGCCGAACTCACAGAGAAATCCGAAGAAATCTCAAGACCAGCAGTCCAAATAGCTGACCCCATTGAAGAAGAAAAAGTCAAACGAGCAATTGTAGAGATTCGTGATTTGCAGTTGGGCTCGGCAGTTACTGACATTGGCGGCGGAGGTTTATCTTCAGCTGTCGGAGAAACTGCCGAACGTTTTGATTGCGGAGTGACGGCTGATTTGGGCAAAGGTACCTTTGAAGTATCAGGGTTTGGCGCCATGGGAAATCTACCTTTCTGAATCCCAAGAACGCATGCTCCTCACTGTGCCGCCTGAGAATTTAGAGCGAGTTATGGCGATTTTTGAGAAAGAAGACGTCGTAGCCACAGCTATAGGTAAACTGATCCCAGAGAGGCGCTTACAACTCTCCTTCAACGGGGAGACAGTCTCTGACATTGATATGGAGTTTATGTTTAATCCATGTGAAAGCACAAAGGTTGCAACCCTCGAAACGCCAAAACTCACCGAACCCGCCTTTGCGGAGCCAACCAATCTCACCAGCACCCTGCTGGAACTGCTCGCGGCACCCAACATAGCCAGCAAAGAAAGCGTCATCCGAACCTACGACCACGAAGTCAAAGGCAACACCACCCTCAAACCCCTACAAGGCCAATATGCTGGACCAAACGACGCCGCAGTGCTAAAACCACTCGATGATTCGCTGAAGTGCCTGACTATTTCTTGCGGCATGAACCCCAACTATGGCAAGATTGACGCTTACTGGATGGCGGCTTCGGCAATCGACGAAGCTATACGAAACAACATTGCTGTCGGCGGAAGAAGAATCTCGCTTTTGGACAATTTCACGTGGGGCAACCCAGAAAAACCAGAACGCCTCGGGACATTGGTCCGCGCATGCGAGGCATGCTATGACTTCTCCGTGGCGTTTAAGGCGCCGTTTATTTCAGGAAAGGACAGCCTGTATAACGAGTCTCCGTTGGGACCAGTAACTCCTACGCTCCTAATCACAGCTGTGGGCGTAATCCCCAACATCCAATCAACCACATCCATGGACCTCAAAGCCCCAGGCAACCTACTCTACATCATCGGCGAAACATTCAATGAACTTGGCGGTTCCGAATACTACAAACTCAAAGGTTACTTAGGCGCAAGCGTACCCAAAGTTAAGGGTGCCAAAGCCAAACGCACCTTCAAAGTCGTGACAAAAGCCATCGACGAAGGCTTAGTCAAATCGTGCCATGACCTCTCCGAAGGTGGGTTGGCGGTTGCAGCGGCGGAGATGGCGTTCGCAGGAGGCTACGGCTTGGAACTGGATTTACGCAAAGTCCCAGGCAAAGAGTTAGCGCGGAATGATTTTGCGTTGTTCTCAGAATCTAACAGCCGTTTCCTAATCGAAGTTGCGGAAGCGGACAGGGAGGATTTTGAGGAGTTAATGAGAGGCAAAGGCTGCGCATTGATTGGCAAGGTAACTAAAGAGCAGAAACTGCTTATCCAGGGCTTGAACGGCAAAGTTGCTGTTGACGCGTCACTCGAAACCTTAAGGCGCAGCTGGAAAAAAACGTTAAGCCCGGAGGTTGAATCATAATGAATCAGGAAGAAATCAAAGTCTGCGTGATGCGTGTCGGGGGAACCAACTGCGATGCTGAAACCCAACGTGCTTTCCAAGAACTCGGCGTACAAGCCGAAACAGTCCACGTTAACGAATTAATCAAGCGCCGAAACCTGCTGGATTATTCAGTGCTGGTTTTTCCAGGCGGCTTCTCGTTCGGCGATTACGTGCGTTCAGGCGTGATTTTTGCAAGGCACCTCTCTGCGAACCTCGCTAAAGAAATGGAAACTTTCATCGATGAAGGCAGACCCATATTGGGCATATGCAACGGCTTCCAAATCCTGGTTGAATACGGTTTGCTTCCAGGGTTCAAGGGCCTAAGCGCCTACCCCGAAGCCACATTGACGACAAATGAACCTGCAGGCTTCAAATGTCAATGGACCTACCTAAAACAAGAAAACAAGGGCAAATGCCTATTCACAACTAAAATTCCCACTGGAAAAGTCATCAACCTACCAATTGCACATGGGGAAGGTCGATTGCTGTTTCCCAAAGAGCAAGAACAGGCACTGCTAAAGAAGCTGGTTGACGAGGACATGCTGGTTTTTCGCTACTGCACCAAAGAAGGAAAGGTAGCCGACGGCAAGTACCCAACAAACCCGAACGGTTCATTCTACGACATAGCAGGAATCTGCAACAAAGAAGGCAACATATTCGGCTTGATGCCTCACCCTGAGAGGGCGATGTATTGGTGGCAGCAACCTGATTGGACAAGGCAACAGCAAATGCTGCAGTATGGCGACGGAAAACTAATCTTCCAAAGCATAATCGATACGCTAATTAAAACTTGTTAAATCCACACCGTTAACTGAAGTTGGTTAAAGTTCAGACCAAACTATTTTCTTGTTTTTCTTGAATATTCAACTTCGATTTGCTCGACCGAAAGGATTTTTGAGCCTTTTTTAATTTCAACAATAGATTCGTCGTAATACTCTGTTATTTCTTTAATGAATTGCAATGCTCTTTTTGTACCCAGTTCCTTGATTAATGTTTCAACGGGAACTTCAACGGTGGTAACTGCCTCTAAAATTTGCATATTCAATCAACTACATAGACCAATAAATTAATTTATATTTGTTTGTCAGAAGTGCAACTACTGTCGAGAGATCACGACCTAAGAATCGTTGGGCAACTTAGCCTAAAAGTAACGCTAAATCCTTCGCGTAGGGCAAGCCCGCACGCGCACCCATTGCAGTCACACTTCTGGACGCCACAAAATTGCCCAGTTGACCGCATTCGTAGAGGCTTTTTTCATGGATTAAACCGTAAAGGAACCCAGCGCAGAAAGCATCACCCGCGCCCGTCGTATCGACGGCTTTGACTTTGAAAGGTTCTACAGTGAGCCTTTCTTGGCCATCGGTGACGTAGCAGCCTTTGCTGCCAAGTTTCACAGCCACAATCTTAACGCCCATGCTAGTCATGTAGTCGGCGCCTTTGCGGTAGTCCTCTTCGCCGGTTAACTGTTCAAGTTCAACAGCGTTAGGCATCAAAACATAAGAATTCCTTATGAGAGGCTCTATGACTGCAAAGCCCTTCTGCGCGTACAGAGAACCTGGGTCAAAGCTGATTTTGACGCCATCGGGAAGGGCGCTTAAGAGCTTTTTTTGTGCGCGGAACGATTTTTCGCCGACGAAGGACGATAGATGCAGGAACTTTGTTTGGGAAACATATTCCCATTTGATTTCCCTTGGCTCAACCAAGTCGTTAACTCCAGAGTTAATGTATAGGGCTCTTGCGCCTTTTCTGTCCACAAAACCCATCACTGAACCGCTCTTGCCCTTTGTCGCCTCAACTATACCGCTGGTGTCAACGCCCTCGTTTTTGAGGCAGTCGAGTTGCATTTTGCCTTCGCGGTCGTCTGCGACTTTTCCTATGAAGCCGACTTTGCAGCCGAGCCTAGCTAACCCGACAATCGCGTTGGCTGCTGAGCCTCCGCAGGCTTCCTTGTAATCTTCGATAAAGCTTTCTTCTTCTGCAGATGCAAGTTTGTCTACTTTGAAGAGCATATCGACGTTGAGTGCTCCGAAACCTATTACATCAAATTTTGTCATACAAACAACTCTTTTAATAGGATTTTGTGTTCGCCTAGTTTGCCGCCGTAGTTGCCCGCGGAAACCCTCACCACGCCATCAACGTCTAAAACAGCGTTGATTCCTGTTTTGGTGGCTTTTTTAACTGCGTCTAAGGAAACGCCGTCGTAAACGATTTCGGCTATGTATCCTACGCCTTCTGGAACCTTCGATTCCTTGCCTAAGCGCGATTTAAGCGAGGGACAGTAGAGGTGGTTGGTTGTGGGCCCTATCTTGGGGAAGTGGGTTTCCGGTTTGGAGCCAGCCGAGCAGATGTCAAAGGTAGTCACTACCCCATGCACTTTGTGGATTGCCTTTAATGCTTTGGCACCCGCTTCATTTAGTACTCGTTTTGAAGTGCACATTATCCAAAAGTTGCCGCCCATAACACCCTTCGCATAACCAAGATAACGTTCAATAACAAAGTCAGGAACCATCAATGGAACAACGATGACTTCCCTGCCAAAACGCTTCTCAACCCACTCATACCCGTCACCGCAGTGCCCCACACTCTCCATCATGTCCAGCTTGCCCTCAGCCCTTGGCAGAGCATCGAAAACGGCGGTGAAGGGTTTAACGAGGATGTCTTGGCGGATACGGTAAGAGAGCTCCGTTTCGAATTTTTTCAGGGATTCTTCGAACGTCTTTTTGGGGTTGATTTCTCCCCAGAACTGCAGGATGGCGCCCACGCGTTTGTCTGGAGTTTCGTTTGGGGTTAGGTATTTTTCTACGCCGCCTTCGGTTCTGCCGATCACAACCGACGGTGTGGCAGTGGAATCTTCAGCTGCTTTACGCAGGGTTTGCTCGTCATCTGCGGTTACGATTACCCGACAATAAATCCCAGTAAACGCTTCCGCGTAAGTATCCTCAATGATTGCTTTACCCATTTATCCAAGTCTCCCCACAGCTACTCCACGAACCTTCTTCCTAAATGCGCTGCTCTCTTTTATGAGTGATTCCATATTTTTGGCTGTGACTATTTGAACTTTGGGCAAGCAATCAGGGGAAATTGTGGAAAGCTGTTTCAATAAAGCCGTTTTAACGCCGCTTTTTTCCAGCGTCTCGTGGCTCCAATTTTTAAGCATTTTCAAAGCTTTTGCTTTCCCGAAATTGCAAAACAACTCAGCTATCACAGCCGTTACAAGGTTACTCTCCGACAAAACTGCCACTTCGGCGTTTTTTACCGCGTAACTGTTGCCGTTGAAGGAGACTGTTAAGCCGCCGTTGGAGCGTACAAGTTTGAAGGCTTCCACGTCAGTTATGCTGTCGCCTACGTACATAACATCACTCACCTCGACGCCCAAACGTTTTGTTGCATCGCGGATTGCTTCAGCTTTCTGTTCCCCACCTACCGTTACTACATCGATGAGGAATTTGCTAACAAACATTTTTGGGATTTCATTCCAGAAAAACCCGTCGAGCCGCTGAATAAGCAGTTGGTCATTCTGCGAAAAATCCTCGATTGTTTTGGCGTTTGACGGAATGTCGATTAGGGGCATTCGGGCGATTTCTTGGGCTATTTCTCTAAGACGGTCTTTTTCTTTCGGGGATATGGCGATTTTGTCGAGGCTGACTTTGGTGCAGTAAGTGTTTTTGAATGGGAAACCGACGGCGTTACAGAGGGCGCGGATGTAATGTTCATAGCTAGTGCTCACGATGAAGGCGTCGGCTATTTCCTGCACGTGGCGGAGGGTAGTTTTGCTATTGGAGATTAAGATGATATTGTTGGCGGAGAACTCTTCCATTTGGCGGTCAGTTATGCCGTAGGCCTTGAAGAAGGGCAAAATCAGCTTCAGTGTGCTGCCCGCAGAGTACCCCGGTTTTTGCAAGATATCCGCGAGTACATCGTCGTACTTACTTATGTTTGTGAAAAGTTTGTCTCCGTTTGGAATAAAGTTCTCTGCCAGCTCAAACGCATTGTCGTTTTTCGAGATTGGTCCTTCGCAGTCGGAGACGAAGACGCGTTTCAAGCCTTGCGCCTCAGCTGCTCCATATGGTTGACGCTTTTGGCGATATGCTGCTTTGAGGCAACGTCGGTGCGGTTCCAGAGTGCGCCGCCGTTGATGGCTTTGGCGCCTTCCTGGCTGATTTGGCGTGCTTCTTCGATGCTGTCGCCGATACCGAGGATGCCGATGGCGCGGGATTTTAAGGCATAGTTTTTGCCATCTCGCAGTTCCATGGAGCCAGGGTAGATTCGGATTTTGTCGCCATACTTTTTTGTTAACGCCTGTGCTTTGGTTAGGTCAACGGGTGAGTTGATTGCGGCTTTATCGACTTTGCTTGGAAAGGTTTCTGCGTAGCAGCCGTAGTCTGCCGGAACCTTGTAGGTTAAAACCGTTGCTGACTTCTCCAGCGCGACACCTCTCAAGTTGCCTTGTGCCATTTTGAGGCAGACATCGACGAAGTCATCTTTGATTATTGGGAGGAGATTCATTATTTCGGGGTCGCCGGGTCGGCTATTGATTTCGAGGATTTTGATGCCTTTGCCTGTATGCATAAAAGCAAGGTACAGTGGAACGCCTCGGAGTGCGGTGTCATCGCTGATTTTTGCTTTCCAGCCCTTGAAAACTTTGTTGGCTAACGCAAGTTCCTGTTCGCGTTCGGCGGCAGTTAAGAACGGCAACCAATCAGCTACATCCTTGTAGGAGCCCATGCCGCCCGTGTTTGGACCACGGTCGTCGTCGAAGGCACGCTTATAGTCGCGGGTGTCGGGCAGGGGAATGAAGTGGTTGCCGTCGCAGAATCCCATGCAGCTGGACTCTTCGCCATCGATTTTTTCTTCGATAATAACTGAGCCGTATTTGAAGTTGGACATGAAGTGCTCAAACAACTGCTCTCGGTTAGCGAAGTGGTCGCCCCAGACACCGACGCCTTTTCCCAAAGCAGGCTTATCAGGTTTCACCACAGCTTGATTATCCAATTCATCTAGCCATTTGTAAACTGCTTTCTGAATGTCTTTACTTTTGTAATCAGCTGGGTGGAAAACTTTGAAACGCGGGTTCGCTTCAGGAGCAATCTCTTCGAAGAGCACCCTTTGAGCGACTTTGCTCTCCTCAATCGCGTACTCTTTAGTTGGGCAAATGACCGGTATGCCTGTTTGTTTCTCGATTAAGTCACGTATGCCTTCGATGATTGGTTTCTCTGAACCGACCAAGACAAAATCTAGTTTGTCTTTGTTTTCTTTTGCGAACTTGCAGATTTCGTTGATGTCAAGGGTTGGGATAACTTTGTGTTTTGTGGCTTTTTCGGCGTTGAAGGGGTTGCATTGTTTGTCGGCAACGTAGAGTTCAACTTGGTATTTTTTGCTTCTTAGAAGAGCATCCGCCATAGCGACTTCGCGTGCGCCATAAGAAACGACCAGTACACCGATTTTTTCCATCCAGATACACCGTTACTGCATAGACAGTGGAGGGAACGCTTTATAGCGATTACGGCTGGACTTCTTCGGACTCGTAGATTCTTCCTTTTTCTTCGTAGCCTTCAAGGAAGCGTTTTTTCATTGCGTCAGCCATTTTCTGGGCACACGGCGTGGGATACTTGCCTGTAACGCAGGCTAAGCAAAGCTGGTCTTCAGTTTGCCCCGTAGCGCGTATTAGTCCTTCGAGGGATTGGTAGCATACGCCGTCTGCACCTATGATTTTAGCGATTTCTTCAGCGTTATGTCTTGAGCCGACGAGTTGCCCATAACTTGACATGTCAATTCCATAGAAGCATGGTCCGATGATGCGTGGGAAAGTTACGAAGAGGTAGACTTTTTTGGCGCCTGCCTTGCGCATTTTTTCTATGATAACTTTGGTTGTGTCCCCTCGCACGATGCTGTCTTCACATACTATAATTCGTTTTCCAGCTACTTTGGAGCCTAAAATGTTAATTTTTTTGTCGATAGTTGAGTAGCGTTCCATGTTTAGCAGTATGAAAGCCCGTTCAGTTACGTAGCGGTGGCGACGGGATGCTCTTTCCCAACGTAAACCTGACGCTTCATGAACACCCATCGCGGGGTCATCGCCAGTTTCAGGCACCGACATGATAATGTCGCCGTCTTTGACTATTTCCGGAAACTCTTTCACGATGTTTCGTCCGAAGTCTTCTCGGATTTCATAAACGTATTTGCCGTCAAATCTTGAATCTGGCCTAGCAAAATAAGCATATTCAAACGAGCAAAATGCTTCACGGTAATTCTTAATGACCTGAGTGCGCTTAAAGCCTTCTTGAGAAACCGTGACAAGTTCGCCGGGTTTTAATTCAAAGTCCCGGACAAAACCGTTCATGTCTAAGCTTACGGTTTCAGAGGAGAAAGCGTAGGTTTTCGTGTCAGAGTCATGTCCCGCGCACAGCGGTTTTATTCCATGCGGATCTTTGAAGGCAAAGAACTCGCCATTTCCCGTTATGCCTGTTACAGAGAATGCGCCGTCTAAACTTTCCATGACTGTGCGGGCGGCAGATGTTAGGTCTTGACCTTGTTTTAGCGCAAGAAGCATTTTGTGGCACACAATGTCAGAGTCGCAGTTGTAGAGGAAATCTGAAAAGTTCTCCGTCATTTCTTTTTTCAGCGGCAGAGTGTTAACGATGTTGCCGTTAAAGGAGAGTGCAAGTTTTATTCCGTCTATGGAAGCGACGACTGGCTGGGTTCCTTGTATTATGGAGACGTCGTCGCATTTGCCTGAGGTTGTGTACCTCACGTTGCCGATGCCTATGGATCCAGGTAGGCGCCCGAACCATTCATGTATGGCTTCAGTTTTTAATTTTGGAACCAAATCTAAGGCTTTGTACTCAAAAAATTGGTTGTTGTTGCTTGTGAGGAACCCGTGTGACTGGTGGCCTCGATGGTTTTGGGCTCGTAGTCCCCAGTAAATGTATGGGAAGACGGGTTGTTTCTCGTAATTTATTGCGCCAAAGATACCGCAGCCTATTTTTGGTCCCTTCTAGCAGTAAATGCTCATAGATTGCAAGAGGGGGTTTATACGCTTTTAGTACAAATTTAAGTAAAAAGCACGGTATTTTTGACATAATTCAGATTGAAGCAAAATGGTAGCTGCCGAGGAGCAGTTTGAAAGGAAACAGCGAAGATGCTGGATTTCTGTTTTGCATGTTGGATTAGCTGACTATTGGAAATGGAATTTAAGCCTATTTTCGACGTTTTTCGCCCTTTCCAGGCGATTCTATTACAAAACAACTTCCGCGTATTGTGCTTTGCATTCTGGCCGTGCAAACTGCCGCAAACAATCAGAAACCCATTCATGAACTTACATTGGTCATGGAAAACATACGTAAAAGTAGTCCCGTAAGTACTTACCCCCCATCCCCACCAACAGATGTTAACAGCAAACTACCGCTATTTTTTCAATGTACTCCAGCAAACCAAAATGGTTGCCTTCCTCTACGAGATACTTTGGACATCTACAAGTGCTCGCATATAGGTAATTATTGTGTTGAAAGACAAAGGCCCTTCTGGATTTTCAA
Source organism: Candidatus Bathyarchaeota archaeon (assembly GCA_963695285.1). Lineage (GTDB taxonomy): Archaea > Thermoproteota > Bathyarchaeia > Bathyarchaeales > Bathycorpusculaceae > Bathycorpusculum. The sequence goes on from OY968763.1 coordinate 352,437, forward strand.
TGAAGGCAAAGTCAATAATTTTTAGGTCTTACTTTTCGCTATTTTTCTTGTTTTTTCTCCAAAGTATTCAATATCTCAGATACCTCAGAAGGTTTTTTATCGATAATTATTATTATCTGGTTTGCGAAGAGGTTATACTCTTTTTGGTCGATTTTCAACTCTTTTTGAAGCTGCTTTTTCGTTTCGTTTTTCTTGAGAAATTTTTTAGCGGCTATTTTCCCAGCTTCTTCAAGGAAGCTACCTCCAAACTTTCCAAATATATACATCAAAACCGCAACGATTCCCGCTACTAAGTAGTAATCGATAGGTCCTACAGAACCGATTGGCTGCCTTTGCTTTAAAAGGGTAGCATAGTCTTCAAGAACCTGTTTTTCTGTGGTGCCACTAGAGTATTTCGTAATTAAGTTCTTCTTCAATGTCATGATTTGAAAAACATTTTCGCTTGTCGCAGAAAATCCGTTGTTTTCCAGAAGCAGAATTGTTTTTTCGATTTCACCTTGAAGACCTTTTGGAAGGTCGACATCCATGTCTACTTTTGGATAAAAATATTCGTCAACTTGGTGTTTTTTTCTTAGTTCATTTTTGACAGTTTTGGACAATTCAGATTACCCTAATACTACAGGTTCTTCATTTATTGGAAGCTCGCTTCTCATACCAATGAGTTTATTGAAAATATCTTCCCTTCCAATTATATAATCTCCGTCATAATCTAGTATTTTAGCATTGACAAGTCCGCTTATTATAGTAGAATAACCGTAATTTACCCGCTTGGTTAAAGGTACTCCCCTGTAGAACTCGCGAGTAACGTTTTTCAGGCAATTTTCAGACATACTAAGAAGTTTTCCAAATTGGATTGCGTTACTGTAATAGCCAGTACTTGCTTTTATGTAAGGTACTAATTGAAATATGCGCATCTCTTTTTGGAGATTGTAGTAGAATTCTGAGAGCACCATACCAAGGACAACATCGATAGTTCTTTCAACAGTTTTTTCATGAATATAGAGAGCATTTAGCTTATTTGTGGCGAGTAATCTTGCATTAGGATCCATAATTGAAGGTTTATACTCTGCGTACCCCAAGTCGAGAAGCATGTTTATCTGCTCAGTATAATGTGGACCTACTCCTGCAGACTCTTCGTACGTAGGATAGCCTTCTTGGAGTAAACGGAAAAGCGTTCTGGTAATAGGTTCCAACCCGCTTAAGGCATGTCTGAGTCGGGTAAATTCTATGTGAACTTGTTCGTTCCCAAAAACCTTAATTAAATCATGCTCTACCAATTGTCCTATTTGCCTTCTTTTTAAAAGAATGTTTTTCTCCAGCGAACACAGCGGCGTAGATCGCATTACTCTCATGGTTGATTTTTTAACGAGAATCTCTCCGATACTGCCGAAATTAAATGTCAGGGTCTTTTTTTGCTCAGTCTTTTCGTCCATCATCATTGAAGGCACATAAACGCCGAATGGCACTCTCCAGTGATCTGCTCTGTCTTCAGTCTTTTGCAGATAGCAACCGGAGCCATATCTTCTTAAGATTCTGTCGTAGGCAACTAGTTCTGGCCTATCAAGTTTTTGAACTCGAATTGTGAATTGCGTTCTTCCACTAACCATTAAATACCGCTCTCCTTCTTCGTTAAATAAGGTAATAAGTTTGTCGATGGAACATTGATTTTTCTAAACCCATAGGCTTTAGGACTTATCATGATGACCGCCTTTTTCTTGAGTTTCCAAGCCGCGTCGAAATCCTCTTCTGTAAGCCGGAACGTGAACTTCGGCTCAAACGCCGGATCAATAGAAACCAAGAGTTCTTTCGTGTAATCAACAAGAACAGCTGAATGACCGAGTCCCTCTATTTGCTTAAAGTAGTAATGTCGGTCATAAAGGACTATCGGTGGAACCCGCATGTCGATTAGTCGTTTTAAACCATTAGTGTCTTCTAAGAAGTGGAGGTTTGCATTCAAAGGTAGGGACAAGGTCCTCAAGAATCTAGTAATATTATTTGTTGGCATTCCAGTATCTTTAACGTAAGCTACGCCCTTTTTGTGGAAATCTTCCCAAAAGTTTGTGTTAAAATCAGAGGGAACGTCCTTCCAATCGAGATTGGGCTTTTCCTGTCGCCAATACATGCAAACCATCTGTACGCATGCAACCAAGCAGTCGTTATCTACGACGCTTAGCATTTTTGGAAGATTTATCATCGATTCAACCTTGGAAGATAGGACGTTAGTGCATCAAGTTGTTGGCGTTTATATTTATGTTTTTTTAAGGTTGAAGAATTCAGGCTAGTTTATAGGACTAACAAAAAGCAAAATATTTATTCACAAAAACTGAAATCTTTAAAAAATAAAGAAAAAGAAAAGAAGGCTTTATGGTTGCCATTTCTCTATAAGATACTTAGGTATCTCGCTGCTGTCGCGTGGTCCAACTTGTACTTTCCAGCCGCTGAGTTCTTCGATTTCGCCGCTGATGCGTGAGGCTTTGCCTGGGCTGATGATTTTTCGGTGCTTAACTTTGCCTTCTATGCCTGATGCTTTGATAGCGTCTGCAACTCTTTCCGCGGTTAGTTTGCGTCCTGCAACTCCGCTGTCGATTGCTGAGCCTTCTGTGTCAACTACGATTAGGTAGGCGTTTAGTTTGTTGCTTTCGATGTCTGAGGCGACTGTGTAGAATGTCAATGCGAAGTTGGATGTGAAGAGTACTGGTGAGTTCTCGTCTGGGGTGCCGTAGACTTTCAGGCCTGGTGCGACTGCGACTGGTTTGCGTGGGTCAGTGTAGATGTTTTGCCTTAGCACCGTATTCGGCAGCAGTGACCATCCGTCGTTACCGTGCATCACGAGCACATCTGCGTAGCGGGTAATGAGCATTCCAGCTATGTAGGCTTCACGCCATTTTATGAGATCGTCTGCGGTTTCGCCCTTGTCTACCCAAGCAACCATTGGAACACCGAGTAGGGGTAAGCCTGCGAGTTCTTCGCCGCCTTTAGTGGCTGCTCGCGGAGCATGGTAAAGTTGTTTATTGTGTCGCCTAAGCCTTCGTTCGTGAAGGTGCCTGGGTCTAAGACTATGTCTTTTACGCCGTAAGCCGTCAGGGTTTTTGCTAAGGAGACAAGTGTGGTTAGGTCGTTTGGTGCGGATGCAACTAGTGGGCAATTGTACATCAGTGGCAAGTTCTGCCATGTCTTTCCAGTTGCTTGAGGTTGCCGCGTAGAGGAGTGGTCGTGCTTTTGGCGCTGCCATTAAGCCTGCTTCAGCTATTGCAGGGTTCAATGGTACATAGGATCATTGGTAGTTTGGTGGTTTCTGAAACTTTTTTGACAGCTGCCTTGAATTTGTCAGCATCTTGCGATGTGCATCTGACAGCTATCATGTCGAGTTTCAGGGTGTTGCCGATGTATTCGAAGGTAAAGTTATCTGTTTTTTGTACGCGTGAGACGATTTCGTTGCTCGGTCATTTCGTCGGTTACGTCTATTGCTATTGCTGTTGGGTTCTTGTAGTGTGAATTCGTGGCGGTACATGACCAGTTTGCCGCCGATTTTCTTTGCTTTGTCTCCGACGCCAACAGTGATTTCTTTGACTGCGGGTTTTAGGAGGTCTTGGAGTTTAGCGTAGGATTTTGCGTTCTCTGGTTTTAGCAGAGGTTTGCAACTGTCTAGTTCTATTTCGCGGTTGACAATTTTGGTGGCGAAAGCCATGCAGTTGTCGACGCCGCATTCTTTGCAGTTAGTCTTTGGCAAGAGTTTGTAGATGTCTATGGGGCTTAATTCTTTTAATCCAGCTTTCTTTTTCTCGCTCATGTCAATCATGCTCCTTAAGCTTTTACTGTGACCCAATTAGCGTATTTTGATGGGTCTGCTTTTTTGCCGCTTGTCAGGTAGTTGGTTACGTCTTTTAGTGTTTTTACGGCTGCTGGGTGCATCATCATGAATAGGTCAACGCCGGCAAGCAACAGTGTTAGGGCTGTTGTTACTTCCCAGAGTGGACCTCGAAGTTCGCGTGGTTCCCATTCAGCAGACATTTTCAGCCATGCTTCTCGTGCTGCCCAAGCGTTAGTTGTGCCTGAGGACATCGGGTGTGCTAGTTCCACGTCGCCCATTAAGCCGCCCATTCTTGCGCGTTCCATGTTTGTGAATGCGTAGTCTAAGCCGTAGCCTAATGCTGCTGTGGTTAAGTCCATAACGATGTCTTCTCTTTCGAGAAAATCGTATAGTCGCCTGTTGAGTTCGCGTGCCAAGTTTAGGTCCATCGGAGTGAATGATAATGCGGCATGACCGTTTTTCTTAACGAATTTTGCGCAGCGTTCAACATCCATGTCGCGTGTTATTGAGCTGATGAGGAAACGTTCATTGGGGAAAGCTTCGCATATTGCTTCGAAAACGTTTGCGTCTTTCACTGGGTCACCGCAGCCACCGATTACGAGTGGAACATCAACGGCTTGCAGGATTTTTTCAACGGTTTTTACTGCATCTTTGGGTGTTGCGTCTTTGAGCAGGGGGTCGATACTGATTAAGTGGACTGTAACCATGTCGGCGTCGAATTTTTCAACTGCAAGTTTCGCCCATGCTGCTGGGTCGCCGACGACGTCTTTAACGTGCATCTTAACTGCCTTTGACAGTGGGACTTCCATGTCGAAAACGTCAAGTGTAATTACTGGTTTGTGGGGCATTGGACGCTCAAAAGTGTAGAATGCAGGAGAAACCTCGCCGCCTATAGTGAGTGTTTTTCCGCGTGTGCCGCCTTCCTTTCTTGTTCCGCCAAGTTTTACTTCAGTGATTTTGTTTGGGTAGGTTTCGATGGGTGGTAGGAAAGGCACCTGCAGCATGCTGGTGGGTTTTCCGCCTGCGCCTGCTATGGCTGCTGGAAGCTTTAGTTTGGGCATTATTTGCCCAGCCACGCCGGGTTCAAAGATGATTTCTAGTTCTTTGAGATCCATTTGGAAGTCTTGAAGTTCGATTTGCTGGAATTTTGCGAGGGCTGCCAGTAAGTCGCCGCTGAGTTTTAGTCCTTCATTGTCTTTCTTTTTTTCGTTGTCTTGAGGCATTCAGATCACCGTTTTTCGTCGCTTTTAGCTTGAATTATTACTTTGGAGGCGTAGATTTTTGCGTCTTTAAGTATGATTTTGAATCCGCCCGCCATGATGGGTAGTGATGCTGCTGTTGCAACTGGCATCATTGTTGCTGCTGCCTGTTCTTCGGTAACTTGTACTGCTTGAGCTTCTGCGGCTGGTGCTTCTTCAGCTTCCCACTTCGCCACAACTGGGTGGTTCTTCGCTTTAAGGAAGGCTTTTAGTTCGTCTACGTTCTTTGCGTCGTCTTCTGTTGCTATTTTGTCAACGATGTCTTTGGGTATGAAGTCCTTTACTTTTTCTTTGACTTCTTTAGGTACCCAAACTATGCGGTTCCATCCGCCGTCTGCTGCGAAGAATTTTTTGCTTCGCATGTATTCGATGCTCATTCCGTGGAATCCGTCGATTTGTCGTCCGCCTGCCGCTGAGTCTGCAACGGTGCTGAAGGGTAAGCCGTTTACGGCTGCGCCTTTGAAGCTTCTGTTAACTACTGCTAAACCGTCGACTTCTGGAACATAGAAAGTTACTGCTTCGAAGCATCCGCATGAAGTGTGTGGGTGGTCGAATGCTGTGTAGAGCCAAACTTGGTTAACTTCGCCCATGGTGCGTTTCTTGGCGGCTTCGTTGACGCCTGAGAATTCACCTTTCTCTTCGTTGATCATTTCGCCTCTTGGAATTGCGAAGACTGGACCTTTGGGGTCGATGCTTGCTGAGGCTTTGCCGTCAAACCAGCTGATTGCTCCGCAGTTGCTGTATCTTTGAGGTGTAATGATGCAGACGTGGCTTGGCGCGAATGATTGGCATAGTGCGCAGCCGTAGAATGTGTCAACTTCTGAGTCTTTTAGGCCTCTGGCTTTTGCGTCGCGTGATTCGTAGGCTTGCATTGCTTCAGGAGTCATTTCTTCTAGTTTTGATGGGTCTGTTATGAATGTGATTTGTACTTTCTCGATGATTGGCAGTTCGCTCTTGAAGAGTCTGTAGAGAACTTTGCCGATTGGTTCAAAGCTGTTTAAGCCTTTAGCGAAGGATTTTTTGCCTATGCGTATCCAGATGTCGTAGCGCTGGTTTAGGTGCATGAAGCCTTCGATGTAGTTTAGGTAACCGTGAATGCGTCTTTCAATGACACCTTCAAGGCCTGCATCGAGTTTTGCGCCTGCAGCTTCAACAAGTATGCCGAATGGGAAAGCGCCGCCTTCTTTCAGGTCTTTTAAGTCTGGGCCGACGATGGTGATTTTTCCATCTTCGACTTCATTCATGGGTTTTACTTTTGCGAGTTCAAACTTTTGTTTGACTGTGGGTCCGCCGAGTTCTACTTGCATGTCGTTTCTTCGGATACGTTCTCCTTCGTAGATTACGCCAACTTCAACAGGTATATCTTTAAACATTGACATTTTTTAGTTTCCTCCATTAAATTTTGAGGTCATTACTGTGAGGTTTGCAGCCCATTCTTCGAGGGTTGCGTTTGGGAAAGACCAGCTTGCATGTGGGTGGAATAGGTTGTCAAGGGTCATGGTTTTTAGGTCTGGTGCAAAGTGCTTGAATCCTGAGAGCATCAACGATTCAACGTAGTATGGTAACCCGACTAACAGAACTAGGTCTGGGTGGCCTTTGCCGTCGAGTCCTTGCCATTCTGGGTCAACTATTCTTTGGCCTATATCCATTGCGCCCATGAAGCTGGCTGGTTGGTATCCTCGTTTTATGAATTCGCCAACCATGTGGGCTGTAGCTACGACAGGCACTTTGGAGGCGTTAGCGAAAGCGATCATGTATTCGATTAATGGTTTGCCTTCCATGTACCTTTCAGTGGCGTTGCTTCCCACAATGAGGAGGGGGCGTTGGGCTCTTTTGATCATTGCTACTGCTATCTCGGGTTTAGTTATTGGGTTTGCCTTTTTTGTGGCAGCTATTTCTGCACATTGCCATGGTTCACAAGACATGTCGTATTACTCCTTAACTTTACGGACCATTCTTGGAAGCAGTGTTGGGTCCGGTATTACTGTTTCTTTCCAGTTGTTTTCTGTTAAGATTTTCTCGAATTCGTCTTTCATGGTCATTGGGACATCAGCCATCGTTCTTACGAAGAGGTGCAAATCGTTTGGCATAACTCCTAAGTAACGTTTGCTTAAGTCGACGTAGTGGCTTAGTTTTATGCTGCGCCCTTTCCATGTGTCGTTGGGTCTGATGCAGAGTTTTGCGATTGCAACCATGCATTCTTCTTTGGTTTCAGATACGTTGAAGAGGTGTTCTGGTGCGGGTCCAACGTTTACTTTGTTGCCTGTGCGTGCATCGAGGACTTCCCAGTTTTCTGGTTTGTCTTCTCTGCCCATGAGCATACGGCGGTACTTTACACCGTGTGGCCCAACGAGGACTGGTATGCCTAAGCGCCAGAATCCTGCGCCGATGGCTGCGGCTTTCTGTGAGTATGCGCCCCATGCTAGGCCGACTGCCCCGAGACGGTTGTGGATGTAATCTGCGATTTCTTCGTAGTTGCCTCTTAGGCTGCGTTTTGCGAAGATGTTTGCTACTTTGATTGCTGCACCTGCGATGTGGCTGTTTGCAACGCATGAGCCGACGTTGAGGACTCCTCCTGCTTCGAATCCGCCTGGGAATTCTTCGTAGAGGGTTTTGCCTTCACTGTTGCGGTAGCTTCCTGCGGTCATAGCTGCACATCCTGACACTACAACGATGTAGCGTCTAAGGGCGAATTCTCTGCATATGTCGTAGACGTCTTTGCCGCCTTTTGGATAGTTGCTGCAGCCAACTATTGCAACTATGCCGGGGATTTCTCCAAGGACAATTGGGCTGCCGACGTTTCGGATTTCAACGTCTGAGACTGCGCCTCTGCCGACGCGGCATAGGTTATCTTCGGAGAGCATTGCTTTTTCGCCTGCTTTAACTATGAGGCTGTGTACCATGATTTTTTGTGGGCAAGCTTCTTCGCATCTGCCGCATCCAATGCATGTTTCATACAGGTCAGTTAGTAGAGATATGTCGCCTTCTCCTGCTGCTTTGAGTGCTTTTGGAATGTTGTAGTCTTGTGGACAGTTGCGTTGACATTTATTGCATTGTGTGCAGGTTTTAGCGATTTGTTTAACCTCCTCGAGTGTTGGGAGGCTAGTCATTCGTTTGCGGATTGGAGCAATTTGTTGTGCAACGCGGACTGCTACTTCGCCGACTTTTTCGGGGTCAAGAATTAGTACACCTTGGACTTTGCCGCTAACTAAGTCAGCGACGATTTCGTCTGCTGGGTCGTTTGTGCGGTTCTTAAAGCCCATGCAGTTCTTTTCTGATGCAGCGATTACTGGAGCGTGAACTTTGCCCGCTTCGTCAAAGATGTCTGTTCGGACGCATTGCTCGTCGAGAACAACTACGTCTGCGAGCCCTGCGCGGATGAATCGTAGTTGCCAACTGATTGGCCCAACAACTCTGGCACGGTTGTAATATCGTGTCATGTCGTGTGCTGTGCAACATAAGCCGACAACCTCAATTTTTTCATCAACTTTAGTTTCTTTTGCGTAATCGATGATTCCGATTGATGGGACAACGTTGTGACCAATGCACATGATAACTGGTTTGGTCCTGTCAACGCTTCCGATGCCGAGTTTAACGAGCGGTGTGTCAGCTTCAGCTTTTGGATAACCTAAGGTGGAAATCTGTGCAATGTCGCCGACTTCCATACCCACGTGGTCAATCATGCCGACGTGGAAGGCTTTTGACTCAAAGTCCAAGTTGTTGCCTTCTTGACCGGTATGTCCCACTGCAAGGACCTGTGTGATTTGTTCTTCAGCATAAGTTAGAACATCTTCTAAGTCGCCGAGTGTTTCAGGCTTTATGCCTGTAACGAGGCGTGTGACTGGTGCTTCAACTTTAATGTTTAATCCACCTATGTCTAAGGGGAATCTGCGACCGTATTTTTCAATTAAATGGTGAAGAAGGTGGCGTGAATGAGCTGTGTGGCAGGCTGCTCCAATTGCACAAGCTAACATTACGATACGAGATGATTGGGTTGCGATGTCTAAGCCGCATGCACCGCGTTTTCCAGCTGTCAGGTCGCATTTGCCAAAAGTGCATAGACAGCATAGGTCACAGTCGGGCATGTAGAAGGGCTTGTACTTGGTGAGGAGCTTCATGTCCCAGTCTCTTAGGGTAGTCATGGAGGGCATTGGAGTTGGACCCATTGGCTCAGTGTAGTTGTCGTTTACAATTTTGCCGATGGATAATTCAAAATTTTTAATGAGACTGCTATCAGTCTTCATTTCGCCTATTTTTACTTGGACATTTTTACTTGTCAATTTGGAAACCTCTGTAAAGGTTTAGAAACTAGGCTACCATGGCGACTTTTTAAACCTTTCCAGATTTCTTAGACAAAAGTCACGGAGTAATTGTAGATATGCAAGGTTTCTAAAAAGTTATGTAAAACTTCGCTACAAGTAACCTAAGGTTTTGACTATATTTCTCACAGAAATATATGCTTTATTATCGTCAGGCAAGTCAAGCAGAGACCGTCCATTCAAAACATATTCATCTAACTGATCATCAGCTTCAATTTTTCCCAAGTACTTGAATTTCAATTCATCTTCAGCTTGCTTTCCCAATTCAGCCGGAAAACGATAACCGCCCACTAAGTAAAAGTTTTCAAACTTCATGTCAACTTCTTTAGCAATTTTGTAAGCACGCCTCACGTGGTCTTGAGATTTTTTTGAGTGATCAAGAATATCAAAAATATCGTTGACGTTTGAGGTTATTCGTCTGTTTAAGTTTTCAAGTCCTGCTGGAGAGTCAACGAGTATGTACTTGTAGTTTTTAGTTAACGCTTCCAAGGCGCCTTTTAGCGCCGAGTTAGGCATACAGTAACAGCCTTCAACCCACTTGGTGCCAACAGCCATAAAATCGAAGTTTTTGCCTTCATAAAGACCATTTTCCCAAATGCGGCTTTCAATGCGTTGAGTTGGAGGAATACCGACTGTGGTGCCGCCTCCTTCAATAAAGGTACTGACGATAAGGTCGGCTATGGTCGATTTGCCTGCTTCTTTGAGGTCCACTCCAATCATCTCACCAAGGTTCTGGTCGGGGTCAGCATCAACCAGCAGCAACGGAGCTTGATTGGTTTCAATAAAGCACTTAGCCATAAGAGCGGTAAAACTGGATTTTCCTGTTCCTCCACGACCAACTGTAACCAAAGTTTTCATTTCAAACAAACCTTAAGGTCTATGCAGTTTTCTTAAGCAAAAGCTCGCATATATTGTCTATGGTCTTAACTGCCGCTATTTCCTTGTTTTTAAGAGGGGTTTCACCAAGCATATCTGCCTCAATTACCTTCTGGTCAAAGGGCACAAAAGCGAGCAAGGTCAAGCCGTTTTTGTCAGCGAAGCTTTGGATGGCTTCTTTTTGGGCGTCGTTCATTACTCTGTTTCCGACGAGATAGAGCTGTTTCATTCCAGCTGCTTGAGCCATGTCATGGATGTGTTTGGCAATTTCGAGGGATTTTAAGTTAGAATCCGCAACTATTAGCAACGCGTCAACTTGTCTAGCTGTGCCTCTGCCAATGTGCTCTACTCCTGCCTCTAAATCCAAAACAACCGCCTCATCGCGTTCCACAACCAAGTGCCTTAGGAGAGCGCGGATGACAGCGTTGGGTGCACACATGCAGCCTGCTCCCATCGACTGAACAGTACCCATAACAATTAAATTTACACCTAACGGAGTGGCGACGGAATACTGTTTAACGATGTCATCAACGGTGAAATTTAAATTGTAAACGCCCGAGTAACCTGTGCTCGTTTTTGATTCAACTAACTGCTTATTCTCGGAAATTGGCACGATTTTGCGGGTCTCCTCGGTCGACAACCCCAATGTCAAGCCGAGGTTCGGAGAAGAATCTGCATCGATAGCCATTGTTTTTAAGCCGCGTTCGACAAAGCCGCGTGCTAACCCGCCGGCAATCAAGGTCTTGCCGACACCGCCTTTACCAGAAACAGCAACCTTCATAACAATCACAAACTAGAAATCTCGCCAAATTAATTTACGTTTCCTTGAAAAAACACACAAACGTGCCGAACAAGTCGCTTAGAGCCGACATATTTGGAGCCTATTAGGATCCTAATAGTGGTTCATTGCAGAAACCTATAGGGGGTAGGTCGATAGTTTGGAGTCCCTAAGAGGGTAGGTCAGTATTGGCGCAAAATCAGCTCAATAACATGTTGAAAACAGTGCTTATCATAAGCCAAAAAGCAAAGTTAAGCGGTTTATTCCCATTCGATGGTTGCAGGCGGCTTATGGGTAACGTCATAGACCACGCGGGTAACCTGCGGTATCTCATTTGTTATTCGTGTGGAAATCTTCTCTAAGACAGAGTAGGGAATCTTTGCGAAGCTTGCAGTCATGGCTTCACGGCTCTCCATAGCTCTCACAGCAACAACGTAACCGTAAGCACGTGCATCACCCTTAACGCCTGTCGCTTTAGTATCCGTTAAAACTGCAAAGTACTGCCAGAGATTCTCAGCAAAATCGTTCTTCTCAATCTCATCCCGAACAATCTTATCCGCCCTCTTCGCTATCTTAACTTTCTCCTCGGTTAAGTCGCCGATTATTCGAACTGCTAAACCTGGACCAGGGAATGGTTGGCGGTTGACGATTTCTTTAGGTAAATCCAGCATTCTGGCAACCTTGCGTACTTCATCCTTGTACAAGTCACGAAGCGGCTCGAGAATTTTTTTGAACTTAATTTTCTCCGGCAACCCAGCAACGTTGTGGTGGCTCTTGATTTTGTCTGAGCCCTTTCTGAAACCTGACTCTATCCTATCTGGGTAAATCGTGCCTTGGATCAGGTATTCGGCGCCTGATTCGTTAGCGATTTCCTCAAAAACTCTGATAAATTCCTCGCCGATAACTTTCCGTTTGGCTTCGGGTTCAGTTACGCCCCTTAATTTTTGCAGGAACCGTTCTTGCGCATTAGCTACTATGAAGTTTATTGGGTATTTTTGGAAGGTTTCTCGGATTTGTTCAGGTTCACCTTCCCGCATAAGTCCATGATCGACGAAAACCGCGGTTAACTTGTCGCCGAGTGCTTTGGCTGCGATTGCGGTTGCGACACTTGAGTCTATGCCGCCGCTTAATCCGATTATGGCTCTGGCGCCGCCCGTTTCAGTCTGCAGTTCCTTTACCATTTTGGGTATGAGGTCTTCCATCTGCCAGTTAGCTTGGCATTTGCAGACTTGAAAGATGAAGTTTTGGAGCATGCGCATGCCGTTTTCGGTGTGGATAACTTCTGGATGCCATTGCAGACCGTAAATCGGTTTTGTCTTGTGCCTAAACGCTGCGACAGGGCAGTTTTCTGTATGAGCTAACGCTTCAAATTCTGGCGGCGGAGCGAAAACCGTGTCGCCGTGGCTCATCCAAACCTGCTCTTTCTCACTTAACCCTTCCAAAACGCCCACCGGCTTATCTATTGCCACCTGAGCTATGCCGTATTCTTTGCAGGCTGCAGGTTCAACTTTGCTGCCGGTCAATTGAGCTAGGAGCTGGTGTCCATAACATAAGCCCAGAATTGGCAAGTTAACCTCTAAAATGCGTGGGTGAAGTTTAGGGGCGTTTGGTTCGTAAACGCTTGAGGGTCCACCTGAAAATATTAAGCCTTTAACGTTGAATTTCTCATTTAGAGCCGCCACTTCTTCGGGTGAGATGTCGTGGGATACGATTTCTGAGTATACGCCGTTTTCTCTGATTCTTCTGCCGATTAGGTGGCAGTATTGTCCGCCGAAGTCAAGAACCAATATCGTATCGTACTTTGCTTGCATTATAGTGGCTCAGAACTATTGGGGTTTAGGCGCTAATTTAAGATTACTATCTATTTTCTGTTAAAGACAGGTGTTTTTAGTGTTGGTGGTTGAAATGGCATCCATCGAGTTCACTGGAAAAGCTAAACTTTTATTAACTTAATCACCTGATAATCAAAAGGATGTTCCAAAAAAGCCCCTTCGGCTGAAAGAACGTGCAGGATATGATGGTATGGAATTAAATGAAACTGACGTAAAAATTCTCAAAGGTCTCTTAGAGGACGCAAGGTTCTCAAGCAGACAAATAGCCAAGAACGTTGGCGTTTCAGTCGGCACCGTCTTGTCCAGAATAAAAAAGATGGAAGAAGACGGCTTAATCAAAGGGTACGCGGTTATTTTGGACCATGAAAAACTCGGCTACCAACTAACAGTAGTTACCGAAATCACAGTTTCCAAAGGCAGACTCGTGGAAACAGAAAACGAAATAGCCAAAATCTCAAACGTGTGCGGAGTCTACGACGTAACCGGCTTAACAGACGCCATCATCGTTGCCAAATTTAAGAGCCGCGAAGACTTAGGAGCGTTCACCAAAAAACTCCTATCACTACCGTACATTGAACGCACAAACACTCACGTAGTCCTAACAACAGTGAAAGAAAACTTCCGCCTACTATAGAGCAAAGCCCAACTTAGGGCTTAGCTTTTTCAGAGTGATTTTCCGTTTTGTATTTTAGTTCAGGCGTTGCTATGGTTATTTTTGTTCCTGACGCCACTGGCGAGGTTATCCAGACGTTTCCGCCGATGACTACGTTGTCGCCTATGACTGCTTCTGCGCCTAGAAGTGTTGCGCCTGAGTAGATGACTACGTTGTTTCCGATGGTCGGGTGGCGTTTGCGTCCTTTGATGATGTTTCCTTTCTCGTCTTTTGGAAAACTCAGTGCGCCCAATGTTACGCCTTGGTAGAGTTTGACGTTGTCGCCGATTTCTGCTGTTTCGCCTATGACTACGCCTGTTCCGTGGTCGATGAAGAAGTTTTTGCCGATTTTTGCGCCCGGATGAATGTCTATGCCTGTTTGTGAATGGATGTGCTCACTCATTATTCTTGGAATCAAGGGTACGCCGCTGAGGTAGAGTTCGTGTGCTATTCGGTACGTGGTTATCGCCAGCACGCAGGGGTAGCTTAGGATTACTTCTTCCGTGCTCACAGCCGCTGGGTCACCGCTGTACGCTGCTTCAATGTCCCCGCTGAGCATCGAGCGGATTTCCGGCAGCTTTTCAAGAAGTTCCTTAGCGACTACATGCGCCCGCTTTAGACACACGTCCTGGGGGCACTCGCTGATTTTTCTGCATATGTACTTAAGGCTTTTTTCAACCTCTTCAGTTAGCCGCGTATAAACCGACGTGAGTTTTGTGCCCAAATGGTATTTGACGTTGGCTTTGGTGATTTCTGAATCGCCCAAGTAGCCTGGAAAAAGAATCGTGAATAAATCTTCTAAAACTTCGATAACTACTTTTTTCGATGGAAGGTCGCGTCCTTCAAGGTGGTCCATGCCGCCGAACCGCTCATAGTTAGCCATGATTTGGTCAACTAATTTTGGTAAGCCTTTTTCAACCCAGTCCTGCTCCACTTTGTCGTGGTTACGCATAAGGGTAGCTAACATTCTGTCTGGGTTCCAGCAGTCATCCTCCAAGTTTACCTTTTTGCATTCTTGGCATTCTTTAGGTAAAGACGGTTTTGGTTTCGTGGACATTTTTGTTCCCTTTTCACTCAACTATGTGGAAAGGGGGAATATAAGAAAAGCGTCTTTTAAACGCAAATTAGGGGGTTGGAGAGGGGTTTGGGGGTGGTTCTTGGAACAGTACGGTGCTTAAGTAGCGTTCGCCAGTGTCTGGTAGAACGACAACTATTAGTTTGCCCTTGTTTTCTGGTCGTTTCGCGATTTCGATGGCTGCGTAGGCTGCTGCTCCAGAAGAGATGCCGACAAGTAAGCCTTCTTTTGTTGCAAGTTGCCTTGCCGTCTGCAGCGCCTGGTCATCTGTGACTTTGAATACTTCATCAACCAATTCCATCTTTAATACATCCGGTTTGAAGCCTGCTCCTATTCCCTGGATTTTGTGCGGTCCCTTCTGTCCGCCGCTCAGCACTGGCGAGGCAGCTGGCTCCACGGCTACGGCTTTGAAGTCTGGTTTTAGCGGCTTGATGAATTGGGCTACACCTGTTATGGTTCCGCCCGTGCCTACACCTGAAACTATGATGTCTACTTTGCCGCCTGTGTCTTCCCAGATTTCTGGACCTGTGGTCTCGCGGTGAACTTTGGGGTTGGCAAGGTTCTTGAATTGCTGGGGCATGAAGCTGTTGGGTGTGTTTGCGAGGATTTCTTCGGCTTTTTTGATGGCTCCGCCCATACCCTCTGGCCCTGGCGTGAGGACAAGTTGTGCGCCATATGCTTTGAGGAGGTTGCGGCGCTCTAAACTCATGGTTTCAGGCATGGTTAAGATGAGTTTGTAGCCTTTGACGGCTGCTACCATGGCTAAGCCGATGCCTGTGTTGCCTGACGTGGGCTCAACGAGGGTGGCTCCTGGTTTTAGGAACTGTTTTTCTGCTTCTTCGATCATGCTTAGGCATATGCGGTCTTTGACGCTGCCGCCGGGGTTTCTGGATTCCATTTTTGCGAGCACGGTGGCGTTGGCGCCTTGGGTTAGTTTGTTTATTTGGATTAGGGGTGTTTTTCCGATTGTTTCTAGGACGTTTTTGTAGATTTTCATTTTTAACACCTATTCATTATAACAGTGTTATAGAGGGCGTGATATAAACCTTACCACAACCCTCCCCAAAACCAATAATACAAACTAAACTAAAACAATTGCGCCCAAAACCAAAGTAAAGCCTTTAAATGAGCCCTGTTCCTATATTTCCGCAACACAGCGCGGAGGTCGCCCAGCATGGCCAAAGGCGTAGGACTGAGGCTCCTATCCCGCAGGGGTTCGTGGGTTCAAATCCCACCCTCCGCACCACCTAGATTTCCCGGTAAGCGCTTTTTTCAGTCTCATTTTGCAACACGCTTAATAGAAAGGTTAACCATAGATGTTTATGGTGATGTTTACGGTGAAGAAAACAACGATACTACTGCGCGAGGACGTTTACCAAACTCTAAAAGATAAAGCGGGCACCCGAAATATTTCCAGCCAAATAAACAAAATCCTCATCGAACACTTTGCAAAAACAGAAAGCATGTTCGGCACCATGAAAAAAACAGACTTATCCGACCTCAGAGACCATAAGGACCGCTGCCTATGAAGTATGTTATCGATTCCTATGCTTGGATTGAATATTTCATGGGAACAACCGCAGGCGATGAAGTTAAATCTATAATTGAAAATTCTGAAGAAAAAATAACTCCTACGATTTGTCTGGCGGAAGTTTACGCCAAGACGCTCAAGGTTGAAAGCCAAGAAATTGCGGAGAAGCAGAAGACATTCATCAAAGAAAGAAGCGCACTTCTGCCTCTAGATGAGTCAATCGCCGTAGAATCCGCTAAGGTACAGATCAAGATGAAAAAAGAAATCGATGGATGGGGATTGGCTGACTCAATAGTTTATGCCACTGCAATGGTTAAAAAAGCTGAAGTAGTAACTGGCGACCAACACTTCAAAAAACTAAAAAACGTACTTTTTATAAAATAACAGGTTTGACGCTCCTGTCTCATAGGTGTTCGTTGGTTCAAATTCCACCCTTTGCACCATAAAAAACTTAATTATTGCACATGCATAACTTGCTATGAGGTAATGTTGATGCCTGTTGTACAAGTATCTGTTTGGGCGGGTATGAGCTCAGAGAACAAGAAGAAAATAGTTGAAGGAATAACCAAAGTCTTCACGGATATTGGCATTCCTAGTCAAGCAACCACAATCATCATTGCAGAAATACCAAGGGAGAACTGGGCTACGGGCGGAAAACTACATTCAGAAACACCCTGGAACCCTCAGCCTCCACAAAAATAGCCTTCTCCTTAACTTTGCAGCCATTTTCAACCTTTGACCCCTTAGGTAGGGGGCTATAGATTTTTCTGAGCAACAGAGTGGACCATTTTGGACCCTGGTTTTTCCATGATAATTGGTAGTTTTGTTAAGTAACGGTTAAAAGTCAATGATGCACACAAATACTTTAACACCAAAAGGGGTTTGGTAACCAAAAAATGCAATCCGCTAAAACTCAACAAAGAAAATTCGTTTCAGTTGACCCAGGCAAATGCATTGGTTGCGGAATCTGCGAGTACGCTTGCACGGCAGAGAAGGGTGAAGGCAGTTGGAACCCAATCCGCTCCAGAATCAGAGTTGTCCGCATGGCACCTCTCTTCAATTTTGCTTTAACTTGCCGCGGATGCCAAGATGCAAGATGCGTGAAAGCATGTCCTGAACACGCACTATCTCAAGCAGAAAGCACAGGATTAATAATTATTGACCAAACAAAATGTAAAGGCTGCGACTGGTGCGTACAAGCCTGCGAGCATGGAGGAATCACCATCCACACCGACACTGGAAAAGCAATCTCATGCGACCTATGTGGAGGCGAACCAAAATGCATCGAAGCATGCCCCGAGGAAGCCTTAGTAATTGTTGAGTCAGACGAAGCAGCAGATAAACTCTTCAACGACGCACTAGAAAAATTGCCAGCACAAACCGAACAGTTAACCGTTGCAGTCAAAAACAGGGATTGGAAGCCACTTTTAGCTACTGCAGAAAAACGATCCGAAAAAATCACGGAGAAACTGCAAGAGTTAAACAAGAAGGCAATGGCTAAAAAACAAAAATAGCCATTTTTTCCTTTACAAGTTTGCTTCGTAACCTCTCAAAAAACTATCAATATCCAACCCAACATTCTTTCCAACGTAGCCGCCCTCTAAAACGAAGAAAGTCGGTTTTTTCAGCAAAGCAACTCTTTTACCAATCTCAAAATAATCTTGCTCAACTAAACCCAATGACGCTAAATCTCCTTGATGCGTGTCAAAACCCGCGGAAACCGCAACCGCCTCAAACTTTCCTAAATCAACCATGCCCAACGCTTTGTCAAGCGTTTCCAAGTACCTTTTTCCGCCTAAATCCCTTGGCAACGCAAAATTTATGCAGTTGCCCTCAGTAACGTTGCCTGTTCCGGGGTAATTGGGTGATTGGTGGAGCGAAACATATACAACTTTTGGGTCGCCAAGAAAAATTTCTTGTGTGCCGTTCCCATGGTGCCCATCGATGTCTAGGATCAACGTTTTTTTTCGTGATTCTTTAACTGCAATAGCGATGTTGTTTAGGTAGCAGAATCCGCGAGTGTAAACGCCCAATGCAGCTCCGCTTCTCCCAACATGGTGTCCTGGTGGACGCATCAGTGAAAAACCATTTATTTTACTAGCTAAGAGTGCAGCGCCAACGCTGAGTCTTGCGAAATCGAAGATTTTATCATAAGCAGGTGTGTCTGAATCCTCAACTAAACCCTTTTTTACGTTAAAAAGGTAATCAGCGTCATGGACACCCAGCAGTTCCCAATCGTCCGCTGATGCGGGTTCCACAAACCCGTATCCTTTCGCTTGCAAAATGTCATGGGCAACTTTTACGCGTTGAGGTCCCTCAATGTGCCATGTGCCATAGCCTAAACATTTTTCTGAATAGACCACTTTTGTTTTCATCGGCAACAGCATCCAGTACACAGATAAATACGCCTTTACATTAAAAACATAACCCAACCGAATCAGCATAATGGAGAAAAAAGTGATGGTCTCTCAGAATCCATTTGACCAATTCCGCCAAGAATGCCAAACCGCACTAGCAAACGCCCTGAACAAAACCCTGCCGGAAATCAAGCAACCCACCATCACGCTGAACAAGACGCCAAACATCGAATACGGACAATTAGCGTCATCGCTGTGCTTTGAGTTGGCAAAGAAACTTAACCAGAAACCGCTCACTTTAGCTCAGCACCTTGTAGAAACCTTAGACAAATCCAGCTTTAACCTCATCGATAAGGTTGCGCCTGCTGGTGCAGGATACATAAACTTCCATATTAACTTCGATAAATTCTCCGCGTTAACTTTGGGGTCGATTAAAGCGTTAGGCTTCGAATATGGATTTGTTAAGACTGATAAGCCGAAAAAAATCATCGTTGAGCACACCAGCGTTAACCCGCTGCATCCAATCCACATTGGTCAAGCCCGAAACCCCATGCTAGGTGACGCATTAGCACGTATCCTCAAGTATCGGGGACATGAGGTTTCACGTCACTACTACATTGACGATGTTGGTCGGCAATCGTCAGTTGTCGCGTACGGTTATGCTAAACTGGGCAGACCAAAACCCACTGAGAAAGCAGACCTTTTCGTTGGCAAAATCTATACGGTAACTAGTTGTCTAGTTGAGATTAACCGCTTAAAGAGAACTCGCGACCTCGCCATAGCTTTCCACTCAGCCGATGACATGGTGAAGGCAAACAAGGAAATTGACGAGTGGATGTCGATTGCCGCTGAACTCAAAGAAAAGTATCCTGTGCTCTTTGAGGCGTTGACAGCAAAAATCAGTTTAGACGAGAACCCTGAAGAAGAAATCAAACGTTTAAACTGCGCGTACGAGGACGGGGAACCCAACGCAAAGCAACTCGTCCGCGAAGTCAGCGATTTGTGCCTTGAAGGTTTTAGAGAAACCATGAAGCGCGTCGGCGTCACGTATGATTCGTGGGATTGGGAAAGCGATTTCGTGTGGAGCACTCAGGTTAATGACGTTTTGGCTAAGCTCAAGGCTTCACCGTTTGTATTCAGCGAAAAGGGCGTGTTGGAGTTTGACGCAGAAAAAGTTGTCCAAGACCTCAACTTAAAGACGAAGTTGGGTTTAAGCCAAAACAACGAGGTCCCGCCGCTGACCCTTGGTCGAGCTGACGGAACCTCACTCTACACCACCCGCGACATCGCTTACACGCTTTGGAAGTTTAAGCATGCACAAAAAGTCATCAACGTAATCGGCGTGGAGCAGTCGCTGGCGCAGTTGCAGTTAAAAATTGCCCTCTACGCAATGGGTTACACTGAATATGCTGAGAGTTTGGTGCATTTCGCCTACAATTTGGTTACGTTGCCGGGTTACAAGATGAGTAGCAGAAGAGGACACTACATCACGTTTGATGATGTTTTAAGCGAAGCAGTTCAACGGGCTTACGAAGAGGTTTCGAAGCGTTCCCCCATGCTCTCCGAGGAGGAGAAACGCAAAATCGCCGACTTCGTCGGTTTAGGTGCAGTGAGGTATGCACTTGTGGATGTTGACCCTTCCAAACCTGTGGTGTTCACTTGGGAGCGAGTTCTGAATTTCGAAACCAACAGTGCACCCTACGTTCAGTACACTCATGCAAGGGCGTGCAGCATCCTGCGCAAAGCCGCGCGTGAACCAGAAAAACCCTCGTTTGAACTGTTAACTGAGAAGCTTGAGCGTGAACTCATCTTGAACCTTGCAGGGTTCCCCGACATATTCATCGAAGCCACAGAATACAATAAACCCAACATGATTGCCGACTACACCAACGCGTTAGCTGACAAATTCAACACGTTCTACAACGCCTATCCAGTGATAAAGGCTGATTCGCAAGAACTCAGCGACGCACGAATCGCCCTGACGCAAGCCATAAAAACCGTGATGCATAACGCGCTTAACTTGATTGGTGTGGTTGCGCCAGAAAAAATGTAGCTGCTACCCTATTGAAATGGAATTTAGCTTTCTTGCTATAAGAATTTGCTCCTACAGCATATCTACAGTTCGATATATAGCAGGCAAATAGTTTGAATTCTACACCAGTATTTTTGCAGTGATTAGAGCAGACAGAGTTGCCGTGAGTTGCTTGTCTTGCCGTAACGTTCAAAAACAACCTTGGTTTATTTGATATAATTTTTCCACAACGAAAAAGGAAACAGGGCAAATGACAAGTCCAAAAGCTGCACACTGCTGGGTTATATGCAAAAAAATATTCAGTGTTTCCTTAGTTTTCAATGCACTTGTATCGATTGGCTGCGCCGCAGGAATCCTATCAGGCTTCTACTGGCGCTACCATAATTGGCAGCCGTTTTCACCGTACCTTGTCAGCGCTACCGTTTTTTGGGTTCTAATCGTTGCCGCGGTGATTAACATTTTTCCAAGCGCTGGACTTGGACGCTCCCTACACACCGGCAGATTGTTCTTTCATCATTACTTCTACGGTTTTCTGGTTCTAATTTTTTCAGCAATTTACATCGCAATCTTCACGCCTGTGTCTTTGCTCAGCATCTTTTTCGTAAACAGCACAAGTATTGAAGTTAACGTTGGCAGAGTTTTCTTGCTGGGCGGCTCGGCTCTGGTTTTAGATGACCTTCCAGACGTTCATGGAAGAATTGAATCATCCTTAAACTGGTTAAAAGCAAAAGCTGGACAGGGTGGAAAACTCATCTCTGCAGTGCATATGGTAACTGGAGCTGTCACGTTCTATCTTTTTGTTGCAATGACCTTAGCTATGATTTACGATCCACCATACGTTACGGTTGCTAATTTGATTGTACTTGTCTCTGCATTTATTACTGGAGTTACCTCGTTTATTTTTGTTAAAAGAAGTGTATGGCTAAAACTTAGCGCTAATTCTTAATCATCCCATACATGTTAGGTTCTTCTGGCAATAACAAATTTCATATACAAGCCCAATAATCTAAAAGCGAGGCGTGCACATAATGAGTAATGATTCATATTTCAAGAAGAAACTTGAACCAATCAAAGTTACAAAACAAAAACCTATCTCACAGCTTCTAAGCGAAATGGGCAAAACCGCGTACCAAGGACGCAAACTCGGCGAAGCCGTTGACGTTTGGGAAAACATGATAAATTCGAAAGACACGGTTATCGCCATGGGCTTTGCAGGGTCAATGAGCACCGCGGGGCAATGGACAATCGTTAACTGGCTCATCGAAAACCGATTCATAGACGTGCTGGTTTCCACCGGCGCAAACGTTAGCGAAGATATCGTAGACGCCATGGGACTCGGCTACTATCAGGGCAGCCACATGGTTAACGATGAGCAATTGCTCCATGACGACGTCAACCGGTACTACGATGTTTACGGCAAAGAAACTGACTACCGCAAAATGGAAGAAGTCGTCACCGACTTTGTCATGACCTGCAAACAAGACTACAATTACACCTCAGCAGAATTTCTCTACTTACTCGGCAAATACCTTGGCAAGAAAAAGATACCTGCTATCTCAGCGGTTGCAGCAGCCAACGGCGTCCCAATCTTCAGCCCCGCCATGGTTGACAGTGCATACGGCGAAACCTTCCTATTAGCCAAAAACCAAGGCCACAACGTCCACATCGACTCCGTCAAGGAATTTGACCAGTTCGTCAGCATAGGCACAAAAACTAAGGAAGTCGGCGTCGTCTACATCGGCGGCGGCGTCCCCAAAGACCTAACCCAACTCATCGCAATATCCGTCTCACCCATGACCAAAGACGAAGGCGTCAAAGGCAGAAAAGGCGGCTTACGCAAAAGCCTACAAGAATACTACTACCCCCACAAATACGCCATCCAAATAACCACTGACTCCCCCCAATGGGGAGGCTTAAGTGGCTGCACCTTGGAAGAGGCTATTAGCTGGGGCAAAATCAACAGCGACTCAGGCAAACGCGCAGTCGTCTACTGCGACGCAACCATCGCTTTGCCACTCATAGCCCACGCACTCAGCGAGCGCGTCACCGAAAAACGGAAAGGGCCAGACATGAGCTGGCTATTCAAAGGCGTACAATAAACGCCCAAATTTTAGTTTTTTATTTTTTCTTCTTGTTTAGCCTCGTTATCAGCGCGCTTGTCATTATCGGCATTATGACTGTGGCGTCGCCTTCAACCATGATTCGTTTGGCTTTTTCATTGATTTTTCCCCATGAAACTGCTTCGCGAGGGCGTGCGCCGCTGAGGCTGCCGTCCCATTCGTCTGCCGTGGTGATGTAGACGACGTAGTCTAAGCCGTCTTTGAATTGGTTCCACCAAATCGTGTGGTGCTTGCTGATGCCGCCGCCGACGATGAGGGCGCCGCTTTTTTTGGCGTCGAAGACGATGTTGTTGAGGTCTCCTTCGTCTTTTAGCAGGTTTATTCGGAAGTCTTTGTGGTCTTGGCTGAAGAACCAAAGTTGGTAGCCTACTGAACCGTCGGTTATGCCTGGAACGAAGACGGGGATGTTGTTTTTGGCTGCCCAATAAAGAATTGAGCTCTCATTGCAGCAGCGTAAGCCGATTTCGCGGCTGAGTTCGCTTGTTGAGAGTTCCCGTTTGCCTTCCTTGTATAATTCTTCGAGCAACCCTATGATTTTCTTCTCGATAATTATGCCGTAACTATCATTTGGGACAAGGACGTTACCGAGACGGTTTACGCCTTCATGATGCAGTTTGGAATCGTTCATGATGAAGCTGCCTTTATAGTAGTCTTTCCAGCTGCGCGCTACATCATGGTCCAATGTTCCGCAGGTTGTAATTAGGATGTCGACGAGTTTGCGTTTAACCAGTTCACGGATGACGCCGCGTGTGCCCGTGGCGCATATGTCGGCTGGGAACGAGAGAAATTTTACGCAGCCTTTCTCCTTAACCATAGCTTCCATGATGTTGACGCCTGTGGCAAGCTTGCCGGCTGTGAAACCCCACGCCGCATCCATCTGCAAAACAAGCTCATCTACAGAGAGGTCTTTTGTGAAATCGTAATCTTTCACTGGAACTTTATGTGCTTCTTTGTGCATGCGTATTTTCTCCTAACACACCTTCTAGACAAAGATGAAAATAAAAGGGTGTCGAAAACGCGTAAGGCTTAGTCGGATAGGTAAGCGATGATGCGCTGGTAGATGTCTTTGTCCATGGAGTCTTCGTATCCAGCGTAAATGCTTGGGTTATCGTTGATTTCCACTACCACGTAGTCGCCGTTGACTTCTTTGATGTCCACACCATAAAGCCCCTTGCCCACGACACTGCATGCTTTCAACGCCACTTCCCTGAGCCTAGCTGGCATATCGCGTTTCTGTGAACTTACGGTTCTGCCCCAAATCACCGTTGGTTTGCCGCGGAGTTTGGCGCCGTGCTTCCATTTGCCCTTCGGAATCATGTACTTGCAAACGTACAAGATGTCGTTGTTTAATACGCCAACTCTCCAGTCGAACGCTGTCGGAGTGAACTTTTGGATTGCCAAGACGTCAGATTTTTTGAAGAAGCGTTTTGCTACGTCCCGGAAGCTGGTTTCACATGCTGCCTTCTCCACATAACGTGAGAAACTTGTGTAGGGCGCTTTTATCACGACGGGTTTGCCGAGTTCGTCGAAGATTTCGCTGATTTTTTTGTGGTGCAAGTCGTCTTTGTTTAGGAAAACTGTTGGGATGCGGGGAACATTGTATTTTTCGAAGAGGGCGTACTGGTGGATTTTGTTGCCGCAGATTGTGATGGATTCGGGGTCGTCGATGACTTTTAAGCCCAACTCCCACGCGGTTTTGGATACGATGTATGATGTGAAGAGCGGGTCAGTGGTTGCTCGAATGAAAACCGCGTCGTAATTAGGAATATCTTCGATGTTTTCGCGGAACAAGAAACTAAATTGGTTCCCAGACTGTTCAGCCGCCCGTTTGAAATTTTGGAGTGCGCCTTCTTCTCTGGGGTCAGTGAAATTATATTTTTCGACAAAACATGCGATTTTAGACACTGATGTGTTCACCCTGCTGAGAAATCAGCATAATCTCCTTGGAGATTAACTCTAAATCACTCTTTGACAGATCGTTTTCTTTCAAAGGTTCAAGACCACACAGGAAAGCTTTTCCCTCTGTTTTTTGAACATGTACTTTACAGATTGGAATTTTGAAGAGTTCATAAACCTTTTCTGCGATAGCGCTAATTTGTTCATCTTCCAGTTGGCATTTGCCAAAAAACGATTTGACAGTGAACATTTCGCCTGTGAGGGGCTGAACGCAAACCGTGAATTTGTAGTTCATTCCCAAACTCTTCAATGCCCGGTATAAGTGCGCTCTTGTTTTTGGCAACTTGGTAACCCTCGTAGATGAAGGGGTTAACGGCAAAAACCACTACGGGCAACTTAAGTTCAGCCATTATCTTTTTCACTGAATCAGTAACAAGGAACGGTAAGGTGGGAATTTTGGCTCTTGCGGCGCGCAACAGAAGAATTGGTGTTCGGCTTGAATCTATAATGTTTTCGCATGATGGAATAACGTTGCTGCCTAAAACTTCTGCATGTAAGGATACGTAGTAGCCTGTTTTTAGGTAGCGGTATTCATAATTGATGTTGATAGTGGTATCTTTAATCGATGATTCAAGAAACTGTGACGGTTTTAGCGCCTGTAAATCATCTTTAAGGTCGATGTTAGAGACGACCAACACTTCATTTGACACCAGGTAATTAGAAGGCGTTATTCGTGCAGTTATATTTAAAATTAACTATACATAATAACAGCATCTTAAGTTAGCGCTAAACAAAACAAGAGGCAAAAGCAACGTATAAACCGCTTGAAGTGCTCGGACCAGAACACGAATACTCACTGGTAGATCAAGACCTAAAAGTTTTGCCAATCTCAGACAGAATCATCAAAGATTACTGCGGAAAAACCATAAATTTCATAGAGTTGCCCAAGTTCACGTTTGGCAAAGAAATGCAGCTGCACGTAATGGAAATCAAAGCCAACCAACCATTCAAAATGGCCTCGGAGTTTGAGGAAACCATGCAAACCGCTGCTTCAACCCTTAACCAAATAGTACAGAAACACGGCGCTATGCTGCTGGGAACAGGCATGCATCCTCTGCTTAAACTGCAAGACACCGCCATCTGGCCTCACTACCACAAAAAAATTTACCGCGAGTACGGCAAAATCTTCAACCTCAACCAGCACGGCTGGTTAAACATACAAAGTTTCCACCTGAATTTGCCCTTCCAAAGAGAAGCTGACGCTATCCAAACTCACAATCACCTTGCCAACCTATGCGCTTACCTGCCCGCAATAGCTGCTTCCTCACCGATCTTTGAAAGCAAAAACGGTCAGGACATAGATAACCGCCTAAAATTCTACAAGGCAAACCAGAAAGAGGTCCCATCCATAACAGGCGATGTCATCCCAGAATATGCCGCGTCTCTCAACCAGTATAAGCGGGATGTTATTGGACGGTACTCAAGGGATTTAGCAGGTGCGGGGGCAGACAAAACCCTGCTGAATCGGGAATGGGTAAATTCTAGAGGCGTGATTTTCCGGTTTGACCGCTGTGCCCTCGAAGTCAGGGTTATGGATGAGCAGGAATGCATAAAGTCGGATGTGGCGCTGTCCTGTTTTGTCCGCGCCGCAGTCAGAGGCATGGTTGCTTCGAACGCTGGGGTTTTGCCGCATGAGGTTTTAGTTAAAAACTTCAACGTGATCATTAAAGATGGGTTAAACGCGGAAGTTTCAAGTCCAAATGGGAAAACGGCAAGGCAGGTCTGCCAACACTACCTCAAAATAGCCTCTGAGCATGCAGAGGAAGATGAGAAAAATTACCTGTGGCTTGTAGAGAAGCGCATTGAGGAAGGCAGCCTCTCAGAACTAATACGGACAAGGGTTCTGCGGCGCGCTTCGAAAACAGATTTCCATCAAGCAATCATCGATGTCTATTCAACGCTTATTAGGTGCCTAGCCGATAATCAACCCTACCTCTGAAAACAGGTAAGACACATGCCTAAAGACAACAAAGGAGCCACATATTCATACGATGTCTGTGCCGAATGCAAAATTAACTGCTGCCAAGACGCTAAACCACCTCTCAGTGGGAACCGCAAAAAAATGATAAAAGAGTACATGACAAAACAGAAAATCAATGTTGAAAAACCCTTTACAAAAGAAGCGTACTCTTACCCTTCAGTTGAAAAAAACCTTTTTTGCAGGTTTAATAGCGAAGAAACCAGAAAATGCATAGTTCATTCAGTTAAGCCTGAAACATGTCGAGCTGGACCAATAACCTTTGACATTAACTTTAAAACTAAAAAGGTAGAGTGGTTTCTCAAAAAATCTGAAATCTGCGCATACGCCGGTGAATTATACAAGAACAAAACAGCTTTCAACGAGCACTTTGAAGTAGCCAGAAAAGAGATAATGCAACTTATCAAAGAGTTGGATGCAGATGAGTTGCGGGCGCTCACAAAAGTTGAGGAGCCACAAACGTTCAAGGTCGGCGAAGACAATTTGCCCGTCGACGTAGTTAGAAAACTCGGCTTATAAGAAACCAGCTTCCCTAAGTTTAAGCGCGATGCTTATGTTGCCTCTAAACTGAACTCTTCCAGTGAAGAAGGCTTTTTCCGCACTTAATTTTCCATTCACCAGGTCCATGAAATCGTTCTCATTCATCTTCAAAGTTAAAGTTGGCGACGGATGGGTTCCTTCAGTTACCTGAAGCTTCTGGTCTCTTATGGTGACTGCCCAGTTGCCTCCTTCAAGTCCCGTCACGTTTATTTGAGCTACAACGTCAATGCCCACTGATTTTTCTGGTTTAAACCGTAGCGGCAAGGTGTTTTCAAAGAAATCTTTGGGGTTTTTTGCTTCCATTTTTTTGACCCTGTGATTTTCAGCTATTTTACGCGGTTGGGTTATTGAACGTTTGGTTACTGTTATCTGAAGAGGTCTCTTTCTTTTGCTCTTGTAAGTGAAGTTGCTGATGCATTTTCGTCTGTTTGGTATTTGTATCCTCGGATGATGGCGGCTGGGATGCCCTCGCTTGCTTGGCCAATTACAAGTTCTGCTGCTGAAGACAACTCGTCTGCGATGGCGGTTTGCTTTATTCTCAGCACATATCCAAACAAGTCTTTTTCGCCTCTTCTATCACGTATGGGTTTAAATCCTGCTACACCGACAGCAACGTTAATCTCGCCTAGCCTAAACGGTCTGCCATGGGTGTCAGAAACAATGACCGCGACGTCATTGCCTGTTAAACGCTTGATTTCCTGTCTAATTCGCTCTGCTGACGCGCTTGGGTTTTTGGGCAGGGGCACAACATTTCTATCTCCTGAAACGTTAGAGCGGTCAACTCCAGCGTTGGCGCAAATTATGCCGCTAACAGTTTCTGTAATAATGCTGTTTTGGCCAACACGCACGATGTCTTTGGTTTCTTGAAGAATAACTTCAACCAATGCGGGATCTTTGTTGGTTTTTTGTGCAATTTCTTTTGCTCTTTCCGAAGGCTTCACCTTATCCAGATTTATTACGTTTCCTTCAGCCTTAGAAACCACAACATGAGTAACGACGATTACGTCTTTTTCTTGGATTGGCGTGTTCTGTTTTTTTGCCGCTTCAACAATAAGTTTACCTAAGTTGTCTCCTTTTTTTATTAACGGCAAATTTTCAACAGCGAGTACTTGAACGGCATTCATGCTAATACCTCCTCGGGGGTTGCTAATTAAGTGATAGGACTTAAGTTTATCTCGGCAAAAAAGGAAAAAACCAAAATAAGATAAAAATGCTCCAAACGACTCTTTTTTGCATGCCGTCCTAATTTGGAAAGGCTTTATAACGTTTTTAACTATGTAATGATTGAGCCGTAAGCCACTTCTCTTAGAAAAAGGTGAATCCACGTTTGGGAACCAAAGACCTCAATCACATTTTTAACCCGACGAGAATTGCAGTTATAGGTGCAAGTGAAAGAGAGGGCTCTGTGGGCGCTAAAATTCTTCATAATCTTTTAAGCTCAGGCTACGCAGGCAAAATCTACCCCGTAAACCCATACAGAGAAACTGTTCAGGGTGTGCCTGCTTACCCAAGCATAAGCAAGGTGCCCGAAAAAGTCGATCTTGCAATTATTGCCACGCCCGCTCATCTGGTTCCACAAATCGTAGAGGAATGTGGATTAGCTCAAACTTCTGGAATAGTCATTGTTTCTGCAGGTTTCAAAGAAGTAGGTAAAACTACTGAACTTGAACAAAAAACACGTGAAATCCAAAAGAAATATTCCCTAAGGTTGCTTGGACCCAACAGTTTCGGTGTCATAAGACCGAAAATAAACCTCTTCGCTACCTTTGCAGATAAACAGGCTATCCCTGGAAAAATAGCGTTTATCTCTCAAAGTGGCGCTCTCTGCGCTTCAGTCCTTGATTGGGCATGGGAAAATCAAGTAGGTTTCAGCGCTATAGTCTCAACAGGGTCTATGCTTGACATAGACTTAGCGGATTTAATCGATTATTTCGAAACTGACCCGCAGACTAAAACCCTGATGCTCTATGTTGAATCCATAAAAGACCCTCGAAAATTCATGAGTGCTGTGCGCCAATTCGCCAGAGATAAATCAGTTGTGCTTGTTAAGGCTGGTCGATTTCTAGAAACAAGTGAAGCAACACTCTCTCACAGTGGTTCTCTAGCGGGAGAAGACGCCGTATACGATGCCGCATTCAAACGAGCCGGTATAGTTCGAGTTGAAACAATAAGCGACCTCTTTAACTGTGCCGTGGCTTTGTCAACTCAGCCAAACCCCAAGGGACTTAACCTAACGATAGTTTCGAACGCTGGTGGACCCGCAATCATGGCGGCCGATCAACTTGTAGCTCAAGGTGGAAAGCTTACGAACCTCACGGATGATACTGTTGAAGCGTTGAAGCAGGTTTTGCCTACTTATTGCAGTATGAAGAATCCCGTGGACGTCTATGAGGAGGCATCTGTGGAGCGCTTCAGAAAAGTGCTTGAAATCTGCCTCAAAGACCAACATAGTGATGGCTTCTTAGTGGTTTATACACCTCAAGGCGCTTCAGACCCAATTCGGCTTGCTGAAACGATTATAGAGTTGAGTAAGGACGTTGGAAAGCCCGTTTTTGCTGCATTGATGAGTGAGGATGAACGCTGCAGGGAAGCTAGAAGGGTTCTTCAACGAAACGGATTTCCCGCTTTTTCTATTCCTGAACAAGCAGTTTCAACCTTCATCAACCTGTACAACTACATGCGAAACCTCGAGCTTCTTTATCAAACGCCACAGGAAATCCCGATTGAAGCAATCAATGTGCAAATGCTAAAGTCTGTCATTAGGCAAGCTTTTTGTGAAGGCAGAGGGGTTCTCAACTTAGCGGAATCAATACATTTCTTGGAAGAGTACAAGATTCCAACTGTGAAAACGCTTGTAGCGCAAACCTCTGAAGAGGCGGCGGCGTTTTCTTCTGAACTCGGGTACCCTGTGGTAATGAAAGCTCTATCTCTCCACCATACACATAAATCCAAAATCCAAGGAGTCATACTCAACGTCTGCTCTCCAGCCGACACCACAATCTTCTTCAATGAACTCTCGGAAAAAGTTAAGCGTTATAGCTTGTCCTTGGATTTTCAGGGAGTTGCCATTCAACCCATGGTTCGGGGAGATGGACAAGAGTTTTTGATAGGTGCAAAAAAAGACCCTAATTTTGGCTCGGTAATACTCTTTGGGCGGGGCGGAACTTTGACGGAAATTTTCAGAGAAGTAAGTCTTGGTTTTCCACCGCTGAATCAGGTGCTTGCAAGAAGGATAATTGACGACAGCGGGGTTTTCAAACGTGGCTTGCCTGAGAGGAAAGGGGTTAAAAGTGATCTTGAGGAAATTCTCGTCAGGTTTTCACATCTGCTTACAGACTTCCCAGAAATAAAAGAAATCGATGTGAACCCTGTAATAGTGAATGAAGAAACTACTGTGGCTGTTGACGCACGCATCGTTATCGATTGGGAAAGAGTCATGCGAGAATTCGCTGACCACAAAGACCAATTACTCATTGCTACCTACCCCAAAGAATACATTGCAACCCGTAGACTAAAAGATGGCACAGAAGTGGTGCTTCGACCCATTAAGGCAGAAGACGAAGATCGCTACAGCGAGCTAATCAAGTCTCTTTCACCGCAATCAATGCGATTCAGGTTTTTCGAAATAATCAAAGAAATGCCACATGATACTTTAACCAAATACTGCAACTTGGATTACGATAGACAAATCGCGATTGTGGCTGAACTTAAGGAAGGTGGCAGACAAATTGTTGGGGCTGGCAGGGTGATTGCTGAAACTGATGGAACAAGCGGGGAATTCGCGGTTTTAGTTACGGATCGGTGGCAACTTAAAGGTCTCGGAGAAATGCTGATGGATTACATAATAATGATTGCAAGAAACATGAGACTTGGGAAGAATTTTTGCTACAGTTCTTCCCGATAACATCAAGATGATTAGTTTATGTAAGAAAAAGGGATTTAAGATAGAAACATTGGATGAAGAGACTGTTAAAGCGTCTCTAGTTCTATCCTATTAACGTCTTCTTTTAGCTTCGGAACTTCTGCAGTTTCTGCAGCATCAATTTGTCGCCTTCAGCGTCACCTGCACATGTTGCGATAATGCCGTCGACGAGTCCGCTTAGTTGCGCTGCTTTTTCTTCAACTGTTTCCATAGTTGCGGCGGTTGGCCATCCAATCATCTTTGACGGTTTCAACGTTTTTGGATGTACCTACTAGGAAGTATGCGAAGAGTGGCTTGTTTAGTTTCTTGCATTCTGCAGATACTGCTTTGAGTGCATCGAAGGATGAGTCTTGTAAGCGCATGAAGTATACAAAGTCCCATGGTTCCCGTACTCGTTGAAGGGTTTCTTCAATTGAGCGTCGTGCAGTTAGTAAGCAGCCGAGTTTGAGGTTTTTGGTTTTGACTGTCGTGCGTATGAAGTCTCGGGCAGCTTCGGATGATGGCAGCATCTTTATTGGTTCGCCGTACTTGGGTTTGTCACCCATGGTTACTGCCAAGCCGTCTAGACCTATTATGTCTGCAGCTAATGCTAAGCCTCCAACTTCGACTGGTCCTTTGTAGTGCAGTATAAAGATTGGCACGATTATTTTTTCAGGGTATTTAGTTTTGAGCACGCAGCTTACAACTGTGCCGCTTGCGGCTGGGAAACCGGCAGCGCTGTCAGTAACGTTCCATCCATCAACTAAGTCTTTGATTTCGTCGGCAAGCTTTAGAAATTTACGTGTTGGCACAAACTCATTTAGTATTTTCATGGAGATTTCATCTCAGGTTAAAGGGATGACATGTTTGGGTTAAAAAGTCTTTTGCATACGCAAGGTTGGGGTTTCCAGGTTAACGCTTTCTGCCGCATTGTATCCAAAAGTGAGGGTTATTTCGGATTGTTTAGGGTTGCTAAGCTTTTTTTGGCGCGTTCCCTCTTAAATCCGGCTAATCTTGCGATTTCTTCTTTATCAACTGCTTCCTTGATGAAGCCTAGGTTTTTTAGCAGTTTTTCCCCAGCCTTTGACCTGACAATCACAGTTGAGCACCCTTTTTTGCTACCTACAGAACCGACTGAGATGTCGGCGAACCGTGCTGTGAAGTCATCGCAGTAACCACACGCTTTTTCCGTTGCATTGTCAAGGTCTTTTACTTTGCAACTAGCCTCTTTCCCATCAAGAAACGCCGAGAATTTTCCATGTCGAATTTGCGTTTTCTCAGCTTTGCCTAAATCAACGTTTAGCCGCGTCTTTATTTCTTGCTCAAGTTTAGCGCTGTTGTAGGCTTCAAAGCAGAACAAACCAATAATTGTAATCTCGCAATCATCCTTGAGTGTTTGCTGAATCTTTCTTGCCGCCTTGACCTCGCAGGGCGTGCAAACGATGGCTATTCGTTTTTTTCCTTGGCTTATTAACTCGCGGAGTTTCTCTATTACATTCACTCTGAGGTATTTGGTTCCCCTCGCCGCCATAACATCGCTGGCGCTTTTGGCTACGACGGCTTCCGCGCTATAACCTTCTCCACGGCGAACAACTATGGCTGAGTCAAAAATTCCTTCTTCCAAACCTTTAATCAAAAGGGCAGTAACTACGCCGCCATCCTGTCCCTCGATGCCGCTTTTTGCCGAAAACATGTCACAGTAAATGCCCAGGTCTTTCTCTTTTGTTCCTTTCAAGAATTCCTGCTCGATTTTTGCCTCTTCTTGTGCTTTGTAGTTTTGGTATTTCTCTGTTTGGTTATCAGGCATTTTAGAAGGTCAACCGAAATTTTCGCTAAACTTAGAAGGGTAGTTTCGAGCAAATAAAGCTTTAAAATCTTTGATGCTACAGCCCCCGTGAAGAGAACATAAGGCAGTCCATGCGAATTAACCTAAACGACGGGATTGAACATTTCAGATTGGACAATCTTGGTCCAAAAAGACAAAAAAATCAAAGCCTGCGTTCCCATAATTGTTTATATAAAAACGCGTTAATAGGTTACTGGATACTCAAGGTGACATCTCTGAAAGCGTTGATCTTAGCAGGCGGTTTTGCAACAAGGCTTCGACCGCTAAGTTGCTCTAGGCCTAAAACTCTCTTTCCCATAGTTAACAAGCCTCTACTTCAATGGACTTTTGAACGCTTAGCCAACAACGGCGTAGACGAAGCCATCCTCGCAGTCAACGCATTAACCAAATTTTATATCCGTCAGCATAAACCGTCAAAATGCGGCCTAAGAGTTCGATTTTCCGTTGACCCACCCAAGATGCCGCTGGGCACAGGTGGTCCACTAAAGAAAGCCGAAAAGCTAATCGGGCATGACGAGCCGTTTATCATGTTGAACGGCGACATCTACGCCGACATTAACTATCGAGAACTACTTGAGACCCATAGAAAAACTGGTGCGTTAGCGACGATTGCCCTCTGCAAAGTCAATGATCCATGCAGTTTTGGCGTAGCAGACCTCCAAGGCAACACAATCAAACGGTTTGTGGAGAAACCAGCCAGGGGTCATGCGCCAAGCAACCTAATAAACGCTGGAGTCTACGTTCTTAGTCCGCAAGTTTTCGATTACATTCCTGAGGGAAGAGCAGTTTCTATTGAGCGAGAAGTTTTTCCCAAGTTGGCAGAGGAGGGCAAGTTGTGCGGGCATTGCATCAACGGCTTATGGATAGATATTGGCAAGCCCCAAGAGTACTTAGAGGCAAACATGATAGTCCTCGACTCCATCACTAAAAACGTTAAACAGGAAAATCCGGTGGGCTACGATTTGAAGAGCCCCGTTGCGTTGGATGAAGGCGTCTTGGTTGGGGAAAAAGCAGTCATTGGCCCATACGCAATCTTGGGCAAAAACGTCAAAGTGGGCGCAAAGGCGCAAATCTCCAATTCAGTGATCTTTGCGGAGGCCCAAATTGCTGAAGGCGCTATCCTCAACGGAGCAATCGTTGGTGAAGGGGCAAAAATAGGAAGAGGCGTTAGGCTTACAAAGGGTTGTGTTGTAGGTGACCACGCTAAAGTTAAAGACAGCGTTCATATGCATGATGGCCAAGTGGTATGCCCTGCAAAGGAAGTTACTGAAACATTTTAAAACCCCCCAAGATAGACTGTTAGATAAGTAGAGTTGATAATTACATGAGCGCACGAAAACTTTTTGGAACAAACGGCATCCGAGGCCTCGTCAACGTCGAATTGACGCCTGAAATGGCCGTAAAAGTCGGAGCTTCAATTGGAACTTTTTTCGGAAAAGAAAAAAATCTACTCGTTGGACATGATGCTAGAACCAGCGGTCCCATGTTTACTAAAGCTGTGATTTCTGGATTGACAGCTACTGGCTGCAACGTGTTCTTCGCTGGAATGGCACCTACACCCTCTCTGCAATTCGCTGTTAAAAACCACAAGATGGATGGTGGAGTGATAATCACTGCTTCCCACAACCCTCCAGAGTACAATGGGATTAAGGTGATTTGGAGTGACGGCATCGAGACTTCGCATGAGCAAGAGGTTGAAATAGAGAACATTTACTTTGACAACAAAATCGTTTATGCACCTTGGGATAAACTGGGCGCGAAACGCGAGTTGCCTGGAATCAACGATGAATACATCCAAGCAATAAAAAAACACGTTGACAAAACAAAAATAGCCAACGCTCACTTCCACGTTGTGGTTGACGCCGCAAACAGCGTAGGCGGATTAACTGCGCCGCCGCTGCTCAGGGAACTGGGCTGCAAAATCACAAGCATAAACGCCAACATCGACGGCACCTTCCCCGGAAGAATGCCTGAGCCACGCCCCGAAAGCTTGGGTGATTTGGCTTCAACTGTGAAAGCAATCAAAGCCGACATGGGAGTTGCTTTTGACGGTGACGCTGACCGCTCAATCTTTGTTGATGCCAACGGCGTGATTTACTGGGGAGACAAAACCTTCGCCATAATCATAAAACAGTATCTGCTCAAGAACCCAGGCGCAAAAATAGTCACGCCAGTAAGCTCATCTACCCTAATCAAGGACACCGTTGAAGCTTACAAGGGCGAACTGATTTGGACAAAGGTTGGAAGCGTAACGGTCTCCCAAAAAATGAAAGAATTAGACGCTAAGCTTGGCGGGGAAGAAAACGGCGGAGTATTCTACGGTCCACACCAAGCAGTTCGCGACGGCGCAATGACAACCGTACTGCTCCTAAACATCATGGCGCAAACGGGACAAACACTTGCCCAACTCGTCGCCGAGCAACCGCAGTACTTCATTGAAAAAGCAAAAATCGAATGTCCAGATGACAAAAAAGAAGCTCTGCTGCAAAAACTCTCTGAACAAGTTAAGGGCGAAAACATCAGCACGATCGACGGAGTCAAAATCTGGTTTAGCGACGCCAGCGCAATTTTGATTCGGCCAAGCGGTACAGAACCAGTTTTCAGGTTGTATGCTGAGGCGAAAAACCAAGAAAAAGCATTAAAGCTAGTGGATGACTACAGTTCAAAGCTTAAAAAAATATTAGAAACCATATAGCATCCTAAAAGCCGTGAAATTGGAGAAAATCCGCTGATGCCCTCAGTTTTAAACCTAAAACCCGAAGAGGTAGACACCAATGAGAAACGCTCAAAATACACTATATGCGTTGTTGGATGCGGGCAAAAAGGAATCCTATATTCCAACGCCTTCGCGGAGGTAGGTTTTAAGGTTATCTGCACTGACGCTGACCCAACTGTTATAAAAAAAGTGGCAAAGGGAAAAACTCCCAACTCACAACCACAGGTAGAAGCCAAACTCAAAAGCCACATCAACTCAGGACAAATAAGCGTCAGCGGTGAACGGAAAAAAGCCGTTTCCCAAAGCGACGTCATCATTATTGCTATCGGAGCAAAGGTGGACGACCAGAAAAAAACAGATTACTCGCAAATTGTGAGCGCCTGCAAACAAGTTGGAGCGGCACTCCAAAGGGGCGCACTGGTCATTTATGGCGGCATTGCAGGCATCGGTTTTACTGAAGGCACCGTAAAAGAAACATTGGAAAACACATCGGGGCTTAAGGCAGGGCAGGATTTTGGTTTAGCCTACAACCCAATCCTTTCGGCAGACGCTTCGATCGCTAACTTGGAGTTGAAGGTTGCAGCCGCCGACCAAACAAGCCTGAACGCGGCTTCAAATATCCTTAAAACAATAACAAAAAAAGTAAAAGAAATCAGCGACGTAAAAATGGCGGAAACAGCCACACTCTTCACAATAGCAAAACAAGACGCAAACAGAGCACTAGCAAATGAATTATCTGTTTTCTGCGAAAACGCAAACACTGACTACTTTAAAGTGCTAAAACTACTTGACCTAAACGACTCAAGTTTTTGGCCAACTATCGGTGAAGAAGAAAACAGGAACGAAGCGTATCTGCTGCTTGATGGCGCTGAGAACTTGAACGCTAAACTTAGAATTCCAGCGTTAGCCAGACAGATAAACGAGGACATGGTTAAACACGCAGTTAATTTAACGCAAGACGCCTTAAGAGGCGGCGGCAAACCTTTGAGGAGGGCAAAAGTTGCAGTTTTAGGCACAGCTGACCCGACGACTGCTACAGGCGTTTTTGTTAAGATGATAGAGCTTAAAGGCGCCAAACCTACGCTCTATGACCCAGTTTCAAAGATGGGTCCACAGGAATGGCGTGTAGTCAAGACCAGTTTAAATGAAGCCGTAGAAGGCACAGACTGCATCGTAATTTTGACGGGGCAGGAACAATTCAAAAACTTGAACCTAAAAAAACTAAAAGCCCTAATGAAAACGCCTTCGGTAATAGTTGATTTAATCGGTATTTTTGAACCACAAAAAGTTGAAGCAGAAGGCTTCATATACTGTGGCTTAGGTAGAGGAACTGATAAGAAATGAAGAAGCTTGGTGTAGCAGTAATTGGAACTGGGCAATGGGGAAAAAACCACGCAAGAGTCTACAAAGAGCTTCCCTCAACTGAACTTGTCGCAGTGTGCGATGTTAACCCTGAAAGAGCAAAAGCTATGGCAGCCCAACACGGCGTCAAAGCCTACTCAGACAGCACACAGATGCTAAAAGACAAATCGATTGAAGCCGTAAACGTTTGCACTTGGTCAACGATTCTGGCTAAAGAAGCAC
Organism: Candidatus Bathyarchaeota archaeon; assembly: GCA_963695285.1. Lineage (GTDB taxonomy): Archaea > Thermoproteota > Bathyarchaeia > Bathyarchaeales > Bathycorpusculaceae > Bathycorpusculum. The sequence goes on from OY968763.1 coordinate 389,600, forward strand.
TCAAAGCGCTGAATGCTGGAAAACACGTTTTAGTCGAGAAGCCCATGGCAACTACCTCCCAGCAAGCCGAGAAACTTGTGCAGACAGCACAGGAGAACGGTCTCCATTTGACCGTTGGCTTTTTAATGCGTTTTATACCTGGCTTGCAAAGCATTCGCCAGTCTGTTGAGAACAAAAAAATCGGAGAATTAGTCTGCGCAACCGCGAAACGCGTGTCGCAGTGGCCTGAGCGAATCGGCGACGTCGGCGTCGTCAAAGACACAGCCATCCATGATATTGATGTCATGCGGTTTATTTCTGGCGAGGACCCAATTTCCGTTTACGCAAAGATGGGTAGTATGAGAATCAAAAAGTTCGAAGACTACGCCCACATAATGCTCACCTACAGAGACGGCAAAAGCGCGTTTATCGAATCCAACTGGCTCACACCCTACAAGACACGAAGCTTAACGGTTACAGGAAGCGACGCCATAATGCGGCTGGATTATATTACTCAGGATTTGTGGATTGAACAGCAAAAAGAATCCGTGCAACCAAGGTACCCCTTCCAAGAACCCCTAAAAGCTGAGCTTCAACACTTCGTCGACTGCATAGTGGAGAAAAAGAAGCCGCTCGTAACAGGCGAAGACGGTGTGAGAGCGCTAAAAGTAGCTACTGCTGCATTGCAGTCCTCAGCAAAAAACAGGGCAATACAACTAAAAAGATAAAAAAATTATTTTAGGTTGAAGGGCTTGCCTTCAGAAACGATTTTCTGGGGCGCTTTTTCCTTCCATTTCTTTAAAAAAGGTAAATCATCAGCTTCTTTCCGCAACTCGTCAGGCAACATTTCTGGGATTTCGTCGCGGATTGGGTACCACCGCAGGCATTTGGGGCAGACGATTAAGCCTTCCACTATTTCGTCTTTTTCTTCAAAGACATGAAGCTCCAGCGGATGATACTTATCGATTGGGCAAGCAAGGATTTCCATTAATTTTCGTTTCATTTGGATTCAACGAAATAAATAGTAAAGTTGAGTTATTAAAACTTGTTTGGCAATGCGGTTACCTGTATGTCCAGAACGGTTTGGTACCAGTTTGGACCCGTGGGACGCATCACCCGCGAATTAACAAACACGTAACTTACGCCCATACTGTCGAGTTTTTGGGCAACCTTCAGTTTGGTTTTCTCCACGGGGTCTTCCTTTCCTTTTGCATGTTGAAAATCGTAGTAGTGGATCCAGCCACCTGTTTTTTTGAGCGCCGACAGTGCATATGGCAAGTATTCGAGGGCTTTTTCGGGCAGGGGCATTAGAACGCGGTCAGCGACTCCTTGCAGTTGATTTTGAATGATGTTTTTTGCGTCGCCAAGCATGGGAAAGACGCAATCGCAAACCTGGTTGAGTTTAACGTTCTCTTCCATGCACTGAACTGCAGTCGGGTTAATGTCAATTGAGTACACTTTAGTTTGGCTTTGGGTTTTGGCAATCACTATGCTAAAGCAACCGACCCCCGCAAACATGTTAACGACTACTTCACCCGACTGAACGAGCTGCGCAATGCGTTTGTGCTCATGTGATAGTCTGGGTGAAAAATAGCATTTTTCAACGTCAACTTTGAAGGTGCATCCTGACTCCTTGTGGTATGTGCTTGTTTTGTTTTCCCCTGCTAACAGCTTTAGTTCTCTAACTCTAAAATCTCCAGTGATGCGGGTGACTGGAGTGAGGACAGTTTTTATGTTCTTATGGGTAGCCATGATTTGTTTTGCAACGACTTCTGCATTTTGGATATTGTTGTGTTTGATGACGGCTATGTCGCCTATAATGTCGAAGGAACTGTAAACCTTCCCCAACTCTTCTGGCGGAAGAGCCACCGAGAGCTTTTCTCTAAGCCTTTTTCTCAACTATCCATCCTCATTATCGTGAAGTATTGGAAATGTTTAAAAGTAAAATGCTTTTCTTTGTAGGACAGGCGTTCTCTATGGAAAAATCAGGTATTGTTTATGAATGCATGAGATGCGGCTCAAGAGTGCCCTCTGAAGAATTAGAGCTACGTGGCGGAGAAACAAAATGCATCATTTGCGGCTACAGGATTCTAAAGAAGGTTAAGCCGCCAGTAGTGAAACGGGTTAAATCGAAATAAGAAGGGAAACTCGTGTTTTTACACGAGTAAATTTTATTTAATTTTTACTTTGTTTAATAGAGCTCTTTGTCCCCGAGTTTACGCAGTGCCTTTCCTTTGATTTTCACTGAATCATCGAAGAAATCGTCAACATCCTTTTCAACAGTCACGCGCTTAACCGTTTCTCCACAAATCCCACCAGGCAGCATGCGCCGTTTCATGCACATGGAATAGGTGCAGTTTGCGACGGTGCATTGTTCCTCGGTTTCTCTACACCAAACTGAGTCGCGTTTATACATCGCGGAGTTTTTTGCGCATTTAAAAGATTGACATGCTGGAGAACAAGCTTTTGATTGAGCCAACAGATACACCTCAATTGTCAATTCAAAATTTGTGTTTTGTACTGGTCCTTAGTTTCTTTTATGTGATTTGGAAACCATATAAACTTTTTTCTATTAAAGGGTGAAATTCAGCGGGAAATCTAAGTTGCAGCCTCGTGTTTAGTTCTTCTTCGCCTATAAACTTCCACCAGAGCGAACAGGATTACAGCAACCAAGATTATCAGTATCGTAACAAGGGAACTAACTTGCATCAACAGCGGTCCAAGAGCGACGTATTTGTCCATTTTTATCTGCACTGAAGTTGGCTGGTTAACCGTTAAAGTCGTTGCTTGATAAGCGTCTTGTGCGCCTGGAACCTGAGCTATCAACTGCATGTTGCCGCCGATGATGTCGTTGAACGTGGCGGTTCCGTCGCTTTTAGTTACGGCTGAAAGTTTTGTTGGTCCATTTAATGTAACGTTCACGTTTGAGATTGGGCTGCCGAAGAAGTCAACAACTGCCACTGAAAGCTGAATGCCGAATAAGGTACATCGGATTTGTTGTTGGTTGTTGCTGAAAACTTGCACGTTTGTTTCATTGATTAGAGTGTCAGACTTATAGATTCTAGCTCTGTACATTCCGAAGGTAGCTTGGGTTGCAGCTACGCCGTTGCTGTCGGTTGTAGCCGAATAGAACAGGCCATTTGACAACTCAACTAGTTCTATGCGGGCACCTGGGATTGCTTCTTGGTTGTAACCAACCACAGTGAGTGTTATGGTTTCGCTTGGACAAATTATGAAAACCTGGGCAGTTGCCACAGCTGGAAGATTGCTGACGGTGTTGTTGCCTGAATTAAAGATTTGAGCATAAATTGAAGCATCTATTAAGTAACTTGCGCTTGGCAAAGTCGAGTTTAACGTGAAGGTTCCAGAAGAATCCGTTTGGCCTGAGGCGGTGCCAGTTTTTGTTCCGCCGCTTTGGTATTGGAACGTTATGCTCAGGTTAACAAACGGCATTGCAATCCCGTTGGTGTTTTTAACTGTGAACTTTACGTCAGTCAACTGGCACTGCATGCTAAATGTTGCTTCCCCGCTGACGGTTATTGTTTTTTCTCCTACGTCAACGCCGTTCCACAGGGCAGTTAGAACCTGTGAGCCTGCTTCAAGCTTTAAGGTTGCAATCCCATCTGAACCGCTTACCGCAGTGTACGAAGCATTGGTTGTTGCATCTTCAGCTTGAATCGATATTCCAGAGACAACTTCACCTGCTATATTGCTAGTTTGAACTTTAATTGCATATCCAGGAACGGTGAAGGTTTGTGAATCAGGAATCAACTTCGGGGTGTTTTGGGGAGTTATTTTTATTGTGTAGTCGCCGACATCCGCGCTGGAGGAAACAACCCAGTTTGCGCTGATTATTCCATCCGCTGAAGCGGTTGCGGAGACGGTGTCAAGGGGGGTGGAGCCAGATTTAACGCTTGTTATGGTGATGGTTGCAGGGTCGTTAGGCTGGTAACCTGTCGCACGCACTACTACTGTTTGACCTCTATGATATGTGGATGCGTCGATGAAGTTTACTGTAAAGGTGCTTTGCGCTAAAGATTGAGATTGGTTAAAGTAAACCGTATAGGTTCCAGCGAAGTTGGTAAGTGAGCCACTGGGAGTAAAACTGGTGTCTGGAAAAGTGACCTGTGCACTTGCGGTTCCTTTTTCGTTAGAAGTCCCTAAATTAATTATTTTTGAGTAGGTGGTGTTAAGTGGAGATGGAAGCATCACAGCTATGTTTGCAGTGTATGAAGTGTCTGTTTGACCACCTGTGACATTGACATTCAACGTTAAACTGTTTCCTTCTTGCACCGTTGATGGAACAGGAGCCACTGAGTAGGCAGTTGTAACGCTAAATGATATAGAAGAAGAGTTAACGTTGATAGCAACATCGCTAAGAATCAACGCGTATGAGCCACTCGGAACCTCAGGAACTGTAAAATTCGCGTTAACATAGTAACCCTCGGATGTGCCGCTGGCAACGACGTTTTTGCCCAGTATAATCTGGTAGGTACCGTTGGAAGTGTAGATTGTACCTTGAATGTTAACGTTGGTTCCTACAGGTCCGCTGGCTGAACTGGGAGTTACTTGAAGAATGCCCACGCCAAGATTCGTGTTCTGCGCGTAAACTTCAAGAGGCGTAAACACAGTTGCAAGCGCCATAAGGAATAGGATGGAAACTGCAATAATTTTCTTGTTCAAACCAGTCAGCTCTCCAAATACACTAGGCATCATTGCTTAATGCTCATGATTTAACTAAGAGATGATTTTAAACTTTACCTTTTAAACGCGAAACACAATGCCTAAACATAAAAACAGGTAGAACAAGGATTCTATAAAGAAAACTGGTTGCAACATAGGGATTTTTAAAAGTCGCTCTTTCTAATGTACAGAAACGCCGGTGTACACATTTGGAAAATAACGTCGCCTCTCCGCTGTTAGGCGCCCTCAAAAAGCAGAAATACCATTTAATCGGAAGTCACTCAGCGGTTAAAAGGTGCAAGTGGCTCTACGAATCGATAGTTAACGGCAGGGTGTGCTATAAACAGAAGTTTTACGGAATCCAATCCCACCGATGCATCCAGATGACGCCCTCGCTTTACTCCTGTACGCAGCAATGCCTGTTTTGTTGGAGGGCACAGAGCGGCGACTTGCAGGTTACGTGGGATGAAATGAAAAACCCATGCAAAGATACGCCTGAAGAGATTGTTGAGGGCTGTTTTAAGGCGCAAGAAAAAATTTTAACGGGATATAAGGGCAACGAAAAAGCGGATTGGCGCAAACTGCAAGAAGCCCAAAGACCAAAGCAAGTTGCCATCAGCTTGACGGGTGAACCCACACTCTACGAGCCGCTGGGTGAGCTTATCCGCACTTTCCACCAGAAAGGTTTAACCACGTTTCTAGTTTCTAACGGCACCTTACCCTCTAAACTCTCAAAGTTAAGCCAAGAACCCACCCAACTCTACATTTCACTGTGTGCTCCCAACGAGCAGGTTTACAAGCAGGTTTGCCGACCCCTATTTCCCGGCGCATGGGCAAAAGTGAATGAAACACTTGGTTTGCTTCAGAGTTTTCGTTGCCCAACGGTGATTCGAATGACGTTGGTTAAGGAGCACAACATGGGCTTGGTTGATGAATACGCTAAGCTTGTTGAGAGGGCTAATCCCACGTACATTGAAGCGAAAGCGTACATGCATATTGGCTTTTCAAATTTGCGCTTGGGCTTCGACCGAATGCCTATGCATGGAGAAGTTAAAGATTTTGCAGCGCAGTTAGCGGAAAAAACTGGTTACAAGGTAATTAATGAGGCTCCAGAGAGCCGCGTGGTGCTGTTGAGCAAGCTTGAGAAGCCGATTCAGGTTGGAGCCAACTAGCGGCTTACATTCTGATGGATTGAAAGGCGGCAATACGACCTACCCCTCTACCGTTTCTGCAATGAGTTTCTAATAGGAACCAAATAGGCTCGTGCAGCCTACCTCCCCTCTATAGGTGTACTGCAATGGTTGGATATTAGGATCCAAATATGTTGGCACCAAGTTGGATAAATTTAAATACTTAATTTCTGCCCTTGTTCAATCAAGCGGTTACATGCTATGGTAAGCGAGGGGAAAGGAAGGCTATTTCGAAGAAAAGACGGCAAATACCTTGTCTACTTGCCCAAGGACTTGGCAGAGGACAGCATGTTCCCCTTTAAGGGCGGAGACACAATTTTTGTTAAAGTAAGCTTCGCTTTGGGCGACAGTAAACTGCTGGTTGAGAAATGGGCGGGTTCCCAACAGCCATAAACCTTTGCGCCAAGACTTTTAAGTAATTGAAATAAACAACCAAACCAATCACTCCTAGCGGGTGCAGTTTTGTCTTCCTTAGAAACAGTTATCCAAGAAATCAAAACAGAGCTTATGCAGAAAAACCAGATTCGCGAGGAAACGCACGAGAGCATGCGCAAAGCCACAAGCCTCTCCAAACAGGCAATTCTTCTAATTCACCAAAAAAGATTCGACGACGCCCAACAAATGGTTGCAAACGCCAAAGAAAAAATCCTCAACCTCCAAGAACTCGCCAAACAATACCCCGAGATTATTTACGGCGGCATGCTCAGCGCGGCATTCCAAGAGTTTTCGGAATCTAACATTTTCTTGGTGTTAGTTAAGGAAGAGCGTTTTGTGACGCCAGCGGAGATTAATGTGCCTTCGGTTGATTACGTGTTGGGTTTAGCAGACGTGATAGGTGAATACAGGCGGTTAGCACTTGACAACCTACGTGAAGGCGAAGTAGAAAAAGGCGAAAAATGCCTCGAAATCATGGATCAAATCTTCATTCAACTGTTGGCTTTGGATGAAGCTTACATGCTTGTTCCAGGGCTTAGACACAAATCCGACATTGCAAGAAGAATCATCGAGTCCACACGCGGCGACATCACCTTGGAAGTCCGCAGAAAATCGCTCGAGGACCAGCTAAAACGGTTTGACCCAGTGAAACGCACAGCCAAACGTAAGCCCAGAAAGGTCAAATCTTAAAAATTGCCAAAACTTTCAAAGAATTTCTCAGTAAAAAAAGCCCACAACACACAGGTTTGCATCTCAAAAAAGCTGATTTTAGAGGACAGGTTACCGCAAAAAATCAGAACAGTCGGCGGCGTGGACGTTTCATACGTGGGCAACGTTGGCATCGGTGCCATAACGGTTTTGGATTATGAGTCGTTGGAGCTTTTGGAAGCTCAGGTTGCAACATGCGAAGTAAAAATGCCCTATATCCCAACCCTGCTATCTTTTAGGGAACTCCCGCCCGCGATGGCAGCAATAAAGAAGTTGAAAATACAACCTGACGTTTTCCTCGTTGATGCACAGGGATTGGCGCATCCATACAGGTGCGGGTTTGCCAGCCACTTGGGGCTTGCCTTGGGGAAACCGACTGTTGGGGCGGCAAAGAGCAGGCTAATTGGCACGCCAGTGGAGAAGGATGGCAGAACCTTGCTTGTTGACAAGGGCGAGGTGATCGGTGAAGTAGTAACCACAAAACCTGGCGCCAAACCCATCTATGTTAGCATCGGCCACATGGTCTCCCTTGAAACCGCCGTAAAAATCGTAAAGCACTGCTCGAGAGGCAGAATTCCCGAGCCGCTGCTACAAGCCCACAACCTAGCAACCAAACACAGAAACCAGCTTATCAGCTAAAGCAAAGTAAATATCTAAACGCACCATAAACTACCGTTTGAGTGTGAATTGCATGGCAGAAGAAATATCATTCACGGACTTCGAAAAGTTAGATTTACGCATTGGAAAAATCATCGAGGCAACCCAAGTTCCTGAATCGAAAAAGTTGATTAAAATTTTGGTTGATTTTGGGTTAGAGAAGCGTCAGGCAGTTGCGGGACTACTCAAGTATTATAAGCCTGAAGAGTTGGTTGGCAAAAAATGTGTTTTCCTCCTAAACCTACAGAGGCGCATGTTGGCGGGCATTGAATCGCAGTGTATGGTTTTAGCTGCTGAAGACGAAGCGGGCAACGTTACGGTTTTGCAGCCTGAAAAGGATATTGCTGAAGGAAGCAAAATCGGTTAATCCAGCGCCAGATTCTCCTTTTATTGCTAGGGAAAGATAAAATAGTAATTAGAACAAGTTATTCTATAATTTATTTGGAAGGTTAACTTATGGCTGTTAATGAAGAAGCACTTATGTGGGTCGAGAAGTACCGCCCCAAAACCCTCGACGACGTCGTGGGCTTAAAAGACATAGTTGAGAGCCTCAAGGCATTTATGAAAAAACCAAAAACCATGCCTCACCTCATGCTGGCAGGCATTCCAGGCACAGGAAAAACCACAATCGCCCTCGCCATAGCCCATGAACTGTACGGGGCAAACTGGAGAAACTTCACCTTAGAGCTTAACGCCTCAGACGAGAGAGGCATCGACACTGTACGCGACCGAATAAAAGATTTCTCACGTTACAGCCGCTCTGGCTTTGGCGACATCCCCTTCGCCCTGATTATTCTCGATGAATGCGATCAGATGACTGGCCCCGCACAAACAGCACTCAGACGCATAATGGAAACCAGCAGCCGCACATCCAGATTCATCCTAATATGTAACCAATCAAGCAAAATTATCGAGCCAATACAGAGCCGCTGCGCCATTTTCCGTTTCTCACGATTAGACAAGCAAGCCATGAAAGAGCAACTGCAATGTATTGCCAAAAAAGAAAATGTTACCCTGCAGCCTGAAGCCGCAGAGAGAATCGTGGATTATTCAGAAGGCGACCTAAGACACGCCATAAACGCACTACAAACCGCATCCGCCTACAAAGAAGGATGCGTGGATGAAAAAACGGTTTCGCTGGTCATTGGCGAAGCTAGCCCCATGCAGGTCCAAAAAATGATTCGAAAAGCACTCTACGGCGACTTCATCGAAGCACGGAAAACAATGTATGAAATAATGGGCTCCTTTGGCTTTTCAGGCAACGAAATCATCCGCCAAGTACAACGGGAAATCTTTAAAATGTCCGATTTAACGCCCGAACAGAAAGCCGACCTGTCAAACATCATCGGCGAATACGATTACCGCTTAACACAGGGCGCAAACAGCGACATCCAACTCAGCGCGCTTCTGGCTCAGTTTGCGAAGTTTGGGAAGAATGTAGAGGAAACTTATGCTGCGAAATGATCTTTTATGGGTTGAAAAGTACCGCCCAAAAAAGATAGAAGACATCATCGGCAACGAAGAAGCTAAAGCTACCTTTGTCGAGTGGCTTAAGAGCAAACGCCGAAGCAAAAAGGCAGTGCTGCTCTATGGACCGCCTGGCGTGGGAAAAACGGCGCTGGTTAATGCTGCCGCAAAAGAGTTCGGCTTCACCATCATCGAGATGAACGCAAGCGACACACGCTCGGAAAAAGCAATTAACGCCGTTGCTAAACCAGCCACATCCTATGTGGCCTTAGATAACTTTTCAAGTCAAAACTCAAGGCAAAGGAAACCTTCTTTTCCTCGACGAAGTCGACGGCATCGCAGGCAACGAAGACCGAGGCGGCGTAGGCGCAATCATCAAAATCGTTGAAGAAGCACGCACGCCAGTCATAATGGCCGCCAACGACCCCGACATAGACAAACTGCGACCGCTAAAGAAAGTGTGCCTACTCATACGTTTCCAACAAATACGCATTCCACTGGTAATTGCTTTGCTGCAGAAGATCTGTCTGCTGGAGCATGTTAAGGCAGAGTTTGAGGCGCTGGAGAGAATTGCCCAGAACAGCCGAGGCGACGTTCGCTCAGCCATAAACGACCTGCAGAGCTTAAGCGAAGAAGATCATACGCTAACGCTTCAGGATACAGCGCTTGTTGAGTTCCAGAAACAAAGACATCAGCATGGACGACACCCTCAGAGGTTTCTTCACTGCAAAATCAATCGCCGAAGTGTCAAGTTTACTTAGCTACTCAAACGTCGACTACGACGATTTTCTACTTTCCGTAAGCGACAACCTCCCAAGAAGATACACTGACCCAGCGGAGCTCGCAGCCGCATACGATTTTGTTTCGCAAGCCGACGTTTTCCGCGGCAGAATCGGAACAGAAAACTGGCATCTTCTGAAGTACTTCTTCAACTGCCTCTCCACAAGCAGCCGCAGTAAACCCCCAATCCTACAAACCCTTCAAGTTCATTTCGCCGCCAATTCGCATCATCACTTTGTTCTGGACTAAGGGCAAAAGAACCATGCTTGACGGCATATGCGGCAAAATCGGAGCCCAATGCCACGTTTCCCACGCAACGGCAAAACACGATTTTGTTCCTTTCGTAAAGATGATTTTGCAGAAACAAAAAGCAGCTCCGCTCGATAGCTTGGTTCAAGTTTACGCCTGAAGAAGTTGATTTCCTAATTAAAATGAACAGGTTCTGAGTAGAGAATGACGGTTTTGAATAAGAAAGCCTTCAAGCTTCCACGGGTTGAAAAAGAAAAGTTCATGCTTCTGATAAACTTGGGGATAAGATTACAACCGTGAGCAATGCCTCTACTCCATCAAAAGCTACAACAACATCGAGAAACTCATGGACACTAATCAGCGGCATCCTTAACACTGAAGTGATTTTTCTTCAAAGCTGCACCCGATGCGGCAAAGATTTTGCATGCGGCGACTGCAAATACGACGAGTTATGCACTACCAAGAATCTGCCGTTTAGCTGTGTTTGCCCCCAGTGTTTGAGGGATAGGAAGCAGTTTGAAGAATACCTTGCAAAATTCTAATGTATCTTGCAAACAAATCTAATTTCTTAACTTTAAATCAGCATAATATCTGATTTTCTAGTATAACAAACTTAGCGTTATGATACATTTATCTGTCATTTTAATCGAGCGCCAGTGATAATCGACAGAGCACCGGAACAGCACGCTTCGTATACGAAAGCATCAACCAAACACACAAAATTCTTATCTAGCCATTCCGCTTAACAGTTAGTTTATAGAAGGCTTGCTTTATGGCAGAAGAACATACACCGCTAACCGTTGCTCTAATGTCAACTGAAGTTAGCGTCAAAAAAGTTAGGGCTGGATTCAGGCATGCACAAGATGCTTAGCCAACCCAAACGTTCAATCTCTGTCAGCATCGACATCCGCATGGATAACGGAACAGTTAACGTGTTTAACGGCGTTCGGGTTCAGCATTGGGATGCACGAGGACCTTTCAAAGGCGGAATCCGCTACTACCCAAACATAACACTTGACGAAGTGACCGCGCTTGCGATGCTGATGACTTGGAAATGCGCCATCGCCAACATACCGTTCGGCGGAGCCAAAGGCGGCATATGTGTAGACACCAAAAAACTAAGCAAACACGAACTCGAACGGTTAACCCGAAGGTACGTCAGCTTAATCTCCGAGTACCTTGGTCCACACATGGATATTCCTGCGCCAGACATGTACACTGACTCGCAAACTATGGCGTGGATAATGGACACTTACAGCCAACTTAAAGGCTATAGAATACCCGAAAGCGCCACTGGCAAACCAGTCGAGATTGGCGGTTCATGGGGCAGAACCGAAGCCACAGGCAGAGGCGTCATCCACTGCGTAAAGCAAGCGTCAGAAAACAACGGCTTAAAACTCAAAGGCGCCGCAGTCGCCATTCAGGGCTTTGGCAACGTCGGCTACCACGCGGCGGTGGCAGCGCAGGAAATCGGCTGCAAAGTCAGTAGCAGTAAGCGACTCCACAGGAGGAATCTACTGCCCAGACGGCTTAAACCCACCAGATGTTTTAGCGCACAAAGAAAAAACCAACACCGTCCAAAACTACAAAGGCTGCAAGAACATAACCAACGAGGAACTGCTTGAACTTGCAATGCGATGTGCTCATTCCCGCAGCCTTGGAAAATCAGATTACCCGCAAGAACGCGGACAAAATCAAAGCCAAGATGGTTGCTGAAGCCGCCAACGGACCAACTACGCCAGAAGCGGACAAAATTCTCTACGAAAAAGAAATCTGCCTTATCCCAGACATCCTCGCCAACAGCGGCGGCGTAACCGTCAGCTATTTCGAATGGGTGCAGAACCTAACACGGGAACAGTGGCCGCTGGAGAATAGTCAATCGAAAACTCGAAGACCAAAATGACTAAAGCCTTCAACGATGTCGAAGCGATTGTAGAGAAGGAAGAGAGCGACATGCGCACGGGCGCGTTAATGCTGGGCGTGGGAAGAGTGGCTAATGCAATAAAAGTACTGGGACTATGGCCATGATTCTAAAAGAAAAAACAGTTTTTTGCAACAAAAAAGACCTAAATTCCATTTCCAATAGTTCAGCGTCGTTCTAACCAAACCCTTAAAACCCTATTCGCTATATGTGTTGAATCCCGAAAAGGGCAAGCAGATTGAGAGGGAATAGGGTTTGGCAGCGAAAATATGCACACTGGACTTTTGCTATGAGAACTCCCTTGTTAAAATCGTAGCGAACCGCAACTGCCCAGAAATCAAGCTTGCCGGCTTAACTGTTGGTCCCTTCGACGAAGGAAACGAATACGAAATTTATTTTTGGGTAGCCAAAGAACTCGCATCTGCAGGCATGGTGCATTTCCGAGAAGACGACATCCTTGACGCCACCAAACTGTTTAAGGCGCAGTGGAAGGAAGGCGTGCAGATTCCAGGGCAAATCTCTGAGCTGCCAGGAGATTTTTACCCGAAACTCCGCAGGTTCATAGGCGACCTAAAAGATCAAGCCCAAAAACAATCCGAGAAATACCAAGAATACGACCGTGCAAGGCAGCTAGCACGCGACATCGTAAACTCGAGGCTGAAAAAAATAGTTGCCATATCCGCTGCTCCAGCCCAAAGTGACCAGGTTCTAAAAAAATTCACAAGCGAAGAAAGACTTGTTTACGAGCAATTAGTCAAAATCATTTCTGAATGGAAATCCAAGATTTTAGAAAACGCTGGAGAGAAGTAGGATGGCGAAGCTGGAAACTATTGATCCTCAGCAGCGTTTTCAAGAATTCTTCAAAAAAGAAAAGTACCGCCAGAGAATTGCCCAGTTAGCCATCTCGGGAAAAGGCTCATTAACAATCGATTTTGAGGAGCTTTACGGATTCGACCAAGCACTCGCAGAACTACTGCTCAACAAGCCTGAAGAGTACCTGCAGCATGCAGGCAAAGGAGCATACGAGCAACTTCGAATAGAAGATGCAGAGTACGCTGAGAAAATAGAGAAGGTCATTGTAAGAATCGTGAAGCTTCTGGGTAAAGAGGTTCTTCGGAAGCTCGGTTCAAGGCAGATGAGTAAACTCGTCATGATTGAAGGCATAGTGGTGCGAGCCACTCCTGTGCGACCTATGGTTCAGATAGGCGCCTTCAAATGCAAACGCTGCGGAACAATGAATCAAGTTGAGCAAACGGGACAATTTTTGAAGGCACCAGCAGTGTGCGTTGCTCCGGACTGCGGTAGAGATGGACCATTCGAGTTTAGCCAAGAAGAATCAACATTCATTGATTCACAGGACCTTCGTTTGCAAGAAAAGCCCGAGGATCTTCCGCCAGGACAGCTTCCACGTGTATTAGCTGTGAAACTTGTCGGCGACGAAATAGTCGATGTAGCCAGACCAGGAGACCACGTGTCTATAGTTGGTACAGTACGTGCGTTTGCGCCGTCGCTGATGGGCATGGGAAAACTCCGCACATTCATCCTCCAACTAGATGCCAACTCCATAGAAGTCTTGGGCAAAGAACCCGAAACCTCACCGCCCACACCTGAAGAAGAAGCCAAAATGATCGCGTTATCCAAAGATCCAGAGGTGCACCGCAAAATCATGACCTCCATCGCGCCCTCAATCTTCGGTTTAGAGCACATCAAAGAAGCAATAATGTACCTGCTCTTCGGCGGAGTTTCAAAGAGCCTGCCAGACGTAAACGTGAGAGGCGAAATGAACGCGCTCCTAATAGGTGACCCAGGCACAGCCAAATCGCAGTTACTCCAGTACGTCGCTAGAATAGCGCCGCGTGGGCTGTACACTTCAGGCAGAGGCACCACCGCTGCAGGCTTAACCGCAGCCGTAGTCCGAGAGAAGGGTGGAAGCATGAGCCTTGAAGCAGGCGCACTCGTCCTCGCAGACAAAGGAATCGCATGTATCGACGAAATGGACAAAATGCGTCCCGAAGACCGCGTTGCCATCCACGAAGCCATGGAACAGCACACGGTTTCAGTAGCAAAAGGAGGCATCGTTGCCACATTGAATGCAAGAACTGCGGTTCTTGCAGCGGCGAACCCATCGTTGGGTAGGTATGAACCAAACAGGACTGTGGCTGAAAACATTTCATTGCCAGTCACCATTCTTTCTCGTTTCGACTTAATCTTCGTCCTTCGAGATGTGCCCAATAAGGAATCTGATACTAAGATGTCTCAGCACGTCTTGGATATCCACCGAAGAGGAGTAAGCCCCGTAGAAGCACAGGTTGATGCAGAACTGCTACGGAAATACGTGAGTTTTGCTAAAAGCATCAAACCAGCGCTTAGCATTGATGCGTCAAATCGGCTCAAGGACTTTTACTTAGCTATGCGTTCAGCAAGCGAAACCGAAGGCTCACCCGTGGCAATAACTGCGCGTCAGTTGGAATCCTTGGTTCGTGTTTCAGAAGCTAGAGCACGCGTTGCCCTGCGCAAAGAAGTCACTGCAGCAGATGCAGACGCAGCCATTGCCATTATGAAGAGGTCTCTTGAGGAAGTGGGAATCGACATGTCCTCGTACAAAGTGGACATTGACTTGATTATGACTGGAAGACCCAAGAGCATCCGAGACAGGTTGCATGTTGTGCTATCAACGCTTATGGATATGGAGAAGATAACGGGCATTGTCGAGAAAGATGCGCTTGTGAACGAGTTGGAAACCAAGCAGAAGATTCCAAGGGGCGAAATTGAACGCATGATAGGGCAACTGCTGCGGGAAGGAACGATTTATGAGCCTCGAGAAGGATGCCTAAAGAAGACATAAGCGTGATTGAGCGTTATGAAGCCAGTTGTTGTGGTTGCAGGAACAAGACCAGAAATAATCAAGATGGCTCCAATAATTCGAGCCTTAAACAAAGCCAAATTGCCCTCTGTATTTGTTTATTGCGGTCAACACTACGACTACAACATGTCTCAGCAATTCATCGAAAACCTCGAATTAGCCTCACCCGACTACTCGCTGAAAATTGAGGCTTCTTCGCCTGGAGCGCAGACTGCAGAGATAATGATGAAGATGGATCAGTTGCTGGAGAAAATTGAGCCATCTATTGTTTTAGTTGAAGGCGACACAAACACCGTTCTGTCAGCGGCACTTGCGGCAAACAAACGGATAATACCGATTGGTCATGTGGAAGCTGGCTTGAGGAGCTTTGACCTTCGCATGCCCGAGGAACACAACCGACGCTTAACCGACCACATATCTAACTACTTGTTCACGCCAACAGAAAAAGCAAAGGCTAACCTCATAAAAGAGAATGTTTGGGGCAAAATCTACCTCACAGGAAACACCGCCATAGACGCCGTAATCCAGCATTTGCCCATAGCCGAAAAAAAATCAACGATAATGGAAAGGATACCTTTCAAAAAATTCGCTTTAGCAACCGCGCATCGCGCCGAAAACGTTGATGACATTGCGTTTCTTGAGTCGTTTATGGAGGTTTTCTCAAAATCGCCGCTTCCCATTGTTTATCCGATGCATCCACGAACGAGAAAGCGGCTGCAAGAAAACAACATGCTATCGCAAATGGAAAAAATGAAGAACGTGCTGATTCTTGCGCCGTTGGGGTACTTGGATTTCTTGGTTCTGATGAAAAATTGCAGTTTAATCATCACTGACTCGGGCGGCATACAGGAAGAAGCAACGGCGCCGGGCATACGGAAACGGGTTTTGGTGATTCGCTTGTCAACGGAGAGGCAAGAAGCAGTTGAAGCGGGTTTCGCCAAAATAGTTGGAACCGACAAAAACAACATTTTAGCCGCTATACACGAAGCATTATTGGAAGAGGAGAAGTTGCCTTCTGTGTCACCTTTCGGAGATGGCACAGCAGCCACAAAAACCGTGGATATTATAAAGAAAGATTTTGCTTAAGAAATGTAGGTTGTTTTTTTATCTTCTTGTTTTTTGGTTTCTTCTGCTTGTATGGCGCGTTTTTCTTCTATCTGTTGTAGGCGCGTAACCATTGTTTCGGCTTTAGCAATCTCCTCGTTTAAGCCTGTGAGGTCCAAGTCAAAGTTGAAGGTTGATTTTAACACTTCTAGAACGCTTTTGGCTGCAAGAGGATCAGGCAAATAACCACGTGTCTCACCGAGCAGGCACAGTGCGTCTATTTTCTTGAATTTTGCTAAGCCAAGTATTAGTCCTGCGGTCCCAACGATTGGGCTTCCTGAAGCGCTTAGTGTTGCGCCAGCTTCCAATGCTTTATGCAGGACAGCTTGGGAGGTTGCGGCTATGAAGACTTTGGGTTTTTCTTTGGGCTCCATGCGGTAGCCGCCGATTGTTGCGATTGTTTTTACGCCATGTTTTTCGCTGAAGTCAAGCATTCGGTCTGCGATTTCGTATTGTCCTTCGATTGTTTGGGATTGGCTATCGCCCGTGAAGAGGATGATGTCGTTTCCTTTGGGGTTTTGGTAGTAGTAGAATGCTCCTCTTAGGAGTCGCACGTTGCCTTTTTTGTTAACTAAAACGAAGTATGGAAAATGCGGTGAATAGAGGTAAGCGATTTTTTTGGCTTTCAACTGCTTAATGAGGTAGCGCAACGCGATTTTGCCTACGAGGCCTAAGCCGGGTAATCCTTCGATGAGGATGGGGTTGTTGGGTTGGATTTCAGCAAATTCTTTGATGTAAGTTTCTTTCATTCCGTGGTTGCGCTCCTTTTCATTGCCATTCGGTACTTTAGGTATTTATCGTCTGGGGAAAATTTGGGTGGATGTGGAATCCGGACTGGTCCACCACAGTAGGGGCAACTAGTTTTGTTTAACGTGTATTTTTCGCAGTTAACGCATTTACGTAGTTGCCAAACCAATTAGTGGTCCCTTCTTAAAAGTGCCAAGTCGCCAGCTTCAGGCCAATCCAGCTTACGCCCAGCCATTTTAGGGCTCATCTCTTACTCGAGAACTGCTTGGACGTCACCGTTGATTTTTGCTCTTCCACCAGAGGGTTCAGCTAACAATTCTCCACAGACATTGCAGGTTATTTTGTTGACTGCGTTGCTGAAGATGAGTTGTTCGTTGCCGCATTTTTGGCATTTAACCCGTAGGAAGACGCTTCTCGGTTTCGGAATAAGTTTGTTCCAATCAGACATAGTTTTCTACTCCATACATTTATTGTATGACTAGTTTTCTTAGTCGGATGCCGTCTTTGTGACGCATGTAATTGCAAACTTTGCATTTTAAACGCAAAGTCTGTTTTTTTGTTGTTTTAGCGAATTCTCGCTGCAACGGATATTTTTGTCCACCGTAACCCTCTTTTTCACGCGCGTGGTGGCGTTCGCCTCTTGCTAAAGCTCTGCGTTTTCCAGGCTTATAGAGAGATACACTATGAAGTTGATGAACTTTACATTTTGGACAGTAAGTCTTTACTTCTTTAGGAACGTTCACGGATTCGACCAGCTTTGCATAAAAGAAACATACACATTCTTATACTTTATGACTTTTAAAGCAAAAAAACAAGAGTCCAAGGGCTTTAGAGAGCTGTAAAAGACAATCCAAGCCTTGAACATAGCTGCAATTTTTTTCTATACCCCTAATATAAAGGCACAACATTGTCCAGATAAGAAAAATAGATGTCCCATTCCGTTTGCATTGATTGGTGGAGGATTTCTAAATCATGACTGCTTCCTTAATCGCTTGGAAGTGGGGGTCGCCTGTTAAAATTTTTGATTTGAGTTTTCGAGCGGTAGCTAAAATATAGGCGTCGGCTAGGCCAAAGTCTTTTGAGGTTTTTCGCATTTCACAGTGAATAAACCCAGCTTGTAGTGAAAGCTCTTCATCTACGGTAATAATTTGAGAATTGCTTAACAAAACGTCGTAAGCGATTTTTGCATCCTTGCCCTTACGCGCAACCTTGCTCACTACTTCGCCAACTGTTATTGCACAAGTATAGATTGTATCGTCGTTTTCAATGATTGAGGCTACTTTTTTGCCTGAATTGCTTCCATCCAGGTACTCGATCCATGCGTAAGCATCGATAACATGTTTAGTCATGTGTTTTCAGCTCATCTTCAGCGGTAAATGGACCTACGCCTTTTAGGATTCCAAAACCTTCCTTACGCAGTTTCTTTACGCTGATTTCGATGATTTCGCCTTCCTTTATCTTCTTGCTTTCAACTAGTTCCTTGGGCAAAGTTACCACTAATGAGCCCCCGACCTTTCTTGTTTTTGCCAGACATTCAGTCATATATTATCGACATTATACTTAATGTTACATTAGGTATATTTCTTGTGGTCTTGGGATGCTGCTGAGAAGGGTTTTTGCTTCCAAACGCTTATTTTTTGGTTTGGTTAGGAACAATTTTATTAACTCAAAGCGTAATCAATAGCTATATAAATTTACAATACATGATTAAGCGAGGAAGAGGTAACATGTTCAAGCTTAAAGTGTCTGATGCTAAACTCCTGCGGGATATGGCAACCGCCATCTCAATCCTAGTTGATGAAGCAACCTTCAAAATTGACGCCGAAGGCTTAAAACTTCGAGCCATGGATCCATCACGCGTAGCCATGATTGATTTTGAATGGCCAAAATCTATTTTCCAAGAATACGTTGCAACTGAGCCGACAAAAATCTGCTTAAACATAAGCGAACTGCTAAAACTTCTCAAACGCGCCGGAAAAGACGAGGCAGTTGAGCTGTCTTTAGACGACAAAACTGGACGATTATTGGTTACGATAACTGGAAAATACAGCCGAAACTTTACGATGCCGACGCTTGAAGCCTCCGAGGAAGAAGTTCCAACTCCAAAAATCAGCTTCAACGTTAAAGCCAAAACTACAACCCAAGGCTTAAGCCAAGCAATCGAAGATGCCCAGCTCGTCAGCGACCACGTAAGAATCGAGGCTGAACCAGAAAAACTGACTCTCAGCGCCTCAGGCGACTTGATGGGGGCAACCATAACTCTCCAAAAGGGTAACGATGCATTGCTTGATTTGGAAGTTAAAGAGAACGCCAAAGCAACATTCAGCCTAAGCTACCTCTCAGAAATCATAAAAGCAGCGTCAGCAACATCCGACATAGCAACTCTTGAATTCTCAAGTGACATGCCTGTAAGAATCGACTTCCAACAGACAAAAGAGGGAAAGTTAACCTTCTTTTTGGCGCCAAGAATCGAAACAGAGTAATGACGCCAATTGCAAATGGAATCGGCATTATCTTCTGAAGATTTTGCCAAATACCCATTTTTAAAACAAGCCTCCAAACAAATAGAAGAACTACAGTTTACAATCGGCAGCTTATCATCGGAAAAACCCGTTTTTGACCGCGCGCAAAACCGTGTAGAAAAAGCAATCTTGGAAGTAAATACAGGAGACGCAGTAAGAGACAGAAGGGCAGAAATTTCCTCTTTTGCCGCGGCTCTTATTTTGGTTATAGCCACCAAAAATTCATGGATAAAAAAAAGATATGCTTTGTCTGTTGCAAAAACGGCGCATGCACAATTTCTTGGTGAGAGTAAAGGAAAAATTTTTGCTATTGCCCAAGACTTCGATTGGGACATTGCTGAAGGGAGCTTTGGCAAGGATTTTCGTGTAGGATTTGGTTTCTACTTGAAGAATGCTGCTCACATGCATGGTTCGGAGTGGAAGCTTGTTAACCAAATTATGGACAAAGGCATGGTTTATTTAAATAAAGATAAGGTGGTTCGTCTGCTGCAGGAAGAAGTAAAGAATCGGGTGGAGAAAAGGCTCGATGTTCCAGAAATCAAAAACCTTCCAGCAGAGATAACAGCTATCGCTGAAGGATTAACAAAGTTGGCACAGGATATAATGGGGCAAGAAATTGAAGAAATGCCCAAAGTTGTCGTCCAAACAGCTTTCCCACCGTGCATAAACGCGCTCTACGCCGATGCAGCCCAAAGCCACCACCTCTCACACATTGGACGCTTCACTTTAACTTCGTTTCTAGTAAACATCGGAATGACTCCGGAAGGGTTGAATGAGATGTTTAAAACCTTCTCAGATTACAACGAACGATTAACCCGCTACCAAATCGAGCACATCGCTGGAGAACGCGGGTCTGGAACAAAGTACACGTGCCCTCAATGTTCAGTTTTGCAGACGCACGGTGTATGCAAAAACCGGGATGAGGTCTGTCGCCGCATTTATCATCCGCTGGCATATTATAAAAGAAAACAGAAGGCAATGACTCAGGCGGAATAACTTGTTAAGATTTATTAGTTCATTAAACTCTTATAGGGATGGCAAAATTTTTTATGGCTTATCAGTTAATTGGTGACTCGATGATTACCTCTGAAGTTGGCATAATTCTCCCCACTTACGGAGAAGCCGAGAACATCTCGAAATTAATTGACGATATTGAAGGTTTAAAGTTGAATGCGTCCATTTTGGTTATCGATGATTCCAGCCCAGATGGAACCGCAGAAATTGTGCAGGAAAAACAGAAAAAATACCCCAACATCAAGCTCTATGTTAGACCCAAAAAAACGGGTTTGGGCACAGCCATAACTGACGGATTCAAAATATTCCTGTCAGCTAAAGAACCCCCAAAATACGTTTTCACGATGGATGCTGATTACTCCCACAATCCCCAAGACATCCCTCAACTGTTAGCAACCATGAGGGAATGTGACTGTGGGATTGTCATCGGCAGCAGATATGTCAAGGGAGGCAGAATCGCTGGGTGGCCGTTTACAAGAAAAGTAATCAGCAAAACAGCCAACTTCATCGCCCGAGCTTCTTTAGGATTAAAACTCAAAGATTGCACCAGCGGTTACCGCTGTTACTCCACAAAATTCCTCAAAGAAGCCATCGGAAACCTGCACAGCCACACATACGAAATCCAGATAGAAACAGTAAGGCAGGCAGCGCTGAGAAATTTCAACGTTAAAGAAACGCCTATATTGTTTGTCAATAGGAAACGTGGAAAATCCAAGCTTTCAGGGACCGAAATTAAAAGTTACTTATCGTACACTATGAAGGCAGTTTGGCGTTCATAGGTGCCTGGCAGAGTTAACGCTTCGTTGTTAACACAGAATTAAATACATCGCGGATTCTATTTTTACCCGCCTAGAGTTGGGTTAATGAAGAAGCTTGGCAAGACTAAAATTCTTCTCTTAGTCGCTATTGTGTTCCTAGTGCTAAGCATCGTTCTATCAGTCGCAAGCCTGTTTCCAGTTACTACAAACAGCAACCAAAAAATCACAGTCATCAACGATTCCTTCAGGCTAAGTCAAAACGAAACTTACAGGCAGGGCTTAGGCGCTTTCCGCGGCGGAGAAAACGTCTCAGTAACGGTTGATTGCCCAACAGCGTTTATAAAAAACTTTTCCATCGTAACATCGAATGGCACCATCTACTCCAGCCCCACAAACCTAAACGTTACCTACTCGTTTACTGCTGACCCTCACTATTACGAAGTAGTCTTCTATTCTAACACATCAAACCCAAGCTGGATCCACTTTCAAGCAACAGTTGAGAAGCCACAAGTCCTCTATCCATTCTCCTGGCTTACCGCTCCAGCAAGAATCATGTTCTTATTAAGTTCAGGAGCCGCCTTGCTTATCACTTTAAAATGGTCTTTTCCCAAGTTAACGGAAAAATTAGGAGCAGCCCCTTATTCTCAGCCTCTAAACAAGGCTTTCCGCAATCGCTTGCTGGCTCTCCTATTGCTGTCGTTGGTTCTCTGGCTTGTTGTTTTAGCAGTAAATTCTAGCCCGCTTGCAACATTCAATAACTGGTATACCGACCATGCCAGAGACAGCTACGTTTCAAGCCTGTTTCTCAAAGATGGTTTATCAGTGTTTAACCAACCTTTAGGAACGCTTGCAAGCCAAGACAGTTCGCGTTACATGTTTGTAACTTGGCCCGAAATGCCGCATCTGTATCCACTAGGCAGCATTCTATTGTTTATGCCATTTGGCGCTTTGCTGCAGAGCGGCTTTGACCCAGTTTTGGTTTACAAGCTTGAGATTGCCCTCTTTCTTGTCTTCGCCCACATTTGTCTATACTTCTTCCTCAGCGTTTTTCTAAAGAAAAATGCGCATTTATTCTGGAAAATTGCTGGGCTCGTCACCATTTACGTCTCATTGGCACTGTACGCCGCCGGCGGCATGTTTGATTCAGTGGCGTTCCTCTTTGCCTTGCTTGCAGTAACGATGTTTTTGAATGAACGCTATGACTACTTCTTTTTGCTTATTGCTGTTTCCGTCTTTTTAAAGTATCAAGCGGGCATATTCCTGCTGCCCCTGATTATCGTGGGTTCACTGAAGCTTATCGAAAATAGACCTATGAAATTGCTCCAGAATAAAGCGGTTATTGCAGGCACCGTTTTGTTGGCAGTTACTGGGTTTACGGCTTACTTGAGTGCACCATTTCTCTTGCAAACTAGACAGGAGTTGGTTATGAACGTCATCAACGCTTTTGGACCTCATTCTCAAGTCGGCTGGAACTACCAATCAGCCTCTATTTTGTTAACTCTTGCAGTCACCTTGGTCTATGCAGCTTACATGCTTAACAAAAACAGTTTGCTTTCGTTATCAGCGATTTTTTTGCTTTTGCCAAGTTTCATGTTGCCTTTCTTCCAATATTGGTACATACCTTTTATTTTTGTGTACACGTTGATTCCTCAACGCAAAAAAGAGTTAGAGGTTACTATCCTCTGGTTGATATTCATGATTATCATGCTCTGTTTCACCAGTAATCCTTTGCAGTTCAGTTTCTTCCAAAGCTTACTCAAAAGCTAAACATAATGGGGAATTTTAGTTTTATCGGTATAAGTTAAATTTAAGGTAATGGAGTAATTACTGTATCAAAAAGAGGGTAGGGTATGGAGGCTTCTCGAGAATTCGTTTACCAAAAATTCACCGAATACTACCAAGACCCCTCCACAGTGATTCCTGCTCCAGTCCTCCCTGAGCAGAGGGAATTTGGCTACCTCATGTTCAAAGAACGATTCATGGTTAGGCACCGAAGGTTCGCTGAATTCAAAAACCTAAGAGCAACGCTTGCCGAAACTGTGCCGTCGGATGTTTACCATTCCTGCGCCTACTACCAAAACCCAGACCTTGACATGGACAAAAAAGGCTGGATAGGCTCCGACCTGGTCTTCGACATAGACGCAGACCACATACCTACTTCATGCAACAAAATCCATGACGAATTTAGATGTGCAAAATGCGGTTTTGAAGGCAGAGGAATCACCCCGGAAGTTTGCCCCTGCTGTGAAGCAACAAAGTTTGATACCAAAATTTGGGCCTGTGATTTGTGCATTCAATCCGCCCGCGACGAAACCGCCAAGCTCCTTGACATGTTGGAGAACGATTTTGGTTTTTCCCAAGATGAGCTACACGTATATTTTTCAGGACACAGAGGATACCACGTACATGTCGAGAATGAATCCGTCAGGTCGCTGGATGCGTTGGCACGCAAAGAAATCGTTGATTACGTGACGGGGTTGGGTATTAGTATCCTCGATAAAGACGCGGAGGAGAAACGTGGACGGCGTGGGAAACGTGCCTCAGCCAAAAAATTTAGTCTTCACAATTTCGGGTGGAACCGACGCTTGAAGGTTGGAATGCAGGATTTTCTTTTGAACGCAACCAAAGAAGACCTAAGAGCAGTCGGCTTAAACAACAAGGCCATTCTGGATAACAGGGAAGCCATCATTAAACGCGCCATCATCGAAGGAAGATGGGAAAGCATCAAAGGCGTGAAGGTTCAAACGTGGATAAAACTAGCCGAGTACATAAGAGAAACCCAATCCTCAAAAATCGACACCGTAGTAACCACCGACATTCACCGCCTAATCAGAATGAACGGCACATTGCACGGCAAAACAGGCTTAAAAAAAGTTGAGTTCCCAGCCAAGAATCTGCAGGATTTTGACCCGTTCTCTGGAGCGGTAGCTTTTAAAAAGGGGGAAGTGAAGGTGTTGGTGTCTGATGCGCCAGAGTTTAGGTTGAGTGGGGAAACGTTGGGTCCATACAAGAATCAAACTGTTGAGTTGCCGGTTGCTGCAGCAGTTATGCTTATCTGTAAGAGAAGAGCTGTGGTGGCGAATTAATGTACAATGAACTCTACGCGGCTTGGCAAAGAGAAATCGATGACCCCACGCTTGGAGGTTTACCGCAAGACTTCTACGCTAAAATCGCAGAGTACCTACGACGCATAAAAGAAGAAGACAAGGTGCTTGATAAAAAATCCGTCAAAATGAACCTACTTGAGCATGAATCATCAAACGTTGAGAGGATGCTTAAGGAACTGCTCGGGGCAAGATACAGAAAAATCATCAAAACCGTTACCAAAACCCAAAAACTTCCCTATGAGCTGCTAACCGTTGAAGAATCCAAAATGTGTGAAACTTTTGCCGATTTCACAAAGTCTTACCACAAGTTCGCTGACGACTTAATGCAGGGCCAACTCACTATTGAACCAATCAAAGTCACAGTTAGAGTCGAAGCAAAAGCATCCGCACCCCAACCCCATAAAAGGTCCACGATACGATTCTTAAAGAGCATCCCAGCCATTATGGGCGCAGACATGAAATCGTATGGTCCATTTGTTGCGGAAGATGTTGCGTCTTTGCCGCCTCAGAACGCACAAATCTTGGTTAAGCAGGGCTTAGCTGTGCTGGTTGAGGTTTCCTAACTTTCTGTTTTTGACTTTTCTCCATAAGCCTTGGCTTGCCAGAATAATCAAGGGGTAAGAAATAATCCATGCCATCGCGTATAGTGGTCCATAGTTGAAGTGGAATGCCTGCACCTCTGGAGATTCGGCGCCAAACTGCACTCCAATGGTGAAGATGACTGCTATTCTCAGCACATTTATGAAGTAGGTGATTGCTGCGCCAAAGGCGAAGTAACCTACTTTGGCTCTCCAAGAAATATTCATCCGCTTCAAAAACAGCAAAGCCACAGCCGTAAAGATAAGTAGACTTTCTATGCCTGCACAAGGCCACGCTATCGAAAACTTCGCGGTTCCCAATGCACCAGTAACTTGCAAGGTTGGCATTCCAGTTCCGATTTCAGTGCCAGGCACAACTGCGTACCCCATCAAACCCAAAACGCCAGCGGCAAGAGTGGCTGTTGTGGGAACAAGAATCTGAAATGGCGTAAATTGCCCGTAGGGAAACACGTTATCGATGGTGTAGAGACCGCCGATTAGCGCTGCAAACAAAGCGGGCAAGGCAAAACCCGCCAATCCCTTCTTTCCAAAAGACAAGAAAACAGTCACACAAAAAAGAAGCGAAAAGACAAGGTACTCGATTGCAAGCGGCATAGAACCCGAAAAGGCAACCCCGTTTTGTAGCTGCCCAGTTTGAGATTGCAGCGTTTAACCCCAAATAATACTCAAATATAACATACAAAGTGGGAAGCAACAAAACAACACCAAAAGCGAGGAGCTCTTGCTTTGTTTTGTCTGCTTATTTTCAGCTTGATGGTTTCCCAACTAAGAATAAACTCCAACGCAACCAGCCAGATGAAGAACAACTGAAAGGTTCTGCCCTTCCACATTGACTGGAAAGAATCCTGTGCCGAAATATTCAGGTATGGATCCTTCGGATTCAGAAAAAAAAGTAGCGCCAAGGGAACAGCGAATGCGATGAGCGGCAGGAGCTTAAGGAGGATATTTGAGTAATCTTTGTTTTTTGGCGAAGTGAGTCGTTGTTCATGCCGCACATAACATTAACGATGCGTCTTCGATTTAAAAAAGAATGTGCATTATAAGAGCACTATGCCCCTTAGCAGACAGGGAGCAAAATAAAGGAAAAGGACAACGTTTAGCTGTATTCTCTGTAGGTGTAATTGCATTTGGTGCAACGCAGAAACTGAGTTGAAGATTCATCTGCCCCGCGTGTTTGGACTTGCCAAACATATGCCGTATTGTTTCCGCATCGCGGACACTCAATGCGCACTGTCGGCAAGTGTGCTTAGCTTCTGCTCCTCTTTACCGATTACAGCTACAAACTGTTGAGGAGTATGCTGAATAACTTTGGGTGCCACTTTGGTCTCTGTTTTTTTGTCAGCTTCCGGCTTCTTGTAACCGCATTTAGGGCAGGCAAGAACCAAAGTTGCGTCTTTACCACTTTTAGATTTCTTTGGCTCAAGACGAGAACCACATTTAGGGCAGAATTCCATATTTCCTTGCTCCACATTCTATCCGTTTTGGGATTCCCTTAGCATTGTACCTTTTAAACGTTTTCTTATTTCGCCTAGAGTCAAGGAGTGATGCCAGAGGCGATTAGATGAGCAACACGGAGCGGTTCAGGTAAACAGCTTCTTGTCGAGGTTAACTTTATGATTTTTTGGGCATCGCTTAATGAAATTCCAGCTAACTCCAGGTAAATTTTGGTGCCTTTGTTTTTAACCTCGTGGATTTCTCCAGCTGCAAGAATTATTCTCCAGCGTTCCTCGAAATCAGGCAAGTTTCTGAGCGCTTCACGGATCGCGTCTAAATCAGGTTTCTCATGAGTCAACGCCAAAACAGGAAGCTTCGTTGCCGCATTCAATTTTTTAATATCAACCAGATTAAATCCTGCAAACGTTATTCCATTCAACATTACCAAACGCAACTGCTTACGGTGCGGTGAAGCATTAATCATTGAAGCCAACTGCTCAGTTGCGTCTAAACCATCAATCGCAACTCGTAGTATGCATTACTCCGTCGATGGAGTAGCCTCCACGAAAAACAACACCCACCACAATAACAGTGCCTTTTGTATGTGGAATAAATTTTCCGTCGTCTATTCCGAGAACTCGGATTTCTGGTTTTATTATGCGAAATTTTTTTGGGCTGCTCAAACTTTTTCCCTTAAACCTTATAGAGTGATACAGGTTTTTTAAATTAAAAGCAATCGCAAAACTAACTGTCAATCAGATTGAATTAATTTTAACCAAAGAATACTAAAATAAAAATAAAAAATTACGGATTAAACTTTGAGAACGCGTTCAAGCTCTTTGCCGAAAGCATCGTTGGCTTCCCGAACTTTCTTTGCTAGCTTCAATCAAGGCGTCTTCTGGCTTGTTAGCGCCTTTCATTCTGATGTAGATGATGGGGCTTGAAGCTAAAGGATGCGGCACATCGTAGCCGGCGAACTCTACTTTTTTGTCTTCTAAAAGTCTCTTTGCCAACAGGTTACAGAGTCCGTGGCTGGAGCCTTCGATTTCGATTTTTAGCTCGTTTTCTGATTTTTTTAGCACTTTAACTTTCATGCTGTTTTCGCCTTTTTTTAAATTTGTTCTTTGCCGTAGTCTGGAGATATTTTACGTGTTTCAACGTTACCGTCTTTTGGACATTTAAGGTCATACCCATGCTGTTCAAGCAGGGTGCCGCATCGTGAACAGAAACCATACAGAACACCTAAGCCTTTGTCGTTCATTGATAAGTGGAAAACTTGGTTCTTGTCGCTGATGACTTTAGCTCGTAATGATGTCGCCTGGCTTACATACGTCACTAATTTGGTCAACGTACCTGTCAGAAACATCTGAAACATGCAGAATACCGCCGAAATTGCCTGAGAGTTCTTTTGTGTCCAATCCTGAATATTTTCACTAGAACATTGTCTGATTGGGCGTTGCCGATTTGCCCGATGACAACAGTTCCGACTTTGGGAACGACTACACCGCTCAACTACGGGGTAAACGGAGACACGCCTGGTTTGTAAATCCATCAGTGAACGACCAACAATCTTTGAGAAGATAACGCCGTCCTTAACGAAAGTTCCCGAATCAGGAATAAATTCTTCAATAACGCCTAAGCGTTCGCCAGGCAATACTAAATGACCGCTTTTTTGTTCTGGAGATTTTAGACTCATGATGGTTCCCTTAACTTGTAAATAAGCTTGATTTTGATAAATGCATATGCTTAGTTTCCATTCTGCGCAATAAACCTTTTGATTAATAAACAAAAATACGCTTTTTGCCAGCAATATAGAATCAGGGTACTTTCTTCTTGATAACGTACAGGTCGATGACAAAGTCATGTTTCAGCTTTGTGTGGAACTCGAACATTCGTGGAATAGTCATAAGCATAGCATAGACGGCAGTAACAGCGCCGCCATGTTTTGCAATGAACCCTTCGAGGAAAGGAGAAGCAGGAACCTGCAGGAATCCTTGGCTGGCTTTTAGCTGCTTAATCAAGCGTGCATCAACTTCGGGGATGGCTATGGAGCGAGTAAACGGAGTTGCCAACTTCTAAGGCTTTTACCAAGAACGCTCGGTCAGCCTCACGTGTTTGCACGCCAAAAGGCGGATTCTGCAAGACAGTATCGAATCGCCCAACGATGGCGCTTATGTCGCCAAGAACCCATTGAACACCGTGGGATAAATCGGCTTTCTTTGAGTTTTCAAAGGCCGTTTTAATGGCTACTCTGTCAATGTCAACGCCAACCACGTATTCTGCGCCAAGGTAAGAGGCACCTAAAGCAAGCCTGCCTGTGCCGCATCCTAAATCCAACACTGACTTGCCAACGATGTCGTTGTTTGCGTAGGCGGCGATGTAGAGCATGTTTGCGGCAAGCTGCTCTGAAACTGTGTACTGTTCAAGATGCACTTGGGGGCTTGGCTGGGGAGCAACTTTGGAGAGGAACCGTTCCAAGTCTAGTTTTCGAATAAGCCTTTTTTGAGCATGTTCTCCCATGAAACTTCGCCGCAAACCACCATAAACTCGTTAACCGTCAAAACAGGCTTCCCAAACTTTCCTGTTGCTTCAAGAGAAACCCGTGGGCAAGCCGTGTTCACGTAGGCGTCAATTGAGGGAAATTCTAAGAGCGTTTCAGGGGTAATTTCTCTGGCAGCCAACAGGTATGCGGTTTTGCCATTTTTCTCCGCCAACTCCTTGATCTTCAAGGCGCTATCGAGATGTTTTTGCCCAGGCTTTAACCCGACAAAAATCCCAAATTTCTTGGCGTTTTTGGCTTCTTGGATGCTTGCAAACCGTTGCTTGAGAATCTTTTGAGCCTCAGCATTGATTGGAGTAAGCTCTGTTATCGTATGGGTCAGCTATGATGGTTGGTTTAGAAGTGCTCAAGCGCAATGCCTAAGGCGTGGAACATGCCGCCGCCGACAAAAAGGAAAGCTTCAACTTCGTCGGCGATGGATTTTACGTTGCTGTAGTTGCAGCCGCTGACTTGTCCAGGGTAGCCCATTTGTCCTGTGTCGCCGATTATGACTGTTTTTCCTGCGCGAGTTAGGATTTCTCTTGCTTGATTTAGAATTTGCAGATGCTGCACTGAAGTTGCTAAACCAATAGTGGTATAATCGCTTAAGAGTGGAAGAGATTGCTCAACAGCTTTGTCAACCGTTACAGTTGCTCTGGCTTCCACGTAAATCGTTGGAACCTGCTCATGCTTAACCATCTTTGCGTGGCCAAAATGCACAATCAAATCCACACCTAAACCTTCCGCTTCACTAACTGCAATGTCGCAGGCGCCGTAGCAGGGGTCAGCTGAAATTATCGCAAGCGCACCAGTTTTCTCAACGATTTTGGCTATTTTGGGGGCTTCAGGTTTTAATCCTTCAGGCATCTGCAACAGAACACGTTTGGCGCCGAGTTTGGCGATTTCCTGTTTTATTCTTTCTTCTTCAAAATCAAACCCTAACATACTCTGACCTCACGTTTGGTATTAGAGAAATGAAAAGAAAGCTAAAAGGTTGCAAGGGGATTGGGTTAGAGTTGCCATTCCCAGTCTTGCTTTGGCTTCTTGAGAGGTTGCCCGCGGGCTAGTGCGGCTTGTTCGGCGAGGCGTTCAAGGATGATTTTTTGTTCTACGCTGGCAACGTGTTTTCGTGTTTGGACAACGGCGTCGTTGTTTACGGATATGCTGTCGATTCCGACTCGGACGAGGAATTCTGCGAAGTCAGGCAAGTTTGATGGTCCTTCGCCGCAGATGCTGACTGTGCAGCCGTTTTCGTGAGCGGCTTTGATGAGGTGGGCGATGATGCGTTTAACTGCTGGGTCACGTTCGTCAAAGTACCCCATTTGCCCTAAGCGTTCTGAGTCGCGGTCAATCATCAGTACTCCTTGGGTCATGTCGTTTGAGCCGATGCTGAAGCCGTCGACGAGTTTGCTGAATTCGTCAGCCATGATTCCGATGGAGGGTGTTTCAGCCATGAACCAGATTTTGAAGTCTTTGTTGCGTTCTAAGCCTTCTTCCTTCATGATTTGCAGAACTGCTTTTGCTTCCCAGAGTGTGCGAACCATGGGCAGCATGACGTAGACGTTTTTGAGCGCCCATTCGGTGCGGCATTTCTTGATGGCTTGGCATTCCAGTCGGAAGGCTTTGTCGTACCATTTGCTTATGTAGCGGCTGCATCCTCTCCAACCCAACATTGGGTTTTCTTCAACGATTTCGTATTTTTCGCCGCCTTTTAAGCCGCGGTACTCGTTAGTTTTGAAGTCGCTTAAACGTACCACAACTGGTTTAGGCTGGATTGCACGGGCAACAGTTGCGATGCCGTCTGCAAGTTTGTCAACGAACTCTTGGCTCTTGCCTTCATCAACAAATGCCATGGGGTGCTTGCCGATGGCGCTGGCTAAGATGAATTCTGTACGCATAAGTCCGATGCCTTCGAAGGGCAAGTTCTTGTATTGTTCAATCATCTCGGGAGTTCCGAGGTTCATGTAAATCTTTGTAGCTGTTACTGGAGCTGCTTCTGCAACTTGCATGACTCCGCCGCCGTTGTTTGCTGCGGCTGGTTGAACTGCCTGCGCCATTATGCCTTCGTAGATGACGCCGTTTCTTGAATCCACCGTGTATTCTTGACCTGTCTTCATTACTTGTGTAGCGTTTTCGGTGCCTACAACACAGGGGATGTTGAGTTCTCGGCTTACGATGGCTGCGTGGGATGTGATTCCGCCTTTGTCAGTGACTATGGCGCTTGCCATTTTCATGAAAGGCACAAAGTCAGGGTCAGTCATGCCTGTAACAAGGATATCTCCTTTTTTCATGTCTCTGTTTGCGTCGTCAGGGTTTAGGACAACTGTTGCTTTTCCTACGCCGTAGCCTCTTCGTCCAGCGGAGATGCCTCTTACTACGACTTTTAGTTGTTCTTGAGCTTTTGTGTCTTCCATTTTAGGTGCTTCCATCTCTTTTGTGCCAAAAACTGTTTCTGGCCTAGCTTGAACTATGAACATGTTCTGTGGATAAGATAGGTCTTGGTCAATTGCCCATTCAATATCCATGGGTTTACCGTAGTGCTTCTCTATTCGTTTTGCAAGTTCTGCAAGCGCCAAGATTTCTCGGTCGTCTATACAGGTTATTTTCTGCTTTTCTGCTGGAATTTCTAAGTGCACTGTTTTGCCTGTCTTAGGGTCACGGATGTACTCTACTGTTTTGCGAGAAATCCTTCGTTCCTTAATTGTGTTAGTTGCTTTGTCAACAACAAAGTCGTCAGGGTTAACAGCGCCTGACACAACAGTTTCTCCTAACCCGTAATTGCCCTCGATAACAATTTC
The DNA here is from genome assembly GCA_963695285.1 of Candidatus Bathyarchaeota archaeon. Taxonomy (GTDB): domain Archaea; phylum Thermoproteota; class Bathyarchaeia; order Bathyarchaeales; family Bathycorpusculaceae; genus Bathycorpusculum. The sequence continues at coordinate 421,154 of OY968763.1, forward strand.
GTCACGATTTCCAGTGACGGGGTTTATCGTGAACATGACTCCGGCGCATCCAGAGTTAACCATTTTTTGTACGCCGACGCTTATGAAGACTTTTTCGTGCGGAAAACCTTTTTCGTTTCGGTAGAAAATTGCTCGTGGAGTGAAGAGGCTTGACCAGCATTTCCGCACTTTGTCGATGAGGTCGTCTGCTCCTTTAACGTTTAGGTAAGTTTCCTGTTGACCCGCAAACGATGCGTCAGGCAAGTCTTCGGCTGTAGCGCTTGACCGCACTGCAACAAAAGTGTCTTTCAGCCCAAGGCGTTTGTTTAGTTCCTTGTAGGCTGTTCTTATGGCGATCTCCATATCTTTTGGCATGTCAGTTTTTTCGATGAGTTCACGGATTTTCTTTGATGCAGTATCGTATTGTTTGGGGTCGTTTGGGTTTGTAACAGTTTCCTTAATAATCTTGTAAATTTGCTCAGCAATTTTTTTCTCTTGAATATATCGTTCATATGAAAAAGCAGTTACTGCAAAACCGGGGGGAACAGGAAGCCCGGAATTAATCATTTCGCCAAGGCTGGCGTTCTTGCCGCCAACAATAGAAACATCAACATTTCTTACATCTTCAAACCATAAAACGAGCTCTTTCTCTTTTACGGTCAAGTCGTCTCCGTCTCCGCTTCAGGCGCTTCCGGATTCGGCTTCGGCCGTTTCGGTTACTGTTGGAGAAGCTTCAATTTTGGAGATAACTATTTTGCATGGAATTGGAAGTTTTGCGCTTCCTCTTTTAAGAGATTCCTTAGCTACTGCCTCTTGACCCGCTTTTACTTTGACGGTTATGATGGTTTGGTCTACTTCCACTTTTGCTGCAGTGCCGATTGGTGTTCCGAAGGAACGTCTCATTCCCTGTTGAAGTCGGTCAGCGTGAGCGCCGAAAATCATTTTGTTTTCTCTTAGGATAATGTGAGGATACAGGTTAACGACCATGAGATAATCGTTTATGAGTTTATCAATCAGGATACGGTTGGTAGCCACACGTGCTGCTTCTAAGGCGCTATGGCGTATTTGAGCTCGTTCTAAAGCGATAAGTCTGCCTTCAATTGCAAAGGTTCCCTTTGTGTCACCCATAGTGAACTTTACTATTTTTGGTGGCGGAAAACCTCTAACGTATTTTTTTCTTGTGTAAGCTCGATTTTTAACGTGCCTGTAATTTCGTGCGTGCATGCAACGTCCCTTTTTAACCTACACATTCCAGCGGTATTTAAACGATTTGTAAATCAGCGGTGATACTTCCGTGCATTTTCCAACTTATAGTTATTTACTTAAAATGCTTTATTCGAGTGATTCGCGGTCATTTACTTATATACTTAGTTTACTTTTGATTTTCAGAATGCCAACTGAACTGTTTATTTCAGGGAAAAACTGGATGCTCTCATTAGCGGAGCTAACCTCATACTTTAAAGCCAGAGAAATCAAGTTTGAAATCCAATTTTTTTCTGGAGAATTCTTCGCCCTATCCTTCGAGAAAGACTTCGATGCTTCAGCCATTGCTGATTTGGGTGGAACAATAAAAATTGGTGAAGTTAAAGCAAAGTTTCCAACAGAAACCGTCAAGGAAGCGTTCCTTAAAAAAAACAAGCAAGCCAAAACAGCAAATAATCGAATCTTTAGCATCGAGCGGTTTAGTTGATGGAATGGCTAAATCGTCGGAGAAAATGCTGTTCGGAGTTAGCGTATACTGCACTGAAAGCACTCTGCGGTCATTGTCTGGGGGGATTCAACGGTTTGTCGGAAGCGCTGTTAAGAGATGAGTTGGCTGATTTGGGTAAGAAATCGAATTTTATGGGTTTCGGCAAAGATAGAAAACTGGCTCAGCTAAGCCATGTTGAAGTGTTAAAGAAGAATTTGGTTGAAAACAAAGCAGAAGTACTATTCTGCATTGGCAGAACCGAAACATGGGTTGCCACCACTGTTGCTGTGCATAACCCGTTTGAATTCCAGAAAAGAGACATCTACAAGCCTAACCAACGAAAAATCTTCGGCATGCCACCAAGGCTAGCCAGGATAATGGTTAATTTGTCTGCGTGTACATCTGGAAAAGTTTTGCTTGACCCATTCTGCGGCGTTGGCACGATTCTTCAGGAAGCGCTGTTGGAGAGGGCAATGGTTGTGGGCATGGATGTTAATCCTTGGTGTGTTAAAGCTGCAACCGAGAATCTTGAGTGGCTAGTAAGAGAATATGGGCTTGAGGGCGCGGATTTTCGGGTTCTGCAGGGAGACGTTAACAGGTTGGTTGAGAAGATTGGGCAGGAATCGGTGGATTGCATTGTTTGTGAACCTGATTTGGGTCCAGCCTTGCGGCAGGTGCCAACTGGTCCATACGCAGAAAAAATTATTCAGAAGCTTGAGCCGTTGTATTTTGGTTTTATCGAAAAAGCCTATACAGCGCTAAAGCCTGGTGGACGTTTGGTGCTGGTTACCCCATACATTAAAACACGTTCGGGGCAAGCGGTAACTATGCCTATTGGTGAGAAGCTTGAGCAACTTGGGTTCAAGCGAGTTTATTCTTTCTCGAAAGACATGTTTGCGGCAAAGCGCAGGTGGACTTGAACGGTTAATCAACACGGCCTCCTTGGTTGAAATGGACGAACGCCACATGATCGGCAGAGAAATCCACATCGCAGAAAAATAAGAGGCTATCTGCAGATACAATTTATTAATTTGTTTAGTGAACTATGTTTCTAAAACTGTTGAGGCAAAAAAAGTGAGCACTAATTCCAGACCCAATTGGGACAGGTACTTCTTAGACATGTGTGAAGCTGTGGCTAGACGTGCGACGTGTGATCGAGGAAGATGCGGCGCTGTCATTGTCAAGGATAAACGAATCATGACAACTGGATATGTTGGTGCTCCAGCAGGTTTGCCTCATTGCGACGAGGCGGGACATGACATGCGCAAAGTATTCAACGCCAACGGAGAAGTCACCCAGCACTGCGTACGGACGCTACATGCAGAGCAAAACGCAATTATCCAAGCTGCGAGGTTCGGTATTCCGCTTGAGGGAACCACGCTTTTCTGTAAAATGACTCCTTGCCGAACTTGCGCGATGATGATTATTAACGCTGGAATCAAGCGGGTGGTCTGCGAGAAACGGTATCATGCTGACGCGGACACAATTGAGATGTTTAAGCAAGCAGGGATAGAACTCAGCATAGTGAATAATGAATTCGAAAAATACGACAAACAATAACTTGCCTCAATCCTTCCGAAAAAAGATGGAGTACCTTGTTTGGGGCAGTAAAGCTCCAAAGCGTCCCTCTTTATCGCTTGACCCGGCCATCATATTTGGAGCCTAATAGAGGTTCTATGTTGAAACGATAGAGGGGAGGTAGGTGTGCACGAACCTATTTGGATCCTAATAGGATATCATTGCAGAAACCTATAGGGGGTAGGTCGGTATTGGTTGAAAACAGCTCATTAGCATGTTGAATTTCAGTACTTTGAATACAACAAACAAGAAGGGAATAGGGATAGTCTCCCAAAAAAGGTGAAGTTATCTTTTTGTGGGAACAACAAACCACTTAACATTATCAAACCCATATTTTGTCACGAGCGGGTCGATGAAGTTTGGGGATAAGTCATCGTCGATTTCTGCAAAGGCCACGGTATCGCCGATTCTGTAGACGATACATATGATTGTGACGTCTTTTAGGGCAGCGTATTTGCCTTTGATTTCCCAGTAGCCAGGTTCATCGCGTCCGGGCTCAATTACCCAAGAGTACTTATCATAGGGATGCTGTCCCTGCATGAAATTGAAGGCGCAAACTACGTCGCCGACAGCTTTTGGGTCTTCGTTTGTTTTGACGTAAAACCAGATTGTCATAACTAACACCAATACTATTGAGTTGGAGTCTGCCTTTAAATTGTTTCTTCTACACGCCAGCTTGGGCTTCTATCAGAGTTAAGGTTTCAAAGAAAGGCAGTTTACGCTCTGCTTTTACAGTGGCTTTAAGACCTTGCGCGCCGAATTTTCGGAGGGTTTCTTCGACGCCGGTGAGGGTAGACTGCATCAAAAGAACCCGACCGCAAGGATTAAGATGAGTTGGCACTTCGGAAATAAATCGGTCAACAACTTCCCGTCCGTTAGCACCTCCAGCCCATGCACGCCCAATCCAAGATTCCGCTTCACCTTCATCTGACGGCAAGTAAGGCGCATTAAATAAAATCAAATCAAAGGTGGCATTTTGGTTTAAAGCCGTAAGCAGGCTTGCTTGAATAAAATCAATTTTGTTCTTTACGCCGTTTAGTGCTGAATTTTGCTGTGCGCAACGAATGGCATATGGGTTTAAGTCCATGGCCATGACGCTGCCAGCTCTTTTCGCTGCCAATACGCCAAGCATCCCGCAGCCTGTGCCAACATCCAAAACCTGCTCGCCTTCTTTAACCTCAAGGTTTTCGGCGAAAAGAAACGAATCCTCGGCAGGCTCGTACACTTCTTCGTAAATGTTAAAAACGCAGTTCCCAAAGTGCACCCTCTTAGTTGGGTAAGGCATTAGCTAAATCTCCAAAATCTTTAGGGGACAACTCTCTCGCGCGCCTATCATGGAATGGCAGGCTGAGAGCCAGTTTTTCTGCTTCTTGTTTGTTTAACTTGAAATTGCTTCTTAGGAAGGGTGAGAGGGCTTTGGCTAATTTTTTGTTGCGTTGGGTAAAGAGCCACTTCGTCATTCGCACGAATAATGCTGGGGTCTTTACTTCAAAGGGTTTTGTGCTCCAGGGTTTAAGCCGGAGGATAACGGAATCTACTTCCGGTTGAGGATAAAACATGGCTTTGGGCACAGGATCTAAGAGTTCAACTTCCACAACCTGACTGGTGACAACTGTTAACCAACCATACTCATCACTGCCCACGGGTGCAACAAGATGAGCAGCGAACTCTTTCTGCAAAATCAAAACTGCACAATCAATATGCCGTTCAAGAAGCCAAGTCACCAAATGAGAAGACAAATAATACGGGGGAATCGCAATGACTTTGTTGAAATCTGGCAACACAACCTTTAGCACGTCGCCTTCAATAACCGTCACATTGCCAAAGCCGTTGACTTGTTCACGAAGCACCCTTGCAATTTGCGGGTCTTTTTCAACAGCAACTACAGACTTGCATTTATCAGCCAAGAAACATGTTAACCAACCGAAACCTGCGCCAGCATCCAACACCACATCCGCTTCACTAAGCGCTGCATAACTGCACAGTTTCGGGTAGAGCGACGGCTCAACCATGAAGTTTTGCCCCAGAAGCTTGTTCGGGGAGATTCGGTGGGTTCGAAGCAGCTGCTTCGTTTCCTCAAGGCTCATCGCTTATGCCTTACTGCGCCCGCGTGAACAACCGGTACTTGCTATCGGTCTCAAGCTCTTCCATAACCCGCTTCGTAATCAACTTCACAGGGTTAGGCAACTCCGTACGTTTCTGCAAATCCTCAAAGCTTTCAAACGGTTTGCGTTCACGCATGTTGATGACTTGCCACATGTATTTTTTGCCTATACCTGGAACAAGCTCCAACGCATGCATTCGAGGAGTAATTGCGCGTGCGGTATTGAAGAAGTTGACAAACCATTTTTCCCTGTTTGACACTATTTTACTTATGACACTTGGAAGCTCAGCTTTAGCTGAAGCAGTTAACTCTTCATAGCCAACTCGCCCTATGATATACGTGACTTCCTCGCGGGAATCTTTGCCCACATACACGCGGTCGCCAGGCTTAAGAACCAACTCTTCTTTTACCAAAGCCTCTAAAAGAGTAAAAAATTCTTCTCCGACACATTGAATTAGAGCGCCCGCTCGGTATCCTGCCCTTCCAGTAGGGCGAAACCCTGGCTTGCCGTGCTGCAAGAAATCTAACACGTAAGCATATTCTTCATACCGCTTTTCCATAACAGTCACTGAGTCCGTCAGCTACTCTATTCTCGCTTACTGCTTAAAAATACTTAGTCGCTTCCCGCTACTTCAACGTTCGGTTCTCATTCAAAAGCTCAACAATTGTATGCAATTTTGAGGTTTCGATGATTTTTCGTCCACCAGCTAAGAAAACCCTCAATTCATCAACAGTCTCAGGCATGCAATTGATAATTTGAACTGCTTCAGCCTCGTCAAGTTCATATTCTTTAAGGAGAGTTTGCAGGAGTTCCTCAGCTTTAACAGGATCACATTTAGAGAATTTGCTTACGTAATCGAGTGTTCGGCGTTGGAACTGGTCTAGGTTTTCTTCTCCGATGGCTTCCAGAACCTTCTTAACTTGCGGCAACGTTAAGCGGCTTTCGCTTACTTCTCTCTTGCTCATTTTCTCACTTACCCGTATATGGCTCTAGATGCTCGGGGCGAGTAATGATTTCTTTAATGGAGTTGCCTTGAGGAACGCTAACGACGTATCCGCGACCCCGTTTTTCTACAATGACGCCTATTTTGCCATGGAATCGTTTGTGAGGCATACTCTTCTGAGTGCTAGAATCCATCTTTATAATTACTTGAGAACCAGGAGTATAATCTTCAAGGATTTTACCGATGTGCGGTTTACCTTTTGCACGAGTTGGTTTACGCAGTAGACTGCGAGTTCCAGTGTAATAGCCTTTTGAACCTCTCATTCAATTTTCACCTTTAATTATCATCCATTATTACATTGAGAACGTCAAGCTTAAGCGTCTTCGCTCTGTTCTTGAGCAAATCCGAAACGTTTGGGTTTGTGCGTCCTTCATCTCCAGACACCAATTCTTTAACGTAGAGCCCTCCTTGGCAACGAATTTCCAGTAGAGCCCTCTTAAGCGACACCTTCTTAACTTTAACCTGATATATGTACTTTTCTCGGATTAAATCTGCCCTTCGATGCAAAACACGTAGAGGCGTCTGCTGTTTAATACATGTGCCAGATAGCTTCTCTTCAATCAGGTTCAAATCTTGGTCTGATAATTCATTCTCAAATTCAGCCAAAAGTGCGTATTCTTTCTGTGCACCCTCACCCTGCTTGAGGTTCCTAACAACATCCTTGGTTGTAAAGCGTAAACCTGAAACCTCAACCTTCCCAACCGCCTCAGCATTAATCTGGGCTTCAATCCGTTTTAAATCAACAAATCGCTTCTTGGGTTTTGAAACCTCAATCACAAAAGGTCTACCGCTTCCAAGCATCCTTGCGTCGATGTCTTCGCGTCCAGAAGCATGGAAAAACGTTTCTTCTCCTTGAGCAGCCTCAAGCAACTGTTTAGAGGACAACTCCTCCACTGACTCAGGATACATTTTGCCGGTTCCTCCGCATTTCTCGCAGCCTCTTCCGCGGCAGCTTCTACAGAACCATTTCGACTGTGGAATGTCACGTACCAGCTTGCGGTATCTGCCGGCAACGAAGAGCGGGTTAACCTGAAGACGGACCTCTTCAAGGAAAGGGTTGAAGACTACAACAATGTCAGGTTTTAAGTAATCTGCTTCTTTGCCTGTCCGTTTAGCGAGCGCTTTACCGAGCAATCTTCCGAATTCGTGCTTCATGCTTTCGCCGTAGCCAATGTTGACGGCGGCTTTAAACTCGTCTTCTCGCTCCTCAACTTTGATGGGCAACTCAACTCCGACAAGGAAAGTAGTAAACTCGTAACCTGCAATGGCTTCCAGGGCTTTCTGGGTTAAACTGTCAACTAAATCAAATTTGCCTTCACATAAACTGCATTTTAGCTCTTCATCCTTTGGAAGACGCTTCTTTAGGTGTTTTAGGGTTTCTTGGGCTTCCCTTGAAAAACCATTAGTTGCCAGAACCTTAAGCTGCTTCACTCCATCAACGTTTTTTTCTTTGACAAGGTCGTTGGCTTGCATCGTTAAACTAACTTTTAGCGCTTGACCTCGAACGTTGTTTTCCATGCTGTAACCAAGCAAAGCAAACTGCCTACCCAAGCAGTGGTCGCAAAGCGGGTATTTGCTAAGTATCTCCAAGGCTTTCTCTAAAACATCCATCGCACTTAGCCTACTTCATACCCGGCATACCCATGCCCATTCCTTTGCCGCCTAACCCAAAGGGCAACTTCTTTTTATGCTTAAACATCTTGAGCATCTTACGCATCATAACGTATTGCTTGAGCAGTTCCTTAACGTCTTTTTCGGTGGTTCCTGACCCGCGGGCGATGCGTCTTGCTCTTGAAGAATTCAAAAGTTTAGGATTCTCTTTTTCTGCAGGTGTCATGGATTGAATTATTATGCCCCATTTGTCCAGGCGACCTTCAGCGGTGTTTAGCATCTCATCAGGCACATCAGCGGACATTCCCGGAATCATCTTGAGTACTTTACCGAAAGGCCCCATTTTTTTGACCGCTTGGAATTGCTCGTACATGTCGGTTAGCGTAAAATTGCCGCTCATGATGTCCTTGGCTTTCTTTTGGGGAACATTGATTTCGGCGTCTTTGACTTTTTCCAGAAGTGTTTCTAAGTCGCCCATGCCTAAGAGGCGGCCGACAAACCGTGAGGGAATAAAGGCTTCTAAGTCTTCAATTTTTTCGCCTGTGCCGATGAATTTTATGGGTGCACCCGTCGCAGCTACCGCGGATAATGCGCCGCCTCCGCGTGAGGAACCGTCGAGTTTGGTTACGATGATTGCGCCGATGGGGGTTGCTTCATGGAAGGTTTTGGCTTGCGCCAGTGCCTGCTGCCCGATGGTGCCGTCGATAACCATGATAACTTCGTCTGGGTGTATGTTCTTTTCAAGGTCCTTCATTTCCTTGATTAAATCTTTCTCTTCTTTATGCCGACCAGCGGTGTCAACAATTATCAAATCTTTGTCGCTGAATTGTTTTAGTCCTTCCCTGACGACTTTTACTGGGTCTTTAGCTTTAAGGTCACCAAAAAATGGAGTGTTTGTTCTGGTTGCCAATTGCTGAAGCTGGTTATAGGCACCTGGACGATAGGTATCCGCACAAATCAAACCTACCTTTACGCCTCTTTTCTGGAAGTAACGTGCCAGTTTAGAGGCGTGGGTTGTTTTTCCTGACCCTTGGATGCCGACAAGCATGATTATTTTCTTTTTGCCTGGCTCAACCTTAAGAGGGACAGGTTTGTCACCTACAAAACGAGTTAGTTCTTCATAAACAACTTTTATAACGTGTTCACGTCGTGAGACACCCGGAGGCACTTTCTCTTTTAACGCTCGCTCCTCAATGCGTTTGGATATTTCCAGGACAAGTTGGACGTTGACATCTGCTTGGAGCAGAGCGCGTTGGATGTCACGGACAAGTTCTTTCACTGCAGCTTCGTCCACTACACCCGCTTTGAAGAGTTTTTTTATGGCGGAGGTTAAGGAAGAACCTAACTTGTCTAGTGCCATCAGAGTCTCCAGCCTTAAACATTCTATTGTTCTTTTAAATAAAGATTACAGCGTAAAACTGCGACAATACAGGTTAATTTCTGGGTTGAGCACTTTGAAGCCTCAGTTCCCCATTAAATTATTCTTCACAATTCAGACGGCTCTTCATGCATCATTGGCTTCACAGCAAAAGGCTCCACGCTAGAACATAAACTTTAACGGATAGGATTAAGAAAATAAATTGTGGATTATTTTACTCGGACGATTTTTACTTTTCCAAGTATCGCCCAGTACTCAATTTCTGCGCCAGCAACAAGCTTGGCTTTGAGTTCTGGCTCATCAGGGAACGGGGCGTCTAAGTACTCGTAAGTTTCTAAGTCCATAATTTGCACGCCTGTTGGGTTAATAGCGAAGACTTGGCCAGCCCTTTTGTCGATTAGTGGAACTTCTGCTCCGAGGTCAACTGGTTTTACGAATTGTCTTTTTTGGCCGTCAAAGACGCCTATAGCAACGATTCTTGCTTTGGCTGACCCGTGTTTTCCAGGTTTAGATTTAGCGATGTCTACTATGCGGCAGGGTTCTCCGTCAATCATCATGTAGCCGCCGACGCGTAATTCTCCAACATCTACTGGTCTGCTCATACGCTCACCACAGTATATTTCTAATTAATGCAATTCTGAACAACACCCATATATAGATTAAGGTAAAAGTTTTTGGCATGCAGGTATCTTTTCAGTTTTTCCAACGTAAATTTCCATTTTTTAGGTTTGAATTCAACAGAAAAATGAGGCTAAGTTGTTCAGGAGTCTGAGTTAGGCGTAACGGCGAGTTTATTGAGGTTATAGGACCATAAGAAGAAAAACAGGTACACGATGTTGTAGAGTTTAACTAGAACTTTCTGCTTTGTGTTTTTCAAAACTAAAAAAAGGGAAAGGGATTGTTGTTGTGTGTGGTTTCTAAGCTCTTTTCCTTAAGCTCAGAAGTATTAAGGCGCCAACTATAGCGATAGCAGCGACAATGATTCCTATTCCAGGCAGCATATATTGGTCAGCAACAGATGCGGTTAGAGGTGCGGTTGTAGTTGTAGGTGCGGGTGCTTCCATTACGCCGAAAGAGGTCTCTGCATGCGATTGGTAGTAGGATTCTGAGCCTGCGAATGTTGCAACAACTGTGTATTTGCCGGGGATGTCTGGAGTCCACATATAATTGTACGCTCCGTTTGCGTCGCTTGTTGCTGTGCCGATGTTCCGATAGTTGCCGTTAGCGTCAACAACGTCAATAGTGACATCAACGCCTTTAACGTCAGCTGGCCGCGGCTTCTGCTGGTAAACATACTCCATCCACGGAGTCATGCTTTGGTCAGATACTGCGGGGACGCCTTGTGGGAACCGAGCTACCTGCTCATCTTGCTTTGTACCTGCAGCAATATCCGTCACTGTGCCTTCAACTATTACGTTGGTGCCGAACTGTGTAACTTTTGGCGATGCTGTAACTGTGGTGGCGCTTGGACCTTTGCCGATTGAGTAGACTTGACCGTCATAGCAGTTGTAGAGTGCTAGATATCCGTCTGCTATAGCAACGGGTGCGATTGATGTTCCTAGTCCTGAAGAAGACCAGCCGAATAGATCCCATATTTTCTCTCCTGTGGTAGAGTTGATGGCGACATTCCTGTATCCTGTATATAGCGGCGTGCCAGGTGAGTGTTCTCCAGCAAAGGCGTAGACTACTCCGTCGGCGATGGCGCTTACGTGGATTGGCTGAGTTCCCCAAGGTTGGCCATTAGTATAGTCTGTTGTGTTAAAACCGTTGAATTTCCAAAGTATTGTTCCATTCAAAGTTGAGTAAGCAAAGATTTCTCCTCCATAACCACTAACGAAGAGTTTACCTTCAGCTATGACTCCTTCTCTGACAGCGTACATTTGCAGCTCGTGCTCGCTATAGTTTGGATTTACTTGTAGCGGATTGGTGGTTTCTTCCCATAAGAGGTTTCCGTTGTCAATGCTGTAAGCTCGGTGCTGTCCAGTGTCAAAGTCTGTCATTATCCATGCGCGGTTGACTTTGTCGAGTGGTGCCATCGTTAGCATTCTGGTGATGTTGCCTGGTGCAGCTGGGTAGTCTTGTCTCCACAGTAGTTGACCTCGCGTTTCTGGTTTCAGACTTATCGCCCACATCGTCCATGGATTAGGTTGTGTCGTTCGAGGCAGTGATGTGAGTGATACGTCGGAGCTGAAGCCAAGCAATATGTCGTTGGGGATAACTCCGGCTACTTGCGGTGTGCTCGATCCATTTATGCCAGATATTGGTACTTTCCATGCGTAGGCGTTGGTTGCGTTATATGAGTTTCCAGTTGGTCTCCATTCAGTTCCGTCTAGCGTTAAGGCTTGATTGCTTAGGGTTTCTACAGCGTATGCAACACTCCAAAGGCCTAGTGTTCCATTATTAGTATTTGAGTTGTAGTTTATTACGTAACGCACTATGTCGCCGGCAACAGTAACTTCGTTCACCAGTCCTCCGGCAAAGCCAACAGATCCGGCTATGTCAGATCGGGGCTGTGTTTCGTAATTTTCGTAGCCGTTTGGAACACCGGTAAGATTGTACAGGTCTTTTCCTGTATATGCGTCAAATGCTCTCCAAGTAGTGCCACTTGTTTGCCATAGTACGGCTCCGACTGTTCCGTGTTGGTTCCCTGAGTCATATTGTAATAGTTGACCTTTAGAGGGGGCAATGTCGTCACGTTCCCATATCTGTTGTCCAGTGCGTAAATCAACTGCATTGTACCCAAGACCGGCGCCACCCATGCCTCCAGTGCCTCCATTGTGGTTAAGAGGCAGAGGGAAGAATAGCATTCCACCGATGACTATTGGGTTGTTGAACCTTGTTTCATATGCCATGCCTGAATAGAATGCTGCGCTAAGAACTGAACTTCCGCCGACCATACCTCCGTATTCAAGTGGTTTTGTCCACATTATGTGAGCTGACTTAGGCCCGGTGCCATCTTCTTGCCAGCGTGTACCAGATGCTACTCCAGTGGATATGCTGGAGCCTCCAACTGATGCTCCTGCCAGCCAGTTTGATGAGATAGCTTGCCACCCATAGTTTGCTCCATCTATGGGGCGTGTCCAGTATTCAGTAGGAAGCGGAAAAGTTACCTGGTTGCCTACAGGTTCATTTTGCACTGTGAATGTCGTTGTTCCGCTGCTGGGTAAATAGATGTCGCCGTAAGACGCGTTATTGGAAAGTGAAGGATCATTCGCTGTATTCCAAGTGTAAACTGTTAGACCGTAGTCAACTCGGGCAGTGTAGTTGCCAACTTGGTCAGGTGTATACTCAATGAATGCTGATCCGCCTGGGTCTGGTGCAAAATCAAAATGCTGTACATATTGAGTTCCGTCTGGCTTCGTAACGGTGATTGTCACGTTTTTTTGCCTGATTGCATTCCAGTAGAGTGCTCCTGGGAGTGCCCAGTCTTGGGCTCCAACTATTATGACAGATTGACCGACACCTATAGTGTTAGGTGAAACAGATATCCTTGCGTATGTTGCGTATGTGTATGGGGGGGTATGTGCGTTAGCTGTTGGTATGAGCAATATTGAAGATGCCATTGAAACTATTAATAGAATCGAAATCGAAATAGCTATAGTTTTACCTTTATGTTTTTGCATTTTTCTTTTCTCCTATTTTAATGTGACAAGAAAAACTATTAACGTAAAGAACCCTGTCTTAACGTAAAGTTAGCCCTGCCCATAGCCCCAGACTTACATCAAGTTTGTTTATAAATTTATGGTAAGAATAAGATTTACAACAAGAATGAGAAAAAACAAAAAAAACTACCCAGAAAACAACTAAAATTCCTCAGGATGTTTCGATTTCTAAAGATTAATAATTCGATTATCAAAAAAAAGGAAATGATGCGAATGAGCCTTCGCCTTTGAAAGCATTAATATAGATTAAGGTTTACGCTAGATACTGAGTTGTAGGAAAAATGTTCAAAAGCGTGGGATTAGTTGCCCGCTACGACCAAAAGCCGGCTTTAAAGCTAACTGAGGAACTTGCAGAGTACCTAGAGAGCAAGGGTTTGAAGGTTTCTATAGAAGATACTCTTTCAGGCAAAGTCACCACGCGAGAAGCGTTTGTTCCACTTTCAAAAATGAAAACTGACTTCGTAATAACTTTAGGCGGCGACGGAACGATACTGCGTACAGCCATGACATTGCCCAAGCCTGAACCGCCAATCTTAGCAATCAACATGGGAGTCAGAGGGTTCTTAACAGAAGTCGAGCCCCAACATGCTTGTGAGGCAGTAGAAAAAGTACTCAAAGGCGAGTACAAAATAGAAAAATGCGCTAAACTATCCGTCACAAGCGGCGAAGAAACTTTGCCTGATGCGTTAAACGACGTCGTCATTTCTGGTGGCCAGCCATCAAAACTGCTCTATGCACAGATATGCAAGGATGGAAAACCGATTCTCAAGTGTCAAGCAGACGGCTTAATCGTTGCCACCCAAACAGGCTCAACAGGCTATTCGCTTTCGGCAGGCGGACCAGTTTTAGACCAAGACATCGACGCTTTTGTACTAACGCCGATTTGTTCACTGACTGTTTTCCGTTCACTCGTGTTCCCAGCCGACTCAACCATCACCGTCAACGTTCTAAGACCAGACGAAATGCTTGTGTTAATTGACGGGCGGTACTGTAAACGCGCAAACTCCAACGGAACGACGTTAAAGGTTACTAGATCCAAAAACTTGACATCGTTCATTCGGTTTGAAACCGAGTTCTACGACAGGCTACGCAACAGGTTACTCTTCAAGGGAACAGAATGACAACCCAAACCGACTGCCAAGGTAAACGCGTTATCGTTTTAGACACTTCTGCTTTTTTGGCCGGTTTTGACCCCTTCTCATTATCCGCGGAACAAGTTACGGTGCCCAAGGTTGAGGAAGAAATACTCAGAAACTCCATGAATAAGATGCGTTTTGAAACCGCGGTTGAAAACGGCAAATTAAAAGTTAAATCTCCTTCGCAACAAGCTTCGGATTCCGCTAAAGCCTACGCCAGCAAGGTTGGGGACTCGTTTAAGTTGTCGGAAGCTGACCTGCAGCTTTTAGCGTTAGCCCTTGAGTTGAAAACAGAAGGCTACACACCCCAGATTGTAACTGACGATTACTCGATTCAGAACGTTGCAACCCAGATGGGAATTGGTTTTTTGGCGCTTGCCACGTTCGGCATTAAAAGGCTCTTAGAATGGATAAGATACTGCCCCGCTTGCCATCGCCAATACCCTGCCAACTGCAAAACTAAGGAATGCCAAGTATGCGGAACAGAACTAAAAAGAAAGCCTCGCCGAACAGCAAAAACGTAGAAAGATAAGTCAGGATTCGGTCAGAAGAGCAAAAGCAACAGGATTAAAAGCAATCCTTCCAACCCAAAGATTGGAGCAGCTATCTGCTTTAATTTGATTATTGCTTTGTCGACGAGAGTAGTTACTGATTGCAAGTGTTCCTCGCCGATAACTCTGACTTGTGGAACAACGAATTTTATGCAGCCTGCTTTGCAAGCTTCCAAGTTTGATTCTGCCTTCTTAGCTACCTCATTGACATATTGAATCAGCAATTCGTGATCCATAACTTCGCCAACAGGATGGTATCCACGGCGCCCAGTAACCAAAGCACTTACGGCGTGAGTGTCGGTTGTGAAAACTTCGCTCTCATCAAAACCCTGAGAGGTCAAAGCTGCAAGGAGCTTTTCTCGTACGCCCGAAATCATGTTGTTTCCATCGATGATTACGTAGGCGGTTTTCTGTTTCTCCACGCTAACTACTATTGCTGTTATTCCGCCTGTGCCCATGCCAGCCTTTAAGGTAAATTCTTTAGGGTAGACGGTGGCGGCGCCGACCATAAATGGTTTAGTCGGTTGGGCAACTGTTTTTTGGAGGCATTTAGAAGCCGCCCGCTTCAACGCAGCTAAATGTTCTTCTATGTCAACTATGTCGGTGATGCTGTTGTGCGCGTTAACGACTACAGCGGTCTTTAATCCGTATTTTTTTGCTTCCTCAGAAACAAATCGGCCTAACTCCTGCGGCAGATCTTCAGTGGTTTTTGGAGAAAGCGAAAAAGAAAGAAATGCTGTGTCACCAAAAATTTGGCATGAAGCAGTCGCGAACCCATCGGTGACTTTGAGAAAAGGCGACGCAAAACCGGCTGAAGCCTCAAATTGTGCATGAGCAATCGTTTGTGAAACTATCTTGCGGTTCTGCGCTTGGGAAGCTAAATCAAGTTCATGTCCAAGAATACCTAAAGGAACACAGGCGTCGCAGCCGAATTTGCTTTCATAGTCATGTTTGAGAAGTGAAGGCAGAAGACTGCTTCCGATGTTCTTGAATGGACCCGGATGCACCATTGGAACGATGATTGCCGCTTTAGGCTTGGAAGCATCAAACTTTAGCAAAGTTACGTCGATGTCTGCATTTTCGCCCATGGTTTCAAGATGCGCTTCCAGGGGTTCGTTTTGGTCGGTAACCCAGTTAAGGATGAATGCCCTAAACAGAGGCAGAGCAGGTAGCGAATAGGCGCTTTTTCCTAAACGGTCAATTGAAGAAAGTAAGAAGTAAACTGCGATGAACCCAACCACTGGTGCGGCAATTACGAAGAGTAAAACTTGCCAAGCGATAGCGGCAACACCGGGATAGCCAGTCCAGAAGACAAGGAAAGCGGTTATACAAAGGGCAGGTTGAAGCAAAATTGACAGTAGTCGCCGCCAGGTTGCTGCAGACGAGGTTGCAGTGAACACTATGAATCTAAGAGTTACAACCGCAGCGAACCCTAAAAGGCAAAGTTTAACCCAAATTAAAGAGCCGAATGCAAAGTTCAAGCCAACGCCTATAGCGATGAAGAAGAGCCAAAAAAGCCAACCGACGAGGGACAGTACAAGAGTTCTTCGCATTGAAAAAATTGGGTCACTCCTTAAAATTATCTTGTTGATTGCTGAATCTCCGAGAAACGTTACAGCGAAAAGAGAAATTCCCAGAATCAAACTAGCAATCGATGGAAAAACAGCAAACGACAAAAGGCTAACTCCAGCAATACAGATTACCGCGAGTGCGAGAAGCGCTTTTCTGTACGATGGGAGAGTAAACATGGAGGAATAGTGTTTTTTTGCACTGTCGATTGAATTGTTAAGAGGTTGCTCAGTCGCCATAAGTCT
Source organism: Candidatus Bathyarchaeota archaeon (assembly GCA_963695285.1). Lineage (GTDB taxonomy): Archaea > Thermoproteota > Bathyarchaeia > Bathyarchaeales > Bathycorpusculaceae > Bathycorpusculum. The sequence goes on from OY968763.1 coordinate 437,661, forward strand.
GTCTTCACTATGAAATCAGACAGCCCTATTAAAATTTAGCTAAGTTAGAGCTCCAGCCCTAGAACAATAAATACACTTTTTTCTATAACGTAAAGTTAACACAATTACTTTTTATCATAAAGCAATCAAAAAACAAAGACCGCAAAACGCCAACCCTCCATCATAACCGCAAAAGTCAACATTCCTCAGCTAGGGAACTGTTTTATCTTTAGAAGCACAATCATATTAGTTTGCGAAGCTTATGCCAGATCAAGATTTGCCTCCGTCAATATTCCACATGCTGGAGAGAAACGTGGGCAAAAAAATCAGGGTAATTCTAGACCCAGCTTACGGTTTTGAAGGAACCTTAGCCGCGGTAACGCATGAACCGTCAGGAATCTGGCTCTCGGACGCTGAAGCAATCGTTTTAAGGTCAACAATCGCTCAACCTATCCCGCAGGTTGCAAGCCGAGAAGAAAGAAGCGAATTATTCCTGCACCTAAATTCAGTTCAGAGAATAGAAGTCTTGCATCCTACTCCGCCCAGACGCTAAAGAAACGTCTATCCTGCGAAGAAAACTTTTGCCAAAATAGATACAACAATCAGTGAAACTGCAAAGACAACGAGCAGTTCAGGTCTGATTTTGACTCCTTCGGTTTCTTCCTCAAAGAACCTGAGCAAACCTGCACTTGCAGCAGGCATTGGACCTGTATCTTTCTTTTTCTTTCTTCCACTCATCAAAATCCCTACCTAGTTAATGTGATACATGCCTAATCTTCTCCTAAACTAATTAATCTTACGCCAAAACTTGGCAGCAAAACCCGAGAATATAGTCCTGCACTTGCGTCACGGAGCATATTTGGAGCCTATTAGAGGTTCTATGCATAAACGATAGAGGGAGGATTCGATAACCCTAAGAGGGGTAGGTCAGTATTGGTGTTTTCCGCAACCATTAGCATGTTGAAATTTAGTACTTAATAAAAGAGAATCTATTTGAATTCTCGCGTATACAAAAGCATCAACCAAACACACTTCAAAAGCGCAAGCTTTAAACTTTATAACCAGCCAAAAAGCAACACTTCTACGTGAGCCATTATGCAAATCCATGAGTTCCAAGAAATGATGAAACACCTATACTTCAAGAGGGATTCCGAACGCGGAGTAGATGGAACCTTCAATTGGCTTGTCGATGAGGTGGCTGAGCTTGGGGAAGAGTTGAAGGGAACCGACAGGGAAGCCACGGAGAAAGAGTTTGCCGACGTCATTGCTTGGCTTGCATCGCTCGCCAACATAATGGGAATCGACCTTGAACATGCAGCCCTCAACAAATACAACAATAAATGCCCAAAGTGCCAAGGCTCACCGTGCCAATGCACTTTTTAGCTGAGACGTTTCTGCCCTAAACCAGTCGCCAACCAAACATACCGCCCACTGCCTTTGCGCTCGACTGTGCCTTCGTTTTTCAGCAAGCCTAAGATGGTGCATCACAACACCATAGGACAAGGAAGATTCTTTGGCAATCTTGGAAGCATGCAAATCCCTGCCTTTCAAGCAAAACTAAGATTTTTGTTCGGGCTACAAGACCGCTATGTACATTTCTGATTTTTTTTAGGTAAGCGTTAGGATGCATTGTTTCTTTGATGCTCTCTTCCACCAGTAAAAAGTATGTGTGCGGTTTACATTGAAAAGCTTTAGTCTACTTAAAATCGAAAAGCTTAGCTTGTTTTGGCTTTTTGTTGTCAAACATCGTGGCTATCTCTTCCTTGATTAAGTCCATGCGTTGCGTGTAGTATTTTGGCAAACCATATTTGTCAACCAGTTCCTGCGCAGCAACAAGATACTTTTCTATTCCGCCACGGTAAACAGTAAGCGTTAGTTTTCCTCCGCAAAATGGACATTTACCCTGAAGGGGCAATCGACGGAATTTTTTGTTGCAAGACTTGCACCTGAACCTCTGCGTTGAGAAAGCACGCATGTTACCGGCAATGTCACGCATGAAATGTGTATTCAAAACTTTCAAGCGCCACCCGCCTAGCATCAACCGCATCAATCTTTTCACCTAACTCCAATTGCATGTGCAGCTTGTCAATCATGGATTTGAATTCCTTGTAGGAACTGTTGGCGTTGCCGAGGTTGATGTTTGTGCAGGGAGTGGTGTATTGGAAGCCTTCAAACTGCGCTTCAGTGCCCAATCTGTGGCTTATAACATCCATCATGGCGCTTGCGGGTCTAGCATCACACTTCTCCAAAGTTTTCCTGTAAAACTCGATCGGGTAGGTGGCGCTGACGTCGAAGTCGTGGGCTTGACGTTGCACCTCTTTGGTGTTTACAAATGGAATTAGCAAGATGGGGGCATCCATGATTCCGCCTATCTGCGCAGGCAAAAATACTCTTGAGAAGTTAAGAAGCGTATCCAACCCCAACATGATTGCGTCTTCGTCGCCGTCACAATCCCGACGTTTAGCCGAATGCCAAACGGGATGAGCATAAATCACATTGCGGTCGGTAAAACCAACCACTCTGCCCAAAATGCATGCACACGTATGAGGAGCCAACCCAAAAAGCAGGTGCCCGACCAAATCCTCTGGTTTCTTGACGCTGTAGTATGCCGGTTGCTTGTAGACACGGACTAAGAGGTCGTCGATGAAGGCGGCAATTTGGACAAAGTATTCGCCTGCAGTCCAAGGAATTACAACATCTTGGATTTTTAGTTCGCAGACTTGATTTGGGTCAGTCAGAGGCAATCCATGGCGTATCATTTAGGTAGCCCATTTGATGCATTTTTTCGACGGAGACGCCTACTTCGACGGGAGTGATATGGGTTAATGGGGCATTTGTGGCGTCAAAACGTATTGTACCATCCTTGTAAACCGATAAACCATGCTTAGCCCGCAAAATACCTTTTTCGATGCTTTCAGGGGTTTTGTCAAGGTTTGTTAAACCCTTAACGCCGCGCAACATTTTTGGCGCTTGATAGCCAAGATTAGCGCTGGCGTTGTCGATTAATTCTTTAAAGTTGATGGGTTGGCGCTGATACATAACCCCATCTGTTTTGCAGGTTGGACAACCAGAGTCTTTGACTGTTCTGCCGCATCTTGGACAAATCTTCTCAGAGATAGTTTCGCAGTCGCAGGCTGGACATTTCACTTTTACTGTGTAGCTTTTGCAGTTGGGGCATTTACGCTTAGCCAACTCTACGAAAACTGGTCCTTGCCTTGAGGCTTCCATAAGGTCCCGATGTGAACCCCCTTTCAAACCGACGGGAAAAAGGACGTGGACAAGGGGTTTCATTTCGCGGTGTTTGGCTTTTTCAGGTCTACCCATGCGTCCCCCCACATATGTTGGCGCCTTATCTTTGATTTGCACACCTGACAGCAGACTCAGCAGTTCCAGAGCGGAAGCTGCTTGAACAGCCTGCGTTTTACCATAGCCAAGAGAGAACGCAAAGGCAGAAGCGTCTTCACCAACTATCTGAATTTTGTCATCTACGATTTTGTGTTGAAGAAAGATTTTCCGAAGAGAAATTGCTACCGCATCTATAAGTTCACCAACAATTCTGCTCGCAAAGCCATCGTCAATTTTCACTTCGCAAGATGTCAACCACTGTCTCAGCAACTCGACCTCTTGTACGTTAGAGAGGCTGCCCCAAAAAGGGGTACAATTGGGCGCAAGTGGTATGTTTAAACATAAACTCAAGACGGCAGCTTCTTTAACAGTTGGTTTGTTCGCAAATGGGTCTGCCACAAAACCATCTATCTTGTCAACGCTAAGATTTGTCGCTTGAGCGACCCTTCTGATAGTCCGAACCGTACTTTTGCAGAATAGCGCTTTGCAGGTCTTTTGCCCACCATTCCTCAACGTATCCAGAGGGTGGAAGCGCTTTGTTGCAGTAGAGGAAATCGCCGAAATCTATGAGTATGTCGCCCAAGAAGAGGATTTTTTGGATTTTTCCTTTAATGTCTGCATAGTTTTCAAGCGACACCCGAACCACAGAGTTATCCTTGAGCAAAACCACAGGTTGCTCGATGCTATCGACGGGCATTGTGACTCCTCCTTTGCCGGGCAATTCCAGACGCATTTGTGTGCCTGCAGCAAGAAAACCTTCAACTACGAGCCATGGTGGCAGGATGAATACCTACAGCTGAGAGCCCAGTGTTTCGTGACCTACCGTATCTGAGGCGAAAACCGCCTCGTGTGGAGGGAAAAGCGAAGATTGGTCGACCTGCAATCACGTCATCCATGAAGCCGCCTGATTTCTTTTCAGATTTCTTCTTGAAGTTTTTGAGCCACTCCCAACCTTGAAAACCCAATTTGTCAATTATGACGTAGACTTTCTGTGCCCGCCCAACGATGCCGTCGTTTACAACTCGGAGTGCTCCGCCTCTAACGCGGTTTGTTTCTACTCTTTCCAAATTACGGTAGGACGAGACCTCTACGGGGTCTGATTCTGTTCCTGTGCATTCAACGGGAATTAGGTTGAGGGCTTTTCGCAGTTCCTCGTCAGGTATGTGGTACTGGAAACGCCCCACCGACCGTTCGTACAGTCGTAGTTCTTCGATGAAGCGGGAAACTTCTTCCTCAGTAGGCTTGTACTTGTCCAAGTTGAGTTGAAGCCGCACATAATCGCCTACAACCAAGGTTAAGGCTTGGTCTGTTCCGCCTGCTGAACGGATTGGCCCTGCAAAGTAAATCGCCAGGTACCGTGTTCTATCGGCGTTTGTTTTAATTTTAACTTGAGCTATACCCTGAATTGGCGCCGCCGTTAAGCCTTCAGTGAAAATTGCAAGAGCAGTGCGAATAGCTTGTTCAGCAGCTTTTTCAGGGTCCATAACACCGAATTTGCCCTAAGTGATTTCTTCAGCAACTTTGAAGGCTATTTCTTCCCGGGGCATCTTGGTACTCCAATCTCTGATGCTCAGCGCAACTCCTTTTGGTCCAACCAAGCCTTCCACTAAGTCAGCAATGTCTTTGGCTATGATGCATTCTGTTTTTAGGGCTGGATCAAGCCCTTTGGATCTGGCGCTGTCGCTTATGGCGTATAACCGTTTAAGCTCGTTTTCCATTGTTTCAACGTAGTTTTGATAGCCCTTGCTGATGTTCAAGTAGGCAACTCACCTGCAAGATATGGATTAAAGGGTTATTTTGGCTTTCTAAGATTGAACAGAAAAAAGGTATCTTTAGACCTTAACGCCTTTGATGGCGCAGATGATTTCAGAAACCCGCTTTTTAGCATCAGTTGATTCTGTGACGTTTCCAGTGACAATTATGTCTGCGCCGGCAGAAGCCGCAGCCAACGCCTGCTCTTTAGTCCTTATTCCCCCGCCAACGATCAGCGGGATATCAATCAAATGCTTAACCGCACGAATCATTTCAGGAGGCACAGGGTTTGCTGCTCCAGAACCACCTTCAAGATAGATAAAACGCATACCAAGGTATTGTCCTGCAAGAGCGTGAGCGGCTGCAAGTTCAGGCTTGTTGTAGGGCACGGAAATTGCTTTTCCAACTATGCCAGCTGTTCCCCCGTCCCCAACAATTATGTAACCCATCGAAATGGGTTCTAAACCGTATTTTTTGACGAGGGGAGCTCCTAAGATTTGGGCACCTATGAGGAAGTAGGGGTCGACTGAGTTGAGCAGGGACATGAACCATATTGCGTCTGCATGGCAACTTATTCCTGTGACGTTGTTTGGGAAAAGAATCGCTGGGATGTTTACTTTGGATTTTATGGCTTTTACAACTTCGTTTAGATGAGTCTCGGAAACAAAAGTTGAGCCTCCAATCATTATGGCGGCTGTTCCGCTGTTTTTGGAGCACTCAGCAATCCGCGATAGCATCAGAAGCGGTTACTTTTTCGGGGTCTATGAGGGTGATGTGGATTGAACCATCGGTTTTTATTTTTTCAAGCAAGTACCTTTCAATAGGCCCTAGCATACATAATCCTTCAATTACTCTTTTTTTACGTTCGTTACAGGTGTTCTTTTCTGGGGACCATAGACTCTGTCGGTGAGCATACAGTAAACGTCGACTTCGCCCTGAGCAGGTTTAACTGGGAATTCTTCCTTAAGACCGCAGCTACTGCATTGTGCAATGGAGTGGCCGTCTTCTCTGAAAAGGTCTACTTTTACAGTTTCTTTTCCGCATCTAGGGCAAGAGAAGAATTTAGGTAAACGTTTCTTTGGAATATGAACAACTTTCTTCCTTCTTCGCCCCAATTCAACAACCTTCAATCGACTGGTAATGTTCATTAATATTTATGCTTGTCCTTAAATACTTGCCTACCAACCATCAATAATGAGGCTGCTATAGCAAGTGAAGTTAACACCTTCCCTGTTAGAAATAGATTTTTCAGAGACACAAAAAAGAATCTGTCGCTTCATCAAAGAATACGTGGAAAACGCTGGTGCAAAAGGGATTGTCCTTGGGCTCTCAGGAGGAATCGATAGCGGAACCATAGCAGCGCTGTCAAGTCTTGCAATTGGAGGCGAAAACGTTTTAGGGCTTATGATGCCCGAAAAAGAAAACTTTAATCAAAAAGACATCGACGACGCCAAGGTTGTTGCTGAGAAATTCAACTTGCAAAAGCAGGTCTGTGACATGTCAGAGGCTCTAAGCGGCATCTACGGAGCAATACCCGTGTTTGACCAGTCCGACAGGCTATGCAAGGGCAACATCAAGGCAAGAACAAGAATGATTTACCTCTACTATTACGCTAACAAACAAAAAAGAATAGTTTGTGGCAGCTCCGATAAGTCCGAAACAATGATGGGTTACTTCACCAAGTGGGGAGACGCTGCAGCAGACATAGCCCCAATTATGGATTTGTACAAGACTCAAGTACGCAAACTTGCAATTCACTTAGGAATCCCAAAAGAGCTTGCACTGAAACCTTCCACTCCTGCTCTTTGGCCAAATCAACTGGCGGAGTCTGAGCTTGGACTCAAGTATGAAACTTTGGACCTTATTCTCTTTGGACTCGAACGGTTCATGACGGCCGAAGAGGTCGCTGACCAGTTAGACATCGAGAAGGTTACTGTCGAGAAAGTGATGAGCAGATGGTTGTCAAACGAGCATAAGAGAAGAATGCCGCTTGCCCCCAAAATTGGGTACAGAACCGTGGGAGACGATTTTAGGCTTCCAAGAACCACATAAAAAAGTGAAACATAAATGAAAGATAAAATCAAACTTGCCCTTGCCCAAATAAGCAGCAAAAGAGAAAACAAAAACGAAAACTTGCGCAAAATAGAAAAGTTAACGTTAAAAGCGAAGCAGCAAGGAGCAGACATAACAATTTTTCCAGAAATGTCGTTAACGGGTTATGTGTTACACGACCAAGTCTACGAGTTAGCTGAAACAGTCCCTGGTCCGTCGACCCAGAAAGTTGAGGCTTTGGCAAAACGGACAGGGATGCACATAATTTTTGGGATGCCAGAGTTAAGCGAGAAAACCCAAGCCACCGTCTTTAACACTGCAGTCTTTGTTGGACCCCAAGGGTTGATCGGTAAGTACCGTAAAATGTATCTACCAACGCACAGCGTTTTTGAGGAGAAAAGATATTTTCGTCCCGGTTATCTGCCAGCTGTGTTCCAAACCGACTTAGGAAACATCGGTTTGAGCATTTGCTATGATGTTTTCTTTCCAGAAGTGTATAGGTTGGCACGACTAAAAGGTGCACAGCTAATGGTCTGCATTTCTGCGTCGCCAGCCGTTCGTAGAGGTTACTTTGAAATCTTAACTTCTGCCCGAGCACTGGAAAATACGGCTTTTCTTGCATACGTTAACCTTGCGGGTGTTGAGGATGGCTTGCAGTTTTGGGGCGGAAGTCGTCTTGTTAGCCCCACAGGGGATGTTGTGGCTAAAGCAAAGTATGATGAAGAGGATTTTATGATTTGTGAAGTTGATTTTGGCGATTTGAGGTCCGCTGAAACGTTTATCCCAACTCTGAGGGACTTGCGGCCTGAGCTTTTTGAGAAATTGAAGGAATATTCAGAGCTTCTTTAACACGTCACACAGAAACCTTTTTCCTTGATTTTGAATCACAGGTGCATCACAGGCTTGTGATATCAAAGGATTTTATGGATAAATCACAGTGATTTAGGCGTGATTGGTGACGTCACGGGCATTTTTTGCTTAAGTCACACGTGAGACATTGCTCATTGACCAGTTTGTTAAAAGTAGGAAGTGCATGAAAAAACTGTGTTTTGTTCGACATAAGTCCGTTAAAAAAGGGCGGAAACAGGTCAGTGGTGACTTGCAAAAGTGCATTTTTTATGTAAAGTTCCGTTCAAAACATGCGCTGTATAATCAAGAATTTAGCCGCTTAAATGTTAATTAGGCAGATTTTACCCTAAAACTGTCGAAAGCACTTGTTTTAGCTTCATTTTACTGTTTAGGTGCAAATTCTGCCGTTTTATTATAGCTAACGTGTGGTTTAGCGCTTGAACAAGAGTTAAAAGTTGGAGTAAGTATACAAAACTGTATCCATTTGAAGTATGGAGAGAAACGGTAAAATGAAATTAAAAGACGGCGTACAAGCATGGTTAAATGGGGCTTTAAACGACCCTATTGTAGAAATCCTGGCTAAAAATAGTCAATTAACAAAAACACAACTCGAAACATTCCTTATAGACGTTTTAGCCGAGAATATTTCAGGCAAACAATTAAAGTACGATGATAAAGCGGCATTAAGGCTAACAAAGGCTAAAATAAGCCGAGGAAGCTTTAACAGGACTTTAAAACAGTCTAAAGAAAACGTCATAAAATCTATCTACACGGTACTACTTTTGGGGTATTTGGGTGTGTTTGACAGCACAACTCTTGACCCGTATCTCGAAATAGCCAATAAACTGCACGAATATGTCGACGCCCACCAGGACATGCCCGGCAAGGAAGAAGAACTAAAAGACCATCTAAAAGTCATAGAAATCATCCGAGAGGAGCTCGAAACAAGCCTAAAACGGCTTTCTAGCCCATCAAATGAGCCTTTGTGATGTCACAAATCACAGGAGCAACGAATTGTTTTTTCTGTCTAGAAGTTAGTCTAAAGTATCGACTAACAGGTTCGAAAATTAAGCATTAATCGCTGAAATAAGCTCAAATATGGGCTATTTTTATGACATGGAAAAACTACGGTACTAGAGGAATTGTTTGTTGTGATGTGTGATATCATAGTTAACATCAATAATGCCACCACAAACCTTAAAAAGTCCATGGAATACCTGTGATATGTGATGCAACGGCTTGTATCACGCGCAAATCACGGGTGACAAATCACGGTTGACATAGCAACATTAATCACAGGCATTCTACTGGTTGCAACAGTAGCAGCCTCGGTGGAGTACTACAGGCAAATACGCAAAGCACAAAAAGAGTACGAGAAAGCCAGAGACTTCGTCGAAGATATTGTCCTAAGTTTCAACAGAGAACTTAAGCGTGAATCAGACAGGTTAGAAGTAATATCGTTTAAAGTCGAGGGAAACTCGGCTAAAGCTGATACAAGCCTAAAGAAGATAGATAATGTTGAGAAAAGAATAACGCCTTTCGAAGAACAACTTGGGGCCATTAACCAAACAGTCTCACAAAACATGCAAACTAACACTAACCTTCTATCTGGACTAACAGGGTTAGAAACAAAAATAAAAGACATCGAAACCACCCAAGAAACCTTAAGAACAAAAATATCGGGAATAGAAGAACAATTCCAAAAGGTCACTGCAACCCCACCCGAAATTGGGAATGAACCCGTCATAATGATCAGGCGGGATAAAGCCATGGCAGCTTTAACCGACACAGAAATCGAAGTGCTAGAAATGCTCTCCAAAGAAGGCGCAAAGACGGCGCCAGAAATCAAAGAGAGGGTGCACCTTAGCAGGGAACACACGGCACGGTTGATGAAGAAGCTCTATGAGGAAGGGTATCTTGAGCGGGAAGCGGGGAAAATTCCTTTCAAGTATAGCATCAAGAAAGAGATGGATAACTTGATGCAGAAAACTGAAAACAAACCCTCATAAATTTTTCCAACAGGAACTTTCTTGGGCGCCCAATTTTTTGGTAATTACCCTGGCACAGGCTACTTTATGCGTTGTTTTATGATTGCCTGGGAAATGTTCGGCGCTGTCTTGTACTTTAGGCTGTTGCGTCCACCAGTCCTTAGAAGCATGCCTTTGGTGGCCATCCTTGAAAGATAAGTTGAAACAGTACTTAGGCTAACCGGTTCTTTGAGCTCCTGCTCATAAATCGATTGAATATCCTTGGAGGAGAACCAAATTAAGGGAAAATTTTTCTGGATAACTAACTGGACCTTTTCAAAACGTGACAAAACCCTGTTAGGTATCGCAGCAGCTGCATTCGCTGCTGGCCCCTCACCCTGTGCACCGCCCAACAATTCTACCAGATCCAAAAGGCGAAGTGCTTTATCGCGGGTCACTTGACCCTCAAATGCAATGGTGTATCGATTACCGTCGCTATCGAACAGCTCCACGCGTATTTTCCGAGCCGGCATCTGCAGTGCACCTTAAGGGTTGTTCACAACTTTACACTTCACAACTTATAGCTGTTACGGTGAAACAGGGTAATAAAAAAAGGCGTTATCGAGCTTATACCGCTGTAATCAACAAGATTTGTAGTTGTTTTATTATTACCAGCTTCACAGTAAAGTGAAACGCCTGAAATAATTCAGTTATGCCTTGGTTTTGCTTTTCCAGTAGAAGCGTAGGGGTGCCTTATTCACTTGTAAGAGACAGGAAAAGGGTAATTTAACAGAAACAGGGTTCAGTAAAGCGACAATTCCTTTGCTATTTCACATGTATTCACAATTTTGTGAATAAAAAACCTAAGAAACCTATGTTAAAAAAACTGTAAAGTTTCTTTGTGATAGAATGCAGTTAGGCCATGAATAAAAAAGGACACACATCACTTTTGCCATGTTGTTTTACCATGGATAAAGGTTGGTACAGGCACCCCTATGTTTCCGCTCGAAGTATTTAGGACAAAAAGAAGTCAGGAGAGCCTGAAAAAATATTTGCAGAATGTTTGTCTAAAATCTTGGATAACAATTATTAATATATAAAAATGTGTCTTACCTATCAGAGTATATTTCTATATATAAGTAATATAGTAGTTTTAATTTACCCAGCTTTTTTCTCCAGTAGAAACTTTGGGGTGTGTCTGCTCTCGCTTTGTTTGGTTGTTATCGGCTGTTTTCATTGTTTTTTAGGATTGTTGTGTTCTAAGACCAGATTTTTGTACTATAGCCTTTATCTGTTCCACACGAAATAACGGTGTTACCTCTCAAGAATGAGACGAGGGATGGCTAATGGGAGATTCAAGCATACTAGATGATGTATTCGAAAATTTCGTTAACAGTGCTAAACTGTTTAAGGACCGAGAAGTCCTAAGGCATGATTATCTTCCTGAGAAACTTCCTCACAGAGAAGATCAGATTCGCCTGCTAGGTGTAACTGTTGCTCCAGTGCTCAGGGATTCACGGTGCTCAAACATCTTCATTTATGGCAAGACGGGAACAGGAAAAACAGCTGTAACCAAGTATGTTCTAAGTCATTTAGAGTCTAAAGCAAAAGAGTATGGCGCACAAGTAAAATTCTGCTACATCAACTGCCGCATGACTGGTTCAGAATACAGGGTTTTCGCAGCCCTAAGCCAAAGTGTCGGTTTATCCATACCCTTCACAGGGTTATCTGTAGGCGAAGTTTTCGACAGGTTCCGCTCCGGGTTAGATCAATCCAGAATAATATTCATAATTGTCCTGGATGAAGTTGACGCGTTGATTAAGGAACATGGCGACGCCTTCATGTATGAGTTAACAAGAATAAACGAAACATTAACCAAAAGTAAGGTCGCTATAATCGGAATATCCAACGATTTGCGCCTGAAAGAATTCTTGGACCCACGTGTATTCAGTTCACTCAGCGAAGAAGAGTTGGTTTTTAGGCCATACGATGCAGGGGAGCTTCGAAATATTTTGCTTGAACGATCAAAGTTGTCCTTCCAAGATGGCGTTCTATCAGATTCCGCTTTGAGTATTTGCTCAGCTTTGGCGGCTGCAGAGCATGGGGACGCTAGGCGGGCGCTGGATTTATTGCGTGTTGCTGGAGAAGTGGCTGAGCGACTGGGTGCGAAAACGATTACTGAAGAACATGTACGCCAGGCTGAGAAACACATTGAGCATAACCGAGTTGTGGAAGCCCTCAATAACTTAACTTTGCATTCAAAGTTGGTGTTGCTAAGTGTCTACCACCTAAACAAGCCAAGCGCTACAACTGGGGAAATCTACGATATTTACAATGAGTTGTGCGGTGAAATGGGCTCAGGGCTTCTTACGCAGCGTCGTTTGGGTACTTTGGTTAATGAGTTGGATTCGATGGGTCTTGTGAACGCAAAAGTTGTAAGCATGGGACGATACGGCAGAACCAAAAAGATACGTCTGGAGATTTCCCGCAGCTTAATTAGAGATGTCTTTGGCGGTGATAACCGCTTTAGCCGCTTGATCGAGTACTCACCCCAAGCGGCCCATAAAAACTCAGGTGGCAGCTCCTAAATCAGTTGAATGAGAGAACTGTTGTGTGCAGTGTTTGGAGGTTCACAACTGGAACTTTTCCCGGTGTAGGAACCAACCCTAATTTTTCCATGTAATCAGTTTGTTCCTGCCAACCTCCCGAATTAACCACGAGTACTCCACGGTAATTGCAATATCCAATTACATGTATGTGACCGGCATGAAAGATGTCTGGTATTCTGTCTACGACCAGATAATCTCGGTTTTCTGGGGACAGCATGGTTTTTCCGCCGTAAACAGGCGCTAAATGGCGGCTTTGCATAAGCAGCCGCATTGCCTTCTCTGGATGGTCATGGTCCATTCCAGGTACAACAGCGATAATGTCATCCAGACTTCGGCCATGATACATGAGAATTTCTACGCCATGTAAACTTAGAAGGCATGGGCTACCGACTGAGTGGATGTTTTTCTTTCCTTTGATGCCTGTTAAGTAGCCTTCGGGTATGGCTGGTTGCGGCAGCGATTTGCGTGTGGCATCATGGTTGCCTGGCGAAAGGAAGATTTCAATGTAATCTGGGATTTTTTCCAGGTATTTAGCGGCAAAGTTGTATTGTTTGTGGACGTCGCGTATGGTTAGTTCGTTTTGTTGGTTGGGGTAGATTCCTACGCCGTCAACGATGTCTCCAGCTACTAAGGAGGTACTTTACTCGACTCGCAATTTCCCTCATTTCTGGGGTTCCATACTTGCCTTTGAGCCAGAGTATGAAGCGTTTGAAGGATTCTTTAGTGAATTTTGTGCTGCCGATATGGATGTCGGATGTGAGGACTGCGTAGACTTGTTCTTGAGCTCTCTGCTGCTGTTTTCTGCCTATCTCTGGAAAGATTATGTCTTCCACCATGAATAGGTTGGTTCGTGTTTTTATTACAGCTAAGCAAACTACTTGGTCAGGGAGGAGCATGAGGGCTTTCTTTTTGACTTCTTCAGGCGCTTTTTGAGGAACCAGAACAGTCGCGCTTCCCTGCAAGTCTTCGACTGAGAGTATGGTGTGGTTTTTTGAATCTCGCTTTTCGGTTAGCATACAAATGATTTTTAGTTTGGTTTTTGCTGGCGACTTGAGCGCTTCCAGGATTGAGGTTGCGCCTTTAACGTCGATTCTCTGCCTAAACAAGTGTTCAAGGCGTTTAAATCGGTCTTGGAAGTAGAATAAATATTCTTCGAGTGTTCCATTCGAGCTTAGTTTACCTGTTGCGTCTTCAAGGATTTTAAAGTCTGCTGTCACATCTTTGGCATATGGATAAAACTCGGTTTCAACCGTCTGCGGCTCCATATTTTGCTGCGTTAAATTTGGGGTTTCTGCGATTTGCGGCTCGGGTGACTTTATTTCTGGGATGGATAAGGTTGGTTGCTGTTGGAGTGCTTCCAAAAAAGCTCTCTCTATGAACATGGGCTTGTCTTGAAGTGCCTGGATCCGTTCAAGCGCCAGATTCATTATGTTGACTGGATCGTTAGTTTCGCAGTTTTGGCACAGATACTCGAATGCTTCGCTGTTCAGTTGGTATCCTGCTGCGATTGTTGCTTGGATTGCTCTTTGAAGTTTTTCTTGTGCGCTCATCGAGTTCTTGCCTTGACCCATGGTTAAAGACGGTTTTTTATGTTAGGCAGTTATGCTCTTGAGTTATTTACTGTTTTTCGTTTGTTGAGTTAATTTTTGGAGAGAGCGGTTTATGGATGATGTTTTTTGTAGCAAAGAGTTTTAATGTTTGGCCATTTGATGATTGTATTTTTGAAGTTAAAGTTATTGAAAATCAATTCAATTTATATAAGCAGACCATAGTTTAGATATGTTATATCTTCTCGGGTGAACGACAATTGGGTGAATTACGCAAGGTTCAGCAAACACCAACAGGCACTTTTTTTGTTTGTTTGCCAAGAGATTGGGCTCAGAAAGAATCGGGTTAAAAAAAGGCAGTTGAGTAAATTTGGATGTTACCAGCGACGGTAAACTTCTTGTTGACCCTAAAAATGACGTTGAACCGCAACCCAAAGTTGCTACTTTAGGCGTTGGTCCTTTTTTGGGACGTGAAATTGTTGGCAGATATCTTCTTGGTTATGACACAATTAACATTGAGGCAAAAGATCGTATTGATGCTAACGTCAGGAAAAATAGTTAAGTCGACTGCTAGTTCCTTGGCAGGTTTAGAGATTGTTGAAGAAACTATTTGCAAGATTTCTTTACAGAGCATATCTCAGCAACCGTTTGGGTTTTTGCCTGAAAAAATTCTTCAGAGAAACCATGGTATCGTGGCAGGGATGATTCGGGATGTTTCTAACTCTTTCATTAATAGCGATTCGGAGCTAGCTAAGAGCGTTGTTTCTCGTGATAACTGAAAGCAACCGACTTTATTTTTTGCTAGTTAGAACTCTTCGTACGATTATACAGAATCCACGGTTAAGTGACAAGCTAGGGATTACGCCGATAGAATGCTTAGACTATCGTTTGGCTGCAAGTTTAATCGAAGGCATCGGTGATGCCTGTGTTCAGTTGGCTTCAAACACCATCGCGCTTAACGGAATCAAATTATCCGATGAACTGCGTAAGCTGCTGTTTGAGCTGCAATCTGTTTGTTGCGAGGCTAATGAGCAAGCGCTCAAAGCATTTTTAACCAAAGACATTTCGCTTAGCGGAGAATGTGCGTAACCTGCGGGGGAAAATTGAGGCAACCAACACAAACGTTGAGCGTGTTGCAAAAGAATCGTCTGTGGATTTGATGCCTCAGATTTTAGCTGCGGTGTCTTTTCTTAGGCAGATTTACGAGCGAAGTGTAGACATGGCTGACTTAGTAGTCTAATCCCATCGCTTTTTTAACATGTAATGGCTTCTGAAAATGTCAATACGACCTGCCCCTCTTAGGGCTTATGACCTACCCCTCTATCGTTTCTGCATAGATCTGCTAGTTTCTAATAGGCTCCTAATAGGCTCCAAATAGGTTGGTAAAGGGTTAAATTTGCAAGTTCACATTCACATCAGGGATAACTCACATGCCAACAATTACTGATAAAGTTGCTAACGCTCTTTACCTCTCTGGATGTTTAAAATTTGGAAGCTTCAAAATCAAGTCGGGAGCAACAAGCCCCTACTACATCGATCTTGCCCGAGTTCTCTCGGCGCCGCAGCAACTATGTGTCATCGCCGAAGTTGCTTCAGAAAAAATTAAGCAGATAATGGCAACTGACAAAATAGACAAATTAGCTTCCATCGAGCTTAAGGGCGCGTTGATCGCACCGAGCATCGCCTGCAACCTGAACCTGCCCTGTGTTATTGTCCGAAAAGAAGAAAAAGCCTACGGAGTGACGGGCAGAATCGCTGGTGCAGACGTAACCAAAGGCGACAGCATCCTCTTCTTTGACGATGTCATAAGCGAAGGCATATCCAAAATCGAAGGCATAAAACCCCTCCAAGAACAGGGCGCCAGCGTCAAACACCTGTTAGTTGTTGTAAACCGAGAGCACGGCGGCAAAGAAAAACTCGAAAAACTCGGTTATCAAGTGCATGCATTAGCCAAAATCTCAGATATCGTAGACTCGCTCTACAAGCAGAAGCATATCTCTAAGCAGCAGCTTGACAAGGTTTTGGATTACGTTAAGAACTTTCAGCTTCTTTAGTGTAATGCGCCACGATTTTTTCAGCTGCATAACTAGAATAGCCGCTGTTCAAGAGTGCCTTCTTTAAGTCCGCTGCCCTATCGGTCTCCACTTTTATCACTAAACTTTCTTCAGAAGGTCGCATATAAAGTTACCCAGGATTAGACAAGCAAACTAATCTGTCGTTCAGAACAGATAACCCTATATTTATTGGCTGCCAGTTCACAAGAATATAGCTCAAAGGAAGAACCATAATGCAGGATCAAAAGCAAGTGGTCAAAGCCATGCTTACGCCAGAAGCTTACCCCGAAGACGCGGACAAAATTGAACTCATCCAAACTCACATATCCTTTGTCTTCTTAACCAAAAACTATGTTTACAAAGTAAAAAAAGCCGTAAACTTTGGATTCCTTGATTTCTCAACATTGGAGAAAAGGCGTGCCTTCTGTAAAAAAGAGTTAGAGCTCAACAGGCGCCTATGCCCAGAAATATACCTCGAAGTCGTTCCCATCAACAAATCAAAAATCATCAGAATAAACGGCAGCGGTGAAACAATTGAATACGCCTTAAAAATGAAGCGGCTCCCTCAAGAAAGAATCATGACGGTGCTCCTGAAGGAAAACAAAGTAAACAAAAAAACAGTCGATGAAATAGCGGAAATAGTAGCGGAGTTCCATTCAAAAACACAAACAAATAGCGAAATAAGCCAGTTTGGTTCCCTGAAAATAATAAAAACTAATTGGGACGAAAACTTCGCTCAAACCAAAAAATACATCAACCAAACGATTCCCCAAATAGAATTCCAATTCATCCAAACTAAAATCAACGATTTCATGTCAAAAAACAACGTTCTTTTTGAAAGCCGAATAACCGATAAACGCATCAGAGACTGCCACGGTGACCTTCACTCGGGAAATATCTTCATAACCGACAAAATCTGCATCTTTGACGCCATTGAATTCAACGACCGATTCAGATACTCTGACGTCGCTGCAGACGTAGCTTTTTTAGCCATGGACCTTGACTTCCAACAAAGAAGTGACCTCGCAAACTACTTCATAGAACGGTACTTGGCGTACTCTAAGGACCAGCATCTGATGCAGCTTCTCGCATTCTACAAGTGTTATAGGGCATACGTGCGCGGCAAAGTAATCAGCTTCAGACTCGACGACCCCAACATCTCTATTCAAGAAAAAGCGTCTGCAACCAAAGAAGCAGGAGCATATTTCAAACTGGCAGCTGAATACGCAAAAAATCTGTAAAAATGTTATTGCGTGAATTGGTTAGCTACCCAATCTGGGATTTGAACGGTGCCCATGATGATTGGTTTTTGGTGGCAATCGCTGCCTCCAGTCATCATTAACCCCTTGGACTTCGCAAACGCTACATAGTGATTGGTTGTTTCTGTGGTGTTTCTTGAATGCCAGCATTCAACGCCGTCGATGTAGGGCAGCATTTTTTCTTCAACAACATCCGTCTGTTCGGCAAGCACTTTAGTTAATGAAGACAGCGAGGTTCCATGGGGATCGTTTGGGTGAGCCAGCACCAACTTTCCGCCTGCACCCCTGATGAGCTTCGATGCTTCCTCCAGGTAAAGTGGGAATTTTGCTACATCACATTTTACGAGGTATTTGTCGAATGCTTCCTGACGGGTTTTAACG
The DNA here is from genome assembly GCA_963695285.1 of Candidatus Bathyarchaeota archaeon. Lineage (GTDB taxonomy): Archaea > Thermoproteota > Bathyarchaeia > Bathyarchaeales > Bathycorpusculaceae > Bathycorpusculum. Next base: position 455,455 of record OY968763.1, read on the forward strand.
ATTCCCTTCTTAACAAGATAGTCCGCTATGTGGGGTCTGCCCAATACGCCGTCCACGGATTCTTCAATCTTCCTAAAATCATCCGACGTTAAAGCTGCAATCTGCTCTTTTTTGAATTCAGCGTTGAGGTTGTCGAGGATTTTTGCCGCCCTCTCTTCTCGGTACTTAGCCATCGTTTCCAGCTTGCTCTCCAACGCCTCGTTGCTGGGGTCAAATTGGTAGCCCAAGAAATCCAGCGAAACCGCTTTGCCTTCATGGTACTTGGGGTGGGAAAAAGTTACGTTTAACTCGACACCTGTAACGTATCTGATGCCTGCTTTCTTGGCCAGTGCAGCGGCTTGAGTTTGGCAGCCGATGGAGTCATGGTCAGAAATCGATAAAAAATCGATGTTTCGAGCTGTGGCTTCTTTTACTATTTCTGCAACAGTAAATTTTCCATCTGAACTTTTCGAGTGGATGTGTAAGTCAATTTTCATCGGAGGTGCCCGTTACTTTTTCTCCATCCCGATGACGTACCAGCAATCGGTTTCGTCATGGCATGTATCAACGGTCAAATGTGTCACTTTAAGTGAGGGATATTTTTTCTTTAGGTCAGATATGTCTACGGGTTCAAACTTGTTCTTGTTGGCAAGATAAGCTTCTTCCGTTAGAGCGTTTGATTCGTACTTCTCTTTAGTTCGTCTCATAATCCTGGCAATGGATACTTCCTGGGGACAGCTGGTTTGCAGATATAACGAAAGTCATGTTGTTTTTTGCTGCAATCTCAGCTGCACGCCTGCGAAGCTCCTGCGTGACAAAGGTAGCGTCCAAGATTAAGCCGCCTTTACTCTTTGCGGCAAGTTCATCCGCGCGTCGGAACAATTCATCGTAGACTGATAATCGCTTATTCATGTTTCCAGCAACTTTCGCGTCAAAAATATCTTCGTTCTTGAGGACTTCCAGCCGAATCAAGTCGCTGCGAAGGATAGGGTACCCCTTGATTTTGGCGACTTCCTCTGAAGTTTCTGTTTTGTAACTTGCAGGCAACCCGCATGTTATCAGTCAGTGTTCTTGGGTCTAATTCTTTTTTGACAAATGAGGCAAAGGGTTCTTTCATATGTATCCTCTCACAGATAGGTCGAGGCTTTGAATATTAAACTTTTTCGAGCAAGCAACCGCGCTTTATGCCTGAATTGAAGGAAATTCTAAATAGGTAGAAGACACACTCTTCCTAAAAAGAAGGAATGTTCATGGAAGAATTCCAAGTTAAAGATAAAAGTTTAGCACCTCAAGGTCACTTACAGATCGAATGGGCATCAAAACACATGCCCGTACTAAACATCATTAAAGCTCGTTTTGAAAAAGAAAAACCACTCAAAGGTCAAACCATAGCCGCCTGCCTGCACGTAACCAAAGAAACAGCGGTTCTCATCAAAGTACTCATTGCCGGAGGCGCCAATGTCGCTTTATGCGGCTCAAACCCGCTTTCCACCCAAGACGATGTTGCTGCTGCCCTAGCAGACAGCGGTGTCCATGTTTTTGCGTGGAGAGGACAAAATACCGAGGACTACTACAAATGTATCGATAAAGTTCTCGACTTTAAACCAACTATAACCATGGATGACGGCGCAGACGTCGTCGGCATGCTGCACAGCAAACGCCAAAAGCAAATCAAAGACATCAAAGGTGGAACCGAAGAAACCTCTACCGGTGTAGTCCGCCTAAAAGCCATGGAACAGGATGGCAGCCTCAAATACCCCATCGTAGCCGTCAACGACGCATACACAAAATATCTTTTCGACAACCGCTACGGAACAGGCCAAAGCACCATCGACGGTATTATGCGGGCAACCTCCGTTCTGCTTGCTGGCAAAAACTTTGTTGTCGGCGGATATGGCTGGTGCAGCAGAGGCATAGCTATGCGTGCACGGGGCTTAGGCGCCAACGTTATAGTAACAGAAGTTCAACCAACCCGTGCCCTAGAAGCAGTCATGGACGGTTACCGGGTCATGCCAATGGCTGAAGCAGCACCCCTCGGTGACATATTCGTCACAGCCACAGGCGACATAAGCGTCATACGCAAAGAACATATGCAAAAGATGAAGGACGGCGCCATCATGTGCAACAGTGGACACTTCAACGTGGAAATCAACATCCCGGACTTGGAATCGCTCACTAAAGCCAAACGGACGATGCGTCCCAACATGGAGGAATACACACTAAAAGACGGCAGACACCTTTACTTGCTCGCCGAAGGCAGATTGGTAAACCTTGCAGCCGCAGAAGGGCACCCTCAGAAGTCATGGACATGTCATTTGCAAACCAAGCATTATGCTCCGAATACATAGCTAAAACCGCCAAGCTACAGACCAAAGTCTACACCGTTCCAAAGGAACTTGACGAAAAAGTTGCTGAGTTGAAACTGAAATCGATAGGCGTAGCAATCGATCGAGCTTACCGCTGAACAGAAAAAGTACCTTTCAACTTGGGAAATGGGCACTACCTAATCAACCGAGCGCTTGGAAAACATGACAAACTTTAAATTGATTAAGCTAATACATGGCTATAAAGTGGTGAATCACTAAATGGTTAGTAAAGATCAAGCAATAGGTGGAGCAATACTGCTCGTCTGTGTTCTTGTTGCAGTATTCTACATTATAACATTATTCTATCCAAAGTGGCTCGTTGAAATCGGACTACTCGGCAGTTCCGCAAGCCTTGGCAGTGTTCAATTCTGGGTAATTGCAGTGCCAGTATTCGTAGCTTTCGTAGCTATAATGTTCATAGGCGCATGGATCGGCTGGACAATGGCAACAACACCGCCTCCAAAACCAATCGAAGAAATCACAACTGAAATCGAAGAGAAAAAAGAAGAACCAAAAGCAGCAGAGGCAGAACCAGTAAAGGCACCTGAAGCGCCATCCACCGAAGAAAAACCAGCAGCAAAGAAAAAGAAGTAATTAACTTCAACCTTTTCTTATAATTCTCCTCTCAGTTTTTTTGCTTACGTTTTTCACTATTAACGCTACGTTTTGCATAACAAAAATTTGTTTTGTACTATCGCATCTTTTTACGCATACACTCAAGGATATCCGTGCAAACAAGACAGTCGTCTGGAATCTGTTCTTTCCCAGTTCGCTCGCTTAAGTAGCCAGGATGGTAATGGCAATCCGCTGCTTTATCATTATTGTTGGGTTTCTCTTTAGATTCAAATTGTTTTGTCTTCTGCTGCGTTTTTTCATCTGTTTCTATAGAGTTTCATCTATTGTTTCTATTTTAGTTAGACAATGAGGGCAGGAGAAGTATGGCTCTGGAGGGGTTTGCTGTAGATTCAAGGTTTTAAGGGGTGCAGTAAAGTTTTTTTTGCAAGAAGGGTTTTGACAGGTGAACGTTTTTTTTCCCCCATACTCCAGATTATTAAGATATAATACAATAAGCGTTTGTGCTTAATAACATTACTGAATCTAAAATAAAGATTGAAAGTTATTGGACATTGCATGTTTGAGTTGGAGAAGCAAGCCTCTTTAAGTCGTCAGCACCCTCAGCGTAACCAGAAGCAACCAACACATCACCCGCCACAATCCTTGAATCTCCACGTGGACGCAAGCACTTATCGTTTCTCTTTATAACTAAAATCCACATGCCTGTTTCCTCATGCACCCGCGCTTCCTTTAGCGTCTTGCCAACAAGCGTAGAATCCCCAGTGACACAAGCCTGCGCAACAGTTTCTTCCGCTTCTTTAATCGTCAGCTTTAAAACTGGGTGAGGTTCAATCCCTCTTAAAACGACCTCAGCCATGTCCGCAGCCGCGTCAGCAATTTTTTCCGTCGCGACACCCAGCCTGATTAACCCCAAAAAGCCAGCGGCTTCTTCTTTTTTGAAGTCACTCGTTAACGCAAGCAACTCAAAATCTGTATGCAACTGATCCATGCGTTCTTCCAAGCCCCTCCACTTCTTCCGCCAGCTCCTTACTGTTCAGCATCAAAGAGGAGTAGGCTAAATCTATCATCAACTCAGAAGTATCTTTCAACTCAACAAACCTTGAAACAATCTCCTCAAACTTAGCCCGTTTTTCAGTATCCAACGTCGTAAGTTTGCCTTCAGCTAAGTCTTTGAATTCCTCAATCCCAGATGGCGCACCTCGAGTAATTAGGATGTCACCCTGCTGCACAGTTTCTGTTTCTTTGGGGTTTAGTATCCAATCGTTGTTTCTTCGGATTGCAATTATGTCAACGCCCATTCTTAGCCGCTAAATTGAGTTCACCGATATTTTTTCTTAATTATTTCTGAATTAGGTTTCACAGTTGCCTTCATTAAGCGTTCTTCAACTTTCTCAAAGATTTCGCCGACTATTGGGTGAATGCCAATGTTTCGTGTTACAATGGCTGCTATGTCGGCGGCGGCATCTGAAATTTTATCTGTGGAAGCTGCAACAATCGAGACACCGATAAGCGTCTCTGCGTCTTTAGCGTCTCTTGCAGCAACCATTATTTCCATATCTAAAAGGTAAGATAGATAATCCACCCTGCTCTCCAACGCGAGAACGTCTTCCGCAAGGTCCTTATCGTTGTAGAGGGCTGCGGAATAAGCTAAATCAATCATTAATTCGGAGAGATTCTTCATTTCAAGCAAAAGTTCCCTAACTGGGATGGGCTTGTAAACTATTTTTTCAAATTTACGCAATTTTAAAGGAGCGCTCCAATTAATACAAGGGGTTTAGGATATTTTAATTGTGCTGTACTGCTATATGATTAAAAGTAAGGCTATAAACAAAGCAATGGTTGTGATTGCATCGGCTAAGGCGCTGCCGACGGGGATAACAAAGTTGTCGGGGTCTAAGCCTCTTTTGAACGTCAATATTGAAATCGCGTAGGATACGAGCGTAATAGCGATGAAAGCGATGATGTTGGAAACAAACAGTATCAGTAATAAGCTGGAAATTCCCTGCAAGGAGAATATGCCGTTTATAGCTAACGACAAAAGACCCAGAACAGCAAACAGCACAAGGGATGCGGTCCAAGCGCTAAAAATGTTTTTAGCATGGTTTTTTATCGAAGAATAAGATGGCGCAAGAATACCTAAGGCAAGCTTTGTGGTTGCGGCTGAACCGACAACTAACCCTACGTCGCCCATCATGTCGATTATAGCTGGGTAAACAGTGTAGATTTCTCTTCGTCCACCCGCAAGGTTGCTTATGCCCTTGAGAACAGTTCCAGTTATGTTTACCATAAACGCGACTAAGAGCATGGTCGGCAACGACTCTTTGATAATCTTTAGAAATTCGGGTTCACGAAAGTTGCGCGGTATTATGATTAAAACTAGAAACACGTTGATTAATCCAAAAATTATTATTGCCCATTGCCCCACCGACCCAGTTTTAAAGTAAAGGTTCAATACTGCAATGTAGAGGAAAGTTATAATGATGTCAGCTACGGTTGAAATGGCTGGATACACGATGGTGTCGGGGTCTAAACTGCTTTTGAAAGAAATGAACGTGAATTTCACAGTTATCAAAGTGATAAGCAGCCCTAAAGACAAGGTTGCAACCATAACTGTCAAGATTGCTGGAAAAGATAGTGATTGTTATGCCCCAAAACAAGGTTCCAAAAACTATTGCTATCGCGCTAATTGTTGCGCTTGTTGCCAGGGTCAAAACAACCATGGCTCCGATTAATCTGTAAAATGTTTTGGTGTTTCCAAAGAACTTGGGATAGACAGTTCCAAGATGCAGTGCAGTGCTTAAGCGTCCTGTAAGCAAACCTGTGATAACGCCTTTGATGCAGACTACCGCTGGGTAAAGCGCTATTGCCCATGGTGAAAGCTGGAAAACGCCAAGTTGTAAGAGCAATCGTGAAGCCAGCGATTAAACCGCCGACATCAAAGAGGCATGCTAGCTGCGGTCTCTTTGAACATTCCAAAGAAACTTTTTGAGAGGCCAGCATGTGTAATTTTGGCTGCCTCCTAGCACCAATTTATTTTTGGATTAAAAAAATTGCAAGTCAGAGGTTCTTTGTGAAAGATTGGGCTATTCGTTGTGTCAAGTAGTAGTTGGTGCTGTAACCGCTTTGGTCGAATTCGGGGAGGTGTGGACTCCTTTCATGTTCTGCGCCTTCCAAGATTTTTGTTTGGCGGTCCACAGTCACTGAAACGCTGTGTTTGCGGGCTGCCAAAGCCGCTTTAACTGCCTGTTAAAGTTTTTGAAAGACAACTATCGCTTAAAGGGTTTTTGGTTGATACACACACCAAGGGTCCTCAGCTAAGTAATCGCTTTTTAACTCTGATGGTTCATGGAGGTCCCCGCAGTAATCGATGAAATCGCTTGAAAGACCATAAGCACGTGCCCTGCAGCCGCCGCATAAAGTTCGGTACTCACATCCGCCACACTTACCCTTCAAAGAGTTCGGATCGCGTAGAGCCTTAAAGATGGGCGAGTTGAACCAGATTTCCTTGAAGCTTTTCTCCCGAACGTTCCCAAGTTTAATTGGCAAATATGGGCAGGGAGTTACGTCCCCGTTGGGGTATATTCTGCAGTAATTTAAGCCTGCCATGCAGCCGCGAATCCACTGCCTCATATCTAAGCCCATGCCTTTAGCTATGCGCATAAACTGAGGCGCACAGGAAGGTCTCACGTTCAACGTGTGCTTTGCGACTTTGGCGAAGGTGTTAGTAATCATGTCTTCGTATTTTTGGGGTGAAATATCGGTTAATTTGGTGCCGCGTCCTGTTGGAACAAGGAAGAATAGATGGAAGTTTTCGACGCCTATTTCCTCAGATAACGACATGATGTCGTCGATTTGGTTGTAGTTTTGCTGAGTTAGGGTTGTGTTAACTTGGACGAGCACATTGTTTTTCCGTAAAGACTTTGCAGGCGTTAACTGCTTTTTCCCATGCAGCCAGCTACGCCTCTGAACTCGTCATGCTGCGCTGGAATATGGGAGTCTAAGCTGATTGAAACAGTCGCTATGCCCGCTGCCTTAAGTTTGCCTGCCACAGTGTCGTCGATGAGGCTTCCGTTGCTTCCCAACCCCATTTTCAAACCCTTAGACGCGCCATATTCGATGAGTTCGTAAATGTCTGGGCGCAGGAGAGGTTCACCGCCGCTGAGTATGAGCAGTGGTCTGCTGACCTGGCATATTTGGTCCATGAGTTTTTTTGCTTCTTGAGTGGACAGTTCATTGTCAAGTTTATTTTCTGTTGCGTTGATGTAGCAGTGGCTGCATTTCATGTTGCATACACGGGTAACATTCCAAGACATCACCAGCGGAACAAACCGTTCTGATTTCTGGGCTTCTGGTGAATACGCCAGTTTGAGGTAGAACTCGCAGTTGCCATGGGTAGCTATCCGTTTAGGCTGCCACAGCGTGAAAGGGAAGGGAAGAACCGTGTCGAGCATAGCTTTGGCGTGGGCATAGCAGAAATGGGTGCAGAAAAGCGCCGAAACCTTGTCGTCGACGCCGTATTTTTCAGCGGCGTACTTGTGGCTTCCAAAAATCGGGCAATTCAGGAACTCCATGTGTCCATCGAGGGTTTCGTTGCTCATAGTCATGTTGATGAAGTGGTCGCTTAACATGACTGACTGCAGTTTTTCTCGGCGCATACCAACCTTCAGCGTCACATCAAGGGCAATGCTGACGGTTTCTTGACCGAACTTATCCTGCACCTGTGCCATGGCTTTTTCAAGTGCTGGCAGACCCATGGTTTTGGCTAGTTCGGCTGTTACTAGTAGACCCTTGATTGTTTCGTACTCTTGAATAAGCCGCATCCGAACAATCTGCTCAGCCCAATCTCTAAACAGGTTCTTTAATTCTTCGCATGCTTTGGGGTCTTTGTTGTTTAGCAGTGCTTTCGACTTTTTTGTTCTCTTGTTTAAGTTTGTTGAAAAGGATGATTTTTTCCTTTGTTCCCAATCTTGTGCTCGTCGTTATCTCTTGTAAACCTAAATGGAGCGGAGCTACTTCTTGAGTGAGCTCTTTAGCGTCAGACTCGAAATCGCCATAAATTTTGCTTAGCTGCGCCGATACCTCAGGTAACTCTACATTTAGCGCGTCGAGCAGCACTTGGGTTTCGGATTCCATCTTAGTAACCATAGCCATATGGTATAGAAGTGAACCAGCCATGCCCGGATCGGCTTGCTTGCCACTTGGTACTCCAGTGAAAATTTGGTTAAACAGCCGTTTTGCCAAATCAAAATCATGCGTTTCAACAGCGTCTTGGGCTTGCTTTAGCTTCTGGTGTCTTGTAAGTAAGAGTTGAGCCCATTTATGGCATTGTCTAACGTCAAAGTTCGTTAACGCATCCACGCCCTTAAAGCAATTAGAATCCGAGTTAAGACTAAAAAAAGGTAGCGGTATCCATCTTGGTCATCAATAATAAATCTGTAAACGCAGATGTGGATTCGATAAGCTAATTAACTTCTTTTGGGAACATAGCCAGATTAAACGGTGATGGTGTTTGAGTTACGATTGGGTTTACGCTTTAGTTGGTTTTCTAATCATGTTGGGCATGCTTAGTGTAATTGGAATTAACAAGCCAAGAGGGATGAGCGTTAAAATGTGGTGTGTCGGTTACTTAGCCGTCGCGGTGGGTTTCGATGTCTTTGTGTTTTTGGGTTTGGTTGGACAATTCTCTTGGCTTACCAATCTGCTCTTAGGACTTTCCGGAGGCGCCGCCACAGGCTTAGCTATCCATGTTATGCATCACATTAACGATGAAAACGAACACCCAACCTTCATGGGTTAAAAAACCTGATATTTAGTTACTTTTACTTTGAATGCTTGAAGATGGCGCCGGGGAAGGGATTCGAACCCCTGCGAGCACGAAGCCCACCAGCTGTCTTGCCTTTTTCAGGCTTTAGCCCTCTTTTGTTTGATCTCGAGGCTGGCGCGTTAACCACTCCGCCACCCCGGCTCCAGCCTAAACATTTGCAGTTGTGGCTAAAAGAGTTTTCATTGCAGTCACAGTCTAATTTACACGGAAAAGGACGAAAAAAGCCCTAAATTCCATTTCCAGTGAGTCAGCAAACTAACCCACCTTTAGCAACAGTGAATAACTAGAAATTACTAATTTGTTTTTTCAATAGTTTGTACATGCTTTTGCGTTTTTAATGGCAACGTTTATAACCCCTTTTACTATTTGCTAAAGGCGCGAAGCGGAAGTACTATGGGACATCGTAAAACTCATGCTCCAAAACATGGTTCATTAGCCTATTTGCCAAGGCATCGTGCGAAGAAACCTACAGCACGCATAAGATACTGGCCAGAAATAAAGTCAGAATCTCCTAAACTACTTGGTTTTTCAGCAGCCTACAAGGCAGGCATGACTTATGTATTCACTATCGAGGACCGTAAACGTTCTCCTCATTTCGGAAAAGAAGTTGCGCGTGCAGTAACCATACTAGAAACGCCACCTATCCTTGTATGTGGCATTAGAACTTACACAAAAACACCTTACGGGCTCCAAAACATATCGGAAGCTTGGATGAAAGATCCACCAGCTATACTAGACCGAAAACTAGTTCTGCCGGACAACTTCAACACTGAAGCAATGCTTGAGAAACTCTCACAGAACCTCGGACAAACAAGCATAGTTCGAGTAATCGCTGCCACACAACCATCACAAACCAGTCTTTCAAAGAAGAAACCTGAAACAAGCGAAATTCAAATCGGCGGCGGAACAATCGCCCAGCAATTCGAATATGCCAAACAACTCTTAGGAAAAACCGTAACACCTGAAGAAGTCTTCAAAGATGGTCAATACATCGACGTTGGCGGAATCACTGTCGGCAAAGGTTTTCAAGGTCCAGTTAAACGTTGGGGAGTAACTTGTCTGCAGCATAAAGGCAGAAAAACCAAACGCGGCATCGCCACCTTGGGCCCCTGGAACCCCCACCACCTCATGTACTCTATTCCAAGAGCTGGACAGATGGGTTATCACCAACGCATCGAATTCAACAAACGCATACTAAAAATCGGCAAAAACGGCAAAGAAGTCACCGTAAAAGGCGGATTCATCCGATACGGCGAAGTAAACGGACCATACGTCCTATTGGAAGGCAGCATACCCGGAACAGAAAAACGCCAAATCCGCCTAAGAGTTCCAGCACGTCCACCCACAGAAGCACCCGAAGCAGCACCACAAGTCACATATATATCGCTGGAGTCCCCACAAGGAAAATAAGGTGAATTAAGCCATGGCACAAAAAACAGCAGAAATCTTTGACTTGCAGGGCAAAGCAACAGGTAAAGTTACGCTTCCAAGTGTTTTCTCAACACCGCTAAGACCAGACGTAATAAAACGCGCAGTTTTAGCAATACAATCCAACAGTAGACAGCCACAAGGCAGAGATCCTATGGCTGGAAAGAAAACCACTGCAGAATCACGCGGAACAGGCAGCGCAACCGCAAGAGTTCCACGAATGAAAAGCGGTGCCGGAAGAGCAGCTTTTGCTCCAAGCACAGTTAAAGGAAGACAACCGCATCCGCCAAGAGCAGAGAAAAAAATACTGCGTGCGATTCCAAAGAAGGAAGCCAAATTAGCTTTAACTTCTGCTATTGCAGCAACTGCACAGAAAGAAACTGTGACGTCCCGTGGACACAAAATCGGGAATGCTCCAGAGTTTCCGTTAGTTGTTGAGGATGCTCTTGAAGGTTTAACGAAGGCAAAAGAGGTTGAAGATGCATTCACAAGCCTTGGCATAGCCGAGGACTTAATCCGAGTTCGTGATAGCCGCAGCATTCGCGCTGGCAAAGGCAAACGTAGAGGCAGAAAAATGAAGCAAGCCGTTGGGCCACTCATCGTAGTTGTTGACGGCAAAAGCTTAGTTAACGCTGCCAGCAACCTTCCAGGCGTAGAAGTAACAACCGTAGCTAACCTAAACACTGAAATGCTCGCACCGGGAACTCACCCAGGACGATTAACCGTTTGGACTAACGGCGCTATCGAAAAATTAACCACGCTTTATGGAGAATAAATATAATGGATATTAATGAAATAATCAGTTTCCCGTTGATGACGGAATCCGCCAGCGTAATGGTTGAGCGGGACAACAAACTTGTCTTCATTGTTAACCTCAAAGCCGGCAAAACCGACGTTAAACGCGCTGTTGAGCAGCTGTACGAAGTTAAAGTCAGCAAAATAAACATGCTCATCACTCCACAAGGCGTAAAGAAAGCGTTTGTGAAACTGACACCAGAATTCAGAGCGTCAGATTTAGCAATAAAACTTGGAATACTCTAAACTTAATGAAGGCATGACTTATGGGAAAACGAATTCGTGTTCAAAGACGTGGTCGCGGTGGACGAAACTTCCGCGCAAATACTCACAAACGTGTTGCTCCTGCAAAGTATCCACCAATAGCACCCAAACAATCTTTTGACGCTTCAATAATGGGCACCATAACAGACCTTGTACATGATCCAGGCCGCGGCGCACCACTATCACTAGTCAAATTCGAGAACGGCTTATCCATTTACACAGTTGTTCCTGAAGGCGTTTTTACTGGGCAGCAAATCTGTTACGGTGGAAAAGCTCCAGCTGAAATAGGCAACATCATACCCTTAGGCAAAGTTCCTGAAGGAACCATTGTTTGCGATCTTGAGCTTCGTCCAGGTGACGGAGGAAAAATGGCAAAATCTTCAGGTGCATACGCAACTGTTGTCGGTCACACACCTCAAGGCACCATGATTCGATTGCCTTCGGGAAGAACACGCTACGTTGACGATTACTGTTTATCCACTGTCGGCGTAATTTCCGCTTCTGGAAGAATCGAGAAGCCATTCTTGAAAGCAGGCGCAAAATTCCACTTAATGAAAGCTAAAGGTCACACGTACCCAAGAACCAGTGGTCGCAAAATGGTTCCAGCATGCCACCCATACGGAAGCAGCAAACGCAGCTCTCGCAGATGCACAACAACTTCACATGGTGCTCCACCAGGACAGAAAGTCGGGTTGATCGCTGCAAGGGGTCCAGGACAGAAGAAGAAACGGGCAATTCGCTAAGGAAACTATAATAGAGGATAAAATCAAGTTTAGGAAAGATGAAAAATGCCGAAAGAATTTAGTTACCGTGGACACAGCCTTGTCAGTTTAACAGGAATGTCTATGGATGAATTCATCAATTTGCTTCCCTCACGCCAACGCAGAAGCCTACAACGCGGATTAACACCAGAACAACGCATACTGCTCGAGAAACTACGTGAAGCCAAAGAAGCCCAAAAACAAGGCAAAGACGTAACCTTAAAGACACATGTTCGAGACCTAATCATTCTGCCAGAGATGGTGGGCGCGAAAATCGGCGTTCACAACGGCAAAGATTTTGTCGCTATGGAAATCAGGCCAGAAATGATCGGTCACTACCTTGGGGAATTCGCTATAACTAACAAGCCTGTTAGGCATGGAACTCCTGGTATCGGTGCGTCACGTTCGTCAATGTATGTGCCGCTAAAATAAACAGTTTCTTTTCTTTATTTCCTTCTTTGTTTTGCTGATACTTTCACATCAGAAACTACCCAATCTGCCTGTTTTCAACATTTTACTGGCTTGAAAAAAGCCAATAGCGACCTACCCCCTATAGGTTTCTGCATAGATATCCTATTAGGATCCAAATATGCCCGCTGTCTTTACCAGATGGAAAAATTGGACTTTCCCATTTTCATCGCGGTCCTTCTCCAATTTAGTAAAGCGTTAATAGGGCAATTCTGAATAGTTTCTAGCGAGGATTTTTCGTTGGATAGTTCGCAGTCATGCGTATCACATTTTTGCAATCTCCATTTAGGGGACAATCAAAAGGATGTTTTGCTTGTTTTTCCAGGGAAGTTTAGGGCGCCTGACCCTCAGGTTCCCCTTGCTCTTTTACATGTTGCCGCTTCACTTAAGCAGGAAGGGTTTAACGTTCGAATTCTTGACATGCGCCTAGAAGATTACCACCATTTCCAAGTTGGGAATCCAGTTTTTGTAGGCATAAGCTGCATGAGCGGCTTACAAATCAAGTATGCCTTAGAGTTTGCCCGACATGTAAGGATGCAGAATCCTTCTTGCCCGCTTGTTTGGGGTGGCGTTCACCCGACACTGCTGCCTGAGCAGACAGCGATCAATGATTTTGTTGACATAGTGGTTCGGGGGGAAAGCGAATTAATCCTTAAGGACCTGGCAAACGCGCTTGCCCTCAACCGACCTCTCGATGATGTTGCAGGCATAACCTATACCTTTAATGGCGCAGTCAAAAGCAACCCAGATGGGAAAGTAATCGACTTAGACGCCATACCCATTGCCTTGCCTTATGAGCTCCTTCAAATGGACAAGTATCCTTCTTTTAGATCAGGTCGTTTTCACATCCAGACCAGCCGAGGTTGTCCTCACCGATGCGGCTTCTGCTATAATTCAATCTTCAACAAGAACAGGTGGAGGGGGAAATCTGCAAAGCGAGTGCTTGACGAAATTGAATACATACTGCAAAGATACACTCACATTAAAATTATCGACCCAATCGACGACAACGTTTTCGTCGACGAATACCGTGTAAAAGAAATATGTCAGGGTCTTTTAGACAGAAAACTTGCTGTTCAGTGGCGGGCTAACTGCCGCTTTGATTACCTAGCCACTTACGATAAGAGTTTTCTTGAGCTCTTGGAGAAGTCTGGATGCGTGGAGTTGGATTTTGGTGGCGAATCAGGTTCTGATCGTCTCCAACAACTGATCTGCAAGGATGTAACAGCGGATGAAATGTTGCAATCGGTTGAGAACTTGCGGCGTTGGGCACCATCCATTGAAGCTTATGTTTCTTGGATGAGCGGTTTGCCCGGAGAAACAGATGCGGATTTAGCTGAAACCTTTGATTTAATGGACAGAATGCGTGAGGTTAACCCTAAAACACAGCATTATGGCATATTCGTTTACACACCCTTTCCAAGCACTGTAATGCAATATTTACCCTCGGAGTTTACGCCGCCGCAATCGCTTGAAGAATGGGGCAGTATAGAAGTCTTCCATTTCAACCCCCCATGGCACAGCAAAGCGCAAATCGAAAAACTGCATACGATTTCCTCCGTCACGCGTCTAGCATTCTATCCCAAATCCAGAATTAAAGAACGCGCCTTAGCATACAAATTTGCTTATGGCATGATAAATAGAGTTGAAAAATACCGTTGGCGACACAGAAACTTTGGGTTTCCGATTGAATTAAAAATCGCTGACGCCGTGGCAAGGAAGCTTAAGGGGTTTCTTTAGGCGCTGTAATCTCGTCCTTCAGGCTTTGTGCTTACAGGTTTTCCAGCTTCAGGAATCTGGGGTAGCGGAATTGGCGGTGGAATATTCAATGTCCTCGAAATAAGTACTGATTCGATGAAGACAACGTTGGATATTGACTGGATTATTATCTGGGCTGGCGGTTTTTTCTGGTCATAGTCCTTGAGAACTTTGTCAACTTCGCTTTTTTCGCCGTTTACGTAAGCGTTCCCTTTCAAGCTCATCTGAGCAATGGACGGATTATAAACAATTGATAAAACAAACGGCACCTCTAAAGATTCGTCCTGCTTCTTTTCCATACCAACAACGTTAATGTTAGTGTTAATTTGAATGGGTGGGATTGGCTTTCTTATGTCCCAGAAGCGTTCGGCAGAAACGCTAGTTATAACTACGTTTACTCTAAGCATAATAGGTCAAAAAAGAATAATTGCTGTTGGAAGATTTAAAACTGCTTATTTAGGTTTGTAGCGCGTAAAGCCACAGTGACCGCATGTGTACCTGTCATGATGGTCTGCTGTAAAGTATCCTGGTCCACACCGCTCGCAAGTCGGGCGTGTCCTAGAAATTTTGTCGCCTTCAGTCTTGTACATTGCGCGGACGCCTTTTTCCTCTTTATGTTTTTTCTCTCGTTTCTTCTCTGGCTTGGCTTTTGCCGCTGGCGCCGCTGCTTCTGCTGGAACTGCCGCGGCTGCTGGTTTTGCTGGATCTTCCTTCTTTGCTGGTTCCTCTTTCTTGGGTGCTGGTTTAACTGGCATTATGCAGTCGCCTCTTCTTTGGGCTTTTCAGGTGGACTGTTACGTTTCCTGATGTATTCAGGTTCAACGAGTTTTGCTTGGTTAACGGATTGGTAAACGTTAGCAACTCCAACTGTTATGCTGGTTCCTGTTTTGGTGCGCATTCGTTTAATGAAAACTACGTCGTCGCCAAGTTTCATTTCCATGGCTACGGCTTTCTTTACCTCTAGCCTTGGGGGAGTTTTCTCTTTTGGACCCGAAACAATGGTGAAACCTACTTCTTTCCGTTTTAGAAGCGGGTTATCCTTGGTTGAATCTATTTTGACTTGCATTAATGTTCACTTAAGGCGTAAATTCATACAGTACTCTTCTTATTTAGCTTTTCGAAGATTTCATGGCGTTTAAGAACCCCTGAACCTGAGATTTTTTCTGAGAAGTTACTTTAACGACCACAACGCCGAAATTAGGCTGACCATAAACCACAAAAGCGTTTTCTGGCGCATACAAAACCGCTATAAGCGTAAGCAAGTCTTCCTCGCCCCTAACCACGATATGTGTGTGCTCCTTTCTTTCTAACGCTTTTTTAATAGCGGAGATTGATTCCTGCGTAATTGTTCCCTGCGGATTATCCACGTAAACCGTTTTTTCCACCGGCGCTTCCTGCGGCATTTTTTGTTCTCTCATAGAGATGTTGTCGATGATTGTTAACTGTGGATGGATGTTGTGTTTGTGAAGGTTGCGGGAAACGATGTCTCCGACAGAAATTATTTTGGGTGGTTTTTCTTTTTCAACCAGTTCCTTCATTTTAGCCATTGTTTGTTCAGGTGTGCCTTGGATTAGGCTGCCGAAGGGTTCTTTTAGTTTCAAGCGAAGTTCAGGCGTTAATGTGTACGCTACAGTCATCTTTTGAACCTGCAAAATAGAAAATGCTCGGTAGGTTATGAAGCTACCGCGGAACAACGAAAAGGCTAACGGACTTTTAGGGCGTATCTGCCTTTCTCTTTAATGTTCATCGCTTTTGCAATGGCTGAGGTTTCAGGGTCAAACATGATTACCAAGCCACTGAAATCTTCACTAAAATTAGTCGATTTGCACCTTGTGCAAACGTTGTCTTTAGTTATGAAATGGCAGTTTGTGCATGCTTTTTCACTCATTCAACATTACTCCTTTTTTACGCTGCTTTCTCTGGGCTTTCGGCTTGTTTCTTTTCAGGTGACCCTTTGCCTTGGTCCATCTTTAGCCAATCTAACTTGCCCAGGAACGGTTGCCTTGCAGTGACCCCGATTTTGCCTGAGCTTCCAATTCTGCCCAAAGACACAGCGGTTATTCTTACGCGCACTTGGTCGCCTGTGGTTAGTTTACGTTTAGTTTCTTTTCCCAACAAGACGCCTTGTTTTTCGTCGTATGAGATATAGTCGTCCATAAGCTGAGAGACGTGAAGTAATGCGTCGACGGGTCCGATGCGGACGAAAGCCCCAAAATCAGCGATTTCAACCACATCTCCCTCCACGACTTCCTGAATTATCGGGTAGAATGCCAGTAGGGAAAAGGTTACTTTGTGGAATGTTGCGCCGTCGCCAGGTATAATTTTTCCGATTGGGCTAACTTGTATACCTGTAACTGCTATGACGTACCCTAATTCTTCATCCACGATTCCCTCGTACTTCTGTTTAACTTGTTCGCGGCCAACTTTTTCAAGTGGCTTACCGAAGGTTTCTGGTGGAATGCGAATAGTGTCTTGAAGAGTAATTAGTTTGAACATCTACGATATCAACCCGTCAATCTCTAGATGAGATTTTTGTCTCACATAAATCACTGGCACACTTATATCTCTTAGCTTCCTCTTTAATTGAATATCGTTTGTAAACACAGGTGAATTCCAGTTTTTAGCGACCCTGACAATTGCGTCGTCAGTGGTCAATCTTTCATCGTTTTCAACTGGCACATACTTGCATTTTTCGGCAAGCTTCAACGCGAAAAGGGCTTCCTTGCGAATCTTAGGCGAATCCTTTGCTGCCAGCATCTCAAGCTCACGCTTAACAGGCGAGAGCAGAATAAACTCAACATTCCGATTTACCAGCCGGTTCAACTCCTCAAAAATATCAATCTTGAACTCTAAGGGAACAAACAGGGCGTTGGAATCCAAAATTACTTTTAGGGGTTGAGTTTTCTTAGGCGATGAAGCTGACAATTATTATGCTCCTGTTTTCTTAACGTTGTCTTGGATGCTTAAACATTTTGTTTTGGGGTTTTTGCTTGTGATTTAGTATTACTTTAAATAGATAGAGTAAATGACTTGAGCAGAGCCAGGGTGAATGTATTGATTCGCGAGAAATCATGTGGCGCCGTAGTATTCATAAAAAAAGACAACTCCACAAAGTATCTTCTTCTCAATTACGCAGCGGGGCACTGGGATTTCGTTAAAGGCAATGTTGAACCTGGGGAAGCAGAAAAAGAAACTGTCATCCGCGAACTCCAAGAGGAAACGGGAATAACCGAAGCCGCCTTCGTAGAAGGCTTTAAAGAAACCATAGCTTACTTCTATCGAAGGCAAGGTTTAACGGTTCATAAAGAAGTCGTGTTCTTCATAATGGAGACTCACACGGAAAAAGTCGTTTTATCCTTCGAGCACGTGGGCTACATTTGGCTGGATTATCAGAGTGCCATGGAAAAATTAAACTTCAAAAACGCCAAAGACGTGTTGGGGAAAGCGCATGATTTCCTGAAGAAACGGGGAACAGTAAAAGACTAAGGCTTATTTGACAAGTCCGTACCCGATAAGTCTCCACCGCGCAGTAATCTTTCTGCTGATGGCGACTCTTGAGCCTGGCAACGCGCAAATCGGCCTTGTCAACTTTACTTTAATCACGTTCTGTTTGATTGAGACGACTTTGCCAACGTTTACGGCGGAGCCAACGTGAAGCAGCAGGGCTTCGTCAGGGTTAATTTTTTCAACCTTCAAAAGCTCCTTAGTTCCGACTGCACGCTCCAAAACATGAGTTTCCAGTGTAAGCTCTGTTAATGTTGGTGGTAGCTGTCCTGTTTTTCCAGCGATGCTGCCTGTCAAGCCGTCAGCTTTTGAATAGGACGGGTCAAGGCAGGTTCCTACCCCCACTAGCCCGCCGCACGTGGCTTCTTTCACCAGTTGATCGCCAGCGTTGAGGCTGACTATCTCACTGATTAATGGATCATAAACTGTTTTTCCTTCTCGCTCAGCCATGATGCCCGGTCGAATTTCTATTTCTTCTCCGACAGCAAATTTGCCCTGCGCTATGGTTCCGCCGATGATGCCGCCTTCCAATCCGTCGATGGTGGTTCCAGGCTTGTTAACGTCAAAAGAGCGGATGATAAACATCATTGGAGGTTTGGTGTCATCTCTTTTGGGCGTGGGAATGATTGTTTGCATCGCGGTGAGTAGTACATCGATGTTTATTCCCCGTTGAGCTGAGATTGGAATAATGGGGGCATTTTCCGCTATGGTGCCTTTAACGAATGCCTTTATTTCCTTGTAGCTTTCCAAGGCTCTTTTCTCATCTACGATGTCGATTTTGTTCTGAACGATAATTAGGTTCTTTATGCCGCTAACTTCAGCGGCTGCAAGGTGTTCTCGTGTCTGAGGTTGAGGACACGGCTCATCAGCTGCAATCACCAGAATTGCGCCGTCCATTATTGCTGCGCCCGAAAGCATCGTTGCCATTAAAGCTTCGTGGCCTGGTGCATCAACAAAACTTATGGCGCGGACAAACTCTGCTTCCGAATTGCAGTTTTCACAGTATGGTTTAGTGGTGAAGTTTTTTGGCGGTTCACATTTTGGGCACTTATAAATCGGCATGTCTGCGTAGCCGAGTTTTATGGTGATGCCTCTTTTGAGTTCTTCACTGTGACGGGATGCCCAAGTACCAGTTAAAGCTTGAACTAAAGTGGTTTTTCCATGATCTACATGCCCTATGGTGCCAATGTTGACTTCTGGCTGCTTAGGCAAGGCTTTACGAGTGTTACTCATACGATTCTTCTTCTACCCAATAAATACTGACGAACAAAGATTGAATTAATTATGGAAGTTTATAAGGTTTAAGCATGCACTAAGCGAAATCGCGGTTATTTTGCAGGTTGCTCAGGTTTGGCTTCTGCCGCCTTTGCTGGTCTTTCAACAATTTTCATGTTGATTTGAACTATTTCGTCGGTAATTATGTTTCCGCGGACAGTTTTGCGTTGTCTTTCGCCTTTTTTCTTGGCATTAAAACCTGCTCCGCCGCTTAGCACAACTCTTCGCCGCACACCACCATGGACATTTCCAATCATTGGAACGCCGTCTTTGTCGGAGCCGCCTAAGATTTGTACTGTGTGTGCTGGTAGGTCAACTGCTGAGCCGTCTATTGTTTCGCCCAGTCTTCTTCCTACGAATGGGCTTGCGCGTGTTTCGTCGAGCTCAACTACCTTTGATGTTCCAGCTTCGGGATCGGAAACAATTACCTTAAACTTTGCCATGAATATTCTCTCCAGCGGAGTATGAAATTGGGTGCTCTCTCTATTAAGGATTTATGAAAATTTACCTCCACAGAGCCTACTTTTGAACAAGTTCAGATTAATGGGGTAAAAGTTTTAATTTAACATTGAAGTGGTTTGTGCTATGTGGCGGCTAGGATTCTTCTTCCACGAAATAGCCTTTGGATTGCTAAGCGTCTTTATACCGCTCTACCTAGTCGCTTTCAAGGACACAAGCATTTTGGGTGGACCTCTTGTTGCTTTAGGAGCAATGACGTCGATTGCTATTTTCTGTTCTATCCCTGCTTCGTTTCTTTGGGGGTACCTCTGTGACGCTACGCGACACTACAAAAGATTCATTCTGTTATCCTTTCTTTCCTCAGCGATTATTCTCTTTTTGATGGCTTTGCCTTTTGCCCAAAACATCATCCTCTTCGTCATCTTGTACGTAGTCATGCAAGTACTCCACGTCTCACATGAAGCACCAAAAAACGTCCTCATCGCCGAAC
The DNA here is from genome assembly GCA_963695285.1 of Candidatus Bathyarchaeota archaeon. Classification (GTDB taxonomy): domain Archaea; phylum Thermoproteota; class Bathyarchaeia; order Bathyarchaeales; family Bathycorpusculaceae; genus Bathycorpusculum. The sequence continues at coordinate 475,402 of OY968763.1, forward strand.
ACTACAGCCGTGAGGACTGGGAAAAATCCTACGGGTTCTATGAAGGGCTAACTGAAATTGGCTTCATCCTCGGTTTAGCAGTTGGATTGGTGTTAAGCATTGGGTTATTTGCGTTTACAGCTACCCTTAGCTCGGCTGTTTTGGCAACTTACACATTGTATTTGTGTAGTGCGTTAAGCATAGTTGCGTTTATCCTCTCTGTAGCTTTGATTGCTGATCCGTTGATGATTTTCGAGCGACGCTTGGTGGGCATAGAGAGAAAGATAGAGTTCACTGCTCGCGGCTTAGAATCGTCAGGTAGAATGATGGATGGGTTACGTTCGAATGGTTCTCTTAAACGTGAAAGCTTCCTTGGGTTTGCTTTCGCCATAGTCATGTTTTCTCTCGCATCAAGCCTCTTCTTTACGCCTCTGCCAATATACCTAAAAACGATTTTTAATGGACAATCAAGCATGGTTTATGTCTTTTACATCCTAAATTCGATTGGAGCAACACTAGGCTACTTCCTAATCCGTAACCGCGCAAGGTCAATGGATTTAAGAAAACAAATGCCGAGGTTCGTACTATTCCGAGGTCTGCTTATATTTTTCTTTGTCGGAGTTATCGAGTTTGCTTTTTCACCCACAATCATGACGGGGGTTCTTCTTGTTTTCATAGGCTTCGCATACGCCATGTATTACATAATGATGATTTCCCTCTCAATGGAACTTATTCCTGAGGGGAAAACAGGCTTCTTCGACGGACTTGTCGGTTTAGGCGCGGCAGTAGGTTCTTTTCTTGGACCTTTCTTAGCTCAACGATTAAGTTATGTTCCAACTTTCCTAATTGCCGGTGTAGCTTTCTTCTGTGCGTTTTTAATACTGAAAATCTTTGCAATAAAAAGATAAACGGAAAAAAGAAAAGAGTGTGAGCGGTTGTCGCTCAGATTTTTTGGGTTTATTCTGTGTGGACTCTGTATAAGTCTACGTCTTCGCGCATGCTTGGTGTCAATTCGAGGAAGTCTCGCACTGAACGTTCGATGTCTTTGGACTGTGTTACGTATCTGCCGACTATGAGTATGTCTGCGCCTAGCTCTAGTGCTTCTTTGGCTGTTTCTGGCACTATGCCGCCTGCGACTGCGATTAGGAATTTCTTGCCTGGGAATGCTTGTCTTATCATCTTTATTCGTTCTAGTCCGCAGCTTCTACCGCTTTCTTGGTCGATTCCTCGGTGTAGTATGACGATGTCTGGAAATTCTTTGATTGATTTCAATTTGCCAAGGACGTCTTCTACGTTTAACATGTCGATGACTGCGTAGATTCCTAGGCGTCTGGCTTCCGAAACTGTTGCATCTAATGTTTCTGGTGGTGCTAAGCCTGCGGCAACAACTGCGTCTGCGGTGTCTTCGTATGCGATGTCTACTTCAACTTTGCCAACGTCAAGGGTCTTTAAGTCTGCTATCATGAATTTGTCTTTAGCTATTAGGCGTAGTTCGTTGATGCCTCTTGTGCCGTAGCGTTTGATGAATGGTGTGCCGACTTCAAGGATGATTCTGTCGCTTCCTGGCAGTGCTTGTATGACTTTCTTTGCGCCTTCCATTGATGGTGCGTCAAGTGCAATTTGGAGGTATGGTGGTCTCCATAGACGTGGAACTTTGAAGCCCATGATTGGGTGCTTTGCGCGGTCTTTCTCGTAGATTATCTTTTCCAGTGTTGGATACTTCTTTAATGCGCGTTTTAGAGCCATTTTTGTTGCGCCATAGTTGTACTGGTATATCTTGCGGAAATCAGTTGCTTTTGGATGAATGAAAACACTGCAGATAATAACCCAGCTATCTAGCTTGTTCGCTGGGATAACTCCTTCTTCGGCTGAGTCAGCGATGGCTTTTGCGACTGCTGCTTGTGCGGGACCGAAAATTTTTCCTGTGTCCTCCATGTTTTTGATGGTGACTTTTGGAACAATTAGTGTGTGTGGTTTTGGCGGCAGGTTGGGTCTGATGACTGCTAGTACTGGTGTGTGGCCGGCTGATAATTGTGTCATGCCGTTTGCGAAGGCTTGTCCAATTGGACCGTTTTTGTCGCCTATCATAAGGTCGATGTGTGCAACTTCGTTTCCCTCTCCTAGCAACGATTCGCCGATTAGGTATGTAGGGCCTGAATCTTCCTCTGCATCATCAGTTATTGTCGGCATACGGTCTACAATTTCTTTGAAATCGACATTGAACTCCTTTAGCCATGAGTAGAGTGTGTCTCTGTGAATGTCTATTTCCTTTGCTGTTCCGACGACTGTCGGTTTTGTCGGCTTTCCTTTAGAACCAACTTCTTTTTTTGCGGCTTCAGTTAGTATTTTTATAAATTCTTCACGTGTTTCTGGCTTTTTAACGTCTGCTCCCGACATTTATTTTTCCTCGGTCGCTCTCTGTAGCTAAGCTTGTATATAAAAATGTCGGAAGAGCGGGAAAAGATTAAGGTTAGCTGAATCGGTTTTAGCGGTAAGTTGCCGTTTGATGATTGTTTTTGTGTGGCGATAACGTTTTTGTCGTTTTGGGTTGTCGGTAAATCTTTATATCTGAAGGTTTGTATTGAAATGCCTGCTTTGACGGAGAAATTCGATGTCTTGGACTGACTGGACGTTATTAGGCATATTCATTCTTGGTTTTTTGCTGTTCCTATATGGCGCCAACACGTATAATGCCGTTGTTGGGTACAGCGGAGTTTACCTGTTCATCGGTTCAATCGTAGCCTACCTTGTTGTCTACGTCTACAAAGAAATAACCAAGAAAGAGCCCGTTCAAAACCCGTAAAGGTTACCGTATTTTTTGTTCAGGTACTGCAGATATGGTTCTGAATCCAGTCCTGTTCCAGTTGCACGCTTGATTAGTTCTTCTGGGTCATAGAGGTCGCCTTTGTTGTGAATGTTTGTCTTCAGCCAATCGTTAACGTTGTCGAGTTTTCCTTCTGCGAGTTGGCTGGGCCAGTCTGGCTGGTCTTTGGTGAGGGCAGCGGTTATTTGGCCGCTGTAAATGTTGCCTAACGCATAGCTTGGGAAGTAACCGTACAAGCCGCTTGCCCAATGCGTATCCTGCATGACGCCCTCAGAATCGTTCTCTACTTTAACGCCAAGGTAATCGGCGTATTTTTGGTTCCAAACCTCTGGAAGCTCATCAACACTGATTTTGCCCGAAAAGAGGTCTCTTTCAAGCTCAAAACGAATTATGATGTGGAGGCTGTATGTTACTTCGTCTGCTTCGATGCGGATTTTTGAACGTTGCACTCTATTTACAGCTTGAATAAAGTCGTCCAATCCAAGGTTTGTTAGGCTTGGTGCAGCCAGTTTGATGTCAGGTAAGAAGCTTGTCCAGAACTCTTTGGAGCGGCCGATTATGTTTTCGTAAAATCTCGATTGCGATTCGTGTATGCCAAAGGAGCATGTGGCTCCGACTGGCTGGTACAGCCATTGGCGGTTCAGGTTTTTCTCGTAGAGCGCATGTCCCGTCTCGTGTAGAACCGAAAATATGGAGCTGGCAAAGTTGTTAGGGTAATAATGCGTGGTTATGCGCACGTCATCACAGTACCCGCTTGTAAAGGGATGTTCGGTCTCGTCTACCCTGCCACACGCCATAGCAGAAGCAGTATCGTAACCCAGTTTTTGCGTTATCAATTGGGCGATTACGCGTTGATTTTCCACTGGCACAGGTTGGCTAAGGATTGTTGTGGATGGCTTAGTCTGGGAGTCTTCAATTTTAGCAATCAAAGGCTTTAATCCACCCAGCAGTTGGTTGAAAGTTTTAGTTATCTTTTCAGCTGGCATTTTAGGCTCAAAATTATCCAGCAACGCTTCATAGGGCGTTTTGGTTTGCTTAACTTTCATGAGGATTTCTGCCGCTTGCTTACTTAGATCTAAGAGTTTTTGCAAGTCAGCTTTGAACAATTTGAAATCTTTTTGGGCTTTGGCTTTTTTCCATGTGTTAACGGTTAATGCTTCTTGCATGGCAAGGTCAGAAACCAACTTTTCTGGCAAAGCGGCTTGTTCTTTGTAGCTTTTTTCGATTAAATACAGGTTGCGTTTTTCCACTTGTCCCAGCGTTTGGAACTCTGCGCTTGTTTGGATGGTGTTTAAGAGTTTTCCTATTTCGGGGTCCGTTCCCAATTTATGGTGAATGCGGCTTAAAAGTGCCAGTTGTTCGCTGCGCTGCGCCACCGCATTTGGCGGCATATAGGTTTCCATGTCCCATTGGATAATGCCTTCAGCAGTCGAAAGCACTACAACATCTTTGGTTTTCGATAAAAGTTCCTTGTAAGCGGTTTCTAGGTTACTTGTCAATGTCGTTCTTCCTTAGTGTTTGAATGGTTGGCGTCTTTTATTTACTGTTAGGTTAGGGGAGCGTAGTATAAAGAAGGAATAGCTAAAGGGTTTGCCTTTAGCGTGGGCAAGTAAAACAGGTAAGCGATAGTCTGATTGCAAAAGTTTTTATCTGCCTGGCATATAGAGATGCGGTTTTGAGGTAACAAAAAAATGAGTGATGTAGAATCAAGTAAGACTTTGGCTGGCATTGGCTCAATATTACTTTTCCTTAGCTTTATCCCATTAGTCGGTCTCATCGGTATCATAATGATTCTTATCGGCCTGAAAGGACTGGCGGAACACTATAAAGATGATAGCATCTATAGAAACGCGATACGAGGAGTACTCTTTGGGATCATCGGTATAATAGCGGTTTCAGTAGGAGTAGTAGCAGCCATTGTTGGTGGCTTTTTTAGTGTCTTTACTTTAGGAGCGGCTGGCATTATCGGCGGAATTCTGACACTGATCTTGATACTTGTGGTCGCTTTCGTGTTCTATTTGCTTATGGCTATGTACTTTAAGCGAGCATTCGATTCGCTGGCTGAACGTTCGGGAGAGCAGCTATTCCATACAGCAGGAACATTGCTTTTCATAGGCGCAATATTGACAATAGTTGGCATTGGTTTATTTTTGATATTCATCGCTTGGATAATTGCTACAGTCGGGTTCTTCTCAATGAAGGTTACGCCAACACAGCAATACAGTCAACAACCATACGGTTACTCGCCTCCACCACCACCAACAGTACTACAAGCAACCAGATACTGCCCTAATTGCGGCGCACCCGTAGACGCAAACGCAACCTTTTGCCCACACTGCGGAAAACAACTTTCCCCAGCCTAAACTCTATTTTTTTCCTTTTCAGGGTTTTATTACTGCCAGCATGTAACCACATACGTTTAAGAGAACCGCAAACACGCTTAATCATGAAGTGCTTTTATGGAAAGAAAACCACCATACGGGAAAAAAATCAGAAACCCTTCCAAGTTGCCCAAAGCTCCGCCGTTGCATGAAGAACCCCTGCGTGGAATAACGCCTGGCAAACTAGTCTGTATAATATGCGGCAAAACATTCTCAAACAAAAGCCAACTCGACAGGCACATGCTGACAGTGCATGAATCGCCAGAAGGAAGAGAGTAATTGAGAAAGTGGTGCTCCGGCCGGGATTTGGACCCGGGTCGCCGACTCGAAAGGCCAGTATACTTGACCGGACTATACTACCGGAGCGCTTTTACAATAAAGCATCAACCAGAATGCTTTTTCCCTCGAATAAACCTTACCCTTCAAGAACCAGACTTTTAGCTAACTGGCTTATTGGGTTTAGGTTTTTTTGGAGTAAACAAAAAAGCAGTTATTTGCTCGACAAGTTTAGCTTGGTTCGCTGTGGTTTTTTCGAGGTCTTGGATTCTTTTTTCCAGGTCGTTTGAAATGATTTTGCCTTCTATGCGGTTTGCGCTGCGGAACATAAGCAGCATCTTGAAAACTTCATCGATCGCTTTCTCCTGTTCCTCGGCGGATGAGGGTTTTGTTCCCGCAATTACAGATAAAAGATCAACATAGTGTTCTTTGATTTTTAGTTCCGCGTTAACTGAAGGGTCAGTTGGAAACGCGATGCTAAGCGGAGTCTTCTTTGCTAGTTCAGCCGCGGTTGGGAAGCGGATAATGATGTCTCCTCTTATCCATGAAGAAACAAATTCCGAAACAAAGCGGCGAATGTCACTTTCTGAATAAAGCAAAGATACCTCTGGTTTTGGCTCCGGTTTTCTTTTGATTCTGACACTGATAATTTTCTTGTCCTCTGCATTATTTTTTGACATTAGCTCCCTTCCTTGTGCTGCCTAAAGCATTCTATGTTCTTTTTCTTAAGCAACACCTAGTATTTAAGAAAAAGCATTCCGTTTGTTAAAAAGAGATTTTTGCCGCTGACGGTATCTTGCCTAAGATTTTAGCTGTTGCTTTTTCTACTTTGGCGCGGTCATCTTCGTCTGTGTAGACGCGTAGGATGTTCATGAAGCCTTTGAGGGTTTCGAATATGCGTGAAATCTCGCTTAGTCGCTGGGGGGTTTTCTCGCCTGTTGGGCTTCGGGTGAATGCAGGGATCTCCATTGACTCCATGAGAACAGCATGATGGTATGGAACAGAAGGTACAGTGGGTACATCGATAATTACGGATTCTATGGCTTACTCCCGCTTCTTTGGCAATCTCGCTTTGCACTTGGCTTCTGTAGGCTTCTCTTCCAAACAAGTTTGAAATCATGGTGTCTTTTTCGTAGAAGGTTCTCTCATATGCGCATTTGAGCATTCGGCGCCGCTCTAAATCAGCGATGATGCCTTTTGATGCTTCGCATTTTTTGAGCGCGGACCAAACTGTGTAATCGTCCAGCGCCAAGTATTCTTCAGGTGTCTTAAACGCTGTTAACCCCAGTTCGCTGTTGGCTTTTTCCATGGCTGTTGCCAGCATAATTTGGGCGGCTCTGCCGACACGGTGGAAATAGATGCTTTTGAACGATTCGATTCGGGCAATCATAAACGCCTCCAAAGCTGACAACGCCCCAAGCTCAACGGCCAAGTTTTCGCCTAAAACATCAAGTGCATGAATGAGGCGGAACACGTCGATGAAACCGTACTCAGCCCCCGTATGGTATGTGTCGCGTACGATAAAGTCCTGTTTGTCAACGTCCACTGCACTGCTAATTATCTGATCCAAAAATGCGCGGTCCTTTTTGTGTAGTTTTCCAACAGCAAGCCCAGCGACCTCTTTTGGGTTGAACCCCATTTTCGAGAGTTTGTCGCCTACTTCGCTTTTCTCAACAATCCACGAAGTTATATCCTCATGTGTTTTATCCAAGTTTTTTATGAGTAGTTGCTCGAAAACATGGGAGAATGGTCCATGCCCACAATCATGGAGAAGCGCTGAAACACGGCACATATCCAATTCTTCGTCACTGACAATACGCGAAATGTTTGGGTTCTCCAAGACATGTCCCGCGAGGTACATGACACCTAGGCAATGTTCGAAGCGGGTGTGGTTGGCGCCTGGATATACGTATTCTGAACCTGCCAACTGGCGAAGACGGCGTAGTCGCTGCATTGGATAAGTGTCGATGACGTTTTTTTCTGCTTCAGTAATGTACACGTAGCCGTGTACAGGATCCTTTATTTCTCCCCAGTAAGCCTTAGGCACAAACGCAGCCTCACAGTCAGGTTAGTTATATTTATTTATCTCCCTATAATGTGTAACGCATACCAGCCGAGTTGACAAACATGGGCAAGAAAGGCATTTTCATCGTTATCGAAGGCTTAGACGGAAGCGGAAAAACCACCCAAGCAAACTCTGCTCGCAAAAAAACTCTCCCAAAAACACAATGTAATGCTAACGGCTGAACCCAGCCACGGAAAAATCGGCACCTTCATCCGCGAAGCCTGCCTCTACGAAGACAAACGCCTCCCAACTGAAGCAGAAGCCCTGCTTTTTGCCGCAGACCGCATCGAACACATGCAAAACGAAGTTAAAGCCAGCTTTAGATGAGGGCAAACTGGTGATTTGTGACCGCTACATTTACTCTTCCTTGGCCTATCAGGGCAGTGCAGGCTTAAGTTTAGAATGGATAAAAACCATCAACGCCCGAGCCCTGCAGCCAGATTTTAGCATTTTCATAGATGTGCCACCGGAGAGGGTACTTGAGCGTTTGCAGCGGAAAAAGTCTGTTATGGAAACCTTGGAGACCCAGCAGAAGGTTCGGGAAGTCTACCTAAAGTTTGTGGAAAAGGGCGAATTATTCAGGGTTGATGGTGACAAGCCCAAAGAAGTTGTGGCTGACGCATTGTACGTTAAGGTTTTGGGTTTGCTTAAGGTTGCCGAAGGCTTTGTCTCTTAACTGTTGGATTTCAACATATTAATGGCTTGAAAAAGAGCCAATACAGACCTACCTCCTTAGTGAAATGGCTACCCCCTATAGGTTTCTGCAATGAGTTTCTAATAGGATCCAAATAGGTTGGTGTAGCCCTACCCCTCTATAGGTGAAGTGCAATGGTTGGATATTAGGATCCAAATATGATGCCTAAAATCTAAATTGTATATTCAAGAAAAAAATACAATAAAAGAAAGAGAATGTGGGTTTAGTCTTCTCTCCACTTGAACAGTTTCACTGCCAAGATGAAGATTACAGCCGTGATGACTACCACCACTGCCACATCTATCAGTGCTCCCGAAATGTTTCCGTAGACCATGGCGTTGTTTAATCCTTCAATGATGTAGAATAGCGGTAGGACATGAGCGACGGTTTGTAGGTATTGTGGCATGGTGCTTATTGGGAAGAAGGTGCCTGAGAGGAACATCATTGGGAACGTTACGATGTTGCCTATGACGCCTGCGGTTTCAGGGCTCTTTGTCACTGTACCAACCAACATACCAAGCGATGCAAACAGCATTGGACCTAAGATTAAGAAGGGTATTAACCATGGCGTTAAAACAACGTGTGCGCCGAAAGCGAAGATTCCAAAACCAACCATCAGTAAAAAGCCAGCGATTGTCAACACAATGTACCACATTACTTTAGATGTTAGCCACTCTATCTTTGTAAGCGGTGTTAGTGAGAGTTGCTTGAAGAGCTTTTCCTTCTTGTACTCTGAAGAAATGTTGACTAGCGAAAACATTGGGCTGGTAAGTATTGAGAACCCGATTAAACCTGGAATCAAGAAATCAATATACTTTGTCTGTTGAGCATTCACAGTTGCCGAAGCTATTCCTATGACTGCTGTGCCGTTGAAACGTTGTAGGCTGAAGGCGTTTGCGAAACCGTTAACGGTGCCGCTTACAATCGCGCTTGAACTTGATGCAGGATTCCCGTAAACTGTCAAGTTCACCGCCTGTCCAGCTATGTAACTAGCGGAGAAGTTCTGAGGAATTACAATGCCATCAGACGCTGAATGTGCAGCTAGGTAATCTGGGAAGTTTTCGGTTGCATTTATTGTTATGACTCTGATTGTTGTGGATTCATTTAACGCTGAGAGAAAACTTTCTCCAATATTTTGTCCGAATGCTCCACTATCTTTGTTCTGGGCATAAACGTCTACTTTTCCAGAGCTGCCCCCTGCAAAAATCGCTCCGAAAATCAAAATCAAAATCACTGGAAAAATCAAACCGAAAAATAACCCGAACTTATTTCTCAGGTATCCACGGCTGAACACTTTGAAGTCTGAATAAATACGTTTTCCACTGACCATGTTTAGCGCCTCCGCTTTTTGCTGGTCTTTTCTTCTAACGCTGCTTCTCCCTGTTCGCCCATGCTTTCGTTGACGAGTTTAACAAAAACATCATCTAAGCTGTCTTGGCGCGTCTGAATTTCGCCCCATTCTAAACCTGATTGCTCAGCAGCTGCTAAAGCTGCGAGGGCATCAATTTTCTTTTTAAGCGGTATGGTGATTACTTCTTTGGATTTGTTGTATTCAACCTGCAAATCAGAGTTTGCTTTTATGTACTCGGCGAGTTTTTCGTCTCCATGTATTTCCAGCCTTTCGCCCGAGCCGTATTGTTGTATGATTTCTTCTGAAGTGCCCATAGCAACTATTTTTCCATGATCCATGATGGCTACTCTGTCAGCGAGTTGCTGCGCCTCGTCTAGGTAATGGGTGGTTAAAATGATTGTTTTGCCCTTAGCTTTTAAGCTGCGTATGACTTCCCAGATGGCTCGCCTAGCGTTCGGATCCAAGCCCGTGGTGGGCTCGTCGAGGAAAAGGAGTTCAGGCGAGTTTACAAGCGAAAGAGCAAGCCCTGTCTTCTGTTTCTGTCCTCCTGAGAGATTGTCAAAGTGAACCTTAGCTGAATCTTCAAGCAAAACTTCCTTTAAAATCTCATCCGGATCCACTTTTACGTTGAAGAGGTCAGCGTAATATATGATGGCTTCTCGAGGAGTGATTTTCTCAAAAAAATTGAACTCTTGAGGGATAACTCCAATTTTTTTGTGGAGTTCATAACCGTTTTTCCATGGGTTGCATCCGAGGACTTTCACGTCTCCTCCATCCTGCTCACGCAAGCCCTCCATGATTTCAATGGTTGTGGTTTTGCCTGCGCCGTTTGGACCTAAAAGTCCGAAGACTTCACCTTTGCTGACTGTGAAGGAGATGCCGTCAACTGCTTTTAAATCTCCATAGTGCTTTTTTAAGGATGAAACTTCGATTGATAAGTTGCTCATGCTCAATTTGCTCCTTGCCGTTTTTGTGAGTTTTGGATTTGCTGCCCTTTTCTTAGGTATAGGCTGGTAGAAATATAAGTTTCGGCAATAATTGAGGCTTAAATGAACGCTCTTTTGCTCGGGTTGAACTTAAGTGTTGGTTTTTTTGAGAATTTTCTTGTTCGACGATTCATTTATTTTAGTAAAAATAAACGCGGTTAACTCTTCAGGCGATATGTATCTGGGTCCGCGTTCATGAAACACTTGAATCTCCAGAGCATCTTTGCTGAAGATGGTTCTAAGCATGTAGTAGTCAAACTTCAACGGGGTCTTCTTTTCGCCGTTGCCCTTGTAGTAGCGGATGGAGCAGAAAAAATCTATAGAACCCAAACGCTCCTTCAACAGCAACTTCTGTGTTTTCTTGACTTCCTCTGCATCGATGAAATTGAAGCCTTCAGATTCAGCTAATCCAAACTCAAAAATTACCTTGCCCTTTGGCACAGTGGGGTTAGCGACTTCCTCAAAACTGAATTCCTTACGGTTTAACTCATAAAAAACTTGGATTAGCTTTTGTTGGAGTTGCTTGCTCGAAAGAGTTGAGTTGAAGTTGTCGATTCTGTGGATGTTTGTTGGGAAATTTTCGTAAAAGCCCAAGGTCAAATTTGTTCGGCTCAAGCTTTCATTTTTTTGATTTTTTCAACGTTGTTTAGCAGTTGGTCGAGTGCGACGCTGAGTTTTTGCAGTTCATCCATATCTTGGGTTTTCTCAATCTTGTCTTGTATGTCCTGTATCTTCTTCATCAATGTTGCTTCAAGCTTATCATAAGCTGCCGTGGGCTTAGCAGCTTGTTTGGGCGGTTCTTCGCCTTCCTTAACAACTACTACTTTCTTTTCGTCCTTCGCACACCAAAGTGTCCCGTCTTTTAACCTAAAGAGCGGAGATGAGCAGACTGGACATGAGAGGTCGGTTAATGTGGCGCCTTGCAGCAGCAGGTTTGCCCCTCGTTTAACAAGTGTGTTATCTGTTCTTGGTTGCATGTAGAACCCCAAAGTAAATACGTCTCAATACTTATATAACTTGGTCACTGCCAAAGTGCATTAAAGGGGAATATTTTATGGTGCGCAAGAAAAAATCTGAAGAGTATGAAGCAAAGATTCAGCAAGCGTTAGTAGTGCTCGGTGAAGTCTCAGAAGACAGTACAACCCCGCGAAACATTAGACGTTCCGCAAAAGACGCCATAAATTCCCTGCAAAGCGGAGAATATACCCCTGCGGTGAGAGCTTCAAACGCCGTGTCGATGCTGGATGAGATACTGCAAGACCCCAACATGCCGCCATACACACGGGTAAAACTCTGGAACGTCATGAGCTTTATCGAAGCCATAAAAGACTAGTTTCGAGCGTATTAGACTACTTTTTTCCTGAATAGTTTAGTTCCGTTTTGCATATAAAACTAAAAAAAGGGGAAATGTTATTTTTGGTTGTGTCTTTATGCTCGCTTTCTCAGCATTAAGATTGCAAGTACTGCGCCTATTACAGCAACGAAAACGAATAGTCCTGCGATTGCGGGTACGAAGTACAAGTCAGAGACAGATTGCAATGGTGCTGGTGATGGCGCGGGTGTTGCTGCTGCTTCTTGCACGTTCATGTTAGTCTCTGCGTTTGATGGCCAGTAACCGTCAGTGCCGGCAAATGTGGCTGTGACAGCATAATCGCCTGGAACGTTCGGAGCTGTCCATGTGCAATGGAATACGCCGTTTGAATTAGTTGTAGCGTCGCCGATATGGATGTAATTGCCGTTTGGATCAATAGCGTCTATTGAGATTGGAACGCCTACAAAGTTGGTTGGAAGCGGTTTCTGCTGGTAAACATGTTGCATCCAGGCTGTCATGCTCGCGTCGGACGCAACCGGAACTCCGTTTGGAAAGTCAGCTGCTTGCTCAGTTTGTGTTACGCCCGTTGAAACATCAATAACTGTGCCTTGTATCACTACGTTGTTTCCTGTTGTGATGCCAGTCTGGGGTGCTTGCACTGTAGTGGAGCTGGGTCCTCTGCCAGTAGTGTAGATTTGCATGTCATAGCCGTTAAGGAATGTTGTGAAGCCGTCTGCGATAGCGGGGGTAGCCATACTGCCGTAACATGAGAGAGTCCATACTTCTTTGCCTGTGGATTCGTTGAGAGCAACTATTCTTGCGCCCTTGTAGATGGGGTCAGTGATTGTGTGTTCGTTGGACATCAGGTATACTAATCCGTTGCCGCTGATTGGCCCAACGTACATTGGGTATTCGCCATATGGAGAGTCTAAGCTGCTTGTACTGTTGCCTGGTCCGCCGTTGCCGTATGTCCACAGTAGATTTCCATTGGTGTTGTCGTAGCAGTAGCATACGCCGCCCATTCCGTCAAAGTAAGATTTGCCGTAAGCCAGAGCGCCAGCTATGCCGTAGCCGCTTTCATAGTATTCTAAGCCAACCATCGGTTCAGTTGGACCCCAGATTTGTGCGCCTGTTTCTAGACTGAAGCCGACTTTGTTGCGGGTTTCACGGTAGCCCTCAACGAAGGTGCGTGTTTGCCAGTCTACGCCATGGATAGAGACAGTGATGTTGCCTGCGGGTGGGTCATAAGTCTTCATCCAAACAATTGATCCAACTTGGCCTCGAGAAGCGTTCAGGTTGACAAGGAATAGTGTGTAGGGCCATTGTGCCACGCCGTTACTGGTTGAGGAGACACCAGCAGGTAGCGAGCCGTTTCTGCAAAGCATAACATCGCCAAAGTTAGCTGCGACAACTGAACATGGGTTTGTCCCTGGAGGAGGCATTGTCACATCACTTGTAATTGCGGCAATAGTTGGCGTTAATGGCATAGTGTTTAGCCAAGGCACTGAAACGTTCCAGTCATAAGTGGTTTGTGCACCAAGGTTTGTCGGGTATACGGTGGTGGAGTTCATCGGTATGTCTCCGTTAACGGTGATTGATGAACCGTACGGGACTTGGATGGTTGCGCCAGCGGTGCCCGGCACTTTAGGTGGGAGCGTTGCGGTGGTACCGGCATAAGGAATTGGAACACCTGAAGATGAAACAAGGGCTCCATTGCTTGCGTTTACTAGCGACGGCGAAAGGCTTCCGCCCATAGTGTATGGATTGACGTCGTATTGCCATAGATGCGATGAGTTCCACTGTGCCAAATACCAATTTACCTTCGTTGCGGTACCTGCGTTGACAAAGACGTACCGTAACTGTTCACCGCTTGGACCCAAAACGGAAGTACCAGAAGGAACACCGGTGACGTTGAACAATGCTTTTCCTGTCAATCCATCAAAAGCTTGGGCAAAGTTGGTTGTGAACAGTATCGGCTGGAAAGCTCCATGCTGCTCGCCGTTCCAAAGGTTGTAGTTGTAAGCAAATGATATTGCAGGTATAGTGTCTGAAGTCCAAAGAACTTCTCCTGTAACCAGGTTAACGCAGGTAAGCGGTCCAGAACTCCCTCCCGTGAACCCTACTACTCCTTTGTAGTACAAGTATCCATCGACTATTATCGGATTGCTGAATCTTCCAATGTAGCAAGAGCCCTCAAAGTAGGCTGTTCCTGGAACACCAGTATACTGGTTGCCTCCGACAACTCCTCCTGCAGATAGTGGCTTTGTCCACATGATGTGAGCAGTTAGGGACCCTACGGAGTCACCATGGAATACTGTTGAGCTAGTATAGCCTGGTATTGGTGGTTGACCTGAACCAAGCCAGTCCGATGATATTGTCCACCAGTCAGTTCCCTCGCCGTAGATTGGGCGCGTCCAGAAAGCAGTTGGCAGCGGAGCGCTACCTACCGCAGCAGGAATTGGTTCTTGCTGCACAGTAAGCGTTGCTACTGTAGAGCTGGGCAGATAAGTATCGTTAACTGCAGTTGATCCGGCATAATGGTCGTATTGAGCATAGTCCTGTCCTGGAAAAGTAAAGTTGAAGGTGTATGTTCCGACTTGATTAGGAGTGTAGGAATATGCTTGATTGGATGTTGTATCCATGATCACGTCAAAAGTCTTTTTTTCTACTGTACCGTCAGGCGCTGTAATTGTTAAAATGTAGTTGTGGAATCTGTAGTTGTTTGATGTCAATGCTGAGCTACTCGTGTATCCCGTCGTTCCAACAATGGCGCTTGTTCCACCGATCGACCCAAAAACTGGGAGAACCCACATATACACTATAACTGTCTGACCGACACCTATAGGGTCAGGCTCTACAGATATGGTGGCGTTCGTTGGAACCTGCCATGGAGGATAATGCGCGCTGGTTGTTGGTAAGAGTATTAGTGATGTGCTCATCGAAATTGTTAGAAGCAAAGCAATCATAGTGGCCGAAGTTTTACTTTTTGTTTTATGCATTCTTTTCTTTTCTCCTAAAATTTTTTGAGAAGAAGCGTTTGCCTCCTCCCATGAGCTTGCTATTTCGGTTCTTCATGTATAAATGATTTGCGCATATTGATTCAAAAGCAATAAATCTACGTATTTAAAGAATTTAATTTTAATTTTTTTATGACAAAACTTACTATATTAATCATAAATATTGATAAATATGATATTTATTAAATGAACCCCCCAAAAAGGTCAACAAGAAAAATACTTCAAGAATAAGGCCTCTCAGACTGCACCCAAAAGCCTAATTAAAACAGCAAATTGCTCCGGTGGTCCACACCATATCAAAGTAATTCAGTGATAGCTCAATGAGGAAGGGAATCGCACTTCAACTCAAGAGCCCTCCTCAAATCAATAGTAGAACTTTATAGGTACAATATTTGTTAAGCGATAAGGAAAAAGGGGGTTTGCGGGAGAAATCGCCACTTCAATCTTATAGAAGCCATAAAAGATTAGTTTAATCTTTAATTTTTGTTATTTTGCTTGTTTAGCTAACTTCATAACTTCCTTGTATGAGCGGGCGCAGTGCATGCAGCAGAACGCTGTTTCTTTGCCGTCGATGACTTCTCTGTAGCCGCCCTCGTAGACTTTGCAGCCGCAGTGAGCGCAGACGTAGATGCTTGGTTCAATGGCGATTGCTACCAATGTGGCGAAGCGTTTGAAGAGTCCAGTGCACAGTTCCCTGCCTTCCTCTGTGAGTTCAAAGATTTTTCTCTCTTTCTCACCAACGGGCTTCTGAGTATGTGTGACTAGGCCTTTTTCTTCGAGTTGTTGCAGAAAGGGGTAGACTAGGCTTGGGCTGACTTCTTTTTTGACTCGTTTTTTGAATTGGTTGATGATGCTGTAGCCGTGGGCTGGTCCTTCGTAGAGTATGGTGAGTATGTAGAAGCGTGAGAAGTCGCTGATTAAGTCGTCGATGTTTGCGGGTTGTGTGTTGTTTGTCATGGTGTTCTTTGTTTATTGGGTGACTTTGTTGTTATAAATGTTCTTTAGATATATCTAAAAAATACCTATAAACTACTCAAAAATTGCAGCATTAATTGATTAGCAAGATAATTGCACTAAGAAATATATTCCACATGTTACATGTAACTCTGGGTTCCAAGGGGGCAAAGTTCCTTGAAATATGACGTAATCATTGTGGGCGCAGGCCCAGCAGGCATCTTTTCAGCGCTAGAACTAACCGAGAAAACAAACCTCAACGTCCTAATCCTCGACATGGGACCAGACATTGACAAGCGCAAATGCCCCTCAAGCCGAGGCTTCGAATGTGTCCATTGCGAACCCTGCTCAGTTCTCTCAGGCTGGGGCGGAGCAGGCGCCTACAGTGACGGCAAACTCACCCTGTCCACAGAAGTCGGCGGCTGGCTAAACCAGTACGTAACAACCAAAGAACTTCAAGACCTAGTAAAATACGTAGACGGCATCTACCTCAAATTCGGGGCAAGCGATCAAGTCTACGGAGGAGAAAACAAGGAAGTTGACGAAATAGAACGTCAAGCATCACTTGCAGGTTTGAAGCTTATCAAGCAAGAAGTCCGCCACATGGGCACCGACAAATGCCTTGAAACCCTCCAGCGGATGCGCAAGGCGCTCAACGGTAAAATCACTTTTCTACCAAAAACAGAAGTGAAAGGGTTAATCGTCGAAAACCACACAATCCAAGGTGTCGAAACAGTAAATGGCGAAAAATTCCATGGCAAATATGTGATAATTGCTCCTGGAAGAAGCGGGGCAGAATGGCTGCAGACTGAAGCTCAAATCCGAGGGTTAAAAACCGTAAATAACCCAGTTGACATCGGTGTGCGTGTGGAGCTTTTGGCTTCTGTAATGGAGAAGCTGACTAAAGCGCTCTATGAGCCAAAACTGGTTTATTATTCACGGGATTTCGATGACATGGTTCGAACTTTCTGTGTTTCACCTTACGGTGAAGTTACCACGGAATCCTACGATGGTGTCTTAACCGTGAACGGCGGAAGCCACGCGGAAACAAGAACTGACAACACAAACTTCGCCATCCTCGTCAGCACCTCCTTCACTGAACCTTTCAAAGAACCAATTGCCTACGGCAAATACATCGCCAGATTGTCCAACCTGTTAAGCGGCGGCGTAATGGTTCAGCGACTAGGCGACCTAAATCATGGTCGACGGTCCACACCTGAACGATTATCCCACAGCGTAGTCACACCCACCCTCAAAAACGCCACTCCAGGAGATTTGAGCTTTGTTTTGCCCTACCGCTACTTAGCCGACATTCGCGAGATGCTGCAAGCACTAGACAAAATCGCACCAGGTGTCGCCTCACCAGAAACACTACTCTACGGTGTCGAAGTCAAATTCTACTCCTCACACCTACAGCTAAATCACGCATTAGAAAGCAAAATCCAGAACATGTTTACCATCGGCGACGGCGCAGGCGTCACACGCGGCTTAATCCAAGCATCAGCTTCAGGCGTTATCGTTGCGAGAGAAATTCTCAAACGTGAAAAACTGAAGGCTTAAACAATATGGCTGCTGTGGCTCAGGAAATCAGATGCTCGCATTGCGGCGCCCCAGTCGAGTTTAAGCCAGGCGAACTAGTCGCAACCTGCAAATACTGCGGCTTCACCACCGTAATCGAAACTGGCCAAGCATTCACATTTGATCACTCTTTACTGCTAAATAGCTACTCTGAAGAGCAAGTGGAAGATTTAATCCGCGATTGGATGCGCTCCGGCTTTATGAAACCAGGCGATTTAGCAAAAAAAGCAAAAATAACCGAGAAAAACCTGGTCTATCTGCCGTTCTGGCTTGTTTCCGCCGACGCCACAACCAAGTACAAAGGAATATTCGAACGCATATCCCCCGCGATAGTTAAGGAAGGGCAAATCCAAAAAGAATACAACTGGCTGGTTTTAGCAAGAGAAGCATCAGGCTTTCCAACCCGAGAATACAATGTTCCTTTAACAGGCAAAATCCCCTACGATTTCAGAAAAATCGAAGGCTTCGCCAAACTGCTAAACAGCGAAATGACCCGTGATGAAGCCTTAGAGATTGCTAAGCAGCAGATTGAAGCCCTTCACCGTTTTCTACTTCAGCAAGATATAGATAAAATCGTTGAAGCCACCACCACTATTGATTTGGAACAGATGGTTTACCTGCATGCACCAATCTGGTTCATAAAGTACGAGTACAAGGGCAACAGTTACCAGATGATTGTTGATGGCGCAACAGGCATGGTCCTGAAAGGCGATATACCCTCTTCCAAGTTCTAATTTGCCTTAATAAACTTTAAAAGCAAGCGTTTTTTTATAACGGAGTACAAATATCGGAGGATTTAGGGAATGAGCGAAAATAATGATGTGTATGCCCAGTCAAAAAGCCAGATGAGGCTTTCAGAACGCATAGCGGCAGCGCTTCCAGGGTTCCGCGGATACAAAGAGAAGGAACTTCGCCGCGAATCAGACAAACTCGTCAGGAATAACTTGTACCTTAAGCTTTCCAAAGACAAAGATGACGTCAGGGTCATTTCACAAAAAATAGCTGATAAACGTTACATGGATGTTTTAACCGATATCGATAGGTTAACAGCTAAAATGGATCGTATAACTGAAAAAGTAAACCACGCCTCATACGGTTACTCGGGTTTTTATGACATAGTTAAAATCAAGGAAGACAGCCTTGATCGCATGATAACCTTCGACAACCAACTCCTCGACGAAGTTAACGCATTAACCGCTAGCATCGACGACTTAAAAACTCAGTTGTTGAGCAATAACTTCGCAAACCTCAAAGACAAAATCCAAACGGTTTCAGATAAGTTTGAGTTGCTTGAGGACACGTTTGATAAAAGAGAACAAGTAATCCAAGGAGTGACACAATAATGCCACAAGTAATAGAATGGACAAACGCTGGCGCAGACGCCATAATTTGGAAGTACCCAAACGAAGACATCACCTGGGGAGCCCAACTAATCGTACACGAATATGAAATGGCAGTGTTCTTCCGAGATGGAAAAGCCTACGATGTTTTTGGTGCTGGTAGGCACACGCTGACAACGTTGAATCTGCCTTTGCTTACAAGTTTGCTGACGCGCATTGCCGGGTTCGGCAGCAACAAGCCGTTTAAAGCAGCAGTCATCTACATCGCCACGAAAGTTTTCAATGGTAAGTGGGGTACAAGTGCACAAACTACAGAGTTGGCTCCACTTAAAGTGTTTGGACAATTCCTGTTCAAAATTGAAGATGCATCCCTGTTCGTGAACGAAGTCGTCGGTGGACAAAACGCTTACACAACGGATGATGTTAACGGCTTCCTGCGAGGCTTTCTGAATGAAAAGATAATTGCGGAACTTTCCCACTATGACTTGGTCACCGTCTTCACTAGGCTCCAAGAGACATCCGTAATTGTGAAAACTTCCGTCCTAGACTACTTCAAACGCTTAGGCATCGAACTGACCGACCTCCGTTTCGAAGGTATCGACACTACACCTGAGTACCGTGAACGGTTATTCTGGCTTAAAACCGGAAGCACCCCCGCAGACACTGTTCTGCGCATGGAAACGGTGAAAAGTGCAGCGGCGTCTTTGGGTCAATCAGGCGGAGGTGGAGCAGGCTTAGGCACAGGAATGGTGCTGATACCCCAAATAATGAATTCAGCAGGTCAAGTTCAAGCGCAAGCTCCAACAGCAGCTCTAGTGATTTGCCCAAAATGCGGCGCGCATGTTCCAGCTACATCAAAATTCTGTCCAGAATGCGGAACCTCACTGACACCTCCATCGCAAGCCACAATTAATTGTCCCAAATGCGGTCACTCAATACCTGCGAGCTCAAAGTTCTGCCCCGAATGCGGAGCAACAATATCGTAAGAAGGCAATGCAATGTCTGAAAGTAGACGGCAGCTGCTAACTATCGGCGTTTTCTTCATAATCATAGTTGTTGCCATACTGCTTTACCCTGCCAATGTAACTCATAACTGGTGGAACATTCTACAGTTAATCATTGTTCTGTTCGGAGCATGGATGCTGATTCTTGCAGGTATTAGAGCAATGGGTCCTCAAAAGTACGAGCGTTCGCCGTACAGCACGGTTCAAATGGGCGTACTTCTAATGGCTTTAGGCGGCGCATGGTTCCTGTTTGGTTACAGCTGGATTTACTCGTTAGCCTTGCTGTTGCTTGCGCTTGGAGCCATCGCCATCACTTCAGCAATGCGACGAAAGACGCCTTGAGCCACTTTTTGGCTCTAAACATTTTTCTATACCCTTGTATAGTCATGATGCAGAAGGCTCAAGGTTATGAGTGAAGAGACTATCGGTCACGGCACATGGTACGACATGATGGCTAAGAAAGTCATCGAAAGAGAACAATCGCTAAAGCGAGACATGAGCAAAATCCGCACCGAGATGGGTCTTGGCGCCTCAGGGTTCCCACACATAGGCAGCCTCGGCGATGCCTCACGCAGCTATGCGGTCACGTTGGCGCTCAAGAACTTGAATTGCAATTCTGAACTTGTTGCCTTCTGCGACGATAAAGACGGTTTACGCAAGGTTCCCGCAGGGCTCCCAAAGGACATGGAAAAGTACCTTGGATACTCTGTCTCCAGCATACCTGACCCGTTCGGATGCCACGAAAGCTACGGCAAACACATGAGTTCGCTGCTGCTTGATGCGCTCGATAAATGCGGCATAGAATACAAGTACTACTCAGCCAAGGAAGTTTACGAAAAAGGTCTGCTTTTAAACGAAATCCGAACTATACTTATCAACGCCAAAAAAGTCGGCGAAATCGTCAAAGAGGAAGTAGGCCAAGAAACCTACACCGAGGTTCTGCCGTATTTTGCGGTTTGCGAGAAATGTGGGCACCTCTACACTACTAGAGCCTACAAGTTCAACCCTAAAACCGACAAGGTCACCTACAAATGTGAAGGCTTAGAAATCCGGGGGAAACTGATTGCTGGTTGCGGGCACGAAGGCGAAGTGGACATAAAAAGCGGTGAAGGCAAACTCACGTGGAAAAGCGAATTTGCAGCACGGTGGAAAGCCCTGGACATTAGGTTTGAAGCCTACGGCAAAGACATCGCCGACTCCGTCCGCATCAACGACCGCATCTGCCGCGAAGTCCTCTGTTTTGAGCCGCCCTCGCATGCAAAGTACGAGATGTTCCTTGACAAGGGCGGAAAGAAAATCTCAAAGTCCGCGGGCAACGTTTTTACGCCGCAGGTGTGGTTCCAATATGGTTCGCCGCAGTCGCTTTTGTTGCTGATGCTTAAGCGGTTTGTGGGTACACGCACTTTGGCTGTCTCGGATATTCCAGCGTACATGAATGAACTTGACTCTTTAGAGGACGTTTACTTTGGCAAAAAACAGGTCGGCGAGAAAGAAGCCACCAAACTCAAAGGCATATACATTTACTGCTACGTCATGAAGCCGCCAGCTAAACCCAGTGTTCACGTGCCTTACAACCTTATGGCGTTTCTCGTAAAGATGGCGCCCAAAGAATGCCTAAACGACTATGTAGCGGAGAAACTGCAGAGTTACGGTTATTTGCAGAAGAACCAAGCCTTAGACGCCAACCTTCTTCAGCGCATCGAGTACGCCTTGAACTGGACAAGAGACTTTGAAGAAATCAAAGAAACCCCAATAGACCTAACCGCTGAAGAAAAGAAAGCCATTACCGAACTTGTCACTAAACTTCAGAACGAAGATGACCCCGAAAAGATCCAAAACGCCATCTTCAACGCCGCAAAAGACAACGGCATAAAACCGGGCGCTTTCTTTAAAACGTTGTACCAAGTTCTGATGGGTGCACCGCAGGGTCCCCGTTTAGGTCCCTACGTTCTTGCCATGGGGAAACAAAACGTCATTGCCGCGCTGCAAAGAGTGATCGATAAAAGTTAGCTTTCTCCAATTTTATCTCTTAAACTGTTTTTTTACAAAAGCAAAAGCCTTAACTTGTATTTCTCCCTTAATATACTTAGGGAATTTTGCTATTTTTCTCGGAGGAATTTATGGTTGAGGTCCAAAAAGACTCTCCCAATATAGATTCACAAAAGGAAAAACCCAAAATTTTCGTTAATGAAGGCAAATCCCTAAGAACGGGCTTTTTATCCGGCCCTTTGAATTTAGGGGAAGAACGTCTTAGGGATATTTTGGAAAATATTCCTTTCGCTGTGGTAATTGTTGAAAAGCCCGATGGAAAAATAAGCTATGCCAACAAGCGAGCCATTGAACTTCATGGCGTAAACCCCTGTGGTATAGAAATAGAAAAGCACGTCGAGTACTTGAAAATATTTACCTTAGAGGGCAAGTTTTGTCAAACAAAAAGCCTTCCTACCTACAGAGCTTTGTTTAATGAAGAAACAATACGTAATATCACACTAATTATTGAACGCACTGATGGAAACCGTTTTACTGTAAACATTAGCGCAAAACCGCTCTACGACAAAGAAGGCAAAGTAAACGCTGCAATAGCTATTTTTGACGACGTAACTGAACGCGTGAAAACTCAAAATGCACTCATGGAAAGTGAAGAGCGGTTGAAAATGGCGCAGAGGATTGCTCATGTGGGAAGCTGGGAGTATTACGTTAAAGAGGATAGGGCAATTTGGTCTGAAGAGTTATTCCGTATTTTTGGACTAAAACCTCAGCAGTACGGTCCAAATACCAGCGAATATGTGGCTCGAATTTATCCTGAGGATAGGGAAGCAATAGACAAATCTATGGAGCAGTTGCTCTTTAGAAGTGGTTTATCTTCTAAAGCAAGTTTTGATTACCGTATCATCCATGAAGATGGCTTAGTACACACTATACATTCTGAGCGAATGGTCAGAGAAGTTGGCGAAGATAATAAGCCGACAAGAATAGTTGGGGTAGAACAGGACATCACTGAACGCAAGCAGAACGAACAAAAGCTTGAACAATACGCGAAGAACTTAGAGCAGCTTGTTGAGGAACGAACAAAACAACTCAAGGATGCCGAACGGTTCGCGGCTATTGGACAGACTGCAGGCATGATTGGCCATGATATCCGTAACCCCTTGCAGGCTATTGCTGGCGAACTATATTTGATGAAGCAAGATGTGGATGGTTCGCCTGACAGCCAATGCAAACGTGACGTGCAAGAGAGTTTGGTTTCTATCCAAGAGCAAGTGGATTACATGAACAAGATTATTTCTGATTTACAGGATTTTGCAAGACCGCTCAAACCCGAGTTAGTGGATGTTGAGCTTTGCAGTGCTATACCGCAACTGCTTGCAACTGTCAATGTGCCAGACAACGTTGAAGCGGTGGCAAGATGCGACGGTGATTTGCCAAGAATTAAACTGGATTTAACTTTCCTAAAGCGCATTTTGGTTAACATGGCAAATAACGCCATTCAAGCCATGCCTGACGGCGGCAAACTAACCATAAAAGCCTCTCAAGAAGGCAACACAATTTCCATCACCGTTTCCGATACCGGCGTAGGCATTCCAGACGAGATAAAACCAAAAATTTTTCAGCCGCTCATGACCACTAAATCTAAGGGGCAAGGCTTCGGATTAGCTGTTGTTAAACGTCTAGTGGAGGCTCAGGGTGGAGCTATAAGTTTCGAGAGCAAAGTGGGTGAAGGAACCAAGTTCAAATTGACTTTTCCTAAGTAGCAGGCGTGTTTAAGACCACTATTTTTAAGTTTAAGCAAAGTATTTACTATTCTGCCCTTTAAATTTCTGGGTACAAAAAATATTGGGCTCGTCGTCTAGTACGGATTAGGGCACCGGCCTGCGGAGCCGGACGTCATGGGTTCAAATCCCATCGGGCCCGCCATTTCCCATCTAATTTTGCTTTATGTAAGGGGGCATAATTTTTGAGAGCTACTCAAGCTTAGGGTTAAGCGATTTCGGTTTGTGATAGCTTTTGATTTTGTTTGCTATTTGATACAGAAGGCTACTTATAGCAATGGCGAAAGCCGGCATCGCTGGTAGTATATACCAGAAAAGTTTTGTTTGAGCAACCGTGAAAACTAAAAGCACGATACCCATCCATGCGAGAATTAACGCGTCAGCTTTCAAACGCTTAACCAACACATTAAACGCGCATAGTCCCGCCGCAAAAGGCAAAAGAATAGCCCAGAACATCTCTTTGTCAGCTAAATAGCTGAAATAGAAAAATGGACCTCCGACGTGACCTTCAAGTGGGCTGACGGTTCGCATGACGCTGTTGTAACGACAAACCAATAGTAGAAATTCGATCCAAAACTTAAGAACATGTACACTAACCATGGCGAAAGAACAAGAAGTCCAATTCCCCAAAAAACGGTAAAGTGCTTTTTGAAAAGAAATCTGATGCTTCTCCTTGTCACGACAAGGTATGCGAAGATAATTAGCGGAATCAGCAGAGCCTCAACCTGTTTTGTCAACAACGCCAAACCAAAAAACAAGCCGCTTAAAATGACATAGCGATTGATTTTTTCTGTTTTCTCGCTTAAAACAAAAAAGTAAAAACTAGCCACAACGAAAAAAACAAAGGAAACATCCGTCATGGCGTGCCTTGCAAACAAGTAGAAGGTGGTAAACGTGCCTAAAACCAATGCTGAAGCAAACCCAACGTAGCGGTTGTAGAGGTTCTTGGCCAAAAAGTAAACCAGAATCAAGGTTAAAGCGCCAAATATGGGACTCCAAAGTCTTGTGACAAAGTTGTTAACGCCAAAAACCTGGTAGAATAAAGACATTAGCCACATGTACAACGGCGGCTTGCCTATCCAAACTGCCAACCCGCCAAAAGCGTAAGGCGTCATGTAGTCTCCGCTTTTAACCATGTGGTATGCCCATTGCGAATACGTTTGCTCGTCTGCAGCCCAAAGGGGTCCACTGCCAAGGTTTATGAAGAATATCGTTGAGAAAGCCAGAATCGCCAAAATGCATAGGGCATCAATGTGTGCCGAAAACCAAGATGTCTTCTGGCTCGTGGTATTGGTGGTTTGATTGTTTCGCTTAGTCTGCCTATTTGACCGCGCAAAACGTAGGATTGTAAAAAGAATCATCGCTGCTGTGGCGAAGGCAAGGGCGTCAAAGGCAACCGTACTCCAAGGTATAGAGTTGGATGAAGCCATGTTTTCTGGAAATGCCTCCGATAGGGTAAAGGCGTAGACGTGGTTGTCGTTGGAACCGACATAGAGGGTGCCGTTCACGATGGCTGGCGATGAATCCACAATATTGCCCGTTGCATAACTCCATTTCTTTTCTCCTGTCGAAGCATTAAGACAGTAGATGCTGTAGTCTTGAGAGCCCACGTACACGTTGCCGTCCAAAACTGCAGGAGAAGACCGAACCCAAAACCCAGTTGGAGTCTGCCAAACCTTCTCGCCGCTCGAAGTGTTCAGACAGTAAACGTTGTTGTCCTCGGAGCCCACGTAGACGTATCCATCAGCCACCGCTGGCGAAGAGTCCACGGCATCTTGCGTTTGATACTGCCAAATCTTTTCGCCCGTGGAAGCATTCAAACCGTCGACGTAGCCATCATATGAACCTATGTAGATGTAACCATTGTACAGGGTGGGTGAAGAGATAACGCTTCCAGTATGCTGCCTCCATATTTGGTTACCTGTTGATGCATTTAGGGCGTAAACATGGAAGTCATCTGCGGCAAAGTATACTATGCCATCCGAGACTGAGGGCGAAGAGGTTACACGGTAAGTGATTGGAAACTTCCAAACTAAACTGCCGTTTAACGCATCAAAACAAAAGAACCCACGTTTCCCAGAACCCACATAGACAAAGCCATTTACAACCGCAGGAGAAGACTGAACTTCCCCTTCAACAAGCGATATCCAAACGGGCATTCCGGTTGCAATGTCTATGCTGTAGACCCAGCCGTCATCGGAGGCTATGTAGACACGTCCATTGTAGATGGCTGGAGAAGATTCCACTTCGCCTCCAGTTGTAAAATTCCATATGAGCTGACCGTTGGAGGCGTTGAGACAGTAAATATCGCCATCTTTGCTACCTACAAATACATAGCCGCCTTCAACTGACGGCGACGAAACAACTGCTGCGCCAGTTGTGTAATTCCATAAGGGCTTAGCTGAATTAGCTGGGTTGCCGCTGGTTGTATAGCCGCTTCGGTTTAGGTCATGGCGGAACGTCGTCCATTCGTCAGTGCTAGAAGCTGAGGCTACCGACAATGATTGAACTAGAACAATTGAAATGAGGATAATTAGTATCCACTTGTTTTTTCTAGTTGCCATCATAGCAACAATCAATTTCAGGTATCACAATATATTAAACTATTGAACTGAACTCAAAAGTACTGGAAATAGTGAAATTAACAAAAAGGAAAAGAAGAATGATTATTTTATTCTCTGCTTGAGAGTATTATGATATAGTCTGCTGTGTCAGCGCACATGTCTGCTGCTTGCTCGATGAACTCGACAAGGTCGTCGAAGATTACCATGGCTCCACAGTTAATGTTTACGCCGTACTTAACGAATAGGCTTTTGGCTTTGAGGTATTCAATGTCAATTGCGTGTTCGATTTCGCCTACTTTTTTTGCTTCTTTTATAGCTTCGCTGGGGTTGGATGAGATTTTCTCGATGCTGCCTCTTAGGGTTTGAGCTATATCCACAAGTTTTCCCGTCATGAGTAGAGTCTTCTGAGAAAGTTCCTGCGGAATGTCGGCTTCAGCGAGCATTTCAAGGCATCTGGCTGCGTCTTTAGTGTGGTCTGCAAGTGTATCTAACCGTTTGACAAGATGCAACAGGTCTTCGCGGTAATCAGCTACTAACGCTGCGCCTTTAGATAACTCCATGAAAACGTCTGTTCGAAGAGCGTCAACTTCCTCTTCAGCTTTGTACAGGTTTTCAATGTATTTTTGGGATTCTTTAAAGTTCTTCTCTGAAAAGCTTTTGGTTGCTTTATACAGCCACGTTACCGTATCAAAAGCCTTCGTTATTTGTTCGTGAGCAAGTTCTAATCCTCTTGTTTTTCGGCGTTGCTCAAACCAGTCGTAACTTTTTTTCTCCACCAACACCATCTCCGATTAATAAACAATAATTCCAGCTTGCAAATATAACCCTTCTCTTAATATGGCTTTCACTGGCAACTTTAACATTCATGTTTTCATTTCCAAATGCTTATTTTTTGTCAAGTTTAGCAAGCATCAATCGCCAAAAGCCAATCCAAAAGGTCAGCCTTTTCAGCTCTCGCCTGTTTTTTACTATTTGCTTTTTGTTTCAACATTTTCCCCTTCACTGAACAACTAATTGTCCTTATATGTGAACAAAGTACCATGACGCTTCGAGTTTTGCACGCTGCTTCTTTAGCTTTCTCATCCTCATGGCACGCACGCTTGAAAATCTAACCTCTCCCTGCCCTATTTAGAATACCCAAATAATCTATAGAGAACACTTTAGACTATATTGACAATTTTAGTCTTCTAGAACAGCCTTTGCCAACGCGACTTTATCTTCTAAACTTTTCATCACAGTGTTAGTCACTTTCACGTCGATTCCAAGCAGCTCAATCCTGCTCTTATCTCGCCCGCATCCTTCGTGTCAATGACAAAAGCGTCAAGAAAATCAGCGTAACACTTAGCTACCCCAAACGCTGAAACTTCCAAGCCTAAGCCACGCAGCATTTTGTCTGCGGGACCCTTAATGGGCAAACCGGCAACAATCGGGCTAACCCCAACAATCCTTGCTCTTGTCCGCCTCAACGCATCCCTCACGCCGTCAACCGCTAAGATAGTGCCTATGCTGACAACAGGATTGCTTGGGCAAACAACCACCATTTCTGCTTCCAGAATCGCTTCCAAAACTCCTGGTGACGGCTTTGCTGTGGCAGCGCCAACAAATTCGACGCCTAAAACCTCGTCTTTGGCTTGTTTTTTGACAAAGTACTCCTCAAAATGCATCGAGCCTTCAATCGTCCTAACCCTCGTTTCAAACTTGTCATTGGTCATGGGCAAAATCTTGACTTTAAGCCCTAAACCCCGGCAAACCTCATTGGTGATTTGAGAAAGCGTTGCACCCTGCTTTAAGCGGTCAGTTCGGTAAATGTGGGTTGCTAAATCCATGTCACCTAAGCAAAACCATGTGTCTAAGCCGTGTTTTTTGAGCATATCTAGGCATTGGAACGTGTCGCCTTTAATTCCCCAGCCCTTTTCCTCATTAACAATGCCAGCTAACGTGTAAGCCACAATGTCTATGTCAGGTGAAATGTGCAGACCAAACAGTTCGATGTCGTCGCCAGTGTTTGCAATAACTGTCAAGTCTTCCTCTCCGACAAGTCTGGTTAAGCCAGTTAGAAATCTAGCTGCGCCAACTCCACCTGCCAAAGCCGCAATCAAAACATTCACGCCCAGTTTTAGGGATGATGGCTTTCTTTTTCTGAAACCCAGTATTCGGAAGTTGAACCTTGTTTGTTTATGATGTGTTCTTTTTTGAAAACGGGCACTTCGCTCTTGTACCTCTCAACAGCTTCCCGCAAAACGGGAAAAACGTCGGTTCGATGAGCGCCAGCAACTGCAACATAAACCAAGTCATCGCCCACCTTGAATTCGCCGAGGAGATGGTGGATTTGAACGTTCACTATTCCAGGCTTTTCAGATAACTCTTCACTTATTTTTGTGAGCACTTGGTCAGCTTTTTCCTCGTAAGCCTCTATGGTAAGCTTTTCAACCGTTTCTTTTTGCGACTCAAGGGTTTCCCCTCGCACTACACCGATGAAAAGTCCAATGGCGCCTGCTTTGTGGTAATTGGGGTCTTTTTTGATGTTGTCTATAACGTCTTGGGCGTTGAAGGTTCCTTTTTCATGCACACCCGCATTGGTCAAAACTTGCGATCTCCTGATTAGAAAATACTAAAGAGTCGTGTCTAAAACTGTTTACGGTTAAAAGAATAAAAATAAAAAATTGTGTTTATGCTTCGGCTGCAACTGGTGCAGGTGCTGCTTCTAACTGGGGCTTCCGGCAGTTTTGCTGGTGCAGAGATGAGCTTGGACTTTCTTATGCCAACGTGTCTTAGCGGTGCAACGAGTTTTGCTTGGTTGTAGATGTCTGAAGCGATTTTTCCAAGGACCATTTCTTGAACGAATTGGTCAAGTGTTAATGCGGCGGCTTTTTCTTTGATGGTCTTTTCCATCATGGTGCGGATGATTTTTTCCTGTGAAGTCTTTATTCTTGAAAGCGTAAGAGCTGAGACGGAGATACGGAGTTTGTAGCCGTCTTTTGTGGTTAAGTTGAATAAGCCGTCTACTTTTGTGGTTCTTCTTCTAACTAAGCTGCGTAGGTAATCTCTTGAGTATTCGTGACCTTTGAAGAGTGTTTTGGCGGATTTTCCGTCAATCTCGTTTATCTGGAAGAACATTTTGAGGTAATGATGAGAAAAGTCACCTGTAATGTCATATAGGGTTGCTTCGACTACTCTGCCGATCATTTGTTTTTCTTCTTGTGCAGGTATCGAACCTAACTCTATGTTACCAAAGAACGATGGCGCAACTACCATGTACCAGGATTTGCCTCGCCATTTATCGCGTACGTGTTTTGTTTTGGAAGACAAATTTATTTCTCCAAACGTGCCACAACATTCTCATAGAAATATTAAAAGGTTTAGCGTTTTTTACCTATTTTTTCTCTGTTACCCATGTATTTTCTTAATGCTTCAGGTATATTTATGGTTCCATCTGCTAACTGATTGTTTTCCAGTATCGCAACGATGGTTCTGCCTGTAGCTATAGCTGTCGAGTTCAAAGTGTGCACGAAACCTTTTGGCGCTGCACCCTCTTTTTCGCGGTAACGAACACCCAGTCTTCTTCCTTGGTAGTCGGTGCAGTTGCTGCATGAAACCACTTCGCGGTAACCGTTTTGGGCAGGCATCCAAGCTTCAATATCGTATTTTTTGGCTGCAACAGTGCCTATGTCTCCTGTGCAAACATTTACCACTCGGTACGGTAAACCGATTTTTTGCAGCAGTTCCTCAGCGTTTTGGAGGAGTTCTTCGTGGAGTTTTGGTGAGTCTTCGGGTTTGCAGAAAATAAATTGCTCGATTTTGTTGAATTGGTGGGTGCGGAAGATGCCGCGTGTGTCTTTTCCGTGTGCTCCAGCTTCTTTGCGGAAACAGGTGCTCATGCCTGCTAGTTTGATGGGCATGTCAGCTTCTTTTAGGGTTTCGTTCATGAGCATTGCTGCCATCGGATGCTCGGAAGTGGCAATTAAGTACAAGTCTTCGTTTTCAACCTTGTAGAGAACTTCTTCGAAGTCGCCTAGTGCAGTTACGCCTTCGTAGGCTTCACGCTTCATCAATAGCGGCGGAATAACGGCAGTGTAGCCTTTCTTTGAAAGCTCCTCAATTGCGAAACTCATCAGCGCCATGTCTAACATTGCAACTTCGTTTTTAAGGTAGAAGAACCTTGAGCCAGAGACTTTTCCAGCGCGTTCCATGTCGATTAAATCAAGGTTTAATGCTAAGTCAATGTGGTTTTTTACTTGGAAAAGTTAAACTGTGGGAATGTTTCCCCAAGTCTTTACTTGTACGTTATCTTTATCGTCTTTTCCGAGGGGAACTGATTCATCCAGCAAGTTTGGCAGCCGCAAAAGGTAATCGTGCGTTTTCTGTTCTTGCTCAGTAACCTGCTTTTCCATAAGCTTTATTTTTACGTCGATGTCCTCTGCTTTTGTAAATTCGTCTGTGGCTTCTTTGCCTGTTTTTTTGAGTTTGGCGATTTCTATAGTTACCAGTTTTCGGTCATGGCGCAGTTCATTTAGTTTAGTAAGGTTCAACCGCCATTCCTTGTCAACTGTAATCAAGTCTTCTAGCATCTGGAGGCATTCAGGGTTGCCACGTTTCGCCAAATTAGCCTTCACAAATTCTGGGTTCTCGCGGATAAGCTTGATATCTAACATGTTCTCACGGAGTAATTCTCTACTAATAAAATCAGCTATTTAACTTTACGATACAAACGATGGCGCAAAACGCGGTCACGTTTTTTTAAGCGTTTAAGAAACTGTTTTGCTGAAGAATCACAGTTGGCTTCAGGGCTAAAGCGGATAGGTTGGTATGTAGTCGGGTGCGTTTGCTTCATCCTCTGACGCGGTGAGTGCTTCTTCAGGCGGCTCTTTATCGTAGGCTCTTCTTAGCAGAATCGGCGCTAAAACGGTCGTTATCATAATCATTCCCAAGATTGCCGCATAAGTGCTCCGTGTGATGGCGCCAGCAGAGATGGCTACTCCCGCAACTATAAGCCCCACTTCGCCACGTGAAATCATTCCAACGCCGACTTTGACTCCTTTAGAGCGGTCTTTCAAAAAGAGGGCAGCTGGGATTCCACATCCAATCAATTTGCTGACTATGGCAACTATGACGAGTGCGGCAAAGAAGACGTAAAAGAACCAGTCAGAACTAACAAAGCTCCTAACATCGAATTGTGCACCTGCCAAACCAAAGAACACGGGAGAAAATATGACGCTTATTTTCTTGGTGTAATCCCTTATTTTCCCAATTGCTTTAGAACTAGCAACAGCCATGCCAGCAGCAAAAGCCCCAACGATTGGTGACAATCCGAGAACGGCTGCTAATGCGGAAGCACCAAAGCATGAGGCGGTGGCGGCAGCTTCAACTGTTGCTTCTGAGCCTTTTGAAGTAAAATTAATTAGTTTTGGAAGAATAACCGCTGCAAAAATTGTCATTACAAGCCATAATGCTAGAGATGTTGATACCACAACAACCACGTTTAAAGCGGTAATAGGTGTTGAAGTGGAAATGAATGAAACAATGACTCCGAGAATTGCAAGTCCCAAAACATCATCAACGACTGCCGCGCTAATCATCATTCTTGATTCGATCTTTCTACTTTGGTTAAGTTCCTGCAGCACCAGGGCAGTAATGGAAATGCTTGTGGCCACAAGCGCCGCGCCAACTACCAACGCTGTTATAGTGCCTAATCCAAGAGCCAGCGAAAGCCCATAGCCCATTATGAAGGGAACAATGACCCCAACTGTTCCAATGACAAAACCTGCTGCGCCGACTTTTCGGAAATCTCTAAAAGTCATCTCTAAACCCGCAACGAACAGGATGAGTATGCCGCCTATTTCCCCAAACGCTCGTACAATGTCGTTTATTTGAATTAGAGGCGTTCCATTTATGGCTATTAATGAGCCTAAAGCGAAAGGTCCAAGAAGGATTCCTGCAAGCAACTCGCCAAGAACTGAGGGAATTTTTCTCCAAGAAAAAACCTCGCCTAACACCTTAGCTGAGAAAACCAAAATGCAAATGGTCACTATTGCCCTCAGCACTGGGTCTAAAGCCATAGGCTACACCTTTCTCTTTAAAAGGCACACAAGCGTTTACCTATTTAAATTAACGCATGGCAACTTGGGTTTTTTCAATATATCGATAAAACTGGTTAAGAATTAACTAAAAAATAGAAGAAGTTTGGATATGGTTTCTGTATGTTGTTATCCAGTTTACTTTTTGGTTAGAGTTATCTCCATCGTGGAAACCATTCTGGACTTGCTCTCTCCCTCACGTGGTGGCATCTCGGCTGTTCCGATGGCAATCTTGCTAACTTTAAGGTCTTTTAGGAACCGGTTTCTTGAGATTTCAGCTACGTCAACAGCGGTAGTTATGGCTTGGCCTCTTGCTTTTAGAGTAATTTCTTTTAGGTTTCCTGCGGAGAGGCTTGTCATGATTGCCAGAACATAACTCATTGGAGGTTTGTTTCCGACGAAGATAACGTCATTGGCTTTTTCTGTCATTTTCTTTTACTCCTTTTTGTGTTTTGCTTTGTTTAACGTTGCTGTTATGCGCTCTGTTGCGCGGCAGAACGTCAATCCAAATTATTACATTCTTCCTTATAAGTCCATTGAAAACCGCACCTCGACCAAAAAACGTTCAACAATTAACTAAGAAAGGCTTTTCTACAGCCAACCCTTAATGAGCAATAACACCTGCCAAGTTGAGAGTTAACTTGCTAACGAAATTAAAGAAACAAGTCCAGCAAATGCTAACTTCACAGGCAAACGCTGCCCACAAAATAGGCTTAACTCCCAACAAAGTAAGCATAATAGGCTTCATGCTCGCGCTCGGCTCAGCTATGGCGTACGCCTTTGCTCCAAATGCCTCTTGGTTTTTGTTGCTGGCAACATTTTTGTTGTTAGCATCAGGGTTCTGCGACACGTTAGACGGGATAATAGCGCGGACTTTTCAGCAAACAACCGTGTTCGGTGGCTTTTTCGATTCCGTCCTTGACCGGTACGCAGACGTAGCGGTTTATGCCGCCATAATAGTCGCTGGGTTAAGCAATCCCGTTTGGGGTCCTGTTTGGGGTGCAGTTTGGGGCTTGGCAGCTCTCGGCGGCTCTGTGATGGTTAGTTATACCCGTGCAAGAGCGGAAGCAGCTGGGATAAAAATGGAGTCAGTGGGGCTGGCTGAACGAGCAGAGCGTATGCTTATTTTAGCTGCTGTGTCTATAATTGCGTTCTTTTGGTTGCCCGCTTTAGGTTACGGAATAGCCCTATTGGCGGTTCTTTCAAACTTTACTGTTATACAAAGAGCACTTTACGTTTACAAAACATTAAAGAAAAAAGCAGCAGATTAGCCGCTTAGTATCTTTTTTTGTATCCTCTTGAATGGCGTTCGTTTTCGGCGCGGACCTTAACGATGCCGCGGTGAACAGCGCAGGAGATACAATAGTATTTTGTGTCTACCCAAGAGGCTAAGTATGTGCCGCTTTGCCTAAGCTCTTTAGCTAATTGCGGCTCAACAAAGGATACTCGTCGAGTGGAGCGTTTTGCCTTGTCCCGTGGCACTGAAGCCCCACAGTTTGCGCATTGAACAAGAGTACTGCTTCCTTTGTTTCCTTTTGATCTTCCTCGGCTTTTTCGTTTAACGGGCATTATTTTGACCTCTTTCTTTACTAATGTCCATTTATTGATTTAACTATCTTATATATCTGACCGTAATTTTAGCAGAGAAGCAATGTTTGCCTTCTGGTTTATCTGGGGAACAATTTTTCCATCAGGCGAAGTCATCAACGTCGTAACTCCAGGACCATGTCCAGCCGTGACACAGTTTGAATGAACAACAACTCCCACGGAGATGGCGCCTTGACGGTAAATTCTGCCAAACGAATGGTCCGCATCAATAATTGCAACTAAATCGCCAAGCCTCAAACTTTCAAGCCCATACTGCTCAACGACAGCGTCATCGAACAGTTGAATATCATAATCGCCCGAGTTAACTTGATTTGAACCTAAACCTGAACCCATAATCGCCGCCGGAACAATGTGAGTAACAGGCACTTCCAGTTTGCCACTGTTGGGCTTCGGATTCCATGCCTCAAGCAAACGTGGATCCATATTGAGAACTTTAATGTCTGGAAAATCCAAAAGCTTCAAGCCTGTACCGTATGCCTTCACAAGAAGTCTGTCTCCAAGCATAAGGTTCTCCAAAACTTCCAATGGAAAATCAACCAGCACATGCTCTATTCCACCGTGCTTTCCAGTAACGACGCCTTTAGCGCCTTTCGCGTCGCCAGTAGCCACCGTTACTTGGTTTCCAACGCATGAGAGCACGTTGAAGGCGGTGTTTGCAGCTTGTCCTGAACGTGAATCATTCTCCTTGTTCTCCACGCTTGCACCTGGCTCCACATGGTCTGCTTCCCAACCGCACGCTGGGTCGCCGACTCGCAGGTTGTAAGTTATGCCGCCTACTCCCGGCAGCACCAAGGGTTTGCCTGTTGCAGAAACATTGTAGACTGAGCGGATTGTTGGGCTGGCGATTTCGCCCATAACTGAGATTTTTATGAGTTTTTCAGCGTTTGTTTTAAGCATAATTTGTTCCTCTGGGCATTGTGGTCTATCTACGCGGGAGTCTAATAAAACTTCACAGGTGCTTTTCTTGGGGGTTAAGATACTCTTAAATTATGCGTTTCTTTTTATGTTCAAGTGGAAGCTAAGCCTACCAAAATTGTCGGAAGTGAATGTAGCTATGTCTGAACTTGGATTAAGAACAAAAATGATAGTTAGAGACGTAATGAGCAGCCCAGTCATAACTATGGATGAAGATGAAACTACAAACAAGGCTGCCGCCAACATGGATATGCATGATTTAGGCGCCGTCATAGTTACCAACAAAGCAGGAAAATCAATCGGCATCATAACCGAACGCGACTTAGTCATCAGGGTTATAGCTAAGAACCTAAAGCCAGACACAGTTAAAGCCAAAGAAATCATGACTACCCCACTGGTTACCATAGAGCCTGAAGCAACAATAAGCGATGCGGCAAGAAGAATGACAAGGCTCGACATTAGACGGCTCGTCGTAATCTACAAAGGCAATCTTGTCGGAATAATCTCAAGCAAAGACATCTTAGGCGTTATGCCTGAACTAATCGAGATAATGCAGGAGAAATCACGCATCGAAGGCGCCGCCAGAACCGAAGAAACCGAAGAGGTTCCGCTCTCAGGATACTGCGACCGCTGCAACATTTACTCGGAAAGCCTAAAGGAAAGCAACGGACAAAACATCTGCGACGAATGCCGCGTAGAACTCGAACAAGAAAAATAAGCAATTCTCTTTTTAAATCACCTTATAATTTCAATCAAAAAAACTTTAATTAACCAAACCACCCGCTATTCACTAGACCGTGACCCTCTTGATTGTTGATTCTGTCCTCACAAACGCCAAAGCCTACCTCAACGGGCAAATCGTTGACTGCAGCATAGCCATCGAAGAAGGCAAAATCCAAAAAATCGGCAAAGAAACCCAAATGCCCCAACGCCGACGAAAAAACCGACCTGCAAAACCTGTTGGTTCTGCCCGGCTTGATTGATGAGCACGTTCACCTGCGGGATGAGGGCAAAGCGTACAAGGAAGATTTTACTTCGGGAACTGCCGCTGCTGCTGCAGGAGGATTCACCACAGTCTTGGATATGCCCAACAACGACCCAGTCACCATGAGTGTTGAAACCCTGCGGAACCGCATGAGCGCTGCCCAAAGAAAAATTCTCGTTAACGTTGGGTTTTACTCTGAATTCCCTAAAAAACTGCCTGAAATACAAGACATCGTTGGGGAAGGCGCGGTTGGATTCAAGCTTTTTATGGGTTGCCAAATCGGCGGCTTAAACATTGACGATGACCAAGCGCTGCAGGAAGCGTTCAAAGAAGTCGCCAAATCGAATGTGCCAGTGGCAGTGCATGCAGAAGACAAGGCCTCGCTAACAGCTAACGAGGAAAAACTGAAACAAGCCAAAAAAACAGGCACCGCCGACTTTCTGAGGGCACATACCGAAGCAGTCGAGCTAAAAGCAATCCAGCGTCTTCTAAAACTAAGCGAGCAAACCGATGTGCGGCTGCATTTCTGCCATGTCTCAACCGAAGAAGGCTTAAACGCCATTGCAGAAGCCAAAAAAGCTGGGAGAAAAGTAACCTGTGAAGTCACCCCAAACCACCTGTTGCTGTCAAGTGACGATTTGAAGCGGTATGGGCAAATGGTGATTATGGCGCCTCCGCTTCGCAGCAAAACCCATGTAGACGCCTTCTGGAAGGGTTTGGAAGATGGTTCAGTTGACGCTTTAGGTTCAGACCATGCGCCCCACGCTCAAAGCGAGAAGTCGGCCAGCAGCGTTTGGGACGTTAAAGTCGGAGTACCAGGATTAGAAACCACTCTGCCACTCATCCTGACTCTTGTAAAGAAAAACCGATTAACCATAGCTCAAGCAGTTCAACTGCTCGCTGAGAAACCAGCTGAAATCTACGGGTTAAGTGACCGCGGACGCTTGGAACAGGGAAAAAACGCGGACCTAACAGTGGTGGATTTTAACCGCCAATTCAAAATTGATGCTTCCAAATTCAAGTCCAAAGCAAAATTTTCGCCCTATGATGGCTGGGACGTTCAGGGTAAACTAGTAAAAACCATCGTTAACGGGCAAGTGGTCTTTGATGAGGGGGAAATTGTTGCTAAGGCGGGAAGCGGCTTAGTTGTTCGGAGAGGCAACGTGTGAAGTTCCTTGCTGATGGTATGCTTGGGAAACTGACGCGTTGGCTGCGCATGTTAGGACACGATGTACTTTACTCGGTGCAGTTTAATGATTCTGAGCTTTTGGATTTGGCAAAAAAGGAAGACCGCGTTTTGTTGACGAAGGATTTTGAACTCTATAAACGCGCCATCGGCAGAGGCATGGATGCTTACTATGTTGAAGGCAAAACGGAATCGGAGCGGCTGGCGGAAGTAGCCAAACGGTATAGCCTTCAGTTAACGATTGATATGGATAAATCCCACTGCCCAATATGCAACACCCAACTCAAACCAACCCCAAAAGAACAACTCCAAAGCGAACTGGAAAAAAACACCTACACCTACTACGACAAATTCTGGAAATGCCCCAACTGCGGACAAATCTACTGGCAAGGAGCCCACTGGAAACAAATCACACAGACACTAACACAAGCACAACAAAAGCTCAACAACACCACAAACCAAAAATCCCCAGCGAACTCATCCCCCAACTACTAAAAAACCCGGGCGTAGCCAAAGTATCCGTTTACTAAACAAGCTCTCGGCTCTCATATTATAACAAATGGAAAGAAAAAACTACCGTGTAAGATCCTTTTTTGGAGCCGTAACTCCGCTATCGTTCTTGTATTTTCCTTCGTAACCAGTAGTCAAAGGAGTTTTCAGCTCGGCAAAAACCAAATGCAGGAATCTTGTGTTAATAGGGATTTTGACTGGAAGAGGTCCACCCGACATTTGTATCGTTAAATTACCTGCAAAGCCAGCATCGACGACTGTTGGAGGAATGGAAATACCAGGCTCTAGAAAAAGTACTTCTAAGTTGGCAAAAAGCCATAAGGTTGTTAGGCAAGCTTACTCTCTCTAAAGTTGCGACTAAAACTTTCTCGAACTTACCCAATACTAACGTATCAGCAATGTTTTCTTTTAGATAAAATTCCTCGCATTTTGGTGATTGTATCTCTAATACATTTTCACATTCTCGTAAGCGCATAACACTTTCAGATACCCGTAAATCTATTCCGTTTTCTCTAATCGTGTCTTTGCTTAATGGCTCAATCTTTAAAGTCCCTTGCGTGATTTCTTTTTGTAAGTCTACTGCTGAAAGTATCATTGCACTCACCACTATTTTGATGCTAAGGACAATAGGAACAATCACTTATCAAAATTTCTAAAAGGAAACATAATTAAATTGGGTTTAACCAGTTTATACGTGAGAAGGGATTGTATTGGAAGAAACGTTTGTTATCTTGGTTAAACCTAAAGCAACAGACGACGACATGACGCAGAAAGCTGTTGAAAGTTTCGTTAAACTCTTAACTGCTCAAAAAAGCACTGTGGAGATAGTTTATCAGGGCAAAAATGAGAAAGTTATCATTGCACTGAGAAGCATTCTTGAACTCGCAAAGTAACGAATCAGGCGAAGGGTATCAATGAGCAAGAAAGTTTGTTTGTGTGGGAGTTTTCGTTTCTACGATAAAATGCTTGAAATTGAGAAACTGTTGCTTTCACATGGCATAACCTGTTTAATGCCTAAACCCTTTGAATTTAGAGATCAGAAGCAACCGTGCTATTTTGAGGATAAATGGAACTTGTTATCCAAAGAGGACAAGTTATTGTTGTCTCAAAAAGCAGAGAAACAATATCTCGACAAACTCGAAACTGCTGACATTATTTACGTTGTGAACCCAAGTGGCTACGTTGGGCCAAGTGTTCTTTTCGAAATAGGCTACGCAATTGCTAAAGGCAAAGACGTTATTTTGCTGGAACCTATCCAAGAATACGCAGTAATGGGTTTGGTCGAAAGAACGATGAAGCCTCAGCAGCTCGCAAAATTGGTTATTTAATTTAAATTGCAGTCAATAATTCTGAGAGCTTATTTTATCCCATAACAAATCTATCTGTCGCTGGTCTTCTATAAGTCTAGAAGACCTAAAATAGGATCCGATTGCAGCTAATTCCGATGAGAACCTACTCCACTCAATTTCATCACCTCTTACGTCCTTGATACCGCATTCAGTGATAAATTCTCTGTCAAATGTGACAGCGCGATTAAACCTCATCGATTTTGGAGACCCTTTGAACACCCAGAAGCCATCGTAAAAAAAAGAATTAACCTCACCTCTGATTACATGTGCATTATTGGCAATTTCAAAAAGCTCAGGTTGGGGTGGTCTCTTGTTTATGTCCTTAAAGATTTTTTCGATCTCAATATAGCCGATGATGGCAAATTTCGCTTTGTCGCTAAACTTCCCATGAAGCCAAGGAACCAGTCTGGCAAAAAAGAAAATGTAATCCCCATTGCCTAATCTTTTCAAATTGGCTGCTCGAGGATGGCAAGTTGGATAATCTCCATATGTGTAAGTCTCAAACTCAGGGTCGTAGTGAGCGCATTGGTTATGGTAGTTTTCTGATATAAGTTGGCAAATATCAATACCGCTAAAGGCTGGTAACTCTTTGTATTTTACTCCTTGAGTAGTCCCATTCAGACATGGGTCAGGGATTGGAATAAACTCGAAATGACCATCAGGGAATAAAGCACTCTTAAGGTTCCGATGCGCGGAGTTTGCGCCAACATTTATCAAACAAATTTTGGTCATGATTAATCAGACCCAACAGAATTCTTATTAAGGGTAAAAATCTCTTTCGGGCAATAATTGTCTGGTCCTTTATAGAAATCTTTGTGATCATAGATTCTTTGAGCGGGGCAACGCCCTTTGCATTTAGATAGGTAATCACAATAGCGGCAAGCACCGGTTAAAGTTTCTGGTTTGAATGCTCTAAATTTTTCGAATATCGGTGATGTCATCCAAATATTTCTTAGAGTATCATTTCTTATGTTGCCAGCGACTGAATTGTTAGGGCCTTTGTTCGTCATACCTTTGAAAACAGCACATGGTAAAACTTTTCCATTCGCCTCAACGATACACTTAGTAACTCCTGCCATGCAGGGTTTAGGGGTACTCCCATCCAGTAGAAAAGTGAAATCTAGATGCGAACCAACCTTTACTTTAATATCAGTTCTTTTCTTTTGCTCAGCCAAGAGTTCAACAAGCTGTGCCACTTCCATTTCTCTTAGCATTAGACTTTTTCTATTTTTCTTTCCTCTACCTTGCGGAACAAACCTTAAGACACTAATATCATGAACACCAAGTTTAGACGCGAAATCTGCCAAATCTTTGAATTCCTCAAAATTCATAGTCATTGGCACAAAATGTAATCCAACAGTTATTTCTTCCTTCACCAATCCCATGATAAAATCAATTGCACGATGAAAACTACCCTCAGTTCTTACTATTTCATCATGCGTTCTTGCGTTTGCTCCGTGCAGGCTAAAGACTACTTTGTCGACACCACTATCACGGATCAGACGAATCTTTTCATTCATCGAGTTCAAAAAATTGCTATAGTTACCAATTGCACCGCACGTAAAAATATGGGTCTCTAAGCCTACCTCTTTTAGAGCAGGTAGGATGGTTGCGATGTTCGGGTGCAACAATGGCTCCCCTCCTGAGAGCTCAATCCGTTCTCCCCCTAAGTCTTTAAAATCCTTAGCAATGCCAAGAATTTCGTCTTCTTTTAATTTTTGTCGAGAGCAAGTACTAGCCACGGACGAGCAATGTACGCATTTCTGCATACATTGCCATGTTATCTCTACTGATATTTCCTTTAACGGATACTGTTGATTCATTAGTTCGATTTTACGCCTTGCATGAATAAAGATTGCTGCTTCCTTTCTTACCTGTCACTACAATCTTCCGTCTCACTACTAACGTGTCCAGTGACGTTCCCCCGCAACAACTCTCTATTCCGAGTGCTTTAAAAATCTCCTTTTTAGTAGCACTTTTTGGGTAAATTTTTTTAAGGTAATCTACGATCTTATCTTCAATATTCTCGCTCAAAGCGATTCCTCTCTCAAACGCTTAGGCATAAGTTGCTTAAAACCTTTTATACCTACAGCTTCATTACATGCAAATTAGAGAGACGACAAACTATGTCTACGAAGCAGGAAAGGCTAAATCGAATGGATTTGCTTTTGCTACTTCTTCTAGCTGATGGTAACAATGGTCCAAATGAACCTATTGAAGGTAAGACGCGTCTTCAGAAACAGCTTTTCCTTTCGCAAAAGAAACTGAAAGATCACAAAATTGACAAACCTTACTCTTTTAGACCATACCACTATGGACCATACTGTAAGGACATTTATTCAGACATCGCCTTGTTGGAGAAAGACGACGTAGTCAAAGAAGAACCAAAGGTCGATAATTATGGCGGCATAGTGAGAGTCTTTAGTTTAACTGAACAGGGAATAGCTGAAGTTCAGAAAATGCTTACTAGCACCATAATAAAAGTGCAATTTGAAATAATTTGTGCAGTTAAAAAAGAATTCAATTCCATGAGCGTAGTTGACTTGGTAGATTATACTCACGAAGCATACAAAGACTACGCAACAAAAAGTGTGGTTTGATGCAAAAGCCAGATTACTACTCTTGTGTTATCTACTTCAGTTTGCCCAATTTTCCAGAGACCTGCAAATTAGTTACGTCCCACGACTTAGTACCGCGAGACGTATTACTCTGCAACAGGATTAACGACCACCACATTAAATATGGGATGCAATATGATCCACATCTTGAAAGCGGTGAATATACCATATGCGAACCCCCGGTGAGACGCCGATTTGAAGCTAAAGCCAACACTTACGACCATCTGTATTTGCTTTTTAGAACAAGATATTTCGATGGCATGGGGTCAAGCAGATATTTGGTAACTGGTTATTACGAAGTGGAAAAGAGATTTGGTCCTGACTCTAGAGAAGCCCCCATTATTCACGCTAAATCCATGCACTTTGTCTCCGTTAAGGATAGCATAGACATTACAAACAAAATGGAGGAAGAACGTGCATACAGATGCTCTTTTTCCTCCAATTGCGCCTACTGGAAAGAGGACATGGAAAGCTGGGTTAAACAAATAAACAAAAGCAAGAACGAAGCCGATAGGTATATTGAAGAAATTAATGAATTAAAACAGATTTTTAAGGAAAATGAATTCGGCGTTAAAAAATATCAGAAATGTTCATTATGCCCGTACGTTACCCAGAGCAGTGCTTGTCCATTAACCTGGAGAAGGCTTCACCGAAAAATACCGTTACAACCAGCCAACTATTTGCAAGATTTAGCCGAATTCTACGCTACTTTCACAGCTGAGCAAAGAACCCCCGTCAGATAGTTGTTTCCTGCATAAATGGGCGGTACTTTCTGTGAAAAACAAATGCTTCCATATGCCAGTAGGATGGAGTCTGGTCTATACACTGCACTAGATTTTAGGTTATTTGCTGTTGATCAAGGCTTTTTGTGGCGTGAAATTGTTTATAGGGGGTGGTTGGTTGGGGTTGGTGGGCGGGGTTTTGCTTTATGGGCTATGCTAGTGCCCGATTGCATTGTGCTGTTCATTGCTTTCAATGTTTTCTTGTGGGGAAAAAAGCAGTCGATACATGCTTTTACATCCACATCGTGGCGGTTTCAACATGGAGCCATGTAGGGCGTGTGGAGATAAACGCATATCCCACAACCCAACAGACCTAGAAAAACGTGCAGAAACCAAAAAGCAACCGCCTTCAGTTGCTGTCTTGTGGAAATTTTGGGGGCAATATACCCACATAAAGAACTAGAAACTAAAAACATGTTAAAAGAAAATAATGGCGTTTAAGACAGCCATTTTAAAGGAATATCTTGAAAAGTCCCATCTGGCAGGGTTCTTCGGATAGTGATTGGCAAGACTCCCGCGTCAAGTTCACATAGTGCTATGTCGATCGGGTTTGTGTTTTCTGCTGCATCTACCAAGATTGGTGCTCCCATCGAGATTTGAAGCGCACGTGCGCCCACTATTCTTGCTTTCTCGAAGCGAGTAATTTTTGGGGGTCCTACAATAATTTTTTGTTCTGACATTTTTACATCATTCCGCCTGGCATTCCACCCATACCGCCGCCCATTCCGCCCGGCATTCCTCCTCCTGGTGGCATTGGAGGGGTCTTCATTTTTCCTGACGCTATGACGTCGTCGATTTTAAGAATCATTGTTGCGGCTTCGGTTGCTGATTTGATGATTTGTTTTTTGACTGCGAGTGGTTCGTAGACGTTTATTTTTGTCATGTCTTCGACTTTGCCTGCGAGAACATCGATGCCTGCCCATGTTTCTCCTTTTTGATGTCTTGTACGTAACTCTGAAAGTATGTCAACTGGGTCTAAACCTGCGTTTTCGGAGAGGGTTGTTGCGATTGCTTCAAGGGATTCTGCGAATATTGTGATTGCAAGCTGCTCTCTTCCCTGCACGGTTTGAGCGTATTTTTTAAGAACACTTGCCATCTCCATTTCCGGAGCGCTTCCTCCAGCAACGATTTTTGGCTCCTCAATTAAGTCTCTAACAACACAGAGCCCATCATGTATGGAGCGTTCGGCTTCTGCAGTCATCCGCTGTGTTCCACCCCTAATCAAAAGCGTAACTGACTTGGGATTCTTGCAGCCTTCAACATAAGTCATCTTGTCCTCGCCTGTTCTGCGTTCTTCAACCAAAGCTGCGTAACCAAGATCTGAGGCTGCGAGTGCATCAATGTTGCTTACGATTTTTCCGCCTGTGGCTCTTGCAAGTTTCTCCATATCTGATTTCTTGGCTCTTCTAATCGCGATTACTCCTTTTCTGGCAAGGAAATGTTGAGCCAAATCGTCGATGCCTTTCTGGCAGACCACCACGTTGGCGCCTGAAGCTAAAACTTTTTCAACCATGTCTTTTAGCATGGTTTCTTCCTGTTTTAGGAACGCTTCAATCTGATCTGGGCTTTCAATGCTGATTTTTGCATCCATCTCTGGTTTTTCATTTTCCAATGAAGCCTCAAGCAACGCAATCTTTGCTTTTTCCACTCGCTTGGGCATGCCTGAGTGAACGATTTCTTTGTCTAAAACTACGCCGTTGATTAGGCTGGTGGCCGCAAGAGATTCGCCTGTTTTCTTCTCAACCTTCACATCGTCAACATCGGCTTTGAAAGTGCCGTCGGCTTGTTTTTCGGCAACAGCCAACATCGCCTTTACGGCTAAGTCAGCTAAGTAATCTTTGTATTCAGCTACGATTTTGCTGCCCATAGATGTTGCCGCAGCCTTCTTGAGGTAGTCGTGTGATTTGAGGTCAATTGGGATGGCGATTTTCTCGAGGGTTTCCAGGGCTTTGTCAGCGGCTTTTCGGTAACCGTCAATTATGACTGTTGGATGGATGTCTTTGTCTATTAATTCTTCAGCTCTGCCGAGAAGTTCACCCGCAATAATGACGGCTGAAGTTGTTCCGTCGCCAGCTTCTTTGTCCTGTGTTTTAGCGACTTCAACGAGCATTTTTGCTGCCGGATGCTGAACATCCATCTCATCAAGAATAGTTCGGCCGTCGCTTGTTATCGTAACATCGCCGAAGCTGTCAACCAACATTTTATCCATGCCTTTTGGACCAAGTGCGCTTCGAACGCTTTCAGCAACAACTTTAGCAGCCATGATGTTGCTGTGTTGTGCTTCTCTTCCGCGGCTCCTCTTTGAACCCTCTCTCATAACCAGAACAGGTACTCCGCCAGCTTGTAAATTTGACAAATCAAGTAACCTCCAATAACGCGAACAACAACAAGACATTACTAACCATATAAGTTTTTCCTAGACAAGCCATACTGAACAAACCGTATTCAAGTATTTTTTGCATCATTAAGTCGTTTTTTGGGGTATTTGGCGTTTCATTTTTGCAGGCGCTGACGGGCAGGGATTTCTACTGGTTTTCAACATGCTAATGCACCTGTTTTCAGCCAATAGGACCTACCCCTCTTAGGACTTCCGGGGACATGGGAACTGCAGAAAACGCACTGTTCCACCACCCCTCTCCCCTCCCCCTATAGGTTTCAGCATACATCTGATATTTGGATCCTAATAGGTTCGTGGAAAACGTGGCAGAACAGCGCGTT
Organism: Candidatus Bathyarchaeota archaeon; assembly: GCA_963695285.1. GTDB lineage: Archaea > Thermoproteota > Bathyarchaeia > Bathyarchaeales > Bathycorpusculaceae > Bathycorpusculum. The sequence continues at coordinate 520,242 of OY968763.1, forward strand.
TCCGTGGCATCAGTTGCGTTTTCAATGAAAGCAAAGACAGTAGTGAACAGCACAATGCAATCGGGCACTAGCATAGCCCATTCGGCAAATTCCGCCCCACCAACCCCACAACCAACCGCCCCCTATAAGCAATTTTCCGACACAAAAAGCAGAACTAAACGCGCAAATATGCAAACAAATCGAGTCTTAGCCAGCTGGCTTGGTTCGTTCCTTATGTTCTGTGCCAGTTTCGTCGCAAATGAGGTTGAGAGAAAAACAAAGTTGTTCACTTCTTAGCTTTTGGAAAACAGCTTGATACTCTTTTATTTTCTCGTCAAACTCTTTCCTTGTTTTTACGGAAAGCTCCGTTAATATCTCATTTGTTGAAACCGTAAAATTCACAAATTCTACTGTGATTCTGTCTTTTCCTGGTCTTCCCCAATCCTGCACTGTATCGCAATAAATTAATAGAAAAACTAAAGGCATCCTTTCAAACCAAATTTTTGGAATTTCACTGTCTACCTTATGGGGTGTAATATTATGTAGGGCTATTGCCAAAGCAGCCGGGTAGATGTCTGTCGAAAATCTTTCTTTTATGTACTGAGGATTACTCTTAACAAATTCCTCTTGCATGATTTTTTTAACCAAAGTAATTGAACTTAGAATGCCATGATCTTTTCTTTCAAAAAGATCTGCTAATAGGATATTTCTCAAGCTGTCGCTTAATTTACACTCGCTATTGAAAACCCATTGGGGACACCCGTCTTGAGTTGAGTAAAAATCAAATAAAGATGCCAACTGGTCGACGTAATTGAGTGTTCCTTCCTCCAGCAAGAAATTATTTAGATTAATTTCAGGCTTAACTTGCTTGGAGTTCAGAAATTTCTCGAACAAGTCGTTTGTAAATTTCCTAAAAAGTTCGATTGGATAGCAAAAATCGTGAAAGGTAGCCGCTAGTAACCAGGAGAAGTCCACTGTATTGCTTTTAATTTCAGGCATCTTTTTTCTAACTAAGTTCTCAAAAAGGCGGTAATTTTGATCTATAACGAGCGAGCCGAGAAGCAGAACTTGAAATGGATGGATAAAATGATCTCGATATCCTTCAATATTCAGCAAAACTGGCTCAAAAATCTTGAAGTTTTCAAAGGCCTTAGCGCTTTCTGATTTCTCGAACTTGCCTGCCCATAAATCCCTTAGATTTTCCAGAATTAAACTAGATTCCTGTTCTTCACTCTCTAATAATTGATATTGACGAGCAAAATTGTTGAGTTCTTTAGAGTAGGTCATATTGCTGTATGTAATTCTATTAAGAAGCTCGAATGGTATTTTCGCTCTATTTTGAAAAGAAACTCGGGAGAAGTCAGACGCGTCTTTTTGCGATAAACGGGTCAATTCAGTTAAGGTACTCTTGATTTCCTCTGGATTAGCTTGTTTGTTGTCAGCTTTCAGATTGCTTAAACTATTCGAAATTTGCGCATCCGTCACAATATAATTTTTCTTTTCGAGACTTGCTAGCCTCTCTAACGTCACGTCGGCTCGTTTTGGGCCTACCCAAATAACAAGTATCCCGTTAGCGGTAATTGCGGTCTTATGCATACCAGATAATTCAACGTTTTTTGGGAGAGCCAAATACAGTGGAACCTTTGCGAAGTGCCTTATTTTATGAATATATTGAAGCTTACGCAACGGTTTTTCTACGTAGCCATTTCTCCCTATTTCAACAATTAATGATTCTTTTTCTTTTTTGCACAACAAGTCAACGGTGATGGAGTATTTGCCTAAGTTGACATTAGCAAAACATCGAAAACCTATCTTCTGAAAAAAAGCGGTCACAAAAGCAACAATTTCTTCTTTAGACGGTTCCATTTGTTGACTCATGAGCTGTAATTACTGAACTTTCGATAAAAGACTTTCCGTGTTACTGCTTGCCTAACGCTTCCCAGCATTCGGTCCTTTAAATACTTAGAACAATCCTAACATGCGAGCAATATTACATTAGATTTTTGCAGGCATTATTTCAACTGCTTTAATGCAGTGACGGGTTTGGAGAGCAGGAGCTTCTGAAGGGAAGCCGGGGTTAGGTCATTAGTAATTAACTCAGACATGATTTTTTCCTTAAATTCTTCATCCGCCTCATCCGTCATAACACTTCTAATCGCAGACAGTATAGCCTTCGTTCGTTCAAAAAGTGATTGCATGTCTGAAGGTACCATGAAAAACAGATTAGTTGCGTGAGGAACAGCATTTTTATCAATAGCGGTTCTTGGTGTTACTAGTATGCTTCTAAATGCTTTACAATTTTTTAATTGAGGTTCAGCACTAGCCCATTTTAGGTGGCCACTTGCTTGTCTGCAATCATCAACGGATATAGGACTTTCTGGGTTAGCCTCCGATTTTCCCTCAAAGAGATATACGATTTCATTGCCAAGTTGCCAAATGCAATCAGGTGTTGCTTGTGCATCAGTTTTCCAGGCATTAAAACCCAACAATGTACCGAGTTCAACCATTCCTCTGTCAAAATCGGAGTGCTTTTTTTCGGCCAGCAATTTCTCGATTTCTTGCATCTTTCTTGGAAAACCAGGTCCGCTTGATCCTAAATCCTTCAGTGCATCTGCAATGCCTTCAGTAGCGAGCGTCTCAAGTTCATTTGCGGCTGCCCTTACTTTCTCTACAGGCAGCATTGGTCTTAAGGCACTTGCAAACCACGACACCGTTTTGCATGTGTTGATCGCTCGGCTCATCTGTTTCTCAGCGATTTGTGTATAATCGGAATCATCCTTGGAAGCCGCAAATGCAGCACATGCTGTTAAGTAGTACCAGAATGCTCGATAAGAGGAAAGCCGTGAATCAGTAAGCTTGTCAGTTATTGCGATTCCTTTTTTCACAGCTTCTTTAAACCTTCCAAACCAAAAGTCATACGAAAAACTCACCTCATTGGGCACTGTTTCTGTTAAAATATTTGAAACTGTCATATCAGGTTGGTCGTCTGAGTCTCGTAATTCCGCTATCGCCTCTTCCGCACCATTCCAGTCCGAATCTTTGTCAAAGAATGATTTCAACATTGAATCGAAGTCATCTAGACTTTCAATCGGTAGCCTTAGAACATAATCAATCTCTCCCCGTAACTCACTATTAAACAACTTCTGGTTTTCCCGTTTTATGCAGAAATCGAGTAAGCGTCTTCCAACCATTATGACAGCAGACTGGTCTGTAGGGCTTCTCGTACAACGACCCGCGCCCTGAGCTATTCTAGTCTTTACCCTTTCTCTCAATAGGACATCTAAACCCAACTTGTCCTCTAGGAAAGACTCCTGAAGGTTTGTTCCTGTGGGTAAACCATACATGATCAAAACACGGCATTGCTCACTTGGTATATCTATCCCATCGTATCGATTAGTGAGTGCTAAAACAACTGATTCTGAATTTGAGAAGGCTTCCATGGAATTTTCAATTTCTGAGGCTCCAATAATTTGAAGAGCTTTATCGCTTTTTTCTAGGGTCTTCTTTAGGCTAGTTAGTGCTATCCCTGTTGGGCATAGAGCCAAAGTTCGTTTGGATGAGTTGATCAGCTTTAGAAGCCATGATTCGTATTCGGTTTCTTCCTTAATTACATCTGGGAACAAAAACAAGCGACGTCCAATGCCATGCTTCAAGTATGTTTTAGGAGTTTGAACTCTCTTAATTTGATTTATGCCGGTAATTCGTTCAAGTTCACCTCCGCTTCCTAGTGTGGCAGACATATAGATACGTTGGTTTGATTGAGCGAATGGTCGGTGAGTAAGAGTTGGAGGAATATAGGGTCGTATGTAAATTTGGTCCCAAGAAACATAAGCATTACAGGCATGTAATCCCTCTTTCATGAATTGCCATGAATAGGAATTCGGGGTATTTGTTTTAAGGCCGCTATCAAAAATCCCAGCAATTTCCGCTAAATATTTAAAAAAGACGGCAAATGGAATCTTTTCAACCTTTGGTAACTTCTTAGGTCTTGAACCATAAAGAATCGATAAAGTGGGTAAATCCTTCTCGAAAGTTGAAATTAGCGCAGAGTAAATTTCGGGCTCTTCGTCTCTCTCTATCGTAATAGACCACGGTGAGGAGATGTAGCCTTCTCCCCCATGAGTATCATCTAAAATAATGGTTTGAGCATCGCTAAACTCTGGATTCGAGTTGAAAAGGCCACTATAAGTCGATATTGCCGTTGCCGCTCCTGAACGATAGGCTAAGACATCGGTACGATTAAACTGTCTTTTAGAGCCCACAAGTACTCTAGCTGGAATATCGTATTGCTTTGACTTATTTCCTACTTGGAAGGCCAATTGTTTAGTTGGGCAAAGATATAGCACCCTCTCTTTGAGAATTCTTCGGCGGTACTCGGCAATAAGTAAGCCAACTAGTGTCTTTCCTGATCCAGTCGGTAGCTCGATGCTAATATCGTTCGCTTTAATGTAGTTCTTTTGGTAATCTCTTAAAACATCCGCTTGGGGCGCAAAGAGTTCTTTGATATCCGCAGACCTATTCTTTAAGTCTTTAAACAATGATTCGATGTCACAAGATTGAGTTGTCTTCAATTCAATTCGTCGAAAGGGGCTTTTTCCAGACACTATTATTCCCGGCTTTTTATGTTAACCATTATGTTCTAGTTTTCTTTAAGAAATTAACGGTTGATAGCTGGATGGGTATTAACCTGATGTTTGCAGTGTCCCAGTTCTATATGCAGCTATAGTCCACTCAGAAGTAACCTAATAGACTGATACTTTGGCTACTCCTGAAATCTTTAGCAGTTCGGGGATGAGTTCTCCGGGGATTTTCTTTTCAACGATTAGGGTTAGTTTTGGTTCGGGTGAGAGTTCGGGGTCGTCTACGATTGCTTGGCGGATGCTTAAGCCTGCCTTGTTAAGCAGCATCGCTGCGTTGGAGAGGATTCCTGGCGACCTCGCGTTTATTGGGGTTATTTCTAAGACGCCTAGGTTGAGGTGTTTTGCGATTTCTTTTAGGGAGTGTCCTGCTGGGCGGATTTCTTCAAAAATCATTTTTAACTCTGGGTTTTGCTTTGATGGTGTTTAGGGTTTCGTTTACTGTTCGTCTGTCGACGCCTGCTGCTCTTGCTATGCGGACGGGTGGGATTTCGATTTGGTTTAGGTATATTTTGTGGTCTTTGGCGCTTAATCCGTTTTCTATGAGGACGCGTGCTACTTTGAGGCGTTCGGGGTAGGCTTCGAGTTGGGTTTTGATTTGGTTCCACATTTTGGTTCGCTTGTGTATATTTCTGTTCGTTTAGGTATAAATGTGTTGTTTAGCCGATGTACAGAACTGTACACAAAAGCCTTAAATAAAACGTTGGCACGGCTAAAACTAAGATAGAAGGCGAAAAAATGCCCGACAGAAAAATTCTATTAAAAGAAAACGACATACCAAAACAATGGTACAACATTGTGCCCGACTTGCCTCACCCGCTTCCACCATTCATAGATGTGGAAACAAAACAGCCAGGCGTCGGCATAGTCCCACGAATTTTCCCCAAAGAAATCATCGGTCAAGAAATAAGCCAAGAAAGATGGATAAACATCCCAGACGAAGTACGCGAAGTCTACAAAATCTGGAGACCAACCCCGCTTTTCAGAGCGCTCGGCTTAGAAAAAGCCCTCAAAACACCCGCCAAAATCTACTACAAGTACGAAGGCACAAGCCCAGCAGGAAGCCACAAACCCAACACCGCCGTGCCCCAAGCATTCTACAACATGAAAGAAGGCACCAAACGCCTCTCAACAGAAACAGGCGCAGGACAATGGGGTTCTGCTTTAGCGTTTGCAGCCATGATGTTCGGACTAAAAGCAACCGTTTACATGGTTCGCGCAAGCTACGACCAAAAACCCTACCGTAAAATGATGATGAAAGCTTTCGGTGCAGAATGCATTGCAAGCCCAAGCAACAAAACAGAATCTGGAAGGAAAATTCTTGCTGAAGACCCAAACAGCAAGGGCAGCCTCGGCATTGCCATCAGCGAAGCTGTTGAAGATGCACTCGTTAATGAAGTTGAAACTAACTATGCCATCGGCAGCGTCTTCAACCACGTTTGCTTACACCAGACCGTTGAGGGCTTAGAAGCCAAGAAACAACTCGAAATGGTGGATGATTACCCAGATGTGATTTACGGTTGTATTGGCGGCGGAAGCAGCTACTCTGGAATCATGTGGCCCTTCTACTACGACAAAGTCTCAAAGAAAGCACCTAAAGAAACAAAGTTTGTCGCCACCGAAGCCACAGCCTGCCCCAAAGTCACCAAAGGAATATACCAATATGACCACGGCGACACCGCAAAACTAACTCCACTCGTGCCCATGCACACACTCGGTCACGATTTCATTCCAGCCCCAATCCACGCAGGCGGACTCCGCTACCACGGCATCGCCCCAACCATCAGCGTGCTTGTCCAAGAAAAACAAATGACAACCGAAGCCTACAACCAAATAGAAGTCTTTGACGCAGCCAAACTATTCATCCAAACCGAAGGCATCATCCCAGCGCCCGAACCCTCACACGCAATCAAAGGCGTCATCGACGAAGCACTACGCTGCAAAAAGACAGGCGAAGCAAAAACCATCCTGTTCGTGCTCTGCGGTCACGGCTACTTTGACATGGCAGCATACGACGAATACTTCAGCGGTCACCTGCAGCCTTACGAGTACCCGACCCAGAAAGTTGCTGAGTCAATGGATAAACTGCATAAGCTCTATCCATGGCTAAGTGACGTCAACAAGAAGTTCATTGGTAGCTGCGAAACATACTAAAATCGCAGATCAACCTTCTTTTTCTTTCTTCTTTTTATTAATCCGAAACGTATTATTTTTCAAAGGTTAATCCCGTTGACCGCTACACAAAACTCTCTTCCGACAAAGACTGTCGGATTTATCGTTAACCCAGTTGCTGGGATGGGCGGAGCCGTCGGATTAAAAGGAACAGACGGCAAAGCAATCCTAACACAAGCCATAGCCCTAGGAGCTAAACCCATAGCAACGCAAAGAGCAGAAACCTTCCTCACCGAACTAGGTCCAGCTAAACAAAACCTAAAACTAATCGTCGGCGCAGGCAACATGGGACAGAAGCAAGCTGAAAAATGCGGTTTCACCTGCAGCGTCATTGGGGAGAGCAAAAAAGAAACCACCTCCGAAGATACACAGTTCATCGCTAAGGGTATAGTTGCGGCTGGCGTTGATTTGCTTGTTTTCTGTGGCGGAGACGGAACAACAAGAGACATACTAAAAGCCGTTGACCTGAAGCTTCCTGTGCTGGGTGTTCCGACAGGTGTAAAGATGCATAGCGCCTTATTCGCTGTTAGCCCTCAAGCTGCGGCAAGGGTAGCTGTGCAGTTCTTGTGGGGTGCATTGCCACTGAGAGAAGCAGAGGTAATGGACGTCGATGAGCAAGCTTTCAGGCAGGGGCATTTGTCAGCGGAGCTTTACGGGTACCTGCTAAGCCCATACGAGCCGCACCTTATTCAGGGCAACAAAATGGCAAGCCCAATGACTGAGAACGAAGTGGAAAACCAAGCAGCCATAGCTATCTACGTAATCGAAGAAATGAAACCCGACATCACCTACATTGTCGGTCCTGGAACAACCACACGCACAATAGGCGACCTCTTAGACCAGAAAAAAACGCTCCTAGGCGTTGACCTCTTCCAAAACAAAAAAATAACGGCGAAAGATGTTAGCGAAAAACAAATCCTACAAGCCATAAGCAGAAAAGCCGCAAAGATAGTTGTGACGCCGATTGGTGGGCAAGGCTTCATTTTTGGCAGAGGAAACCAGCAGATAAGCGCCAAAGTCATTCGCCAAGTAGGCTTAGACAACGTTGTTGTGGTTGCGACGAAGGGCAAATTGGATAAGTTAGACAGTTTAAGAGTTGACACTGGCGATGCTGAACTGGATGAGCAGTTTAGGACGCGGGGAACAAGAGTTATAGTAGACTATAAAATAACGAGAGAAATGAATATCGAATAAAATTGGTTGTCTTCTAAAATCTTGCCTTTCCAGTTTCCGCCTTTGTCATTCTTGTATCCTTTAAAGATTGAAAGTTTTTGTTTTCTTGGTAATTGAAATATACCAGTAGTCTCCAGTATCTAACAATCTGAGGCTGAAAGTGTTGATTCCCATTAACCTGCCAAAAATCGGCGAAGAAGAAATCCAAGCTGTAAACAAGGTAATGAGAAGCGGCATGTTGACAAGCGGACTTGGCATGGGTCCAGCCGTAACAGAGTTTGAGAAGGGCTTTGCCAAAATGGCTGGCTCAAAGTATGCCGTTGCAGTTAACACTGGAACTGCCGCCTTACATTCAGCCGTTATGGCTGTGGGCGTAAAGCACGGTGACGAAGTTATTTTGCCCAGTTTCACTTTCGTGGCTACCGCTGAAGCAGTCGTGTTGGCAGGAGCAAAACCAGTTTTCGCCGACATCGACCCCAAAACCTACAACTTATCCCCTTTAGCGGTGGAGAAAGCAGTAACCAAAAAAACCAAAGCCATACTGCCCGTTGATTTGTATGGATTTTCAGCGGACATGAAGCCGCTGCGCGAAATCGCCGATAAACTCGGATTAGCGTTGGTTGAAGATGCAGCTCAAGCGCATGGAACAACATACGAAGGAAAGCCTGCAGGATCCTTTGCAGACGCCGCTTGCTGGAGCCTTTACGCAAGCAAGAACATGATGACTGGCGAAGGTGGCGTCGTAACCACCAATAACGACCAAATCGCGGAGACTCTGCGGATGATTAGGACTCATGGCGAAAAAGCCAAGTACTCTTCGCTGATTCTTGGGACTAACTATCGTATGTCTGAGATGCAAGCTGCCATTGGCAACGTGCAACTTGAGAGGTTGCCGGGTTTTGTGGCTAAACGACGTCAGAATGCGCAGCAATTAACGAAGATTCTGGAAAAAAATAGTAGGCTCGTTTTGCCCTACGAAACAAAAGACAGGCTTCACAGCTGGTATCTTTACACTGCGCGCCTGAAGGACGGAACAGAAGCCGAACGCAACACGCTTTTGCAGGAACTCAAAAACAAAGGAATCGGAGCGGAAGCGTATTACGTTAACCCGGTGCATCAGATGCCGTTTTACCGCGAAAACTTTGGAAGTGCCAAACTGCCCCAAACCGAAAAAGCTTCAAAACAAGTGTTTTCTTTGCCTATTCATCCTGGAGTCACTGAGGAGCAGGCACGGTTCATTGGAGAAACCGTTCTAAATCTTCTATAATCTAATTTGCTCTGTGCAGTAGAGTGTAAGAGTTAAATTGCACTTCACGTACTATACCTTCTGGTTTATGGGAATTATTGGGTTTTCTTTAGGGGTATGAACACTTTGAGTAATGAAGAAGGCGTTTCCCGCATAAAAATCAAGTTCCTCGTAGAAGGCTTAGGTGAAGCTGAAGGCGAACTCGTTAGGTTTCTTGCGCCAAGAACAATAGACACTATCGTTCGCAAGCTTCCCCTTGAAGGAAGAGCCGCCTTATACAAAGAAGAGGTCTACTTTGAAATTCCAATCAAGATGGGCGAGGAAAAAGCAAAGTCAACCGTGGAATCTGGCACAATTGCTTTCTGGCCCATGGATGGCGCCTTATGTGTTTTCTACGGCAAATCTCAGCCCTACAGTCCAGTAAGCATACTTGGAAAAGTAACTAGTAACTTGGAAATTTTTAAGCAGGTAAAAAGTGGGTCAACAATTAAAGTGCAGTTGTTAACAGCTTAATCTAAAAAGCAAGTGAGCTGTCTTTCCACATTTCCAGCAGTCGCTCGCATTCTTCTTTCACATCTTTATCGCTTGTTTTTCCTTTAAGCGTCTCTAAGAATCCGATACGCTTTGCAACTGAACGCTTTTCTGCGTTGCCCCCATAGTAGAGTTCGCCTTCCAGGTACTCTTTCATTTGAAAGGCTTTTTGGATAAATAGGCTGGCGGCGTCCACCGGGTTTTCTACAGCGAACTTGTTAGCCCAGATAGCTACCTCGGTTTCGCGCAGTTGGGTTATGCCGTCTATTTCCATGATTTTCCGTATATAAGATCTCAAAAAGTCGCTGTAACCAGCGGTTTTGATTAGTTCAAGGACTTGATTAACTTGCTTCCTAAACTCAGGTGTGCCCTCAACTATTAGGTCATGTTTATGGCCTTGGTCAACAAGCGTCTTAGCAGCTGCTACTTCTTCTGTCGTATAAACCCTCTCTGGAAAACTCATGAAAACAAACTCCCAAATATGAAGAAATTATTTTTAAAATAAAGGTAAATTTGTGCAGTTATGCTGCTGGCTTGTAGATTTTGATGTTGTGGCTGCCGGAGACAAGTTGAATTGAACCGTTTGCTTCTAGCTGTTCGAGGAAGTCTTTGGCTGCGCTTATGCGTATGCCGTAGCGTGTTGAAACTGCGTATGGTGTTAAGACACCCATCTTTTTGATTTCAGCAATGTTTTTGCCGTCTTTTGCGTCTGGAACCATTATGCCAACGGTTTTTCTCTCTTTTGGAGGACCAGCTTTTTCTTTCTTCTTTGCTTCTTTCGCTTTGTCTTCGTCTGTCTTAACCTGCTGCTTCTCCATCTGTTTTATGCCGAGCTTCTTTTTTCCACCCATTATTTTTCACCTAGTAGAACTTTATGTTCTCAACAATTACATTGGCTGGCTTATTTCAACCTTATGTTTCTCTTTCCATTCTTTGATTGGAACGCCAAGTTTCTTTTCTACTTCTGCTCGGTGGATGGAGTTCATAGTACAGAACGGTATAATGCGGCCGTCTGGCACAGCATAGTGAATGACGCAGCGTTGGACTCGTTCAAGGTCAAAGTTGTAGGGGTCCATGAAGTGCATTGACGAAACCATCAACATATTCCTAGCAAAGTCTCCCAGCGAACTGTAGTCGCCTTCCATGAGAACCTTAAGCAAGAATTTTCTTAGGAAAGAGAACTTTATGTGACGTGCGGAGCCGACGAGGCGGAGTTTTGCTTTGCTTTTGCTGCCTTTCATTGCGTCAGCGTAAACCTGTTTGAGTGAACCGGCAAACTTTTCAATGTTGCCATAGCGGGTGACAGGGGTCATTTTGCCGTTTTCAACAATCAGAAAGGTAGCCATCCCGCAATGGGGGTGTGCGGTGAACTCAACATAGCGTTTGTCTTTCAATGCACCGACGGCTTTAGAAACGGGTACGACAACTGGGACGGGGTAGAAGTCAGAGACTTTGATGTCGCCACTTGTTTGCTCTTCAACTAGTCGCATGAAATCAGGGATGGTGATTCGCATTTTTTCTCTTTCTTGCTGTGGAAGTCTGCCGCAGAGGGAGACTGGCTGGACATTAACGCATCGGATGAGGTCGAAGTTTTTGGCTGCAAACTTTATGATGTCGCCTAGCTGCTTGTCGTTTACCCCTTTAACCAAGGTGACAACCAAAACAATGCTATCATATCCTGCCTTGCGGAGGTTTTCGAGGGCTTTCATCTTGATTTCAAGCAGATCTAAGCCTCGGATGAACTTGTAAACTTCAGGAGTTAAACCGTCAAACTGCAAATAGATTGTGCTGGCGCCTGCTTCTTTCAATTTTTTGGCGTATTCAGGGTCTGCTGCGATTCGAACGCCGTTAGTATTTACTTCCACGTGCTTAAAGCCGATTTCCTTGGCCTTTCGAATAAAATCAAAGAGTTCATTACGAATGGTTGGTTCGCCGCCAGAAAACTGCAGCGCTGTTGCAGGGACAGGTTTGTTGTTACGCAGGTTTTCCAGCATACCTGTAATTTGTTCTGCTGTAGGTTCGTAGACGTATCCAGCTGCGGAGGCGTTGGCGAAGCAGACAGGGCACTTTAGGTTGCAGCGGTTCGTAACATCGATGATTGCAAGTGCAGTATGAGATTTATGATCAGGGCAGATGCCGCAGTCGTATGGGCAACCTTGTTTTTTCTCGGTTCGCGGATTCTCCATCCCTGTTCCGTCATAGCGGAATTTTTCTGCGCGCATGTATTGGTCGTAGTCGGACCAGTAGAGTTCCTGAAAAGCGCCATGTTCAGGGCATGCTTTTTTTATGAATACTTTTCCATCGTCTTCGTAGATGGTTGCGTCTATTGCCTTTAGGCATTCTGGGCAGATGCTTCTTGTAGGTTTGATATCTTTCATTCTTTTTGCCTTCTTACATGTAAGCGTTAATTTCGAAGTGCTTAAGTGCAGAAGTGATGATAATAAGGTTTCCAGACGTTTCCTAAGGTGATTGAGGGGAAAACATGTCAATAAACGAAACTACCAGGGCTGCCCTACGCGAAATGGGTTTGAACGCTTACGAAATCGACGCTTACATAGTGCTGCTTGAAGGTGGGCAGATGACGGCTATGGAGATAAGCCAACAAGCCACAGTGCCCTACAGTAAAATGTACGAGGTCCTAAACTCCCTCAAAGAGAAAGGCTGGATTAAAAGCAGCGAAAGCCGACCCTTCAAATATTACCCTGTCCCGCCACTTGAGGCAACACGGTTCACTAAACTGCGGCTGGAAGACAAGTACCTGAACTGGGAAAACACCGTTACCGAAAACCTTCAACCTCTTTACGAAAAACGGGAACTTGTAGAACGACCTGACATGCTGATTCTGCGTGGGCAGCAAGCCGTCCTGTCAAAGCTTGAAGAGGTCCTAAAGAAAGCGTCAATGGAAATCGTGATTGCGGCGCCAGAATTCGCCAAACCAGTTATCACTTTGGCTGAACCTTTGCTTGGCGGCGGCTTGAAGAAAACGGTCAGTGTTAAACTTATGGCGGCTGGCAAGAAGGAAGATTGGCTTTTCCTAAAAAAATATGGCTTAAGCGAGCTGCGCATCCGTGACCACATGTTCGGCGGCGGAGTAATTGCGGACGGAAAAGAAGCCATGCTTTTTCTCGGCGAAGACAAACCAACCCTTGTTATCTGGAGCAACCATGTGGGTTTGGTTGGGTTTGCGCGTGAGTACTTCCAGTTTCTATGGGATTCCTCAGCCACTGCTTAACATTCTATCGCTCCTTAAAGATGGGCATATTTGGATCCTAATAGAATATCTATGCAGAAACCTATAGGGGGTAGGTCGCTATTGATGATTTTTCGAGCCAATAGTATGTTGAAAACAGGACTTTAAAACAAAAAAGAAGAAAGGGAGAAATGATTAAGTTATGAACTTACTTATTTTCCCATGATTTTTCTAGCGGCGATTTCTATGTCTTCCGCTTTGATGGTTTTTCTTCCAGCATGCATCGCAAAATCGAGTGCTTCTTTCGCTATTTTTACGCCGATTTCTTCTAGTGCTTTTGCGAGTTCTTTTGCTGCTGCTTCAGATACTCTGTCAGCGCCTGCTTTTTTGCATAATCTGTGCATGGGAGCTACGGCTATTTCTAATTCAGTCATATCGACATCTCTATAGCTTCTTTTTCTCTTTAAGGCAATATTTAACCTTTGTTATCGCTTTTTTCCCTAAATCACCCTTAACCATAAAGCATCCATTTAAGGAAAGAAAAATTATAAAACCTTCAAACATGAATATAGCGCTGAGAAAAGATGAAACTAATAGACGCCCATGTTCACCTCTCCGACGCCGAATACACCGGCCACATCGATGAATTAATAGCGGACGCAAAAAACTCAGGCGTAACCGCCTTAGTTACCAATTCAATGGACCTAAAAACCTGCCAAAACGACATAAAACTCGCCGAAAAATATCCAAACCTCGTCTACCCCGCCTTAGGTATCCACCCTTGGAACGTAAACGTTCTAACAGAAAATGAACTCCAAGAAACCATAGAGTTCATCCAAAAACAAAAAGGCGTCGTTAAAGCCATCGGCGAAATCGGCTTAGACTGTAAGTATGAAACGGTTTGGGAAAAGCAAACAATGGTCTTTGACAAGATGCTGCATTTAGCCGAAGCGCTTGAGTTGCCAGTAATCATTCATTCCCGCGGAACCACGGATATTATCGTGGAAATACTCTCTTCGTATAGGCTTAAGCGGGTTCTTCTGCACTGGTTTAGCCACCCTATGAGCGCCCTAACTAAAGCACTCGATAAGGGCTACTTCATAACTGAAGGCCCCCCGGCAACCTACTCCAACGGCATCCGAGAAGTAATCGAAAAAACCCCCTTAACCAACTTGTTAACAGAAACCGATGGCCCAGTCACCTATTGGAAACAACCCTTCAACGGACAATTAACTAAACCTTCATACATACTCAATGTTGTTGGAGCAGTGGCTGAAATTAAGAAAATGCAGCCTGAAGAGGTAGCCGACCAGATAATCAAGAACTTCGAAACATTCTTCAACATTAAATTAAATTGACCGCATCACTTTTTTCTTCCCGTTCACTCGCAGCTTATCGGTCACTCAATTCACAGCTTTAAGGCGTAAACTTAAATTATGCCTATCATCTATTGAGAGTTGCTCCTACGCTTTTAAACGTCGGAGAAAGTAAAAATCGTTAATATCGGAGGAATACTAACTGGGAAAAGTAAAGACTGATCAGGTTAAAAAGCTGGGCAAAGAACTAATGGCTCGGTTTCCAAGCAAATTCAACACTAGCTTTGACGAAAACAAAATTGCGGTTGATTCATTAACGAAAGGAACAACCACGCGAATAAGAAACCAAACTGCAGGTTACATAACACGCACGCTCGCATTAGCTCAAGCTAACTCAGCAACCGAATCTGAACTCGAAGAACAAGAAGAAATAGCAGAGTAATTCTGGAACCAAACCCCATGATGGATGAGTACAGGAAAGGTTGGGCACTTCGCTACCTTCGTGAAGCCAAAGCGGAACTGGAAGCAGCACGAAAAATCCCTTACATGGCGCCAAGCTTAGTTATCGAAGCTATCCGAAAAGCCAGAAACGCCATATACTACAGCCTTGGCGAACCTGCCTTCATAGAAATACTCCTCCGCGAAGAAATAATGAAAAACCCAGCCACCAATGATTCTGTGTTGAAATTTTTGATCGAAATTGAAACGATCGTTCAACAGATTTCGCAGCTCGAAGAAGTAAACGGTGACGCCATGATGAAGCAGGCAGATTCAATCGTTGACATCGCAACCGACATCGTTGAAACCCTAACGCAGGAAAAATTTGAAAGTTTCAGCTAAATTTTTAACAACCTCCTTATTCTATAGGTTAAGAGTGAAGAACAGGTGCCTTTAACAGTAAAATTCATCGGTGCACTGCGCCACCTTTCAGGAAAAACACAATTTACCGTTACCTTTCAAGATGGCATCTCCATAAAAGAATTGGTAGATAAAATCAGTCAAGAAATGCCAGAGTTAAAGCGCACCTTTAGCGACCAAGAACTCAACGAT
Source organism: Candidatus Bathyarchaeota archaeon (assembly GCA_963695285.1). Taxonomy (GTDB): domain Archaea; phylum Thermoproteota; class Bathyarchaeia; order Bathyarchaeales; family Bathycorpusculaceae; genus Bathycorpusculum. The sequence goes on from OY968763.1 coordinate 535,536, forward strand.
TCAAGGTCAAACTCACTCATACTGGTTAACGGCAGGGAAATTAGTGTTCTAAACGGATATGAAACTAAACTAAATGATGGAGACGAAATCGTTTTTGTCCCAGTCGTTCACGGCGGCTAAATCAGAATGATAACTTTGACCAGTGACTTTGGGTTAAAAGACCCATATGTGGCAGAGATGAAAGGTGTCATCTTAACCATCAACCCCAACGCCAACATAATCGACATAACCCATGGGGTCGAAAAATTTAACATTCGCATGGGCGCGTTCATGTTGGCTTCAGCCGCACCATACTTTCCCAGAGGCACAATTCATCTGGCAGTTGTGGACCCGGGTGTAGGAACCGAAAGACGCGCCATTTTAGTGCAGACTAAGCTGGGTTTCTTTGTTGGACCAGACAATGGCGTTTTGATTTTAGCAGCTCAAAACCAAGGAATCGAGCGTATATACGAACTTACTAATCCAAAGTTTATGTTGTCTAAAGTTTCCTGCACCTTTCATGGCAGGGATGTTTTTGCGCCTGCGGCAGCATATTTGGATAAGGGCATGAAACCTTCGGAGTTTGGTCCAGAAATACACGATGCAGTTACGCCCGAGTTTGCAAGCGTAAAACGAAGAAATGGCTCTTTAATCGGCGAAGTATTGCATGTAGATGGCTTTGGCAACATAATCACAAACATAAGCCAGAAAGAAATAGCTCAAGCAAAAAAAGTCAACTTAAAACTCCAGAACCTTTCACTAAACCTTACCTTCAGCAAAACCTACGCTCAAGCCAAACCCCAACAACCCATGGCGCTGATTGGCAGTCATGGCTTTTTGGAAATAGCCCTAAACCAAGGTAGCGCCGCTGAAAAGTTCCATGCGAAAGCTGGAGACAAAATCGAATTAACGCCCGTGTAAGTCAGCAGTGTTTGAGTTTTAGGTTTTCCACAACTTTCTCGATAACATCAACAGGGTTCTCTAATTCCGCAAGTTTATCTTTCACATCAAACCTTTTGCCCAGATACTTCTTGGCATAACCAAGAATTCCCTGCTCGGTGGTGATGAACAGTGGAAAACCCTTATGCGCCAAATACCTGTTCACGTAGGTTTTTGCCATGTCCGAGATTGCGATGCTGGGAACACCTTGAAGGGCAGCTTCCCTTGCAATCGTGCCTCCGTAACTAACCACTAAATCAGCGTTTGCAACCAAACTCACCGAATCTTCAAAGCCTGCTTTTACCCCAAAGGCGTTCCCCTCTTCATTGTACCGCTCGATAAAATGTACGTTCCCCAGAGTGGCAAGCTTATCAGCCAAAGTCTTTGCATTGTCCTGCTTTCCACCCGCGTAAGCGGCTTTGGTCTCTATCTGCCTAACAACAATCAGAGGCTTTTCTAAAGCAGCAATTTTTTTGGGTTTAAAATCCTTAATCCACGCGACCTCATCCACTCCCTTGTAGGAGACAACGTTTTTGGCACAATAAGTTCTTGTGAAACTCTTAGGCAACGCCTCAGAAACCACCACAGTGTGAGCAAAGGGAATTGTTAGTCTATTTGTGGCTAAAGCATGGGGTGTGTCAGCAGTCAAAACTATAGGAATTCCTAACCCGAATGCTACGCGGCATAGCTCAACTGACTGGTGCGCTATGGCAACGTCTGGTCGGTTATTTTTGAAGAGTTTTGCAAATTCTATTATGCGTTCAGCGCTCTCTTCGAGCCTTGAGGTAAGCGTTGCGGGATTGTATTTGCCCACAACGATGGGTTTTTCACCGAGGATTTTAGCAAGCGGTATAGTGTCGGGATGCTCTCTTGTTGTGAAAATATATTCGTGCCCTGATTCTCTTAACCTTTTTCCGATTGCCGCGCCATACCTTGTGTGCTTGCCAGTGCAGGCGTCATACCAGATTCTCATTGCTTCACCTTACGATTTGCCCGTATGAAAGCATCGCGTTTAGATTCGTATTCCTTTAAATTCATAACTACTTTAGCTGGGCAGCCGGCAACAACTGTTCTGGCAGCAACATCTTTGGCTACTACGCTTCCACCGCCAACTATGGCTTTTTCGCCTACTGTTACATTGGGCAATATGGTTACTCCTCCACCGATTTGAGCGCCGTCCTTAATGATGGGTGGCGTTAGCAAGGTGCTTTTTGGGTACTTGTCGTTTAAGAGGCTGCTGTTTGGGGCGATGAATACGTTGTCGCCGAGTGTGCAGCCGTTGGATATTGTGACGTGGGCCTGTATGTTGCAGTTTTTGCCTAAAGTTACGTCTTTGCCAATGTCACAGAAGCTTCCGATGAGGGTGCCGTCGCCGATTTTTGTGTTGTCGCCTATGACAACGTAGTTCCAGATGGAGACGTCCATGCCTATTTCGACGTTAGCTCCTGTAACTATCCCTGTGCCTTTCTTTGGACTCTGCATAGCTTGTCCTTTCGGGCTTCAACTTTAAATAGTTTAAGATTAACTGACTTTCTAATGAATGGTGGCTTGCGTTTGGCTAAAGAAACCGTTTTAATTGTTGGTTTAGGTGAGATAGGTCACACACTCTTCGCACTGTACAGTGAGGATAAAGAAAAGTTCTTGGTTTATGGTTTAGATTTAGACAACAAAAAAATGAAGGCATTGAGCCAAACCAAAGACAGACTTCCAGCTAAAATTGATACCCTGCAGGTTTGCCTTCCATGCGGTAGCCAGGAAAAGTTCGCTGACATTATCAAAGGTTACGTTGAACAATATCAGCCTAAACTTACAATCATCAACAGCACCGTTCCGCCTGGAACTACACTTAAAGTTGCGGCATCCTGCAAATGCCTTGTTGCCCATTCTCCCGCTCGCGGCGTCCACATAAGTGCTGAGCACATGGTTTGGGAGATGAAGCGTTGGACCAAATACGTTGGCGGCGCAAACAAGGAAGCGGGAATAGCCGCAAAGAAGCACTTTGAGAAGTTAGGCTTAAAAGTTAAGGTTCTAAAAAGTTGCCGAGAAACGGAACTGGCTAAACTTTTCGAAACAACGTATCGCGCATGGATGATTGCTTGTTTCCAAGAAATGCATCGAATCTCCAGAGCTTTTGATGCTGAATTTGATGAAGCAGTTGATTTCCTTGGAAGACACCCATCGAGTAGCGGTTTGATAGGCCAGTTATGTTTCCAGGAGTCATTGGCGGACACTGTCTTGATTCCCAACACCGAATTGCTGCTAAAAGCTACGACTCAGAGTTCTTGAGGCTAATTTTGAAGTCTAACGAGAAACGCAAAGAAGAAATCAAAGACGCAACCGTTAAAGCTGAAGCTGACAAGGTTGCGGCAAGGGCAATTGCACTGGAAAAGAAGCTTGCAGGACCAAAAAACGTAGTTTTAGATGAGAAAAACTCCATCAGGATGCACGTAACCTCTCTGAAAAAGCTAGTTCCGTCTTCAAACTGGTGACTGGTCTCCACTGCTATCGTTTCTGCCATAGACCTATGCTATTGAGGATCCTAATAGGCTCCAAATATGATGGCGAAAATTTTGCGTTTACAGTTTTTCGTTAATCAGTTCTTTTGCAAAGCCAGCAAGAAATTCAATATTAAGCTTAGTCAAATACCAGAATGTCTTCGCGCTCAAGTTGCTAAGCGCTGCAAACGGCGTAAAAATGAACCTTGCAGCCATTCTCCGCGCAAGTTTGTAGAGCCCAAAATGCCCATACCGCCTGTAAGATATGCCGATGGTAACATAGTTTTTTGATGTACCCAAATGTGTCGCGCCGAGAAAAGGCAGAACTTTCCAGGTGTAGCCTGTTTTCTGGACGTAACGTTTGAAGTATTGGTCTTCGCCAAAGAACAATTTTGGAGGATTATAGTTTTCCATAAGTTTGCGGCGTATGAGGATGTTGTTGATGTGTGGGTTTGTATCTAATTTGCTAAGATTGTATACCGTGCCGACAACACGCTCGTACGCTGCTACATGCTTGTTCTTGTGAACCGCAACTGTTCCGATGGCGCCAACGTTTGGTGTAATTGCTTTAGTGACCAGTTGGAGCCAATTGTCGGGCAGAAGCATGTCGTCATCCACCATCGCCACCCACTCGGTGTTTGCCTGCAATACGCCTTTTTTGCGTGCGACACTGAGCGGTTTTTCATGTGTGTTGATGATTTGCCCCGCGCATGGCATGTGCTTAAGTTGCTGCATTAGTGTTGGGTTAGCCTTATCTCTTGACGGCACCACAAAATCGACTTTCATGTCATTGTCGGAGCAGGATGGCATAGGGCATAATGTTCTTGCTTAAGTTAAATAGTTTATCGCAACCGAGCAAATCGCGTAATCTGGGCAGAGAAAAAGGTTACATGTTCAGGATTTTAACGGCTTTCTGGGCAGCTCGCCTGTAGCTTTTCTTTGTTATCATGCCTTTCTGGATTCCATTTAGCAGTTGCAGAATCATGCCCTGTTTCACATGTTCAACCATCTGCTGTTCGCTGATGCCTGGTAGGCGCATGCAGTTGCCGATTTTAACGTTGTAGGCTGCGATGTCGAATTTTTTAGCGATGTTGTAGAGTTTTGAGCCGATGATGGGGTTAGTTATGGACCATGAAATGTATTCGATGAGGTTATCTCTAAGGCAGGTCTTTGCGAATTCTAATGTGTTGTTGACTTCTTCTGGGGTTTCGTATTCGAGTTTGCCGTTTGTCTCCCAAGCGTTATAGAGCATCAAGAACCCGTAGACTTTAATGTGGTGCTTCTTTAGCAACTCAAGCGTCCGTACATTGTCTGCCTGAGTCGCGTTCTTGCCTATGCCTTTTAGCACGCGGTCATTGGCGGATTCAAGACCAATGTGAACAAGCCAAACGTGGATGTCATGGAGTTTTTGGGCTAATTCATCGTTTAATTTGTCCGCTCGCAGGTTACACTGGAATGTCATGCCTTTGAGGTGGAGTTTTTCGATTTCATTGCAGACTTCAAGGCACCATTTAATGTCAACGTTAAACGTGTCGGAGCGCAGGTAGATTTCTCGGATGCCTCTGCCGTAGAGGTAGTTGATTTCTTCGGCGATGTTTTTGGGTGAACGCTGCCGTATCCAGGGCTTCTCAAGTTTCCACACTGGGTTGGAGCAGTAAGTGCAGTAGTTGGGGCAGCCGCGAATTGGCAGCAGATATGCCATGCGTTTCTTTTTGCTCACGGCTACGTCGTAGTTTTCGAAGTCGATTAGGTCCCATGCTGGGAAGAAATCGATGTCTTTTAGGAGTGGTCGTACACCGTTGTTTTTCTGTCTGTTAACTGTGCCAACAACGTCGGTGATCGGTTCTTTGGCTTGGACTTTTCTTGATTAATTCAGTAGTGGTTTCTTCGCCCTCTCCCACGATGCAAACTTCGATTGAAGTGTTTTTGAGGACGTCTTGGGGGTCGATGGTTGGGTGGGCGCCGCCTGCAACCATAAGCATCTTTAGCCCTAACGCTTTGACTCTGGTTATTGTTTCAAAGGACAGCTCTCTTCTGGGCGTAGTGAAGGATATAGCGTAAAGGTCAGGTTTGATTTGCTTAACTTTTTCAAGATGTTCCTCCATGGAAAGGAACGGTTCAAGATAGGTAAATTCTACGTTGGGCAAGCGTGGCTTGGCGTAGCCGATGATGTAGAGAATTCCCAAGTTCGGTGACTCAGTCACGGCTTCCCCTTTAGATTCCCTGCCAAACGGAGGGTCAGCAAAAACAACTTTAAGCTTCTTCTCTGAGGGCGCCATATTTTGTTTTGTCACCGAAACAGCCATCCACTACTCACTTTCCATGCAGGCGTATATATTTTGCTACTTAAGGCGTTACAGGTAAACTTCATAAACCGCAACAGGGAAATGTAACGCACACTAAACTGAGGCAAAACTGAGTTGGCAACCTTCCTTGTGGTTCACCCATACCTTGACATTTACGGCGGCGGCGAACGCGTCTGCCACAACGTAATCAAAACTCTGGTTGCTCATGGACAAAAAGTGGAGTTGTTGACTTTTGATTTTGACGCTGGCAGGTACCGCGATATTGTTGGAGAAGAGTTTCCCAAGGAAGTTGTTGTCCACTCACTTGGCAAACGCATTGAGGTTGAGCCGCCCTTTACCATCTACAAAAGACACCGCAACTTTGTTAAACTACTAAAAAAATACAAAAACCAATTAGAATACGATTATTTGTTTTCCACGCAATCTTCATCGCCCTTTGAACCAGTTTTCCTAAACAAAGCCAAAAAAAACATCGCCTATGTTCACTTCCCAGAAATACACTATGACTACGCCCGCGGCTGGGCTGAAGCGGCAGGCTTTACCTGTGGCTGTTTAAGCAGTGGGTTGAGCAGGGCATAGATAAGCTGGATTTGGTTTTCTGCAACAGCAACTACACTAAAGAAGCAATTATGCAGCTACTGGACAAGCCATGGCGTAAAAGAGCCAATCGTTGTTTACCCCCCAGTTAACCTGGAAAAGTTTTGGTGCTGATAAACCATTGGCAGAACGCAACAAAAGAGTAATCTATGTTGCTCGCTTTATTCCAGTAAAACGACATGAAATCATGAAACGGTTAGCTGCTGATTTACCAGCCTACGAGTTTGTCAGCGTCGGCGGATTAATCGATGCAGAAAAAGCATGGTTTAACAAATTCAAAGAAAACCTGCCGCCAAATTAATCTGTTAAAACTAACTTGCCTGGACCAGAGCTGCTTGAAGATTTTGCATGATTCCCGAATCTACGTTCATTTGATGGAGGGAGAACATTTCGGCATAGCCCCCGTTGAAGGTTTAGCAAGCGGATGCGTCACGATGGTTCATAACAGTGGAGGCATGAAAGAGTTCATCCCCGACGAGTTCAGATGGGAAACCTACGATGACTTGAAAGAAAAGATTGTTCAATGCATGGAAGACGAGAACGCGAGCGCAAACTGGGATAGTACACGCCAACAATTATGGAGTAAGATTTCAGTTTTAACTCCAGAAACCTTCCAAAACAAAATTTGGTCTCAACTACAGGAACTTTCAAAAGAATGAAGCGGGAAACAACACTGTGTTAATGGCGATGTTAGTATGAGCAAAGAAGAGAAGTTGAAATCCGAACTCATTGAAGTCAAATTCGGGTTTTCAGAGAGAAAACATTTACCCGTTGTAAAAGTTGGAAGCGTCTCATACCCGCTTTGGAAATTTAGATATGCCAAAAGAATCGGGAAAATGGTGGCTGCCCTGTGCCTTGACGAATGGGAAAAAGCAATTATTTATTCAGAACTTGACCAATTTGAAAAATATTATTTACCGCCCTTTCCATTGAAGATCACCAAGATCGTCTTGGTTTGGGCGCTTGTAGTGCGGGTGAGACACTACTCTACCTTCAACATGGTGCCTCTGAGCTAAGCAATTCGACTTAAGATTCTCTATTGCTTGCAGAACTTTTCTGGCTTTAGGGGTCAGCCAAAAAGGTCATCTGTGTCGAACCAGACCCAACGCGAGCAAAACTAATTCTCCAACAACACGAATAACACACGAATTTAAATCTAAACATAGGGGAAGCATGTAGTGCGAGACGAATTTTTCGCTTCCAAAACATCTTTTGTTAGATTCCAATGGGACTTCAACAGCTCTTTCGTTCTTCCAAGTAGTGTTAAAATGTGACGTAATATAGAAGGTGCAAGAAATTGAGCGTTAATTCCAAGTCTGCCAAAGAACTTAAGCCTTGCATAGTTTGAAGCTCAAGTGGACAAGAGAGTGTTCGAGAGCAATTTGAGAAAAACGGTTTCCAGTGTAGTGTTTCGCCAAAAGAATGATTTGTTCTTAATGACTAATTTATTCCTAATGTAGCTTTGAAAATTTTACAGCCCCAGAGGGTTTATAACTAAAATAGTCTTCCTTAGTTGACAAATGAACAGCAATGATAAAGCTAAGAATCGATGTTGATTACCCTTACCCGTCGAGAACTAAAAGTTTTCTTTGCGTAGCTTTGGGAATCAAAAGTAAGAAAGCGGCAAAGATTACCTCAAGAACGCCCATATTATTGCCAAGATGGTTAATGAATCTCCAAAGAAGTTAAGGCTTACTGGTTTTTTACACCCTACACCATCCCTGACAAGAAACTGCTTGATTTGCTCAATCCAGAAAAGCATGAGGTTGCTCTTCATGTCGCAAACAACCCCTACAAAGAATGGAAAATTTTAGAAAACCAAACCAACCGAACAGTACAATACTATACCATCCATGGCACTAAACGGGTATTTGCTAGACTACTTTGGGGACGTAAACTACGCGAGAGCCAAGCCAAGATTCCCAGCGATTTTCCGTTAAAATCGTTCCATGATTTCGAAACTTACGGTTTGGATGCGTGTGTTTCCATGGCGAACTTAGAGGAGGTTAAAAAGGCTGTACAAGATTGGGTTAGACAAGGATTTTGTGATTTCAATGCATCCTGAATGGCTCTTTCAAGGGGGCAAAAGAAGCAGAAGAGGAGCGCTATCTATGAAGCGCTAAAAAGCGTTTTGGAAGTGGACGCTGAACTCGATACGATAAGCATACGCAAGAAACTTGGGAGTTAAAATTGCGCGTGACTACAGAGAATACGAAAAAAGCGTCGATTCCCACCGATGACTTGATTTTGAAGCTTGACGGAAGAGGCATAGATATTTTTACGTTTCTTGAACGGAAATGGTGTTGCCCCATCCCTAATCCGCCGAGCACTTGGACAAGAACCAACGACAACATCGGCTTGCTGGAAATAAAAGACTACGACAGCTGGTGGGATGCCATCGGCAAGAAAACGCGCAACATGGTGCGCAAGCAGAGAAAAGCGGCGTAAAAGTAACCGTTGTCGAGCCAAGCGACAAACTTGCTGAGGGCATATGGAAAATCTACAATGAAACGCCCATTAGGCAGGAACGCGCTTTTCCGCATTACGGCGAATCGCTTGAAACCGTGGCGGGCAACATGTATGCAGCCAAAAACTCCACGTTCATCGGCGCATACCTCGGCGACGAGCTGGTAGGGTTCATCCAAATACTCTACGGCGACAACATAGCCATACTTTCAAACATTCTCACCATGCAGACGCACTGGGACAAAGCCGTAAACAACGCAATGCTCGCCAAAGCGGTTGAAGTCTGCGCATCCAACGGCAACCGGTGGCTCATGTACGGCAGAATAGGCAACCACCCCTCGCTTGACAGGTTCAAGGAAAACAACGGTTTCGTCAAGTACCCCGTAACCCGTTACTACTTACCGATTACGGATAAAGGCAGGTTGGCTATACGCTTGGGCTTGCATCAGGAACTCAAAGATGCCCTGCCGCAGTCAATTAAGGACCCGCTTATTCCAGCGTTCAACTGGGTCAGCAGGAACAAGATACGGCTACGCCGTCAAATAAACGGACCTAACAGCATTGAGCGCTAAGGGAAATCTTGATTAAACCTAACCGCCCACTCTAAAACGGATGGCATAGCATGGCAAAATTCCTGGTTATTCACCCAAACATGGACATTTACGGCGGCGGCGAGCGCGTATGCCATCACATCCTCAAATCACTTGCAACTAACAACCAGCAGGTCGAGTTGCTAGCGTTTGATTTTGACCAAACTCTCTACGGCGAAATCATGGGTGAAAAACTGCCCGAAACCATAACCGTCCACAATCTTGGAAGCCAAGCTCTGGTGGAGGCAAATCCGCCGTTATCAGTTTACAAAAGGCGCCGAAACATCCTCAAACTGCTCAAAAAATACAAAGCCACAGCAAAATACGATTACACTTTTAGCACACAAACCTTCTCAGCCTTCGAAGCCACACTCTTGGAAAAAGCAAAGAAAAACATAGCATACGTACATTTTCCCGAAATCCACTATGACTACGACCACTCCAAACGAGGCAAGAGAATGTACCTTTGGCTCTACAAGAAGCTGCTTGAGAGCGACATCGGCAAACTGGACTTGGTATTCTGCAACAGCAACTACACTAAAGCCATGACTGAAAGGTACTGGGGCAAGTTCAAAATCAAAAAACCCGTCGTTGCTTATCCGCCCGTGGAAGCACGTTTCTGGTCAGATAAGCCACTAAACAAGAGAACTAAACGGGTGCTATACGTTGGTCGCTTTGTTCCCCAGAAACGCCACGAGTTAATGAAGAAGCTTGCGGCTGCTTTTCCACAGTTCGAATTTGTAAGCGCCGGTTTGCTGAGGGATAGCGAATTGTTATGGTTTGAGGGTTTCTCAAAAGACCTTTCTGCCAACTACTCCGTTAAACCAAACCTATCTGAAGATCAATTGATCGCGCTGTTTCAGGATTCTCGGATCTACTGCCACCTGATGGAGGGAGAGCATTTCGGAATTGCCCCGATGGAAGCATTGGCAAGTGGATGCGTCACTTTGGTTCATAACAGCGGCGGAAGCGGAGAATTCATTCCGGAGGAGTTTCGCTGGGGTACTTTTGAAGACTTAAAAGAAAAAATAGCCCTGCTGGCAGAGTCACACGGTGATTATGCTGTTTGGAGCCAGAAAAAAGAGTATCTGCGCGATAAGATATCTGTTTTGAAGCCTGAGAATTTTGAAAAGCAAATTTGGGCAAACGTCGAAGCTTTAATGCAGCAAACCGAAATTAAATAACTGCTAGTCTTTTCCTTCGGACATTTGTTTGCAGAAGTATTCGATTGTTTTATCAAGTCCCTCGTTTAGGCTGATTTTCGGTTTCCAGCCGACAATCTTGCCTATTTTCGCGGCGTCCAAAACTATGCTGGGCTGGTCTGAAACTGCTGGTCTAAACGGATAACCAGGAGGATACGAGCCAAACTTGATTTTTTCAGGTTTGTAACCGACTTTTTTCGCTATCAATAATGCCAGTTCCTTGTTGGTTACTCCTACGCCGGTTCCAGCATTGAAGATTTGGCCGTCGGCTTTGGCTGCTTTCATGACGAGTTTGTACGCGTTCACGTGGTCATCCACATACATGTAATCTCTGACTGATTCAGGAGAACCAATGTGGACTTCCCTATCTCTAAGCATCTGGTTAATCAGATATTCGATTAAGAAGCTGGTGTCTATTTTTCTACCATATGAGTTGGTGGGTCTCATGATGGAGCCGTGCAGGTCAAAAGTCTGGAACATCATCTGGAGGTACAAATCCCCCGCTGCCTTGGTTACGGCGTATGGGCTGGAGGGCTTGAGCGGCAAACTTTCAGCCATAGGACCCTTATTCTGCAGACCGTATACCTCCGCTGTTGAAGCGGCAACGAGTTTTCTGTTCTGTGGGTCAGGCAGCTCAAGCAGTGCGTGTGCAACGTTCATTGTTCCCAAAAAGTTAGCTTGCTGGTACTCGAAAGGTCTCTCAAACGATTCTCTTACCGGCGAAAGAGCGGCAAGATGAACAACAACGTCGGGCATTGCTGTTCTCATGGCGTTTCGGATTGAAAGATAATCGGTAACGTCCCCTGAGATTAAGACTATGTCTTTGAGGACTTTGGCGACTGCATCCATTCTTCTGCTCGCGACTCTTCGGACAACTCCGTAGACTTCATTTCCGTCTTCAACTATCGTTTCTGCCAGATGGCTTCCGATGAAACCCATTATTCCAGTAACGAGAACCTTCATGGTGCAACAGACCTTCTCAGTGAAGCGAACTCTTGTTCAGCCGTATATAAATCTTTAAGACTGTTGATGGTCAACCACCGCTCGTTATTTTTCAGCCGGTATGCTTTTATCAGTTTTTTGGAGGCAAGCACAGGAAACGTCGTTTTTTCTATCGAACCCATTGCGGGCAAATCTTGGTTATCTTGTGGTTAAAAACGTAGATTCCTGATGCTTACCAGCTTGTCTTCGAGAATTGGTTTTTCGTCAAACTTTGGATGTCCGCCCCTTTTGTCTCTATTATTGCGAAGGGTGAACGCATGGGTGAAACAGCCACAGTTACTGTGCCTTGGTTTTTGAAGTGGAAATCGGCAAAATTCTTGAGGTTCAGGTTTGTCAGTTCATCACCGTTCATAGCAAGGAAATCCTCGTCGGTGACATGCCGCTTAATGGCAAGCCTAAAGCCTTCACCGGTCTCTCCCTCTTGACTGTGATCGCTGAAATCAACTTTTAATCCGAATGTCTTTTCGTTCTCGCTAACGTACTGGATTACTTTTTCTTTAAGGTAAGAGACGCCTAAAACGGCGTGTTCAAAGCCGCTTTCTTTGAGCCAAGTTAACGTCCAGAAAATCAAGGGTTTTCCATGCACTGGTATCATACATTTCGGGATGTCGTTAGTTAGAGGGCGCAGACGCAGGCCGGAACCGCCCACGAGGATGACTGCTGTTCGAAGTCCAACTGTCATAGCGTATCTTCTTTTGAACGGGTGATTTTGTGAATATAAACCTTAAGGGTGCAGATTTCAGGAACAGCGCGTTTTAGTCGCCATATTTATAACTGCAGAAGCCAGAATCTTAATAACTTGGACCTGGGGGTGTACCGTGAGAATCGCTATGCTTCATCCTTCGCTGACCTGGCGGGGCGGCGCTGAGCGGCAGTTGCTGAATTTGGCGCTTGAACTGCAGAAGCTGGGGCATGAAGTAGAGATTTTTACGTGCGCCGCCAACGAGAAATGCTACCCAGAATACTTCAAGAAGCTAAAAGTAAATGTGGTACAAGCCCCAAACGCTTCAAAGAACACAGAGTGAAGACGCACAAAAAAGAACAATTGCCACTCGTTTAGCGGGAAGGTTCCGGAGCTTATACGTTTGATTTGCCCGCGATGTACAATTTAGGAAAGAAAATACCCAAGGGCTTCGACGTAATTAACACTCATAATTTTCCCACTGAGTGGGCTGCGTTCTTTGCCAAAAGAAAACTCAACGCTCCCATAGTGTGGATGTGTAATGAGCCACCCTTCTGGTTCTCAGATCCTTCAAAGAGAAGAGGCTTAGGAAAAATCAATTTGCCACTTTTCGAAGGTTTGGATAAGATTGCCGTCGATTACATCGATATCATCGTTGTTTTGTCCTCAATTGCCGGCCGTCGAGTACAGACACGCTTACGGAAGATCATCCATAGTTGTTCGAAGCGGCGTACAGACCGATTTGATTCATAAAGCGTCAGGCAAGGAGATTCGCGCTAAATACGGGTTTGAAAACGATTTTATTCTTCTCCAAGTTGGAAACATTGCACGGGACAAACGACAAAAAGATTCCCTGAATGCATTACAGCTACTTTCCAGAAAACACGAAAATGTTAAATTGGTTTTTGACGGTGAAGGACCAAAAGAAGAATTGATTGCATTAAGCAAACAGTTAGGCGTGGAAGACAAGGTTCTGTTCTTGCACAGCGGCTCTGACGAGGAATTAGCTCAAGTCTACGCGGCATGCGATGTGTTTGTCTTTCCCGCGCAGATAACCTGGGGACTAGCTGTTATAGAGGCGATGGCAGCGTCGAAACCCGTCATAGTTTCGAACAAATCAGGTGCGTCCGAAATTATTCAGAACAGCCAAAACGGGTTTGTGGTTGAAGAGCCAAACCCAAAGAACATGGCTGCCCAGATAGAAAAATTGATTACCGACCCAGAACTGCGGCGTAAAATAGGCGAGAACGCGTACAAGTATACAAGGGAAAACCTGTCCTGGGAAATCTACGCCAGAAACATGGCGTCAATCTTCGAAAAAGCCGTCGAAAATATAAAAAGGCATAACCAGCCGTATTCATGCCTGCGGTGTTTCTATAAGTCCTTAAGCGAATCTAAGACCTCAGATCTAACGCTGTAGCTTTTAACAGTAGAATTTGCAAAAGTCCCTCACGATTTTTGGGTGGTCCTCCAATTCCACCTTCCAATAGCGTCAGGGTAGTGGAAGCCGAGTTCTTTTCTCCGTATTTCAGCGGCTTTCTTCCAAAAAACGCGGGGTCATCAACGTAATTCTTGAGAACCTCCACGTTTTTTCGAAGATCTTGAAGACCGAACATTTCTGCGTGTTTCTCACATTTTTCAAGGTAGTCGGCGGGGAAAAGTGACCAGTACCTAAAGATGGGTTTAGGTAGGTACATTGCCCTCGACAGAGGGGATACACCGGGGTTGGCGTAAGTCCATTCGATACCCTTGTAAACGTATTGCAGCATCCTCTTTGGGTGTCTTAGGTTCTTGCGGGTTTCTGATTTTGTGAATGATTTGCTCGGACCAAGCGTCCATGCGTCAGAAACAGCCATGATGCTGTCCAAGTTTTTTGTAAACCTTACGCGGAAATCCTCGAAGAACTTGTAGTCCTTCACCAAGTGAACGAAGGGTAGACTAAAAGAGTTGACATCTGGGCATATTTCAGGAAGCGCCCTGATGAAATCAACGTTTTTTTCATGGATGATTTCGTTTGCCTGGATGGAAAAAATGTATTCGTGACTGCATTTTGCTCTTATTTCGTTGGTTACTTCTGCAATGACACTGTATTTTTTTGTGCTGGGCCATTGCTGTCTGATGACCTTAACTTTCTTGTTTAGTGTTGCGATTTTTTCGACCACTTCAAAAGTGCCGTCTGTTGAGTACCCTTCCCGATTAAAAACTCATCGCAGACCGGTAAACATGCGGCTATCGACTCCACAAAAGGGTACCCGGTTTTCAAGACGTTTTTCAGCACCATGAAGCAGGAAATCATGAATAGCCACTGAAAAAAGGTTCAGGGCAGAACTTGTTAATTTACTTATAGGTAACGGTGTTTATGACATTGGTTACTGCGGGGGCAGAGTTCAGATGAAGATCGGTATGACAGCGCCAGTTTACGTGAGCAACAATGAACACAAAAAATACTTGGACCTGACAACAAAAAGCATTGTCTCCAAACATAGCATCGTTTGGGTGCCATGTGAAAACTGTGTGAATCCTGTTGTGGCGCCTTTAACTTACATCTTCAATCAAACGCCCCTCGAAATCAAAGTGCTACACCCAATAGGACAACAAAGCGTATCACAAGCTTGGAATAAGGGCATAGAGATAGGCATGAAAGCAGGCTGCGAGTATATTTTAGTCATAAACACTGACATCGTCTTCAAGAGCAACGCAATCGATCGTCTTGTTGATTTTGCAGAGAGCCACCCTGATGCGGTACTGTGGACAATGACTGAATGCAGAGACTTAGCAAGCCTTGAAAACTGTCCAGAAGACGAAAGTTTTGTGGAGCACCCAAATTTTTCGTGTTTTATGGTTAAATCAGATTTTTTTAGGCATGTTGGAAAGTTTGATGAGAACTTTAAGCCAGCATACTGTGAAGATGGTGACATGCATGCCCGCATAGTATTGGCTGGGCTTAAAGCCTACGCGTATGGCGGCGCTAAATTCTACCATTTTGGGTCCCAGACAATTAAATCAGATAAGGAATTGCAGAATAAAAACGCCCAGACGTACCCTAAGTGTCAGCTTTATTTTCTTGAGAAATGGGGGCACGGAATGGTTGACAATGTTGATCAGATGAGGGAAGTATATTTTAAGCATCCTTATGGCGAAGGGGACAAGCCATTAAGCTATTGGAGGCAGCCTTCAAGCATTGGGCAATTTGGGAAGGTTAAAAATTCCTTACCGCTCTCTGCAAGGAAGACGCTTGTTCGGGGTTTGAACTGGAGCAAGAAAACTAAAAACCGAATAAAATCAAAATAGTCGCTAGAGCAACAGGGCAGCTAAGAGCTTGTTCAGCTCTTCTCGGTTCTTAATGCTTCGAAAAATCGCTTTTCCGCTCGAGTAGACCCGAAAAGAGGTATCTTGGAAGGTTAACTCAAAAATTATCCCTGCAATCTTGTTTTTTAGCGTGGCTTTTTTTAGGATGTTGGCGATGGCTTCATCCTTCTTTTCGTATTTGAAGACGACTATGACGTCTTTTTCTGCTCCGCAAGTTCCTTCGATTCGAGCAACGTAGTCGTCGATGGTTGCCATTAGAACTGCTCAAACTCCTTTAGGATTTCTATGAAGCGGTCAACTTCCTGTTCTGTGTTGTAGATGTAGAAGCTTGCCCGCGCTGAGGACTCAAGCTTGAAAACTTGATGCAGCGGCTGTGCGCAGTGGTAACCGCTACGCATCATTACTCCATAATTGTCAAAGAACAATGCCACATCATGAGAGGACAAGCCTTTAACGCCGAAAGGTATGATTCCCAACTTCTTGGAGAGGCTGCTTGGACCGTATATGGAGACTTTACTGCATTCTTGCATGCGTTCAACAGCATACTTCGTTAGGGCTTTTTCGTGGCTTAGAACGTTATCCATGCCTAAGCCCTCAAGATACTCTACCGCTGCCCCCAAACCAATTGCTCCAGCTATGTTAGGCGTGCCCGCCTCAAACTTCCAGGGCAGTTCATTCCACGAAACGCTACATTGCCTCTGGTCTTGGCTGAAGTGCAACTTCCTTTATCATTTCGCCGCCGCCCATGAAAGGAGGCATCTTTTCAAGCACTTCTTTTTTGCCGTAAAACACTCCTATGCCTGTTGGACCAAGCATTTTGTGTCCTGAAAAAGCGAGAAAATCCATCCCTAAATCCTGGACATCAACCTTCATATGCGGCACTGACTGGGCGCCGTCAACCAGCATTAAAGCGCCGTTGTCATGCGCTACTTTGCTGATGCGTTTAACGTCGTTGATTACTCCTGTGACGTTTGAGACGTGGCTTAGGCAGGCAATCTTTGTTTTGCTGCAGAGTTTGCTTTCAAAATCATCATAATCCAGTGTGCCGTCTGGGTTGACTTTGGCGTATTTGATTGTGAAGCCCTTTATTTTGGCGGTGATTTCCCATGGAACGATGTTGCTGTGGTGCTCCATCAAGGAAACCAAAACCTCGTCGCCTTTACCAAGACTGTTTAGCCCCCAAGAATACGCGACTAAGTTGATGGCTTCAGTTGTTCCACGGACAAAGATGACTTCGCTGGATGATTTGGCATTGATGAATTTTGCAATTCTCTCCCTTGATTTCTCATAAAGGTCGGTTGCTTCCAAAGATAGAGTGTGGACGGCTCGGTGGACATTGCCGTTGTGGTTTTCGTAGAAGTCAGTTATGGCATCGATGACTTGACGGGGCTTCTGGGTGGTTGCGGCGTTGTCAAAGTAGATTAGGGGGTTGCCGTTTATTTTTCGGTTTAAGATTGGGAAGTCTTGCCTGATTGCTTGCGAGTCTATTATTTTTTTTCTGCCTCAGGTTTTAGCCTCTTAGAGAGTGTTTTTGCCAGTTCTTCTTCTTCTAATGCCTGTTTTTCTTCAAAGGTATGTTCACTTGGCAACCATGCGGGGGCGGCAACGCCTTTTTCCTTGAAGTACTGTCTTATAGCACGTTTTAGTGCTCCGACAGCGAGGACTCCGCAGTGGAATTTGACGGCTGGTAAACCGCCGATTTCCTCGGTGACCCGCTTCCAGGTTATATCTTTCCATGCTGCTTCCAAGCTTAAGCATTTGATCATTTCGGTGACTATGCTGGAGGTGGCGATGTTTGCGGCGCAGCCATAGCTTTCGAAACTTGCTTTTTCGATGATGTCTTTGTCGCTAATTTTCAGGTAGAAGGTTATCATGTCTCCGCATGCAGGGTTTCCTGCAACTGCGACGACTGTGGCATCTTCCATTTTGCCAAGGTTCTTGGGGTTACGGAATAAATCCATTACTTTTGGGTTGTACGGTAAAGGTATACGTGACATATTTAATGTACTCCTGTTGAGCCAACTATCCCTCTTATACGGTTGACAGCTGTAGGTAAAACACTAAGAACGTAAGCTATATCCTCTTCTGTGTGACTGCGGGTGACTTTCATGAGGATGCTGCCATGTGCTTCCTCGAATATGCGTCCGATGGCGATAAGAACGTGGCTGGGCTGCAATAATCTTCTGCTGCATGCGCTTCCGCTTGAAATGTAAACGCCTTTGAGGCTCAGTTCGATGGTTAATGCTTCGCCTTCTGCTCGCAGTATGCTTACGTTAGCGTTGTCTGGGGACCGTTTGTCGCCTTTTGGACCGTTAAATCGCAGGTCATCAAGTTCGGCAAATATGCCGTTAACAAGCTTATCGCGGAGCGTTCTCATTTTTGTGGTGTTTGCTTCAAAGTTCTCAAAAGCAAGCTCAGAAGCCTTGGTGAAGCCAACGATTAGGGGTGTGTTTTCTATGCCTGGCCAGAGTTTCTGTGTGCCTATTTGTCCTTCAAGGATGCGCTCCATGTTTACGCCATCCTTTAGGTACATGGCACCCATGCCTCTTGGACCCTGAATCTTGTAGCTGCTCACCGTGGCTAAGTCCACATTTATGTTTTGCACGTTTAGAGGTATTCTGCCGTATGCGTCTGAAGCGTCAGTGTGGAAGAGGGTGTGGGAGTTTTTGGCTTTAACGATGTCCACAGCTTCCTTAATCGGTTGGATAGTGCCCAACTCATTGTTTACGGCTGAGATGCTGACCAAGATGGTTTCGTTGTCTACTGCTTCCTTAAGTTTCTCAAGGTCGATGAAGCCTTCGTTGTTGACTGGGATTTTGGTGGTTGAGAAACCGAATTTTCCCATCATTTCTGCTACTTGCAGCACGTTAACTGGTTCGATTTCTGAGACTACGATTTTTTTGCCCTTGCTTTTCTGTGCAAAGCATGAGCCCATTATTGCGAGGTTGTTGGCTTCGGTTTCGCTTGGGGTGAAGGTGATTTCTTCGAGGATTTTTGCGCCCATGTACTTGCTGATTTTTTGGAAGCTGTTCATGATGACTTCGAATGCTTCCCACCCGGGCTTGTGTGTGAGCGTTGGGTTGCCGTAGGCTGTCTTGTTAAAGTACGGCAGCATCGCATCAACTACTTCTTGGGGAACTATGCTGGAGTTTTCGTTGTCTAAGTAAACCTCATGTGTTATGCCCTCATGCAGTTTGAGGAGTTCTTTCACGTTTTCAACCATACAGTATCCTACCTGAAATTTTGGGACAGATAACTCGTCACTGTGCTAATACCAAGTTCCAATAGAAAAACGTAGCTGAAAAACACTTTCACCACGGTTAACACTATTAATTAGCATCTTCAATATTGATAAAATATCAGTCGATGGCGAGATTAAAGTTGAAGATTGCAGATTTATCCGTGCCCCAACCAGTCAAAGAAGTACTGGAAGGCTTTGGGATTTCGGAGTTGTTTCCACCCCAAAAAGATTGCATACTGGCAGGCGTCTTAGAGGGTAGAAACATCGTTTTAGCCAGCCCAACTGCTTCGGGTAAAACTTTGATTGCGGAACTCTGCGGGCTAAAACACGTGCTTGAAATGGGTGGCAAAGTAATCTATCTCTCGCCGCTCCGCGCGTTGGCAAGCGAGAAATTTGAGGATTTCAACAAGTACACATCCATCAAAAAGCCAGATGGCCGAAAAGTCAGCGTAGGCATCAGCACTGGGGACTTTGACAGCGCCGACAACTGGCTTGAACGCTACGACGTCATCATTACCACTAACGAGAAAGCTGATTCGCTGCTGCGTCACCGCGCCAAATGGATGGACAGCATCTCACTGGTTATCGCCGATGAAATCCATCTTCTAAACGAAGCTGAACGCGGACCAACCTTGGAAATTGTGCTGGCAAGACTGTTGCAGGTGAACCCGAACATCCAAATTTTAGCCTTAAGCGCAACTATCAACAACGTGGATGAAATCGCAGGTTGGCTAAACGCCAAGTACATCGTGACGGAATGGCGCCCCATTAACCTAAAAGAAGGCATCATGCTGAAAGATGAAATCCAATACAAAGACGGCGAATCAAGAAAAATAGAGCAGGAAACCCATTTCCCAATCATTAACTTGGTTTTGAACACGCTAAAGACTGGGGGGCAAGCGTTGATTTTTGCTTCAACCCGAAAGAACGCGGTTTCCGCGGCGAAAACCGTCGCGAGCCACATGGACAAAGTGTTAGTTCCAAAGAGTGGCTCGAAACTGGTCAAGCGTTCACTGGAGGAGCAAGCAAGGGGAGTTCTGGAGAAAGAGGCAAAGAAAATTTTGGATGCTGGCGAGAGGACTCAGATGAGCGAGGAACTTGCAGATTTAGTTCGCTGCGGCACAGCCTACCACCATGCTGGATTGTCTGGTGCTCACCGCAAAATCATCGAGGACGCATTCAAAGAACGAAAAATCAAAGTCTTAACCGCAACACCCACATTGGCTTGGGGCGTTAACTTACCTGCACGGACAGTAATCATTCAGGATTACAGGCGCTTTGAAGCTGGACTCGGCAACTATCCCATAAGTGTGTTGGATTACAAACAGATGGCTGGAAGAGCTGGAAGACCAAAATACGACAAGTTCGGCGAATCAGTTCTTATCGCTAAAACCGCTGATGAGCAGGACTATCTGATGGAAAGTTACGTTTTAGCGAAGCCCGAGCGGATTTGGTCGCGGTTGGCCGTTGAAAAAATCATCCGTACACACGTGTTGGCTACGATTGCTTCAGATTTTGCTCACACAGAGAATGGGATTTACGAGTTTTTCGGTAAAACTTTCTACGCTTACCAGTACGATGTGAAAGCTATAAAAACTGTCATCGACAGAATTCTCCGTTTCCTCCATGATGAAGAGATGATTTATGTTTTAGGAGACAGTATTTTAGCCACCAAGTTTGGCAAGCGCATAAGCGAACTATACATTGACCCCTTATCAGGCGTAATCATTAGGGATGCGCTGAAAAGTAAACTGCCAATTTTAACTGAGTTCAGCTTGCTTCACCTGGTTTCCCACACGCCAGATATGGGTCCAATAATGAGGCCTTACCAACGGGAAATGGATAATTTAGCTGTCCAAACTGAAGACCATAAACAAGAATTGTTTGTGGAGCCGCCCGACCAATGGAGTGACCACATTGGCTACGCCGAGTTTTTAGGCGAAGTCAAAACCGCTATGGTTATGAATAATTGGATTGAGGAGTTGCCGGAAGAAAAAATCATTGAACGCTTCAACGTTCAGCCGGGAGACCTTTACCGAAGCATAGAAACTGCCAAGTGGCTTTTGCACGCCATAGATGAGCTGTCGCCCATTGTAGCAAAAAATAAAGAGGTTTCAGCATTAAGTCATGAGCTAGTTGAGCGGGTTTCTAAAGGTATCAAAAAAGAGTTGCTGCCCATCGTTCAGTTGGAGGGCGTGGGCAGAGTCCGCGGACGCATAATATTCAACGCCGGATACCAAACAATCCCCGACCTCAAACACGCTTCAGTTGAAGAACTAACCAACCTGCCCTCAGTAGGTCCAAGGCTCGCCAAAAAAATCAAGGAACAAGTCGGTGGCTTTGTCAAAAAGGAAACGTGGGAAAACTTGGATAAGGCAGCGGCGGCAACAGATGAAGCAGCGCAGAAAGGTTTGTTTGATTTCTAAGCGCTTTTCGCAAACTTTTCCGCTTGCTTAACTGCTGTGCCCAAGTAGTTTTTGGGGTTTAGGGCTTGGTCGATTTCTTTTTCGCTGAGTTTGCCGCTTATCAGTTTGTCCTCGAGTAGCACTTGCTTAAACGGTTTCTTTTCATGTGCACTTAGGATTGTTAACTTCCGCAGCATCTCGTGGGCTTCCTGCCTGTTCACGCCCTTCTTTGTCAGCGCCATCATGACTGATTCAGACATTGCGCGCCCCTGAGTCAACGACAGAGTTCTGCAGCATCCGCTCGCTGTCAACACGCAAGTTAGCGACGATATTGCACATTAGGTTCAAGATGTAGTCGAGCAGTATGTTTGATTCTGGCAAAATGAAGCGTTCGGCTGAAGACTGCGTTAAGTCGCGTTCATGCCACGTAACCATATCCTCCAAAGCTGGAGTGCTGAGGCTTCGGACAATGCGGGCTAAACCGCAGACTCGCTCGCAGGTTTCAGGGTTTTGTTTGTGCGGCATCGTTGAACTGCCAACCTGCTTTTTAGCTTCAAACGACTCGAAAAGCTCTCCGATTTCTGGACGTTGGAGCTCGCGGATTTCGGCTGCAAAGTTCTCCAGCGAAGAAGCCACCGATGCGTAAATACAAACGAGTTCGGCATAGCGGTCTCTTTGCACAATCTGCGTCGAAATCTCAGCCGCCTGCAACCCCAATCGTTTCATCACTAGTTCCTGAATCTGCTCGGCGTGCTCCCCTAAACCCGCCTGTGTGCCGACTGCTCCGCTTACTTTTCCAACCAAAACGCGTTTCTTACATTCGTCTAACCGCTCTAAGTGCCTGTTGATTTCGTATCCCCAGACGGCAAACTTGAAGCCCAAGGTTATGGGCAGCGCGTGCTGTCCGTGGGTTCTGCCAATCATAACTGTGTCTTTGTGCTTGAGCGCCTGTTTTTGCAGTATGTTCTTGAAATCGACAAGTTTTTTCTCAACTACGCCCAAAGCGTCCTTTAACTGCAACGCGTTGGCTGTGTCCACTATGTCGTAGCTCGTTGCCCCAAGATGGACGTAGGCGCCGCTTGAACCACAAACCTCCGAGAGAGCGCGGACAAGCGAGGCAATGTCGTGTTTAATCTCCTTTTCAATAGCCTTCACACGCTCAACCTTAACGAACTTCGTGGAAGCCATGGACGCGATTTTTTCAGCATCTTTCTTTGAGATGTTGCCTACTTCAGCATGTGCCAAAGCCAAGGCAGCCTCAACATCCAGCAGCTTCTGAACGCGGGTTTCTTCTTCGAAGATTTTGAGCATTTCTGGCGTTCCATAACGGCCAGTATCGATTGGCAGGATAGGCAAGTTAGTGTTCCTCAAAGTCTAAGGATATGCGGATTAAAGATTAATGTTTTACCACGCACTAACACATTGCAGCAGACTTGGGTGCACAAGACCATGAAAGTAACGATTGCAATTTTAGATAAAAACGGCGACAGTGCAGTGGAAAGGGTTCTTAACCTTCTGAATCAGGTTGATGTGGGGGCGCCGACGCATTTTGGGTTAATTACCCCAAAGAAAGGCATATTTGAAAAAAATGTTGAAATCATAAAAAAACAGGGCTTAAAATCATCAACTGTGGCAGGATACGTTACCTCAAAACCCAAGTCAACAAGTGACTATGAACATTTGCAGCTAGATGATGCTGCACTTCTCTTTGAAGGCAGAGTATACTCACCATTACCAAAAACCGCAGTTACAGAACAGATTGCAAAAAACCCGCTTCACTGCGAAGCCACCCTTCAAACGTTAATGGAGCAGGCGGATGGCGACTACTCTTTTTTAATGTTAAAAGACGGCTGGGTTGCGGCAGGAAGAGACCCGATAGGTGTCCAACCGCTTTATTACGGCGAAAACAGAGACATCGCTGCCTTTGCTACAAACCGAAAAGCCCTCTGGAAACTCGGGATAGAAACTCCCCTGTCTTTTCTACCAGGTAACCTGGCTTTCGTTAACAAAGAAGGCTTCAAGTTTAAACCAGTAAAAACCCTTGCTTACACCGAACCCAAGCCCGTAACAATCGATGATGCCGCCAAAACCCTTCAAGCCCTTCTTGAGCAATCCATCCAGAGGCGAGTCCACGGCTTAACTGAGGTCGCTGTCGCGTTTTCGGGTGGCTTAGATAGTAGCTTAGTGGCTTTTTTGGCAAACAAATGCGGAGTCAAAGTTAACCTGTTGCATGTGAGTTTGGAGAATCAACCGGAAACGGAGGAAGCAATGAAAGCTGCAGACGAGTTGAATTTGCCTTTGCAGGTGGATTTGTTCAAAGACTCTGATGTAGAGTTGATTTTGCCTAAAGTTGTTGAGTTAATTGAGGAAGCTGATCCGATTAAGGCGAGCATTGGGGTGCCGTTTTATTGGGTTGCGGAGAAGGCGGCTGAGGCAGGTTTCAAAGTGATGCTGGCAGGGCAGGGCGCCGATGAATTGTTCGGCGGTTACCAACGCTACGTTAACGAATGCTGCAAAGATGGAACCGAAAAAGTAAGGAAAACCATGTTTAATGATGTGGTCAAGATTCATGAGAGCAACCTTGAACGGGACCTAAAAATCACCAGTTTCCACGACGTTGAGTTGCGTGTGCCCTTCGGCTCCTTTGACTTGGCGGAGTTTGCGCTTGGTTTGCCCGTTGAGTTTAAAATCGAAAACAAAACCGGCACCTTACGTAAACTCGTGCTAAGAAAAGTCGCCTTAAACGTTGGGGTGCCCGCCGACATAGCTGAGAAACCCAAGAAAGCCGTACAGTACTCCACAGGAATAAACGACGCTGTAAAAAGAATAGCGAAAAACCACAAAAAAACTATCAACGAATACATAAACGAACTCTTCCAACAAACCAAAAATGCGGTCTAATATCGCGAAGGACCTACAACAGACCCTTTAACGGTGTCTAAATTAAATTGCTAAAACGGCACCAACCTATTAGGATCCAAATATCATATCATTGCAGAAACGATAGAGGGGATGGGTCAATCCTTAAGAGGGGTAGGTCGTATTGGCGTTTTCCGCTGTCATTAGCATGTTAAAAAACTATTGTAATAATGGATCAGACAGCAAGGGACTTCTCAGGGTGTTAATCTAACTCTGTCGCGTGGATACAGTGTTACTTCTCGGATGTTCTTGTTTCCAGTTAGAATCATGGTTAACCTTTCAAGTCCTAATCCCCATCCTGCGTGTGGTGGCATCCCGTAATCGTAGGCTTGTAGGTGGCACTTGAAGGATTCAGGATTGAGCCCTTTTTCTTGTAGCCTCTGTATCAGCTGGTCTTTTTGGGCTATTCTTGTTCCGCCTGAAACAAGTTCGATGTAGCGCCACATTAAATCGAAGCCTTCGCAGACTTCAGGTTTGTCTTCGCGTGGTTTAATGTAGAAGGCTTTGGCGTGTGTTGGCCAGTCTGTTATGAAGTAGAAGAATGGGTAAAGCTTTCCAAGTACTCTGAATGCTTCGGTTGGGATGTCTTCGCCCCATGGAATCGATACATCCTGCTTCTTTAAATCTTCGAGAACTTGGTCGTAAGTTAAACGTTTAAACGGAATCTGGGGCACCTCAAACTTGTATCCAAGAACCGACAGCTCGCTGGTGCACTTCTCTTTTACGACAGTGCAAGCGTGAGCTATGACTTGTTCGAGAAGCTCCATAACATCGGTGGCGTTCGCAAAAGCCGCTTCCACATCAACAGATGTGAACTCGCTAAGATGCCTTCTGGTATGTGACTCTTCAGCGCGGAAGAACGGTCCAACCTCAAACACCTTCTCAAAACTTAGTGTCAATTCTTCTTTGTAGAGCTGTGGGCTTTGAGCAAGGTATGCTTTTTGACCAAAATAATCCACGCAGAACAGTTCCGCTCCACCTTCAGTTGCTGAAGCAATGATTCTTGGAGTGTGAACTTCCAAAAAATTCTTCTCGAAAAGGAAGCTCCGGATTGCTTCAAGCGCGGTATGCTGAACCTTGAAGGTAGCTATGCTTCGTTCTTGTGTGAGGTCAAGCGGTCTTGCGTCTAAGCGAGCTTCGATGAGGGCTGGGGTTTTGCCTGTTATGTCGATGGGCAGTTGCTCAGTGGCTACGTTAAAAATCTTGAAGGCGCTGGGAATTACCTCAATGCCTCTCGGAGTCATGTTTGTTTTTTTCACGTTTCCTTTGACCGCAAAACTGAATCTTTTTTGTAGCAGGTCTGACTTCGCTAAAACTTCAGGGGCAATTCTTTTTTTTGGGATGGTCAGCTGGATTGTTCCTTCGCGGTCTTGCAGTATGATGAAGCGGATTCCGCCTAAGTCGCGGATGTCTTGAACCCAACCGAAAAGAGTTACTTCTTGACCGTCACTTTCTGGTTTCACTTGGCTAGTATAGTGAGTTCTAGTCCAGTCGCCGATAGAGTCCAAGTTCATGCTGCTTCGCCAACCTTAATCTGCGATTTCAACGCGTAAGGACATTTTACGTACTTTACTGGCGATTTCCTTTAAAGCTTTAAGGTCAAAGGGTAGCTGTGCACCGCGTTTCCTCTTGAGAATTACTCGTGTTTCGGTGGTTCCGTCTGGAAGCCAGATAGTGTTGATGGTTAAGATACTGAAGGGCATGAATAGGTCTTCGAGGAATTTGCGGTCGTCAACGCCATGCTCGAGTACGCGGACGTTTTTGCCTGTTTCGTCACCAAGGGTCTTGACGATTTTGCCGCCGTAACCCAAAAGTTTAGGGACATCTCCGTGTCCAACGAGGATAGCTAAGGTTTTTTCAACCTCAACTGCCTTGTAGAAGCAGACGTTTTGCAGGGAAGGATACTTCTCTTCTAGGGAGAGCAGTATTCGGGCGATTTTCAGGTCTATGTCACTGATTTCGCCAGCTTTAACTTTGGCTGAACATTTTTGGCATAGTATGCCGCTTTTTAAGCAGAAACTGCATAGTTCTGTTTTCATTTGTGTTTCGTTTTTCCTGCAAAGGAGGAGTTTAGCTTAAAGCGTGATTATCTTGTCAATGTTATTTCTATTGTGCTGACGTTGGTTGCTGTTTTGCCGTCTTCTTGGTCTTGCGGTAGGAATTGGTCTGTTCCGATGCTGATGCTTTTTATTTTTGCATCTGGCAGGAATCTGTGTCTGACAACTTCGGCGACATCAATTGCTCGGCTGATAGATCTGCCGCGTGCTTTTATGCTTACTTCTTTTGCTCCGCCGTGGAAGAATGTGATGCATGCGAGGACATAGTTCATTATTGGTTTTTTGCCGATTAAGACTGCGCTGGCGTTTTCTGTCACGGTTCCGCTTCACTCCTAGTTTACTTTTAGTGGTTTGACTTAAGCTTTTTTTCAAAATAAATACATTGTGGTGTTGCTTAACGTTCTACTGTGAAAAAACAAACTGGTTTTTTTAGTTATTTACTGTAGTTTGTTCTAGTCTTCATAGCATTTTTCCTTTGTCTCATATATTTTATTTAAGAGCAAGCAAACTTCGGCATTTTTTATCGTATTACTTTTCAAAAAGTTAAGTAATCTGTGCCAAAAAGTTGTTGTCAGGAGCACTTCTTCGATATATTTATAAAGCATTCTTCGAATTATTCGAAACAATGGGACGAGGCTTCTTTAACGTAAATAGTGTCCTTGTCTCATTTTAAAAAAAATTGAGGAAAAGAAAAAATGAAAAATCTAAAAAATAAAACAATAGCTATTTCGATTGCATTACTCTTAACAATTTCAATGGCAGCTTCAATAATGCTTATACCAACTGCTAACGCGCATACACCTGCATGGAGTATTCCAACATACGCCTACATTTCTGCAGCACCTGACCCTGTAGGTGTCGGACAGTCCGCACACGTATATATGTGGCTCGACCCAGTTTACGGAGCGGCTGGAGGAACTACTGCTGCAAATGGCGGTAACGGTTCTACTGCAAGCGCAGCGTTGCTTTCAAACAGCTACAGATTCAAAAATTACAACTTGACCATGATAGCTCCTGACGGCACCGTAACAACACAGCTTTTCGCAACAGTCCAAGACACAACGTCATCGCAGTACTACATAATTACTCCAAACCAAGTTGGTACATATACCTTAATTTTCAGCTTCCCAGGACAAGTCTACGGTGCGAATGGCGACGGATACGAAGGGTCCCCGCTGATGGGAGACACATATCTGCCAAGCAATGCGACTACAACGCTTACTGTCCAGCAAAGCCCAATTCCAGCCTCCATAACCAGCTATCCACTCCCAACCGCTTACTGGGAAAGACCAATCTATGGCGAGAACACTGACTGGTACACGATTACTTCAAACTGGCTCGGTAACGGTTCTCCATATGCTTCATCTGTCACTCAAGGAACAAACGCCGGAACGCCAGGTCCAACACTATTCCATCCTGACGGTGCAGGTTCATTGACTTCACACATCATGTGGACTAAGCCTATTCAGGCTGGAGGAGTTGTTGGCGGTGTTCTTGGAACCAATGCACTTGAAACAAGTACTTTGGATCCCAATGCTCTCGGTGTCGGCTACTTCGAAGGTTCTGCATACAGGCAAAGATTCTACAACCCGATTATAGTTGACGGAATCTTATACTATAATCCTCCGCTCTCATTCAACGGCGCCAACAATGGCCCATTAACAGCTGTTGACCTTAAGACGGGTCAAGTTCTTTGGACTAACCCAAACATATCAACTGGTGGTGCTTATAGTACATCGTTATCATTCGCTTACGTCTATAACCTTTGGAGCGGCGACGAACACGGAACATTCCCACCGATTCTAGTAGCAGTAAGTGGAACAACATGGCGCCTCTACGACGCAGACACAGGCGTTTCGCTCTTCAACGTAACTGGCGTTCCAACAGGAACGGCAACTACAGGTCCAGAAGGTGAAGTGCTAAGATATGCCGTAACTAACTATGGTACCAACGCGAATCCAGATTGGCGTCTGACACAGTGGAATTCATCCAGACTATTTGTTAACGACATCAATCCAGTATCCGGCGGCGGCAGTGGAGCACTCCAGGTGCTAAACATGACTGCAGCAACTGGCAAATTACCAACTAGTGCGGTCATTAACGTTTTTCCTTTGGATATTACTGCACCTACTAACATTGTAGTCAACGGAAACATTCCTCTCAACGCGACAACAGCGGCTCTAGACGGCACTTATGCTAATTGGATATCCACATATGACTGGAACATCTCCATTAACAGTTGGCGCGCCACTATGCCAAACAGCCCAACCATCGTTGCAGTTCACTATGGCGATATGATGCTTCTCAGAAACGGCTCACTACCCAACGGCTTTTCTTCAACTAGTGCAGGCACCTCACAGGGTCCTTTCACATTCTTCGCTATCAACCTTAATGCATCCAGAGGAACTGTCGGCAATCTCATGTGGATGAAGACATATGATGCACCAGCAGGCAACCTCACCATCACACAAGAAGGTGTTGACTTTGACCGCGGTGTATTCACACTTTCGTCCACAGAGCTTCGTAACTTCTACGGATACAGTCTAACAGATGGTAGCCCATTGTATGTTACACCAAGCCAAAACTCCTTTGACTACTACGGCAACCCAATGTGGACTGTCTTAGCTCAGCAAATTGCTTACGGCAATATGTACAGCGCTAGCTTTGGAGGTATACTCTATTGTTACGACGATGTTTCTGGCCAATTGCTCTGGACTTATGGTAACGGTGGAGCAGGTAACAGCACCAACGGCGGCTACAATGTCTTCTACGGTAACTACCCAACCTTCATACAAGCTATTTCAAACAATGTAGTATACCTGATTTCTACGGAACACACCATCACTGACCCAATCTATAAAGGTGCAATGGCCCGCGCAGTAAACGCTACGAACGGACAAGAAATCTGGACACTATCAGCTTACAGTGGCACATTCTATGGGGACAGTTATGCTTTGGCTGATGGAATCAACGTTTGGTTCAACGGGTATGACAACTCTATCTATGCAGTAGGCAGAGGACCAAGCTCACTTACGGTTTCAGCTCCAAACCTAGCAGCAGCATCTGGACAACCAGTAGTGATAAGCGGTAAAGTTACCGATATCTCTTCAGGCACAAAGCAAACCCAGCAGGCAGCTGACTTCCCCAACGGAGTTCCAGTTGCATCTGACGCAAGCATGAAAGACTGGATGGGATATGTCTATCAACAGAAGCCACTCCCAACCAACTTTACAGGTGTTCCAGTTTCAATCGATGTCGTGGACTCTAACGGAAACTATCGAAACATTGGCACTGCAACAACTGACTACACTGGCGCATACAGCCTAGTTTGGCAACCAGACATCTCTGGCACATACAATGTTATCGCAACATTCGCAGGCACTAACGCTTACTGGCCATCATCCGGTACAGCTACATTCAACGTAATGTCCGAACACCCAACAGCTACTCCAGCTCCAACCGCAGCACCATCAGTATCTGACATGTACTTTGTTCCCGCAGTCGCAGGCATCATAGTTGCAATCGTGATAGTTGGCGCTTTAATTATGCTGTTGTTGCTTAGAAAGCACCCATAAACACTAAAACACCAAACTTTCTTCCCTTTTTTTGTTTTTTCAAATCAACTAAATAGGATGAGATCTGAGAAGGCTCTGGTCAAAATCTAAGCGTTGAATACATTCCTCTTGATTGGCATATCCCTGAGCGAGAGAGCAGGCAAGCGTGCCTTTTTCTGTTTGGTTCTTTGTATTGTTCTGTTTATTTTAGGCATCAAATTCTTAAGCAACCTTACTATTGTAAACGTTTAAGTTAACAAACCATCACATAAGTGACCAATTTGGAACCATTAACTAAACGCACAATCCAACTCTTAAAAACCCTCTACGAAAAAGGCAAATCCACAAACACCTACACCCTAAGAGTAAAACAAGATGAGTTATCAAACCAGCTAGGCGTAAGTAGGCAAGCGTTAAATGTGCATCTGCGCAAACTCAAAGCTCGCGGTTACATCCGTACCGGAAGAGGCTTCATCGATGTCACCGAAAAAGGTTTAGGCGCCCTTGGCGTATCTACGACACCAGCCTTCATCCTTCTCAAAGTCTCACCCATAAAAAGAATCCACGTCTACGAGCAAATTCGCGAACTTGCTGTTTCCCGAGCTTTCCGCATCGCCGGCGAAGTGGACGCGTTGATTATTGTTGAACGTGAGAACCTCGATGAAATTTTAAAGAAACTTTACAGCATCGACGGAATAGAGGATACTCGCTCTTACGTTACGATTGAAGTAATCAAATAGTCGCGTATTTTTTATTTTTCGCAATATTCGCAAGTTTAGACAAAAGGTATATTTGATACTTAACCATCAAAGAGTTAGCCAAAACGGAAGGTTTACAATAAAATGCCAATATTAGATCCAGTAAAAAAAGCCATAGCGCAAGAACATCGCTTGCATATGAAGATCTGCAGAGACTGTGGCTCACGTAATGCTGCAACCGCGATTAAATGCAGAAAGTGCAAGGGCAAGAACCTGCGCTGGAAGAAACGAGAAATCGTAAAGTAAGCAGTTTATCTTTTCTTTACTTTGCTTTTGAAAATATCAAGAACTACTAGTGCTCTTTTTGTCTAAAGCCCTTCTATAAAGCAGATTTAGGTGAAGGGTTGGTTAATTTTTGGGCTTTTATCCACTTGATTTTAGGAAAAACAATCGTAAATCAAGCCTGCTTACATTTAGGCAGCCATCGTAAGCGTCCATTTCACTGAACCGCAAGTTCTGCAGGGCGGAAAAGTTTCGCTTTTTGAAAGGGGAATGTTGGTTTTTTCACCTTTCTCCTTGCAGAAATGCGCCCAAAGCCCAGACTCTGGACATTTCTCGCCGGTTCTGTAGAATTTTTTTGTCATTTTTTTCTCTGGCATGAATATCAGCAAGTAGTCTCTTGGTATGGTTTAGCATTATAAGCTTTGCTAAGTGTTCAACTTACAATTAAGCAATCCGAAGACAGGTTAGAGGACTTTTCGGAGTGTTTCCATGTTGAAAACTGTGCTTGCACAACCATTCTTTATCAACGGTATGCCTTGCCCAGCAACATCCATGCCCGTGAGGAGCGGACCCATGATCTTCATTTCTTCCCCGCATGCAACTCCCACTATGCCTTCATATTTGGTTGTTTTGAGAATTTTGGGTATGCAGGAACCTCCTGGCAGAAGGTAAACGTCGTACCCTTTCTTTTTGGCGTATTGATCTGCCTTGTTTACCATGCAATCATCCGAGCAGTGTGCGCACGTGTAGGCTGGGGTGTCCGGGTTGAATGTTGCTTTGCAACGGCTATCCATGTATTTGCGTGAGCAGTGCGGTAGGAAAAGTGCTCTCTTCTTTGTTTCTAAAAACTTACTTCTCTCCATACTATTAATGGCCTGCAAATCAATTAGGTCCTGAAGCAAAGCAACCGCATCCGAGAGGTTCAGGCCTGTTGCCTCTTGGATTTTAAACTTCAGGATTAAATCGTTGAGTGTCATCAGGAAACTTTTGTGCATGCCCTTTTGGTAACTAATCAAAGCGATTTCGGCGAAGAAGAAGCGCGGGATCTTTGAGAGGTCGAAAGTGAATTTATAGGGCATAAGTTAGCATAGCGACTATGGTGCTTAAAAAAATTGCTTATCTAATATCAAGATTTACCTGAGTTACGCTTTTCCAAGTTTAAACCTAAAAACTCGCGAATGGACTTTAAATCTTCGCGCAACCTTGTTACTTCGGCTTCAAGGTCGTCGGCTCTTATCTCAACATCCTTCTTTAAGTCCTCAATGCTGCTTTGCAACTCAGGTTTTGAATCGAGCATCTCCAGTTTTTGGTGCAGGCTGGCTAGGTCTTGTTTAAGGCCATTTTGTATTTCTTTGAGTTTAGCAATTGACTCTCCAATTGTTGGCTTTTCTAAAATTGTGTCGGAATCAGCCATTGTCATAGCCTCAAAAAATGAAAAAAGAGATGTTGCGTTTAGATGCTTATTTGGAACATCATTCGTTCAACGAGCTCTTTGTACCTGTTCCTAATAGTAACCTCTGTTACCTGCGCAATCTCAGCGATTTCCCTCTGTGTCTTCCGCTCACCCGTTAACACGGATGCGACATAACTTGCTGCTGCTGCAATGCCGGTTGGTCCTCTGCCTGAAGTGAGTTTTAATTCTTTTGCCGCGGCTAAGATTTTGTGAGCGATTTCCTCAACTTTTCCTTGCATAGTGAGTTGGTTGGAGAATTTTGTTATGTATTGGCTTGGTCGTAGTGGCGGGATAGAATAGTTCAGTTCTCGGATTAGGAAACGGTAGCTTCGTCCGACTTCTTTCTTGTTAACTCCTGATGACTGAGCGATTTCATCTAAAGTTCGGGGTAAACCGCATTGCCTGCACGCTAAATAAATAGCCGCTGACGTAACACCTTGAATTGACCTGCCGCGTATTAGGCGTTCTTTTACCGCTTTACGGTAAATAACTGAGGCCGTCTCAAGTATGTTCTTTGGAAGGTTTAGGTTGTTGGAAATCTTTGTAATTTCGGAGAGGGCAAACGCCAAGTTTCGTTCTGTTGCGTCTGAAACCCTGATGCGTCGCTGCCATTTCCGCAGACGATAGACCTGAGCTTTCTGGCCTGGCGAGAGGCTTTTGCCGTAGATATCTCGGTCATGCCAATCGATTGTTGTTGACAATCCTTTATCGTGAATTGTATATGTTAAGGGTGCCCCAACACGAGTTCTCTTAGACCTTTGATCATCATCAAAAGCTCTCCATTCTGGTCCACGGTCAGCTATTTTTGCTGCCACAACGAAACCGCAGTCCATGCACACAATTTCAGCGCATTCATAATCGCGCATCAGTCTGGTGCTACCGCATTCTGGGCATGACTGAACTTTGGCTGGTTCTGCTTTTAATGCAGTTTGGTCTTGTGCTGGTTCAACTGGTTCATGTAACTTGCTAGCTCTACTCATTCATCGTTTGCTCCGTTTTGTTTTCGAGAGAAGCAAGTACACCGGTTTATTCACTAGTTTCTCAGGTTCCCTAATGCTTGGTTTAATCACTGCATAAGGAGCTGAGACAGGGCCAATAATGTCAAAAACTTTGCCGACAACATTTAAGCTTTCATCGACAACTTCAAAACCCATTTTCGGGGGATTTTCTGCTTTTACCACCATGTTTCGTGATGGAGTTACATTTGAAACCTTGCCCAATCTTTGCAAACGCAATTCCCCTTCTCGAAAACATGTAGGAAGCCGTAACAGTTTATATAAAGTTTTCTAAGTTGTTTATAAGCTGAAAGTACAAGCGTGCATTTTTTGGGAGAAAGATTCTTAAATAAGAAGTGTGGATAAGACTGTGCCTTAAAAGGGTGAGGCTAATATGTCTAAACCATTCTATGTAAAATATGAAGTACCTAAAGAAATCGTAGATGCAGCCTATGAAGCCCTAACGATTGCTTCAAAATCAGGATCAGTTAGGAAAGGAACAAACGAGGCAACAAAAGCTGTTGAACGATCACAAGCAAAACTCGTTGTAATAGCTGAAGATGTTGACCCGCCAGAAGTTATAGCGCACCTACCACTACTCTGCGACGAAAGAAAAATTCCATACGTATTCGTTCCGAGCAAAGAACAACTCGGCAAATCCATCGGCATCGACGTACCATGCGCAGCAGCATGCATCATAAGAGAAGGCGAAGCAGCAGGATTACTCAAAGAAATCGTCACTCGGATTGACCAAGTTAAACGAGGAACTCAGTAATGAGTAAAGACGCAGCTGAAGAACTTATCCCGTCAGAAGTCATACAAGTCATAGGTCGCACAGGCGTAACAGGCGAAATTACCCAAGTCCGCGTCCGCATCATGGAAGGCAAAGATAAAGGCAGAATCATCACACGCAACGTTAAAGGACCTGTAAGAGCGCAAGATATTCTGATGCTGCGAGAGACAGAAAGAGAAGCAAAGAAAATCACAAGGTAAACTGGAGAATTTGTCATGCCAAAACCTAGAAAATGTTCGTTCTGTGGTGCTGATTTCCCAGCTGGCACAGGCATGATGTTTGTTAAAAACGACGGCTCAATCCTTTGGTTCGACTCTAGCAAATGCAAGAAGAGCAGCTTATCATTCAAACGCGACGCACGCAAACTAAAGTGGACTAAGTACTTCGGAAAAGAAGAGAAAGGCAAAGGGTAAACCAGCAAGCAATCTTCTACGTTTCAATCCATTTTTTCCTATTTTATTTTAGCATTTGTATTCGCTTTTTAACTGAAACCTTATCTTCTAGCTGGCGTCATCTGAATTTTAGGTGCCAAACTTGCCCCTGTTTTTTGCAAAGAAAGAAGTATTCAAGTGGTTAGCGCAATGCCAAAAAACAATCGATATAAGAAAAGGTAACCCTAAACCGGGAGACATTGCTATTTTTCAATCAGGACCACACACTCTGAAGCTAAATATTAAGAAGAAGGAATCGGGGCAGCTTACCGAGATTTTACGTTTAGATAATTATAAGAAAGTTATTCCTTCCGCTGTGGGGCTGGAGGATGCTGTTGATTATTTGCGGAGAATTTATGGTGTTTATGATGGGGTTTTTACGGCTTATCATGTTGAGCCGTTACTGTTATCCGAAAAAGGTTGATTGCCGAGTGGATTTGAGCTATTTTATCATAATTGCTTACGTTTTTAGTAAAAATAGTCTGTAAAACGTAACACTTAAATATTCTGCCGACCAATGTCCCTTACCTAAATGAGGAATCAAAAATGGCAACATTCAGTGGTTGTTACACTGCGCTAATAACCCCCATGAACCGTAATCGCCAAGTCGATTACGAAGGATTACAGCAACTAGTAGATTTCCAAATAAAAAACGGCGTCAAAGGCTTACTAGCCGTCGGCACAACCGGCGAAAGCCCAACCTTAGACTGGAACGAGCACACAAAAGTAATCGAAAAAGTACACGAATACTCCAGCAACCGGTGCCTAACCATAGCGGGTACTGGAAGCAACTCAACTCAAGAAGCCATCGACGGCACAGCGCACGCTCAAGATTTTGGCGTAAACTGCGTCCTATTGGTCGACCCATACTATAATGGGCCGAGCTCAATGGAAATTCGCAGAGAATACATAGAGCCGATTGCAAGCCAGTTCCCAGAAGTTCAAGTAATTCCCTACATCATTCCGGGAAGGACAGGAACACAGCTTTTTCCACAAGACCTCGCCATGCTCCACAAGCAGTACCCAAACGTTCGCTGCGTAAAAGAAGCCACGGGCGACCTCAAGAACATGGAATTGACAAGGCAGCTTTGCGGAGGAGACTTCGACATCCTCTCAGGAGACGATGACAAGACCTATACGATGATGATTTCGCCTGACATCGCTGCGAGCGGAGTAATATCAGTAGTTTCCAATGTTGCTCCAAGCGCAATCGTTGACATGGTGCACTATGTTTTGGACGGCAATGAAGAAGCGGCAAGCGTGATTGCTCAAGCACTTCAACCGCTCTTCAGCATAGTCACCGTCAAAACTCAGGAACAAACACCGTATGGACCAGTAGCATGCAAAGCTCGCAACCCACTCGCCTACAAGACGCTGATGAACGTATTAGGAATGCCGTCAGGTCCCTGCAGACAACCGTTGGGAAAAATGACTCGCAGCGGCTTAGAAGTGGTCTTGGCAAACGCAAAAAAAGTCTACGAATCCAACCCGCAGATCCTAAAGCCAATCGCCGACTACTTTGGTGTCGACCTCAAAGAACGATTATACAACGAAAAGTACCTGGAAGGGCTGTTCTATGCTTAGGTTTTGTGTTGCAGGCGCCTCAGGCAGAATGGGCAACGCCATCATTGCTGAAGCCACCTCGAGAGGTCATCAAATCGTAGGTGCTATCGAAGCACCCAACACTCTTGCTATCGGCAGAAGCTTGAGAGAACTCAACATCGCCAATTCCGACACAAAAATCCTCAGCTCCGACAGACTAAGCGAAGCTGTAAGAGACGCCGACGTTTACGTAAGCTTTACTATGCCAGCTGCCGAAGCCGTCAACATTCCAGTCGTCGCCAACCTGGGAAAACGCATAATATTAGGGACCACAGGCTTCACTCCAGACCAAAACCGACAAGTAGTAGCTGCAATGTCGGGAAAAGTCCCAGCGGTGTTCTCGCCTAACTACAGTGTGGGCGTCAACATACTCTTCAAACTAGCCGAAGCCTTGAAGGCATTTCCCCAAGGCTACGATTTCAGCATAAACGAAATCCACCACACGGGAAAGAAGGATGCCCCAAGCGGAACAGCTAAGAAACTTGGAGAAATAGTTGCTAATGTTCGTGGTTACAAGAAGACCGTTTCGGGACGAGAAGGCATCAGCCCACGCCAGCCAGATGAGCTTGAAATAACTGCTTTGCGGGCAGGAGGCGTTCCGGGAATCCACGATTTAATCGTTGCAGGACCCTACGAAATGCTGCGCATAGAACATATTGCATTCTCGCGGAACGTGTTTGCACAGGGCGCTGTGTACGCGGCTGAATGGTTAAGCAAGCAAAATGAGCCTAAAGTCTACAGTATGGCTGATGTTTTAGGCTTATCTTAGCCATAAAAACAACCATTACCTTTTTTATCAAGGAAAAACAGAGTGAAAAGGGCAGAGGAAGAAACAAGACATGTCGAATAAGCGTAAAGTCGCCATCTTAGGCGCAACAGGAGCCGTTGGACAACGGTACATTCAACTCTTGCAAGGTCACCCATGGTTCAAAATTGAGGTGCTTGCCGCTTCAGAGCGGTCAGCAGGCAAAAAATACAAAGACGCATGCAACTGGATCATGGAGTCAAATCTTCCTAAAGAAATCGCTGAAATGCCAGTCGCCAACGCAGATGTGGCGTCAGTGGAGAAGGCGGGCGACGTGGACTTGGTGTTTTCGTCTCTTCCAGGAGACCTGGCAGGTCCAGTTGAATCTGAATTCGCAGCAGTGTATCCTGTGTTTAGCAAGGCAAGTGCTCATAGAATGGCAAAAGACGTTCCGCTCATCATTCCAGAAATCAACCCTGACCACGCTGAGCTTGTTAAGGTTCAGCAGCAACTTCGAGGTTGGAAGGGCTTTATTTCGACTGACCCAAATTGCAGCACTATCCAGATGGCAATTACTCTAAAGCCGCTCATGCAGTTTGGATTACGGCAAGTAATCGTTACTACGATGCAAGCGCTCAGTGGTGCAGGCTACCCGGGTGTAGCTTCACTGGACATAATCGACAATGTGGTTCCTTTCATCTCAGGTGAAGAGGACAAGATGGAAACGGAAGCATTGAAGATTCTGGGTACCTTCAACGGGAAAAGTGTGCAGAATGCTAAATTCCAGATTAGTGCCAGCTGCAACCGCGTCCACGTGAAAGACGGCCATTTAGAATCCATATTCGTAAAGTTAGACCAAGACCCATCGCTTGAGCAAATCGAGGCGGCATTCGAGGATTTCAAGGGAGCTCCACAGTTGCTCAAGTTGCCATCTGCTCCAGCGAATCCAATCGTTGTTCGCCATGAAAAGAACCGACCTCAACCTCGTTTTGACCGTGACACAGGCTGCGGCATGAGTGTTGTAGTGGGCAGAATCCGCAAAGACCCAATTATGACTTTCAAGTACATGTGCCTTGGACACAATACGGTTCGGGGCGCTGCAGGCGGAGGTATTCTTAGCGCAGAGTTGTATGTCGCTAATGGTTTAGCTTAAATGCTGTTTCAGCAGTAACAATAGAGTCTGGTGCGTGTGGATGGTTAAGAGAAAGCTTCGTGACCCCTTAGAAGACCGAAAAGGCAGCCTCTTCTTTGACGGTTTCTCAGTTAAGGAATTGGCTGAAAAATACGATACGCCACTTTACGTGCTGAGCGAAAAGCGCATCAGAGACAACTACAACCGCCTCTACAACGCCTTAATCAGCAACTACAAGCACCTGCGAGTCTACTATGCAGCCAAAGCCAACAGTAACTTGACCGTTCTGAGGATTCTGCAGTCAGAAGGCGCATATTTGGACACTGTTAGCCCAGGTGAAGTGTTCATGGGCTTAAGCAGCGGATACACACCTGACCGCATCTTATTCACTGGAACAAGTGTTAGAAACGACGAATTAAAGTTCCTTGCCGGTGCAAACATCACCATTAACGTGGATTCGCAGTCAGAGCTGGATAGGCTGCTAAAGATTGCTGTGCCACAGATTTTGTCCGTGCGCGTTAATCCAGAAGTCGGCGCAGGGCATCATAATCACTGCATAACAGCTGGTCCAGAATCAAAGTTTGGACTTTGGGAAGAAGAAACCATCCAGGCTTATGCGATTGCCAAGCGAGCACGT
Source organism: Candidatus Bathyarchaeota archaeon (assembly GCA_963695285.1). Taxonomy (GTDB): domain Archaea; phylum Thermoproteota; class Bathyarchaeia; order Bathyarchaeales; family Bathycorpusculaceae; genus Bathycorpusculum. The sequence goes on from OY968763.1 coordinate 574,047, forward strand.
GTTGAACGCTTCGGAATCCACATGCACATTGGCTCAGGCATCTTAGAGTTAGAGCCATATGTTTTGGCGGTGGAGAAACTCCTTAGCATAGCTAAGCGGGTGCATGATGAAGTGGGCATCGATTTCGAATTCATGGATATCGGTGGAGGATTCGGGGTTCCCTACAAGCCAGAAGACAAAGACCTTGACCTAACAGAGTTTTCCACCAAAGTCGTTGCTATGTTCAAGAATAAAGTCAAGGAATACGGACTTGGCAAACCATTCTTATGCGTTGAACCGGGCAGATACCTTGTTTGCGACGCAAGCATCCTGCTAACGACCGTTAACACCGTCAAGGTTACGCCTGCCAAGAAAGTTCGTAGGCGTAGATGCAGGCTTCAACACTTTGGTTCGCCCAACGATGTACGGTTCCTACCACCCAATCCTAGTTGCCAACAAGCTTGCACAAGCCGACAAGGAAACCTACGATGTGGTGGGTCCAATCTGCGAGTCAGGCGACGCCTTAGCCAAAGACCGCAACGTTACCAGCTGGTTGAAGAGGGCGATTTGCTTGCTGTGCTAAACGCTGGCGCTTACGGTTTTAGCATGAGTTCACAGTACAACTCACGCCCACGAGCAGCAGAAGTTATGATTCGGCAGGGCAAAGCGATCGTGATTAGGCAAGCGCGAGGAACTGAGTGATTTGATGGCTAGTCAACGGATGGCAGAGTGAGCATTGATGCGTTTTTGGAAGATGCACGGCTTAGGCAATGACTACATTGTGATTGATAACCGAGATGGAAAAATCAGCGATGGGAAGGCTGCGGAGTTGGCGAAGAGGCTTTGTGAGAGACGTTTCTCAGTTGGCGCAGATGGGCTTCTCCTCGTTTGCAATTCAACTGTTGCCGATGTCAAGATGCGGATTTTCAACGCGGATGGCAGCGAAGCAGAAATGTGCGGCAACGGAATACGGTGCTTTGCCAAGTACTGCTACGAAAACGGCATCGTTCCCAAGCGAGAATTCACTGTGGAAACGCTGTCAGGAACAAAACATGTCTGGCTTACCCTCAAGAACAATGAAGTCGCCGCCGTCAAGGTAGATATGGGCGAGCCGAACTGGGAAAGAAGCAGCCTACCGATGAAGGGGAAAGGTACATGCATCGATGCCGACCTAGATGTTGACGGTGAAAAGTTCAAGGTAACATGCCTTTCAATGGGTAACCCTCACTGCGTAATCTTTGTTGACTGCGTCGGCTGCTTTCCAGTTGAAGAAATAGGTTCAAAAATTGAAAATCACAAGGCGTTCCCAAAACGAACCAACGTGGGCTTTGTCGAGGTCCTCAATGAGAACGAGTTGAATCTTCGGGTTTGGGAACGCGGCTGCGGAGAAACCCTCGCCTGCGGAACAGGAACCTGCGCGGCGGTAGCGGCTGCAAACAAGCTTGGAAAAGTCGGCAACAAAGTCACCGTTCACGTGCTCGGAGGCAACTTACAGGTTGAAGTCGGAAAAACCATTTTCCTGAAGGGTGCAGCCGAAAAAGTTTACGAAGGAACACTATTCAAGGAGCCATAAAACATGACGTTCGAGTACGCAGACCGAATAAAACGGTTACCTCCCTATCTGTTTGCTGAACTTGAGAAACTTACAAGAGAAAAGAAAATTCAAGGAATTGACCTAATCTCACTGAGTATCGGTGACCCAGACCTGCCGCCGCCAGCCTTCATCATCGAATCGCTCAAAAAAGAAGCAGGCGACCCTACGAATCATAACTACTCTTTTAGTCAAGGCGAACCAGACTTCAGAGAAGCAGTGACGGGTTGGTGCAAGAAACGGTTCAACGTTGACTTGCAGCAGGACCAAGTCGTCGCACTTTTGGGCTCAAAAGAGGGCATAGCAAACATTGCCCGGGCATTCATTAACCCCGGTGACCGCGTTTTGGTACCTGACCCAGCTTACCCAGTTTACGCTCAGGGCGCCACAATCCTTTGTGATGGCATTACTGTGCCCATGCCACTGTTGGAGGAGAACGGTTTCAAACCCGACTTTGACGCAATCAAGGCTGACAAAGCAAAGATGATGTTTCTTAATTACCCAAGCAACCCCACAGCTGCAACGGTTGACAAGAAATTCCTCAAAGAAGCTGTTGATTTTGCCAAGGACAACAATCTGATGCTATGCTATGACAATGCTTACTCGGAAATCACCTATGACGGCTACCGCGCCCCAAGCATACTTGAAATTGATGGGGCAATGGATGTTGCAATCGAGTTCCATTCACTTTCAAAAACCTTTAACATGACTGGTGACCGCATTGGCTTTGCCGTTGGAAACAAGCAGCTTGTCAATGGCTTAACTAAGGTGAAAACTCAAATCGACAGTGGACCGCCAGTGTACACACAGAAGGTCGCTGTGAAAGCTTTAGGCACCTACACTAGTCGTGAACCGCCAGAATTCCTGCAGAAAAACAACCAAATCCTCCAAGAACGTCGTGACTTACTCGTTAATACGCTATGCAAGCTTGGCTATGAAGTTGAAAAGCCAAAGGCCACCTTCTACGTTTGGGTTAACTGCAAGTGTGACTCGATGAAATTCGTTGCAAAACTACTTAATGTCGGAGTGGCGGTGACGCCCGGTGATGGCTTTGGCAAGTTTGGCGAAGGATATGTGCGTATTACGTTTACGCAGCCAAAAGAACGCATCGTGGAAGCCTGCAGCAGAATCGCAAGTGCCTTTTAGCCTCCTTTTGGCGGCAAATCTCATATCTGCAACTTTTTAACATGTAATAGTTGCGGAAAATGCCAATACGACCTACCCCCTATAGGTTTCTGCAATGAACCTCTATTAGGATCCAAATATGCCCAAGAATACACGTGTAAAATAATTTCGAGATAAAAGAAAACAAAAAGATAAGAGAAATTTGCTGCTTATTTGGCAGCTGCTTTTGCGAGTTTCTTTAGGATTTGGTCTTTAGCGATGGTGTATGCTATTGCGTAGTCGAAGAGTCCTGATGGCTCAGCGGTTGCGCGTTTTATCATTTCTGTTTCAGTTTTGATTTTGAGTTTGCCGATGGCTAATGCGCCTATGCCGTAAACGCCTGGTTTGAGTTCTTTGCCGTCGTCGTTTGGAGCTAAACCTTCCACTCCGAGTGGTTTGATGGCGTTGATGTCTGCGACGATTTTGCATGTGGGGCTAGCGTTTAGGTCCGCTGCTGAGAGAAGTTGGATTCCTCCTGCACCTGCAGAGAGCACAATTTCAGCGCCCTTAATTGCGTCGGCTGTCTGTTCAGGTTTTGTAACTTCGACAACTGTGACTCTTTGTGCGCCGCATTCCTGATTGATTTTGTATGCGACCACTTGTCCTTTTGCGAGTGAGCGGCTGGTGATGGTTACGTTGGCTTTTTCTGCAGCGTAGATTCTTGCGGCTGTCTGCCCCACGGGTCCTGTGCCTGCGAGGACAGCGACTTTTTTGCCTTCTAAGGATCCAAAGCCCTTCTCCATTGCGGCACCAAAAGTTTTTGCTACTGCGGCTGCGGCTGTTGAGTATCCACCTCTTGGGTCAACGATGATGCTGTTTCCCCATGGGGCTGACTTCATGGCTTTCTGTGTTGCTTCAACGACTTTTTCAACCATGTCGAAGTTGCTTCCGTTGATGAAAATTTTGGTGTGTTTTGCGCCTTCGGGTCCACGTGGGAACAGGAGGTCGTAGACGATTTTTGGGGCGTCTTCACCGGTTACGTTTTCGTACTTGAATATCATTGAGTCTGGGAACGCGTCTATAGCTACGAGCATGTCGAATGGACTGCAATATTTGTCTGTATCTAAGAAAACGAAAACTGTTTTATAGGTTGGTTGTTGCGCCATTTTTTACACCTTACTCTGTGTGTGAATGCGGTTTAACGATTTAAGAATTATCCAGAATCCACGTTTAAAAGATTTTTAGCGAAATAATTCTCATATGATAAAGGCGATAGGATAGGTACCCCCGAATGGTGCTTCCAGCAATCTTAAAATAGCTAAATCTTAAAGTTTCTAAGGGAGGAAATTTTTTGACTGATGTTGTTGAAAAAGGTTTAAGGCGAATGGGCATAACGGTTTCTCGACCCGTTTTAGCAGTGCTCTGTATAGTATTCGGGATTTTGCTGATTATTTTTCCGCAGCTTGTCGGCATATTGATTGGTATTTTCCTTTTAATACAGGGTATTTTGCTGCTCACCGACTACATGGAATTAAAACGTCAACAGCCAACAAGAACATAAACGTACTGCCCACCGGCTAACCGCCCCAAACTAGCCCTGACTTTTTTTGCTCTTAAAACTAATAAAGGCACCTTTAAACCAAAACCATTTAATAACCAATTCCTCAAAGTCCTAACCACCAAGAAGGCAACCCCATTGTCCCTAAACTCAAATCTGGAAAAACTCTCCAACGCTTGCGGAGTAACAGGCAGAGAAGAGCAAGTTAGAAACTTGATGATTCAATTCATGACTCCGTATGCAGATGAAATCCAAGTAGACAAACTAGAAAACGTGATAGCCATCAAAAAAGGCAAAGCCAAATCGCCAAAAATCATGTTGGCAGCCCACATGGATGAAGTCGGCTTAATGGTTAAAACAATCACAAAAGACGGCTTTCTGCAATTTTCAAAAATGGGCGGTATCGACGACCGAATCCTTCCAGCCCAAAAAGTCACCGTTTACACCAAAAAAGGCCAGTTTCCAGGCATAATCGGTTCCAAACCCCCGCATATCCAAAAAGAGGAGGAACGCAAAAAAATCATAACCTACGACGACCTCTTCATCGATGTCGGAGCAGAAAGCAAAGAGGACGCAGCCAACATGGGCGTATCAATCGGCGACCCAATAGCATTCGACATAAAATACGTCAAACTGGGCAAATGATGCGGTAATGGGGAAAGCGTTTGACAACCGTGCAGGATGCATAACGATGGTTGAAACCCTAAAACTACTAGGGCAAACTGACTGCACCGTCTGCGCCGTCGGCACCGTCCAAGAAGAAGTCGGCTTACGTGGTGCAGCAGCAGCTGCCTTCGGCGTTGACCCAGACCTCGCAATTGCATTAGATGTTACGATTGCAGGCGACGTCCCAGGTGTAAGAGAATTCGACACCAGCGTAAAGATGGGTAAAGGTCCAGCACTCACAATTTCCGACTCAGGCTTAATCACCCACCCTAAGGTTTTGCGGTGGCTTATAGAAACAGCGGAAGAAGAAAAAATCCCTTTCCAACTTGAATCAGGCTTACTTGGCAGCACCGACGCAGCAAGAATCTCCATCACACGCCAAGGTATCCCATGCGGAAATGTCTCCATCGCCACACGGTACATCCATAGCCCAGTCGGTATGCTCAGCCTAAAAGACATCGAGAACTCGGCGAAATTAACCGCGGCAGCCATCCAAAAAGCCACAAAATACTTCTAACTTTTTCTTTAGCAATTGTTTTTAATTCTCCTTCCTTCTATTCTAAAGTTGGTCTAAGGTATGAGTAAACCTGACAAATTCGCTGGAAAATTCGAGTTCTTAGAACACACAGCAGACGTCTATGTTCGAGCACATGGCAAAACTATGGAGGAAGCCTACGAGAACGCGGCGCTTTCAATGTTTGAAACAATGACTGACACCGACAAAATCGCTCAGACCGAGCAAGAAACCGTTGAGGTTGAAGCAGAAGACCAGTACGCACTCCTGTACAGTTGGCTTGAAGCATTGCTGGTAAAGTTTGAAACCGAAAACATGCTTTACTCAAAATTCCAAATAATCCAGTGGAAAGAAACAGCTGAAAACTTCAAAATCAAAGCCAAAATTTGGGGAGAAAAATTTGACCCCCAAAAGCACCCGCAGAAGGTCGCTGTTAAAGCAGTAACCTACCATCGCATGGTGGTTATCCGGGAAATGGATAGGGTGATTTTGGAGTTTATCTTAGACATCTAAGCAAACTTTAGCTTCTTTAGTTCAGCTAGTAGTTTTTCAACCATGGGTTCAGGCGGTTGGTCCAGGGTTTTTGTTTCAAGTTCTATGAAGGGAACCTTCTTTTCCTTGTAGAACGCTATCAGCGGGCTTGTTTGTTCTTGGTAGACTTTCAGTCGATTCTTTATGGTTTCCGAGTTATCGTCTGACCGCTGGTAGAGTGGTCCGCCACATTTGTCGCAGACGCCTTCAACTTTGGGTTTTAGGAATTTGACGTTGTAGACTGTTCCGCAGTTCTTGCAGATTCTACGTGTAGATAAGCGTTCGATGATTATCCAGTCGGGAACGATCAGCTGCATTATGACATCGATTTTTGTGATGGTGTCGAGTTTTTTTGCTTGTTCGAGGGTGCGTGGGTATCCGTCGAGGATGAAGCCTTTGCCTTTTGAAATTTTAGCTAAATGCTGCTTTAGAACTTCTACAACAACATCGTCAGGAACCAAGGCTCCTTTTTCCATGTAACCTTTAACTTTGCTGCTGAGCTCCGATTTCTCCTTAACTAGTTCACGGAAAATGTCACCCATCGAAATAACATCAACGCCAAGTTTGGCTTGCAACCTTGATGCATAGGTGCCTTTGCCTGCCCCTGGCGCTCCAAAGATAATGGCTTTCAACATGATTTCACCTGTAGTCTCTTTTCTTACAATTGCATTCTATAATTAAATTTTATGTGTTGACTTTTTGATTTCACGGAAACATTTATGGATTAACAAAACTAAACAACCATGCGGAAGGTACAGCGCTTGCATACTAAAGAAGTTGGAAAAAACCTGTTCATGGTGGAACTGGAGACTGGCGGATTTAAAAACCTCATCTGCAGCTACGTAATAAAAGGCAAAAAACCCTTTCTTGTGGAGTCAGGTCCAACCAATTCAATCCCGAACTTACTCTCTGGCTTAAAAGAGCTTGACGTAAGGCTTGAAGATGTAGAATACGTTGCCATCACCCATGTCCACTTGGACCACGGCGGCGGCGCAGGTACTTTGCTAAAGTTTCTGCCCAACGCCAAAGTCATAGTTCACCCCCGAGGCATGCCGCACCTCGTTGACCCTGAACGGCTTTGGCCTTCATCCCAGAAGGTTCTTGGGTTTGTCAGCGAAATCTTCGGCAAACCAGAACCCGTCCCCAAAGACCGAATAATCCCAGTTACTGAAGGCGCCTTCAATTTAGGCTACGGCGCCAAATTGACTGTTACCGAAACTGTGGGCCACGCTTCACATAACCTTAGTTTCCAAGAATCGTTTAACGGCGGAGTCTTCCCTGGTGATGCCGCAGGCACGTACCTTCCAGAGTTTGATGTTGTAGTTCCAACCACGCCGCCGCCGTTCTACTTGGATGCTGCGTTGGCTTCCTTGGACAAACTAATCAGCTTGAAACCAACGGTGCTCTATTTTAGTCATTTTGGAAAAGCCACCGACGCCGTTCAACGCCTAAAAGACTACAAGTTGCAGCTTCAATTATGGGCTGATATTGCCGAGGAAGGCGTAAGAGAAAACTGGAGCCTCGAGCAAATTCGTGACAGAATCATCGCAAAGGACAAGGTTATGCGTAAGGTTGCAGATTTCATGAAGTCACACCGCATTTACTCAAAGACGGTTCTGGAAAACTGCGTTCGCGGCTTCATCGAATATGCCAAGCAAAACAGGTTCATAAACGTTTTATAGTCTCATTCATCTTTTGTCTTGAAAGGTGAAGATTTTGGGTGAAAGTGAAAGCAGAGCAGCTCCCGAGCGGGTTCCCCTAGAGAAAATTAACGATTACATGTGGCAGATTCCCAAGTACAAGGCTGGGATGCGCGTTCCAGGCATGGTTTTTGCTAACCAGGCACTACTGGAGAAAATGCAGACTGACCGAACGCTGTGGCAATGCTCAAACGTGGCTCACTTGCCCGGCATCTACAAGTACGCAATCACTCTTCCGGATGGGCATGAAGGTTACGGTTTCCCAATCGGCGGAGTAGCAGCAACTGACTACGAAGACGGCGTCATCAGCCCCGGCGGCGTCGGCTACGACATCAACTGCGGCGTCCGCCTCCTATCAACAACACTCACAGAAAAGGATGTGCGTCCCAAACTTGCGCCTTTAGCAGAAACTATTTTCCGCAACGTTCCCTCAGGGCTTGGAAGCCGAAGAAAAGACTTCACCATATCCACCACGCGACCTAGAAACATTAGCAGTTGAAGGTGTACAATGGCTTATTGACCGAGGATTAGGCTGGGCAGAAGATGCATGAGCACTGCGAAGAAAACGGACACATGACAAACGCCAACCCCGACAAAGTTTCAAACACCGCCAAAAACCGCGGCTTAACCCAAATCGGCACATTGGGTTCAGGAAACCATTTTCTTGAAATCCAGAAAGTTGACAAAATCTTCAACGCAAAAACCGCTAAAGCCTTCGGGCTTACGCATGAAGGTCAAGTTACTGTTATGATTCACTGCGGTTCAAGAGGTTATGGTCACCAAGTATGCTCGGATTACCTGCGGGTTATGGAGCATGCAGTGCAAAAATACAAAATTAGTCTGCCTGACCGCGAATTAGCCTGTGCACCAGGAAACAGCAGTGAAGCCAAAGACTACATTGAAGCGATGGCTTGCGCCGTTAACTATGCGTTCTGTAATCGTCAGGCGATTATGCATTGGGTTCGCCAGAGTTTCCAGCAAGTCTACGGTCAAGACCCCGAGAAATTCGGTTTAAAACTCGTCTACGACGTCGCCCACAACATCGCCAAAGTAGAAACCCACAACATCGACGGCGCCCAAAAGAAGGTTTGGGTTCACCGCAAAGGAGCAACACGTGCTTTCCCAGCAGGTCACCCTGATGTTCCAGACGATTACCGCAGTGAAGGGCAACCGGTGCTTATTCCAGGCAGCATGGGCACGAGCTCATGGGTTCTGGTGGGTTCGCAGAAAGCGATGGATTTGACTTTCGGTTCCACAGCGCATGGCGCAGGCAGGATGATGAGTCGTTCAGCTGCGAAGCGCCAGTTCTGGGGCGGAGACATAAAGATCAGCCTTGGAGAAGCGGGGCATTGTGGTTCGTGCGGCGAGTGCTTCAGTGTTGGCTGAGGAAGCTGACCCAGCATACAAGAACGTGGATATGGTTGCTGACGTAAGTGACAAAGTTGGGATTGCAACCAAGGTTGCGAGGCTCGTTCCATTGGCAGTCGTAAAAGGCTAAAGCCTTTTTTGGTTGTTAGGAAAAACAATTGGTAATTTTTTTTCTTTTATTTTTTAATTTGAATCGGGGTTGATTTGGGAAATTGTATATTTAAGCGGCTTATCAAAACATTACAGAAACCCAAAAATTGCGAATACAAACAGTAAAGCAGGAAAATAGCATTTGAGCAAAGAACAACCAAATCCGAGTCCAATATTCAGGCTTCATCATTTTTGCATCCCAAATCCTTAGCATCGCAACTGGACTCATCTTCACGCTCCTGCTAACAAGAAACATGAACACCTCTGAATACGGTATTTGGACAAACATTTTCGATTACACCGCGTACTTTTGGCTCTTCAGCGGGGTTTTGCCTTTTTGGGCAACCCGATTCATGGCACGGGGCAAAGAGGGAACAGTTAAAACCAGCACATTAGCCCAACTGTCCATCGCGCTCATTTCAACGGCGGCTTATTTTCCCGCCATAATTCTAATTACAAAAGCAATCGGTACCCAAGCTTACTTGCTGATTTATTTAATCGCTGGCTTGTACATTTTCAACTTTTACATGGTTACAATTTTTGAGGGCGTTCTGCGTTCGATTCGGCCTCAAGTGATCGGGTACGGTTTGCTGGTTGAGGAAGCAGTGAAGGTGACTATTGCTTTAATTGTGATAGTGGGTTTGAGGCAGCTGTTTCTTGGTGCAATTTTGGCTTTGGTGGTTTCAGCGTTTGTTCAAGTGGTGTATTACGTGTGGCTTTTACGGGATGAGTTTAAGCAAAAAACAAACTGGGGCTACCTTAAAGAGTGGTTTAAGGGTTCAGCGGTGATTGCTTACAGCAGTATCGGTGGACAACTGGTTTCATTCGTGCTGGTCTTGCTGTTCTATTATGGTGGATCCAGCACCAGAGCTTACTACCAAGCTGCCTTCACCTTCACCAACGTAATCGGTTTTTCCGCTTCCTTGGCGTTCGCGTTGTATCCTAAACTGCTGGCTAAAGATTGCCCCGACGAGCAAGTGGGCGTTTCGTTTAGGACAGTGATGATGCTGGCAATTCCCTATGTCCACCATAACCATTGTTATGGCTACGTCTTTCCTAACTATCCTAAATATTGCTTATGCGGTTGCTTGGCCTGTTGTCATAGCGTTAACGCTTGATGCGTTGGTGGTTTTGGTTTCTCAGTTTTACAGTTCATGTCTCATGGGAGCAGAAGCCTTTGACGCTGAAGGAAAAATCCATCTTCGCCAACTTGTCAAAAGCAAAATCTTCAAAGTATTCACCCTAACCTACATTCAGGCAGCCATCGCTTTGCCCTTAACATACTTTGTTCTCACAACCTTGCCTGTGGCTGGGTCAGTAGAGGCAGCGGTATATGTAATAATAATTAGCTTTGGAGTTCACCTGTCAACCTTCCTAGGTTTGTACTTGTTCATGCGTAAATCTACTTGCTTACCTGTCGCTTGGAAGAGTATAACCAAATATGTCTTAGCTTCTATCCTCATGGGTGTCGTGCTTTTTGTCTCCCCAACTACTTCAACTCTGCTCTATACAGTCGTCAAAGCAGTCGCTGGCTTAGCAATCTACATAGCTCTGCTGTTGGCAATCGATAAGCAAGCAAGACAACTGCTGAACCTAATAGTCGAGGAAATCAAGGGCACCCTAAGGCAGTTAACTTCAAAAAACAATGGTTTTAAGGGCAAAAACGGCGCTTTAACTAGTGAAAATTAATATCTCAAAAAACCCAAGTGTACTATAAGCGATTTTTCACTTCGCTTAGGTTGCGGTATCATGAAGGATGAATGTGGAATCTGCGGCAGAGTTCTCCGGACAACTTATATGCGTAAGTGTGAACGATGCAAAAAACTGTACTGCCGAGACTGCATGGTTCCAGACGTTGCTACTGGCGACCCTAACGCGATGCTGTGTCTACACTGCGCCAGGCGTGTGGTTTCGCCGCGGACAGTTTCCAAGTATGCTGGGCTTGAAAGTCACTTAAAGTTTCGAGCCGCATTCACAAGTTTAGTTAAACTCTCTTTTGCCAGGATTGACGGGTTAATCGGCAGTAACCTTCCCATGGACGCTTACCGAGACCCTGCTTGGTGGAGCAACGCGTCTTCAAGTGCACATGCGAAGGCGTGGTTGGATGCAGGTTGGGAAGTGCAGGAAGTTAACTTCAAAGAAGGATACGCTGTATTCAAGAAAGTGCGTAGTGTGGCATTTAAAAAATCCATGCACAAAAAATTGGAAATCACCCAGCCTTTCACACCTGTACCCGTACATAGACCCAGATCAAAAATTCCGTCAAAGACTAAAGTGTCAAAGCTGTATGCAAGAATCAAGAACCTTGAACGGCAACGAGCCATGCCACGCCAACCAATCAGAGGATTCAAACCCAAGTCACAGTATCAAAAGCGACTTTTTAAATCCAACGAGAAACCACATAGTACCTAATAGGATTGCGGTGTCTCCTTGCTTGAACGTACGGTTAACTTAAAAATCGAAGAAACATATCCGAAATTAAAGGCTGTTCTAGTTGAGAAGGGCTGCAAGGTAATCTCTGAAGAGCCGCCAAGACAAATCTGCGTAAAGCAGGGTTCACTTTGGGGGATAGCGCCCCAGACCGCCAAGAAAATCGTTAACGTAAAATTGGAGCCAGAAGATAATGGAACAAGGATAAACTGTTCTTCAAGGTTGGCTTCTGACTGGAAAAACATCACCCTAATCGGCTGTGCCTTTGCCTTTGTTCTTGTGGGCTTATGCATGTGGATGGCAACCGATTTAAGCGCATTTATGGTTACGCGTGAGCCCAGTTTTTGGAGTTGGCTAGTTACGGTTGGAGGCAACGTAGATTTGGTTGCGGCTCAAGCATTCGTTAATTTGACTTACGGTTTGGCTGTTTTTCTTTCGTTTGTTATCTTGTTGGAAATAGCTATTGTGGTCTATGTGCGTTACAAAATAGATGTGCTCGCAAAAGATGCTTTGAACCAATTAAGCTAAAATTGCTATGCCATTTGTTTTCCGCATTTTTCGCAGTAAGCAGCGTATGTTTTGTTGCTTGAACCACAAAAGATGCAGAACTTGTTGCCCTCTGTGGTTTCTGCCTGTGAAACGCTCGGTGCTGGAGTCGCAGGTGCTTTAGTTTGCAACTGCTTTGGTTTTCTCACTGACCAAACTGCGAGGGAGATTGAAATTACTATAGCGAATGCGATGATTATGGATAAAAGCGGGTTGTCAGTGATTAAGTTGAATGATAGCGGTAGAATTGGTTGAACGCTTGGTTGGGCGATTGTAGGTGAAACGGAATCCGTTGGCGTTGGCCCAAGAGCTGACGTTGGTGTCGGTAATGTTGTGGCGGCTGAATTTGTTGGGCTTGGCTCAGGAGTGGGCAAAAACACCACGTTGGGAATGAACTGTTTGCTTTCATCTATGCCGTAGATGAAGGCGCTTTGGCCTTGGAATTCAGTAGGCAACTGCCCAATTGTGAAGCCGTCACCTGTGGTTTCACAGTAATAGTAGGTTTTGTTTTGGTAAGTCCAGTAAGTGCCTTGAAGGTCATTTCCCAAGATACCAACCGCATAATGGTTTGGAGGATTAATGTAAACTGTGCCATAACCCATCGATAGAGTTAACGACGCAAACAATATTGCGGTATCCTCGCAATCTCCGCCGTCATCCACCAAGGTCTCTATCGGAAACCTCGGATATTCATCATATCCAGTTGTTACCTTATCAGATGTGTAGGGCAAACTTTGGACAAACGCTAAAACAAAACTAACTGAATCATATGAATTGTATCCAAGCTGGGTTGTGGTTTCATTCAGTTTCTGCGCCAAAGTTTGTATGTAGTGGTCATATGTTGTGGTAAGAAAACCGTAGCCTGCAGGTCCATCGCGTGTTCGAGTGGAAACTGGAACCGACTTATATGCGTTATACAGGTCTACTGGGATGCTAAGGTTCCATGTCCAATGTTTTCCGTTATAATCCCAAGCGAACGATTTATCGTAGTACCCATTGGTTTGTGCTGCTGCTTGGTGCGGAAAAACTATGGGCGCAGATATGATAAGCGCAAGAGCTATGCTGACTAGTAGTCTGATGGGTTTTTGTTTCAGCGAGAGCCCGCTCATTTTAAACCATTTCGGTGTCGTAACAATTTGCAGTCAACCGTTTAAAACTTCTCTCAAATCACGAATGTTGGGTTGTTGTTGAACAACTCGACAAGAGGTTAAGCTTTATGTTGCGGCTGTCAAAAGCTAGATAATTTGTTTTGAACGTATTCTAACTTAAGGTGCTTCCGCACAGAAGGAAACGGTTATTTTTGTTTGATTATGCCGTAGCTCTGTTTTTTCCACAGATCTCTAAATTTGTTGTAGTAATCTACGGGTTGAAAAACAGGCGCATAAGTTAAAGGCCACTCAAGCCCACATTTGCATATGGCAAAAGCTTTCTTGTTTTTAACATCCGCACAGATCTGCAACAGCTCCTTTCGGCATTTTGGGCAGTAGTAAGGTCCATTTACCATTTGTTTGGCGTCTTTAGTTAGGATTTTCATGCGGCTTCCGGGAATTTTTTGCCTATCTTTTCCTGAACTCATCTTCTTCAACTACATTAAACAAGAACCAGCCGCAAGATATACCATTCCATTAAAAACTGAAAATTTCACCGATGACTTAGTCAGATAAACTTAAATTACGCCTGAGAATATGGACTTATCCAGCGCGGTTGTCGTCTAGTCTGGTTTAGGACTTTAAACGGCTGAGATAATCTCTCGGTTGTAAGTAAGCCTTCCAAGCTAATGATCCCGGGTTCAAATCCCGGCGACCGCACCAATTTTCCCTATTTCACTCGATTAACGGGTTTTTTCTTGGCTTCGACGTAAAATAACTTTTCTGCCTTTAAGCATGTCCAGTCCAAGGGACACAAGTTTTCTTCCGCCAAGGCCAAATATCATAAGCCAAAAGGATATGCCGAAACCTAAGCCTAAAAGATGTCCAGAATTACTTGTCCTCCAAGATGGAGATGTTGGATAAGCTAAAGGGAATCGTTGAGAACGAACCGCCCTCTAAGAGGGTTATCAATTCGAAGACTGAGACAACAATTACAGCTATACCCATTGCAAGAAGGGAGAATCCAGCGTACTTTTCATCGTAGGATCTTTCTTTAAACCCCACAAATGTCTGTTCTCTTCTTGCTCGACGCGCCAAAACAAACAGAACTAATGTTATAATGGCAGCTACCGAGACATCGATAAAAATTTTAATGTATTCGATAGCTGAAGCATCCATAACATGTCACCCTGGTTTTTAAGTACTTTTTGTTTCTGGAGAGGCTGACATGGCCTCTTTAATTTCCACTTTAATGTCTTTAATCATGCTGACGCCAAGAGAAGCTATTTTTCCGCCTGCAAACAACACAAAGAACATCAGAATAAACCAGAAGAACAGGTTAGGAAGATTACTTATCTGTGCTCCCTGTATGACCGTTACGTTTGTCCCTGCTTGGTCAGTTGGCAATGAAATGTCAGAGATGTTAAAGAGTTTTGGCGGCGAAGCATTGCCCGTATAAACGCTTACCATTTCAACAGTTGAGAAGAGCAGCAAAATAACCCCTAACGTCAATAGGACATAGCCGATGATTTTATCGATTTTTTTCATGCAAACTCACTTGTTTATGAACTCTTGAGTTACACGATTAGTGCTTAAAAGCTTTTCCCATTAATGATAATGCTAAGTTTATTTGCTGGTAAATTTTCATAGGACCCAAATTAAATGGAGCCTTTAAAGCTTATATTTGTGAAAAACAAGAATTATTGTAGGAATTTTTATGGAAAAAGCTACTCATGGTATGGAAAAAACTACTGAAACAATGGCGAGTCTTGTTTTGTCAGTTATGGATAAACTCGCTGGGAAAGAATCAGATTTGAAACTAAGTTTTGAGGATTTAACATTTGAAGTTGGAATGGTGAAAGCCAAGCTAAACGGTTCAATTGTTCTAAACGTCGTTTACTCAAAAGATGCTGAAAAAGCCAACAATTCAAAGTAAATGTGCCACTTAAGCTCAATCCGTAAAGTTATCTATTCCCTTTTTAATTCCTTAAAATTGGAAATCAATAAGTCGTTTTTGTTTTTTTGCAGTGGAAGTATCCCCATTAAGATTCAGCCGAGAAACTCGGTTAAATGAAAAATAGGCACGGTAAATGTTATAAAACAAGCTTTGCCCTTTAGTGTTGCGGGTGAATGGTGTGGCTAGGTCAATCGCGGTGAAAGCAGTTTATCTGGTTTTAGCGTGGGTTCTTATGGTGAGCTACCAGATTTTTACTCAATCAGCTCTAACCACATTGTCACACTCTTTGTCAGGTTCCATTCCGTTTCTGTCCTCGTCAATAAACTCGAATTCAAACCTCCTAGTCTTCGTTTGCTCGTTCGCTTGGATGTTTGTCTTATCATCCCTCATCTCAATTGTCATGTTCGGCAAAGAACGAAGACTCACCATCCAGTTCCTAGTAAGTTTAGCATTAACCCTAACAGGCTCAGCTCTGCTTGGGTTGCTGCATGTGGCTGGACTGGACTTCTCAAACCCCAGTGTTCTTTCACAGCCGTTCACTCTACTGTTTGGCAACGTGTTTTTTGCCTTTTTCTACCTTGCGTTGCCCTTCATTTTCATGGTGGCTGTAGATTTGGGTTTAATGAAAATAAAAAAATAACCCGAAAATCTAAAACGATTGCTTGAATGAGCGAAAAGGTGAAAAGCAAGGCAGACTGAATTAGAAGTAACGTTAGGTGAACTTTGAAAATGAGCGACGTAAATATGGCAGCCATTCAACTATGTGGCGATAAACAGAATTTTATCCTTGACAAGAAAGACTTCAAAACCGGCAGCAAAGGCTACTACGGACAGGGCAAGATGGTAGCTGGCGGCAAAAAGTACCAGATAAACATCCAAGTTGTGGAAATCGGTTCTAAACCTAAAGAGAAAGAAGAAAAGAAAGAAAAATAATCAACAGTTTTTTAAATTCTTATTTTTTGTTTATGGCAGAATTGATGCGCTAATTATCGTGACGTTTTTCAGCGGTTTGTCGTTTGGGTTCGTGGCAACCTTAGCGATTGCGTCCACGACTTCAATTCCAGAGATGACTTTGCCGAACGCTGGATGCTTGGTGTCTAAGAAATTGTTGTTTACTTGGTTGATGAAGAATTGGCTGCTTCCTGTGTTTGGACCTGCATTTGCCATAGAGATGGTGCCTCTGTCGTTGCGGTTGGTCCTCGTGAATTCGTCTTTGATGTCGGGTATTGATGGGTCTCCGCATCCAGTTCCTGTTGGGTCGCCGCCTTGAATCATAAAGCCGCGTATGACTCTGTGGAATATTGTGCCGTTGAAAGTTCCCTGTGTAACCAGTTTTATGAAGTTGCCAGTGGTTATTGGCATGTCATTTCGAAGAGCGATAGTTATCTCTCCCATGCTTGTGTGGAGAAGAACTTTTGTTGCATTTGCATATTCATCTTTACGTTCAGTCATAATTTATGCCCAGATACCAATCAGAATGATGGCTATTATGCTTATTGCACGCGACAATCGTTGATTTGCGCTTTGATGTTTTACTGTTCTAACTAGTAAAAGAAAGAAAAATAATTTGAATTTTTTATTCTACCCTTTTTGCAATTATTTAAGACAAGACAGTTGCTTTTATCAAAGTGACTGGGTTCACTGGCTGACTGTTTTCACCATATGGGTTTGTGGTTACTGGAGCGTTGGCTATTGCGTCAACGACGCTTTGTCCTGCAATTACTTTTCCGAAGACGGTGTAGACGGAATCAAATTTTGTGCCTTGAGCATCGATGGGGTTGTTTCCGTTGTCTGCGACGTTTATGAAGAACTGGCTTGTTGCTGAGTTGGGGGCGCTGGTTTTAGCCATGGCTATGGTGTAGGGTAAGTTGCGGTTGTCGTTGCCTATCTCGTCAGCGATAGTTGGAGTGGACGACTGATTGCGCCGCCCTGAATCATAAAGCCAGCAATGACTCGATGGAAGATTGTTCCATCGTACTTTCCTTGATTCACGAGGTTTATGAAATTGGCAGTTGTTATCGGCTTATCGGTTCGCAACTCAAGGGTTATGTTTCCAACGCTGGTTTGAAGGAGAACTTTTGTTGGATTGACGTAGATGGGTCGCTTGTGGTCGGCGATGGCGGTTGGGATGCGGTGGGTGATGGAGTGGGAGTTGGGGTGGCGATGTGTTTGGTTGGTTTGCTGATTGCCCTAAAACAATGTATGCTCCGATGCCGATTAGGATTATAGCTATTATGCCTATTGCAAGGAATAATGTCTTGTTGGATTTTTCGTTTGGATGGTTTCCGCTGTTTTTGTTGGGTGTCATGTCTGTGTAGTCAACGGCTTTTCATATAAGATTTTTCCCTAATTTGCGATTCAAGATGAGCGGTTAAGCAATATTCCTATTTCCAGAAAGTGACAAAAATGCATGTTAAGTGGACTATTGCGCGGAAAATCTGTAGCCTTTGTATAAAGGCAGATCAGCTCTATTTCATCTATCACAACCAGTTTGCAGCTCAAACCTGACTGAGTTAGCGAACAAGGAGGCTCCGTTGCTCTTTGCGACCTTCCCATAAATAGCACTATTTTTCTACATGTTAACGACAGCTTAAAAAGCCAATAACACCTACCCCCCTCTATCGTTTCTGCATAGATCAACTATTAGGATCCTAATAGGATCCAAATATGTCCGTCGTTTTAGCTGTTTGTTTTTATCTGGGCTACTTCGCCCGTGTCTGCCCACAACTCAACATAAATGCTGTTCACGTTGCCGGGGTACACTTTGTCAAGGTAGAACGTTACGGTCCACTGCGGGTAGAGGGCTAAGCCATTTTTGGTGTTCGGGTGAAACACGACCAAAACCGGTTCTGGGAGAGCACGTTGAAGTTGGAAACTGTTGTGCCGTTTGCGGTCCAGCTGTAACCCGTGAAGTGCGTTTTTTGCCAGTTCAACCGCTTTGTCGCTGGATATGTTGACTGTGGTGCTTCCAACAGTGAATAGGAACCAGCCGTCCGTTAGGGATTCCAAGTCGCCGTTGTCAAAGACCAAGCTGAGGCTTTTAGGCGAAAAGTCAACGCCGTTTTCAGTGTACATCATACAGTATTTGTGCGCTGTCGCCTGAGGTTGTCACGTTTAACTTTATGTTTCCTTCTGAGATTTCGATGCTTTGGGTTTCAGTGTTAACCATCGATAGCAATCTGCTCATGTTTGCAAGGTAAGAAGTGCTCTCGTATGTTGCAAGCCTTCCCAGCAAACCTTTAGCAGCATCCAAGACACTGTACGGCTGCGCCGAAGAGTAAACTGGTGAACCCTCAAGCAGAATAATCTGGTACCGTGATAACTGGTTGTTTCTAAACCTGAAAACCACATCCAATTTGCTGTCACTGCTCGTAAGCGCATAAGTCATAACCTGCTCTAAGGCTCCGCCTAAATCCGAGCGCTGCTCAACAGTATTGCTAAGAAGCGTTGCTTGATAGTGTGAAGTGTCGATTTGTGGTACTTGCTGAAGAAAACTGATTGCGGTGTTTGTGGTGTTGCTCCAGGATAGCAGTTGATTGTACTTTGACTGCAAGCTGTCTCGTTCGCTGGTTGCTTGGTTTAAGGCGCCAAACTGCAGGGCTGCCATGCTTGAAAACAAGATTAAGCCGACCAGCAGGATTCCAAGGGTTGCCTTCCACTTCAACGATAAAGAGGTGCGTTTTTTTGGTTGAATGGGAGGTGCTTCCTCCACAATCTTCATCGTGCTAACAGCTGCTGACCCAAAAGTTGACAGCCTATACACTCCGTCGTCGTTTTTGGTCACCAGTTCCCCTAAACTTTCAAGGTGATAAGTTAAATTAGAACTGGAAACACCGAGCAAATCGAGCATTTCTGAGAAAGTTAGGGGTTTATCGGCTAATATTCGAAGTATCTTGCGGCGGACAGGATGCTTAAGTGAACTAAACATGGTTGAGTAAATTTCTTCTTTACCCTCGGACACTTGCCCCCAACCGCAAATACACCATTGCACTATGTACGCATTAAAACTTTTTCAATAGACACCCAATCTTGCATCCTTACTTTAAGCTTAAATATCGATGGCTACAAGTGGCTTCTTATGGCATTTGAGCTCATACAGTTGCCGCTCTCCGTCCTCTTTATTGGTGTTCTAGTAGCGGCTTCTTTGGCTGTCTTGTGGAAACTTAGAAACCGCGGAAAAGTATACCTTGCTCTTTTTGTCTTAGCAATTATGTGTTTGGCTGCTGTGTTTGCTATGGCGGCTTATTTGTATGTGGAGCCACCTCAGCCTGTGCGAGAGGGCGATGGACCCGTTGAAATAGAAATAGTTCCCATCAAAGGTATATACTCGCCTAGTGAGCAGTTTAGTTTGCAGATTTATGTTACTAACCCTCATGATTGGGCTGTACCTTACCCATTATCTGTGACTTTTAGTATGCCGCCTGTAGGTGACTTTAGCAATGTTCCTGCGAACATAAATGCAAAGTACCCGCCGCTTGCCGCACATTCCAAAACGCTGTTTACGTCACCAACTATTTGGGCACCAAGTAGCCCTGGAAACTATACCCTGACAGTATCCTTACAGGGCTCTGTTAATTATGGGCAACCAGTCAACTGCTCTATAGTTGTCGAGCCTGCAAAATAGTAAAGGTGCATGCTACAACTGCTAACAATCAGATTTTTGCGCAGACTTTGGTTGTTGTTGTGGTACAGGGACATTTTCTGCACAACTACTAAGAAGTCAGCAGTGATAAGTTAGAAATACCTGTAGGTTCTGATATTGTTTGGTTTAGAGGCTAAAGTGTCATGACTGATGTTGTGTTTGTCTTTGAAGTTCACCAACCCCACAGGCTGAGGCGAAACCTGTTTCTGGGAAGGCAAAGTCTTAAGGCGCTTATCAAAAAATGAATTGTTCAACTATTATTTCGATAATGAAGTTGACAGGGAAATCTTCAAGCGTGCCGCAAGAAAATGCTATTTTCCGTCAAACCAGATACTTCTAGACGTAATAGACAGACACAAACATGAACGCAAGCAGGTTAAGGTTTCCTTTAGTGTTTCAGGCGTTTTTCTTGAACAGTGTGAAATGTTTGACAAGGACCTGCTGGAAAGCTTCAGGCAACTCGCTGCCTCGGGGCGAGTGGAGTTTCTAAACCAAACTTACTACCATTCAATCGCCAGCCTCTACCCTGAAAAAGAAGAATTCATCGAACAAGCAAAGATGCACAAGCAAACCGTGAAGGATTTGCTTGGTTATACACCGAATGTTTTTGAGAACACCGAGTTGCTCTACAACAACACCATCGCTAAAACCGTTGAGAGCATGGGATACAAGGGCATCTACACGGAAGGCATTGAGAAGATTCTGGGCGGAAAATCACCCAACTACATCTACACTCCCAAAGACACAAAAAAAATCCGTGTATTGTTGCGGAATTACAAGTTGACTGATGATATTGGCTTTAGGTTTTCGGAAAGATGGTGGCCCGAGTGGCCCCTGACCGCCGACAAGTATGCACGGTGGCTATCTGAAACCAAGGGCGAATGCATAAACATTTTCCCCGACTACGAAACATTCGGCGAACACCATTGGCCCGAAACAGGCATCCACAGTTTCCTCCAGCACCTGCCCGATGAGATTTTGAAATTTGACCATCTGCAGATGGTTACGCCATCTGAAGTTGTCGATAAACATGCTTCAGCAGGAGAAATCGATGTTCCAGAAGCTGGAGGCACTGTTTCATGGGCTGACATTCAAAGAGACCAGTCTGGGTGGCTTGGCAACGTTATGCAATGGGCATACTACACCACCTTGCGCAGGTTAGAGCCGCTCATAAAAGAAGCGGAGGATGCTGAGTTTCTCAGGCTGTGGCGTGACTTCCAAACAAGCGACCACCTATACTACATGTTCACGGCTGGCGGAGGACCAGGAGAAGTACACTCGTACTTTAGCCCATACGAGTCGCCCATGGATGCTTTTGTAGCTGCCCAAACCTTACTCAACGATTTCGAGGCGAGGCTAAGACTTGCAATTTTAACGGCTAACGAGCCTTTCTTGTTCTACACGGGCGTCGGAAAAGACTACTATACTGGCACGATGGCTTGGAGCTTGAAGGGATTCATTAAGGCACTCGAAGACGTAAATGTTAAAGCTATAAAATTCCATGTTGGCAATGGCGATTTTGAGAGTTGGGCAAAGAACTCGCTGAAAGACAAGAAATTAGCATCCCAAATTAGAGCGCTCAATTCAGAAGAGGAAGGTGGGAAACTTAGAAAAGCAATAGTTGAGGCTGCACAAAAACGTTACTCCATCCTGAGCAAGCAGATGCAGGATGCAACCCAGCTTTTCTAATAAAACACTCTCGTATGCGTTTATAAGATAAGTTGCCCTACTCTCTGATAGCATGGTGCATTAAAATGAGAGAAGAGCTTCCGTTTCCAGACAAGGTTCTTCAGACACTGCACAATTTGTGCGCTACAGCCGCTGATTTAGCACGCAGAGGCGAGGAAGTAGCGAGGCTTCTGCAGAAAGACCCAAGTGAAATTGAAAGCATTCTAGACACATACAAGTCTGAAGGTTTCGCTGAAAGCTTCTACGATAATGAGGGCAAAAAACGGTATTATCTTAATGGAAGAGGAATAATTAAGGTCTGCTCGCTTTTCACGTAGTGGAAATATGCGCGTTATCATTTTTTCTTGGGAGTATCCGCCAAGGGTGGTAGGTCAACTCTCTGGGTACGTCAGCGCCCTATCAACTCAGCTTGCCAACAACAAAGTGGACGTTAACGTTGTAACCTATGATGACTCCGCAACAGGACAAACGCAAGAGCCAAGCGGAGTAAAAACCTTCAGAGTTGCCAACCCAGTGCGAACCCACATCGGCGTCTTAACATGGGTATTAACCTTGAACCAAGAAGTTGAGCGGGCTGCAACCAGCATTTACTATGAAGCCCACAAGCATGTTGATTTAATAGACGTTTTCGATTGGCATTTTATCCCAGCAGCAGTCACATTGAAAAACGGCCTTGGCATCCCATTCGTTTACTCTGTTGAAAGCATAGAAGACCACCGTTCGCCAAACTCTAACACCTCATACAACATGGCAATCAAAAGCATCGAATGGCTTGGATTCTATGAAGCTGAAAAAATAAGCTGTAAAATCCGAGTACATGAAAGATGAGGTAGTCAGGATATACAATGTGCCTAAAGAAAAAATAACAGTTATTCCAACAGACCCCAGCCTGTTGGTAAAAGAAGTGCAAAAAATATACAGCAAAGTGGCGGAGGCAAAGAAAAATGAAAGATAAATTAACCGTTATGATGCTGAGTTGGGAGTATCCGCCAAGAGTAATCGGAGGCATATCACCCCACATCTACTTTTTATCTAAATATCTGGCTAAACAAGACGTGAAAGTCTATGTGATAACCTGCGACTTCCCAGGGGCACCAGCACATGAAGTAATTGACGACGTCGAGGTCTACCGGGTTGACTCCTACAAAAATCCTGCACCCGACTTCGCCACATGGGTTTACCTAATGAACATGAACATGCAAAAGGAAACAGCTGCTCTAACAAGAAAAATCGCCGATAAAATCGACGTTTTCCATGCCCATGACTGGCTCGTAGCAAACGCGGGTATCGGGTTAAAGCACGTTTTTAGAAAGCCTCTTCTGGCAACTATGCATTCAACAGAGATGGGGAGAAGAGACGGATTACATACCACCACCGAAAAAATGATTCATGAAACCGAAGCATGGTTAACTTATGAGGCTTGGAAGGTTATTTGCTGCAGCGAATACATGATTTCACATGTCAAATACGTTTTCGGTTTACCAAGCGACAAGTTAGTTATGGTTCCAAACGGCGTAAACACACAAAGTTACGACGGCGACGGTGACTTGAAAGATTTTCGAAGCAAGTTTGCTTTGCCTCAAGAAAAAATCGTTCTCTACGTTGGACGTTTGGTTTACGAGAAAGGTATCCATGTCCTAATTAATGCTGTTCCAAAAATCCTCAGTAAAGTTGATGCTAAATTCGTAATCGTCGGCAGCGGCTACATGAAAGAGCAGCTCTTAAACATCGTGCGTAGCATGGGTTTGGAGCATAAAGTGCTCTTTGAAGGCTTCATGGATGAACCCACCTTACTCAAGTTGCAGAGGGTTGCGGATGTGTCGGTTGTGCCGTCGCTTTTTGAACCCTTTGGCATCGTGGCGTTGGAAGCTATGGCTGCACAGAGCCCCGTTGTTGCGTCTGACACTGGCGGCTTATCAGAAATCATTGAACATGACGTCACAGGCGTAAAAGTTTACCCAAACAACCCTGAATCTTTAGCTTGGGGCATAACAAAGGTCTTGCTTGACGAAAACTATGCCAAGCGCCTCAGGGAGAACGCATACAAGAGGGTCCAAGAAAAATATGATTGGGAGAAAATCGCCCAGCAGACCAAGCGCATTTACGAGGGCGTTTTAGGCGAGTACTCCAAGAGTTTCTGGGCTTAAAGTATAAACAAGTAACCATTGGCATGTAGGAATGGCTATATCACTCTTTTACTAGAAGCAGTAGTAGTCTAACTATGAAAAACGATACCAGCGTTCTATAGAGACAGCAACGCTTTCCAATGTGCAGAACCTGTTACTTTGTATCCAGTTTAGGCTTATGTTTGTTTTTCTTAAAACCAAATTTACGCAAACCCAAGAAGGAGGCAAATGTAATCTCAAGGAAAAACCAGCTCCTAATTTTTACGATTCTTACACTGTTTTGCTCAGGTTTAATCTTTAGTTTTGAAGTTAACGCTTTAATTAATCAATTCCAAATTAATCCAGTTTCTAGTTTTAGCGGTCAAATGTGCAGTTCCTTTTTCTCGCCTAACGGGACGCTTTTTGCAGGCGACACCAACTATAACCTCTACCGAAGCGATAGCAACGGTGCCACATTCAGCCTAATCTACCAGTTTCCAAAGCAAACTAACCCTAACAGCGCCATCGCGGGTTATGTTTTTGACGTTTATGTTGACTCAAGAAACTACATTTTTGTATCTATACCCGGCACTAACAGGCTTTATCGCAGCATCAACTTTGGCTCATCTTTCACTGAAGTCTTAAACACTAATGGTTCCCAGAATGACGGGTTCTACATTGACCTAACCGAAGACGCAGCAGGAAACCTCTACACAGCCACTTATGATAATAGTATTTCACCGCTACTTCCATCGGTTTTGAAAAGTGTTGATGGGGGAGCAACTTGGACTGTAATTCAGACATTCGGTTCAATACATCTACATAGCGTTAAATTTAACCCCGCAAACGGCTACCTGTATGTAGCTACGTCAGAGTGGGCTCAAGGCTACAACAATACGCAATGCGAACGAATCTTTCGAAGCAAAGATCTTGGAAAAACCTGGAGTATCGTCATTAACCGCCCAGCAGAAATTCAAGCTTATGGTCCCACAATTTATGATGAGCTACTGTTTGATGGTAACTGGGTTTACCTCGGCACAGACAGGGCTTATCAGATTAATGACATAGAACGATTCTACGATAACGGCTCAAACGTTGCTTTTACCCCGCAAACAGTCTACACTTTTCCATCAGATGGATATTTCCCAATGATCTCGGCAGTTTGGCTAAACAAAACAATGTTTTTTTCCAGTACCGCGGAATTCTCCAGTGGTACCTCAAGGATAGTGGCCAGCGATGATGGCGTAAACTGGCAAATCATAAAAGCCACTGATGTTTCGCAGTCTCTACATCATACGGGTGTACTTACAAGTAACCCGAAAGACATGATTTTTTACTCTTATGGTTCAGGGCAAACGTTTGTGATAACACAACAAATTAACCCTCCACCTTCTCCGACGCCATCGCCATCTGTTACTCCAACGCCGAGTTCAACACCTACTGCTTCTCCAACTCCGACACCAAGCCCGACCCCGACTCCATCTCCGACACCAACCAACTCACCTTCACCTACTCCAGCACCAACACCCATCCCTACACCTTCACTAACACCGATGCCACCGCCTACCGACACACCAACCCCGACGCCTACTCCAACTCCAACGCCAACCGCCTCTCCAACACCAGCTCCATCAACACCTACCCCAACCCCCACATCCATTCCGACACCCACCCTAGTTCCCACCGACACTCCAGCTCCAACTCCGACACTTACGCCACAATTAACGCCTTCACCCACCCATTCGCCTTTATCAGTACAACCACTTTTGCCAAAATCCTCTTCCCAACCTTCTAACCCAACATCTCCAACGAGCGACCCGACCACAATATTTTCTGTTCCAGGCGACGCCAGCCAAACGCTCGAAATTACGTTGATTTTAGTTTTAATTTTCCTTGTATCTTCGGCAAATATTACTAAGAAAAACAAAAATTAGAAATCTTCGCTATCTATTGCCCAATAACTCGAACATTTTCCACTTGAAGCCAAGGCGAAATCAACTGCCCCATCTGCCGCTCATTGCCGCCGACAACGCTGATGTTTTTGACCAACTCAAAGATGTTACCCGCCAACATGACGCCTCTAGAACAATGGGTGATTTCTCCATTCTTGATTTTCCAAGCGGGAGTTGCCACAACTGAGAATTCGCCGCTGACAGGATTACTGCTGTGCGCTCCCTGCAGGTAATAAACTATTAAGCCATCATCCACTTCACTTATCATTTCGTCCGAAGTTTTGTCTCCGGGCATGATGTGGAAGTTTGTGGTGTCGATGCCTGGCGTTGACAGGTACCCAGCCCTTGAAGCGTTACCCGTGCTTTCTTTGCCATCCTTCTTAGCTGAATAATTATCATATAGGAAATTGCGCAGTACACCCTTCTCTATGACTGCTGTTTTCTGGTGTGGAACGCCTTCGCCGTCAAAAATCCCAGTGCGCAATCCACCAGCGAATAAGCCGTCATCGTAAATTGTGAGGTTTTCTGAAGCGACTTTTTCCCCGATTTTCCCTTTAAACGGCGACTGTCCCCTTTGAACACTGTCCGCTCTGATGGCGTTGATTAATGTGTAAGCTAAAAGTTCCTGCAATGCAAATTGCGTGAGGATTACTTTGCCAGATTTGGTTTCAACTGGCTTGGTTTTAAGGGCTGAAACCGCCATTTTCGCTGCTTGTTTTCCAACCCAAGCAGGGTCAAGGTTGTAGTTTCTTGCAGCATTAAACTCAAAACACACTGGAGTAACTGAGTTGCCTTCCTTAGCTAGCGTTGCCAAACTGCACTCAATCACTGTTCCCCTGTCGAAGCCTGAAATGCCGTTCGAGTTAGCGATGGCGTCAGAAATGTAACCGCTGCCTACGCCGCCTTCAATTGGGAACGCGCGCTTATCTACTTGTCCAGCGGCATCAATCATGGTTGAGGCAATGTTAATTAGGTCTTCTGAGCTTAGCGCAACGATTTTTTTGTCAAAAGTTTTCTCGGTTATCGCGTAGGGTTTCTTTTGGGGGAGTCCGTTCCAGTCGGGGTCAGGTTTGCTTGCTCTTGCCGCACTCAAAGCACTATTAACGGCGCTCTCGATAGCTTTTGAGTCATCTAAGATGTTTGTGTAAGCAAAACCAATCGCTTTGTTAGCGGCCACTCTGATGCCTAAGCCACGGTCGATTATTCTGTTGGTTTTGCTGATTTGGCCCAGTTCAATCCCTATGTTGGAGGCTTGCCCCTCGTAAACGTACGCCTCAGCTTCTGCTGCCCCTTTTTTTAGAGCAGCCGCTACAGCGTTCTCTGCTAAACTTATCATTATGTTTTTTTCAAGCACTGCCACCGACAACCACCTTGCTAATTCTAATATGCGGTCCACCATCACTGATAAAAGCTATCTGACCCTTGCCGCATCGACCAGGATCTAACATGAAATCCTTACCGACACCACTGACTTGATGCAGGGTTTCAAGGGTGTTTCCGCTTATGGATGCGTTGCGGACGGGTGCGCCGAGTTCGCCGTTCTCTATTTCGTAGCCTTCTTGGATGCCCACTTGGAAGGTTCCGTCAAGGTTAGCTTGCCCACCCCTGAAACTCTTAAAGTAATAACCAGATTTTACATCCTCGATTAATTCCTCAAAAGTTTGGTCTCTGGGAGCCATGTAAGTGCAGCGCATGCGAATGATTGGTTCCACACGGAAGTCTTCAGCCCTCGCATTCCCAGTGGGTTGCGCGTTGAATTTCTGTGCGGTTTCACGGTTATGCATCAAGCCCGTTACTACGCCGTCTTTTATGAGTTGTGTCTTATGGCTTTCAACGCCTTCGTCATCGTATTTGAATGCGCCAAACGCGCCCTCAATGGTGCCATCATCGTAGAAGGTCACCAAATTAGAGCCGATTTTTTTCCCCAAATTATTAGCCAACACACCGCCTGACAAAGCCAAATCTGCCTCAGCTAAATGCCCAAAAGCTTCGTGCACAAACACTCCAACAACGTTTGGTCCAAGTACAACGGGGAATTTTCCGCCCCTCGGAGATTTAGCGTTCAACTGTTCAATGGCAAGTTTAGCCACCTTCTCACCTAGCGCTTCTGGGAGTTGTTCATCAAACAGCTCGTAACCTGCTGTAGAGCCGATTTCATCGCGGCTAAACGTAAAGACGCCCTCGCTCTGGGCTGAAGCAGTTATTCTTGCCCAAACATACAGCTTATCCTGCTCAATGCTTGTGCCGTCGCTGTTCACAAAAGTGCTATTGCCAGTTAAATCAAAATAATCTACTGTGCAGCTCTTAATGCGCTTGTCAACATCCAAACTTGCCCTGTTCACTGCCAAAGCAGTTTTTATTTTATCCTCCATCAAGATGTCGGCAGGGTTCTTCTTGGGCTTCGATGTAACTCGGTCGTTAATGACTTTCGCGGCTGCCAGCTTAATGGGTGTTTTTAACCGTTCACTCGCCAATTTCGCCATTTTGCAAGCGTCGGAGACAGCCCCCTCCAAAATTGCGGTATCCAAGGAGCCCACGGAGGCAAACCCCCATGCCCCATTCACCAACACGCGGATAGCTACGCCGTTTTCGATGCCTTGTTTTGCGGCTTCTACGCGTTCCTCTTTTAGGGTGAGGGCTGTTTTGTAGAGTTTTTGTGCTCGGGCTTCAGCGTATTGTGCTCCAAACTTTTGGGTTGCTGTGTTGTTGATTTTGGTGAGAAGCTCTTTCAAGGGTAACCTGTCCTTTGCAAACTAGAATTGTTTGTGGGAATTAAACGATTTGTTTCTGGAAAGTTGGGTTTTACCAGAAATCAGTCATGCTCTTCTGTTTAACTGTAGGCTGAATCAGTTTGGGCTTGAATTTAACTGGTGGCGGAGCATCAACTCCTAAAACCAGTTGACCATAGACACCGTCGTATCCAGGCGTAACTTTGGCGGTGCCATCCCTAACCTTCACGATGGCTTGAGCAATCGGCGCATCCACCACCTGAGCCAACGCATCTAGGGGCGCATCAATCAGCACATTGTATTCGTCGCCGAATTTCTCAGTTAGCAAATTGTAGTTTTTCCAAACCGCCTGCGTTGAAGGCGAACCAGTCCCAAGCACAGTCGCGATGATTTCGGAGAGCGGAAGCAACCGCAAAAACCCAGGCGCGCCTTCACGCTTAAAGTCGGCTGGTCGGTCTGCGAGTTCTTCGACGCGTTGTTCGACGCCTTTGGTGAGTTTTCTTCTGCAAACTGGGCAAATGTTGCCGAATTTTATGGCTTCTGAGGGTGAGAGGGAGACTTTGCAGTTTCGGTGTCCAGTCCAGTGGTACTTGCCGTAGGCTGGGTCAGTTTCAATGGTGAATTTGAAGCGGGAAGAATCGTTGGCAGCGATTGCATCGGTTACTTCTTTGTAGCGTGAATTTTTCCAGTTCGAAAACGTTGGCTTCCCTGCCGATGCGCCATGGCCAGAAACTGTGGCAGTCACTGTTCGAAACCAGTGTGTATCTGTCGAGTTTGCTGAGGCGCCAGTTCATCGGTGGGTCAGACGATAAGCCCGTTTCCAAGGCATGGATGTGTTTGGTCATGTCTTGGTAGCAGTCTTCAACGGTGTCAAAGCCGCTGAACGCGCCGAAAATGCTGAACCATGGTGTCCAAGCGTGGGCTGGAAAAACCATGTTGTCGCCGCAAACCTCCATCACCTGCTCGACCAGTTGGGATGCTGAGACGTTGAGGATGGGTCTGCCATCTGAACTCAAACTGCCAAAGCTTTGAAGTCGCTCATTGATTTGTTCGGCTGTTTCAAGCCACGGAGTAAGTATGACATGGTGAACCTTTTTTGATTCTCCCTTATAATCGAAGATGGTGCAGACTTCGGTTTGAAGCATGAAACGCACAGGAGAATCTGCGTTGGCTAACTTGAAGAGCCCTGAATCCTGCTCTGGCACGAGTGTTTCCCTGATTTCTTTGAGCCATGCTGGATGAGTAAAATCGCCCGTGCCCACAAGGTTCAAACCCTTAATTTTTGCGTACTTTGCAATTTCGGGAATGCTCATTTGCTCGCTTGTTGCCCGACTGTAACGGCCATGAATATGCAGGTCAGCTATGACTCTCATGTTGATGCGCCAATCCCTAACGTGGCACCTTGCCATTTTAAGGCTTTGCTGTTTCAACGCAAAAACTGTGGGAGCATTAGTTACTGCGGCTTTTCTCTTAGCCTAATAGTCCATGCTGCGAGCGCTTCAAGCAGTTGGTGGATGAGTTGGCGTGTTTGCTCGTTGGTGACTTTTCCGTTTGCGTCAACGTTGTGTGATGCATCTGATAACATGACTTCGGGGCGGTTAACTGGGTGCATGTTGAGGAAAATGAAGGATTGCCGCAGATGGTACTGTGCTCTGGCACCGCCGAATCTGCCTGTTGAGGCACTCATGATGGCGACTGGTTTGCCTTCAAGAGGCGTATCTGCTCTGGGTCTTGAAGCGCAGTCGAGGGCGTTTTTGAGTACGCCTGGGACTGAGTAGTTGTATTCTGGAGTAGCGATAAGCAGTGCATCGGATTCTCTGATTTTATCTTTGAATTCCTTTACTCTTTGAGGTGGATTAGCTTCAAATTCCTGATTGAACGGGGGAATGCCTTCCAAATCAAAAACCTCAATTGCGCATGTTTTCAGGCGCCAATTCCACGGCGGCGCGGATGAGGGCTTTGTTGTATGAGCCTTTTCGTAGGCTGCCCGCAAAAGCCAGAACCTTAATTTTTTCGGACATTAAAGCCACCCAACAAGTTAAGTTGAATTAACCAAGCGGATTTAAACTTGCTTACCTACCCCCTATAGGTTTCTGCAATGATATGATATTTGGATCCTAATAGGCTCCAAATATGCCGTGGTTTGTTGCAATATTCTTTTATTGGTGCTTAAAGCCTAAGTTAATTTATGCGCCATCCAAAGCGACTCTCACCTCAGCAAAGGCAAATTCCCGACAGCGCATCTTAGCAAAAAAGAGAGACCCTAAAATGCCTGCACTAAAGCGGTAATTTTCGATTTCGTCGGCACATTGGTTAACTGCAGAAACTACACCATGGATGCTTCACGCGAAAAATTGCACAGCGCCTTGGTAGAGGAGGGCTTTGATGTTGCCAAAGACAAGTTTTTGGAAGCATACATTTTGGCGCATGAAAAATACCGCAAGGTACGTTATGAAGAACTGCGGGAAGTAACTAATGCAGTTTGGGTTGCGGAAGCCTTGGGCAATTTGGGTTTTGACGTGTCGGCGGATGACCCCCGAATTAAAGCTGCTTTTAACGTTTTCTTCCAAGACTTCATAAACACGCTTGAGCTAAGAGAGGGCGCAAAAAAACTAATCAAACAAGCCCAGCAGCAATGCAAGGTAGCGTTAATCTCAAACTTTACCTATGCACCAGTCATCTACAAAAGCCTAAGAAAAGTGGGAATAAGCGAATTCTTCACTGCAGTTGTGGTTTCAGAGGAAGTAGGCTGGAGAAAACCAAGCAGCCACATATTCCAACATGCCATAAACAAACTTCAAATCCAAGCAAACGAAGCGGTCTTCATCGGCGACAGCCCAATTGAAGACATCAAAGGCGCCAAACAAGCGGGGTTAAAAACAATTTTTGTTCCATCACAGTTCAACACATTAAAAGACCTCTTGGAGAGTAAACAGGAGCCGGATTTCATAGCAAAAGACCTAAAAACAATTTCCCAAAATATTGAACAAATTTTCAGCTAACGGCAGCTAATCCCCAAGAAAAAAGAAAGAGAAGGTTAGATTTTTTTGGTTTTAACCGCGGTTTCCAGCGCCACAACGCCCGGAAGCTTCTTTCCCATCAAAAATTCGATGAGTGCTCCGCCTGCGGTGCTGATGTACCCGATTTTCTTGCTTAAACCGTATTCGTTGATGGCTGCGATGGTGTTTCCGCCGCCTGCAAGGCTGAAGGCTTTGCTGTTTGCGATGGCTTCAAAGACTTTTTTGGTGCCGATAATTGAATTCTTTGTCTTCGTAGACTCCCATGGGTCCGCTGACCACGATGGATTTAGCTTTCAGAATTATTTTTGTGTAGTTCTCAACGGTTTTTGCGCCGATGTCCTTGCTTGAGTATTCAGTTGGCAGCTTGCTCACAGCTATTTCCTTGCGTTTACCGTTTACGTCTACGGCTAAGTCAACTGGAACAATTACTTTGTCGCCGTACTGCTCCTCCAACGCTTTAATGCCTGGAATTAAGCCTGTTAGTTCTTTCTTTTCCAAGTACGCCATGTTTCCTTTGCCAAGGTCGACGCCTTTAGCTGCAAGGAACAATTGCCCCGTTACACCGCCAGTAAGCACGTAGTCTGCGATGCCTTTGCCTAAAACGTACTTGCTGATTTCAAGGCTGTCGTCGGCTTTTGCTCCACCCATAACGTAAACGCATGGCTTCTCAGGTTTCTCTAGTGCTTTGCTGAGGGATTTTAGTTCGCGCTCCATTATGCGTCCAGCTGCAGAGGGCAAAACAGCGGTGAATCCAACCATGGACACGTGTCCGCGGTGTGCTGCGGCAAAAGCGTCGTTAACGAATAGGTCTGCGAGTGGTGCAAGGTTCTGTACGAGCTCGGTTTTGCTGGCTTCTTCAGGCGTTGAGCTTTTTGTTTCTTTATCCCAGCTGCGTACGTTTTCCAAGAACAAGGATTTCTCCGCCTTTTAGGTCTTTGATGGCTTTTTTGGCTTTGTCGCCGAAAAGGTCGTCAACGTATTTTACTGGGCACTTGAGGATTTTTCCAAGGATTTCAGCGTGTTCTTTTAGCGGTGTGTAGTCTGGGTCTCCTTTGCGTCCCTGATGCGCGAGCACAACGGTTTTGGCGCCTTTCTCCGCGAGCTCTTTTCAGTGTTGTTTCAGCGTGGGCTCGTATGCGTACATCGCTGGTAACCTTCTTGGTCGCGGATCAATTTCCGAGTTAAAATCAACTCTGACTAAGACAACTTTGTTTTTAACATCGAAATCGTCTAATGTCTTGTACTTTGCCATGTTATTCACTTCTCAATTTAATTAATTACAAAAAAGGAAAAGAAGGGTGGATTTAAACTTGTTTGCGCTCTTCTCTTAGAGCTTTGCTTTTTTGCCGATCATTTCGATGAAGTCAACCATGCGGTTGCTAAAGCCCCATTCGTTGTCATACCATGCGAAGACCTTAACGAAGTTGCTCTTCTCACCTAAAACCATGGTTAAATCTGCATCGAACACACTGCTGTATGTACTGTGAAGTACGTCTGTGCTGACAATTGGGTCTTCAGTGTACTGCAGGATGCCTTTGAGTTCGCCTTCAGCGGCTTTCTTCATAGCTGCGTTGATTTCAGCTTTAGTTGTTTCTTTGCCTAAGATTGCAACCAAGTCAATGATGGATACGTCTGGAGTTGGGACACGTAATGAGTAGCCGTTCATTTTTCCAGCACAGCTTGGCAAAACTAAGCCGATTGCTTTTGCTGCGCCTGTGCTTGTTGGGATGATGTTGATTGCTGCTGCTCTGGCTCTGCGTGGGTCTTTGTGGACTATGTCTTGGATTTTCTGGTCGTTTGTGTAGCTGTGGCATGTTGTCATGAAAGCTTTCTCTAAGCCAAAGTTGTCTGCTAAGACTTTGCTTATTGGGGCTAAACCGTTTGTTGTGCAGCTTGCATTTGAGAGGATGTTGTGTTTTTCGGGGTCGTATGTTTTGTCGTTTATGCCTAAGACGAAGGTGGCATCTGGGTTTTCTGCTGGGGCGGAGATGAGGACTTTTTTTGCTCCTGCGGTAAGATGTTTGGTTGCGCCTTCACGGTTAGTGAATAAGCCTGTGGATTCGACTGCTAAGTAAACTCCCAAGTCTTTCCATGGCAGTTGCGTGGGGTCTCTTACGCTCAGACATTTAAGGTCTTTCCCGTTAACAACCAGGTCATTTCCTTTTACTTCAACGGTACCTGGAAAGTGTCCGTGAACGGAATCGTACTTGAGAAGATGAGCATTAGTCTTTGCGTCTGCGAGGTCGTTGATGGCTACGAAATCAATATTTGCCTTTTTCTCTATTGCTGCTCTGTATAGAAGTCTTCCAATTCTTCCAAAACCATTAATTCCAACTTTTATCGCCATTGACATTCACCTATTACTGTAAGCGTCTACAATAGGCTCTTACTTTATTAATTTTCCCCCAAAAGAACATGCGCGAACTCAACTGCTCAGAAAAAACTATAGCCCCTTACATAAAACAGTTTTTTTTGCAAGGTGATGTTCTAAACGTAAGGTTCTTTAGGGCTGCCTTTTTTTTCAACATGTTAATGGCTGCTGAAAACGCCAATACGACCTACCCTCTATAGGTTTTCTGCAATGATTGGATATTAGGATCCAAATATGCTGCTGTCTCCTCACGATACCTGTTTTTTGCGTAAGGACGATTCTGTACTTTAGGAAACATAGGGTGGAGGGCTTTTTAGTAGATGCCGCCTTCTCTAAAATAATGGTTTTCTTCTTTTTTGGGACCGAAGCTTCTTACGCCTTTCTGTTTAAGCTGACACCGCATCTGTTCGGCGTTCTCTTTTGTTATTTCGCCCTTCTTCTGCAAGTAACTAATAATTTCCTCTGCCTGCGCTTCCGTGTCGCATCGTCGAATAAAATCTACGGCGGAAGGGTTAAAATGGCGCAGCTTACCAGGCGTTTCGGTGCAGGAGGCCTCTTCTTCCTCGCACTCGCATTCCTCGCCAGAGGCTTCTTCTTCAGCTTCCAGCGGGTTTTTTCGCACAGCGTTAATTGGAACTTTGGCTTCTCCTGTTTCTAACTCTTCGTAGAGGTGTGGAAACATTTTCTTGAGAGATTTTTTGTCAATTGCCATGTTTCATCCGCTTTTCAAAATAATATTTGGAATGGTTATTTATTTTCTTTTTTGATAAAAAACCAGTTTTCAACGAGAATTATGTTGGGATGAACTGCTGGGTTGGGTTTGATTCGAGGACTTTTTCAAGTTCCTTGATGTTTAAGCCTTTTAATTCGTCGCCGAAGGTTTCGCATTTCCGTTTTTTCCCTGCTTCCTCTCGGCTGCGAGCAACAATTTCAAGCCCATGTTTAGAGGCGGTTTCAGCGTAGATGTGGAATGACTCCAATGTTGCTCCACGCTTATTCACGGTTGTCCAAGCTGTCTTTGACACCTTTACCCCTCCAGCTTTGAGGATTTTAGATGATTTCTTCCGGCTCATCTGTGTAAACGGCGATGTCGATGTCGCTTCCCTGCTTAATCGTTCCACGCCAAACGCTCCCAATCAAAACAGGACAAAACGCGCCAAGAAGCCGCATTATGTTTAGGGCTTCCTTTCGCATTTGGATTAAGCGTTCCTTTCTTTTTGGGCCCTCATTCTCTTCTGCAATCTTGTCCAGTTCGAGGGCGATTTCAAGGTTGGAGGGTAAAAAGTGGGCACCGAAAGTTTGTGCAGCTTTTGTTTTAGCTTGCTTGTACTCTTTTTCAGCTCCAAAATAAAGCAGGGTGGCAGCTTCCCTTGCGACACGATGCTTTAAATCAAAGTCGTCAGTCAAAGGGTTTACCGTTTTACGACTGTTTTGTAGAGATCCACGGTTTTCTCGGCAATCTTGCTCCATGTGAACTCTGCTAAGACGCGTTTTCTCCCATTTTTGCCGAGCATTTTTCGTTTTTCAGGGCTTTCCAACGCACTGATTACACCCCACGCAATGTCTGAAGGGTTATTTGGGTCTACGTGGTAGCCGCATTGTT
Organism: Candidatus Bathyarchaeota archaeon; assembly: GCA_963695285.1. Taxonomy (GTDB): domain Archaea; phylum Thermoproteota; class Bathyarchaeia; order Bathyarchaeales; family Bathycorpusculaceae; genus Bathycorpusculum. Next base: position 609,340 of record OY968763.1, read on the forward strand.
CTGGACCGCAGCAAATCACTATTTCCCTCATTCCACTAACTCCAGAAGCTCCGACCACGACGGGTTTCTCCATGCTCATGGCTTCTATTGCAACTATGCCGAATGGTTCATAGTGGCTTGGAAACACTGCTATGTCACAGGCAGCGTAGTGCAGGATTCGTTCTTCTTCAGGTATGAAGTCAAAGCAGAACTTGACGTACTCATCTAAGCGTATGGTTCTAGTCAGGTTTGATAAGATATTCCTGAAGGTCGCCAACGCCTACAATTACCAGTTTCGCTTTAGGAATCTTTGCCAGTATATGGGGCAAAGCCATAATCAGTTTGTCAACGCCTTTGACGCCTACAAGTCGACCCAGAAACAGAATCATGTACTCGTCATCTTTGATGCCGTATTTGCTTCTGATTCTTTGAATGTCCTGTTGGGACACCTTTTCAGGATTGTACTTTTGCGGGTCAACTCCGTTGTAGCTGACTTGAATCTTTTCTCTGGGGAAACCAAGCTGTATGAGCTCATCCTTCATAGCGTACGAGACTGTTACAATCAGGTCAGCCATTTTGCCAGCGCGCAACTCTATGTTACTGACCACGCTTGAACCAGTTCCTAATGTTCTGCCTTTCTCGGTTGAGTGAACGTGGAAAGCCAACGGCAAACCCGTCTCCCGTTTAACTGTGATGCCGCCCATAGCCGAGAGCCAGTCGTGGGCGACGACGATGTCGTATTTCATGCCTTCTTTCTTTATCAACTCGTTGATGAGTTTAGCTGCAGACAGGTAATTGTAAACCATGAGTTTACCGAACAAATGCAGTCCTCTGCCCCATTTCTTAATGTCATCTGCAATCACGTCTGGCAGGGAATCTGAAATGTCGATGTGGAGTGGACGGTGGATTTCTATTCCACGCCAAATCTCCCGAGTCGGCAAAGAACCAGCATCATCATTCATTGTAAAAACCGTAACATCATGATCGTTTAAAACAAACTTCCGTGTAATCTCAGCCGCATATGTGCCTAATCCACCGACGATTTTAGGCGGATACTCATAAACGAAAACTGCAATCTTCATGTCCTATCAGTCACCATTATTCATTTAGCATTATGAATCTTTGTACTAAAGCTTTACTTATCCGCGCCAACCGCTTGGAAGCAAAAGAAAACTGCTGCTCCCAGAGATAAGTTAAGGAAAAGTTTGATTAGACCGTTCTACATAACTCTACCAGTAAGGTGCCTGAAATGAGTTTATCGCTTATTAAACAAGAAATACTGGAAACCATGCTCCTAAACGAGAAACCGCAAAAAGCCATGGATATCGCGAAAGAAACAAAAAAAGAGTACCAGCCAGTTAACATGCACCTTTTAGGGCTCATCAAAATGGGGTACGTGAGTTTACCCGAGAAAGGGCTCTATGTTATTACGGAGAAAGGAAAAAGAGCGCTTGGCGTACCCGAAACAACCAAAGAAAAAGCCGCAGCAATATTAGCCTACGCACCACACGATAAAGCATTCAACTTCTACGCTACAATCGGAAAACCCCTAAGCCTCCACGCCCACAACCTGCGAGATTTCATAAACAAACTCGACAAAGCCGACGTAATCTCACTGGAGTTTCACATTCAACGAGGCGACTTTGAAGTCTGGTTTAAAGGACTTGGCGACGAAGAATTAGCTAAAAAAACGGCTCTGCTGAAAAAAAGGAATGTTGCCGGTGAAGAGTTGCGCAAACAACTGCGCGGAATCGTTGAGCAACGGTACCTTGAATTGACAAAGTTAGCTGGCCAACCGATTCCAACTGAATAGGTTCATTTGGTATAGCGGCTCAAACCTTTTACTTCATTTCTTGTAGAAACTGATATAGAAAAAAAGGGTCTAGGTTATTTGGCTGTAGATTGGGTGACCTTTGAATTTTAGGGTGGTTTCTGTTTTTTCTATGGTTCCGCTCGGCAGTCTAGTGCAGAAAGAATTCACAATGGCTCCTGTAGAAGTAAATCGCACGCCATCAAGCATTTCGCCTTTAGTTACGCCTGAGGCAGCAAAAATCATTTCGTTTCCTTTAGCCAGCTCGTTTTCAGTGTAGGTTTTTTCGGTGTCGACGCCTGCCGCCCTCAATCTTTCCATTCTTTTCGCGTCATCTTTTTTATCCTTCCAAACCTTAACCAGCATCGTTCCGCCAAGACATTTAACTGCGGTTGCAGCGATGGTTGCCTCAGCGCCTGCCCCTGCACCAAGCAGCAAATCAACGCCTGAATCAGGCAAGCAAGTCACTATGGCACCTGCGATGTCACCGTCAGCTATCAAGATGATTCTTACCCCCATTTTTCTTAATCTGTCGAGTAATTCCTGGTGCCTTTCACGCTCAAGCATTATAACTGTGAAATTTCCGAGGAGCAAATTTTTCTGTTTAGCCACAGTCCGCACGATATCTTCAATGGACATGTCTGTGGAGATTTTGCCCTTCGATTGTCCGTCGGTTGCTATCTTGAAGTAGTATCCGTCGTCTGGTAGAACCTGCAAGCAGCCTGCTGGGGCACATGCCAAGGCTGAGATAGCATCCTTCTTTCCCTTAGAAGTTGCTGTTGTCCCGTCAACTTGGTCGATTACAAACTCCACTTTGGGACCGTTGCCTGTGCCGACTTTTTCTTTGCAATTAAACGCTGGTGCATTGTCTTTGGGTCCTTCGCAGCAAATGACTTCGCCGTCGACTTCTGTCTGGTTTAGGACTGCTCTGGAAAAATCCAGGGCGGTTTGGTCAATTTTGTCTGGGTCTCCTTTACCCATGTGAAGTGCCGCGCCGACTGCTCCGGCAATAGTAATTCTAGTCATAGATGGGGATAATGACCTCAACGAAGTCATTTTTTACCCCTTTTACTTTCGTTTAGCCACAGCTCGGTGAATTCTCCGTAGTTTTGGGCGATTTTTTCAGCAGCTTCTTTTCGGCTTATTCTTGCCTGCTTTATAATCTGCTAGTGGCTGCCAGAAAATTGTTCTCCCAACAGCAAACCCGATGATGCCAGGTATTTTAGCTCCAACTTTAAGCCATTCCTGCACTTTCTCTTTAGATTCGCCGCGTCCCAGCGTGATAACTCCGGCTTTTCTTCCGCCGCTCTGAGCTTGCTTCACTACTGCCTTAGCAGATTCAGGTTTGTCAACGCCTTCCAGTTTCCAAATAGAGGGTTCAACTCCGGCGTCTTGAATTTCCTTAAGGCTGTCAACCATCAGTTTAGGGCGCATCTCTTTATCGTAGGTTTCTTTTGATCCGCTCAGTTTTGTCAGTTGGGCTGGAGTTGCAGGGACAATGAGTTCAAAGAGGAACGGCCTCTTTTTTTGAGCTAAGTAATCGCTGAGTTTTTTTAGTCTTATAAGTTGTCTTTTGTTTAGTGTTGCATCGCTTTCCGGATTGTAACGTACCAGCACTTTCACGAAGCTTGGATCGAACTCTTCGATGTGTTTAGCGAAGTTTTCTCCGTAATCGAAGTCAAATTCTTCTTGACCGGACTTCTCCACCGGCATAGCAAAAGTTAAGCCTTCTTTTTTGGCTTCCCTTAGAACCCTGCTTCCAAATTCTTCATCCACAAGTAAGCCGGCAATTTCTTTTGGAACATTCTTTTTTAGGGAAAGCTTGAAGCCTTCAAAAATGATTTTTTTGTAGTCTTCAATCTGCCGCTTTTCTTCAGCTGTTGGCGCGCGATTTTTTATTTCAAACATTTTTTCAAGAAAAGACGCTCGATGATCAAACGCTAGAATTAACAATTGTTTTTGGGACCAATCAATCAATATAATTCACCTACCTTCTACTTTATGTTTCTCAAATAAATTATTATTGTTTTAGCGGCTGCGCTTGAGAGTCACAGCTAGAATTTTTGTGTCAGTTGGAGTTTTTTCTTAGAGTTGTGGCAGAAAACCGCCTATACCACAACAACAACCACCAGATTTCAAATAAACTGCGTTTTGCCCTCAGCGACCGCTGCGGGTTGCAGGTTGGTTGTGCAGGCTGCCACAAGCAACTGAGCCCAGTTTGCAGGGAAACCATGAAATAACTAAAGCACCCATATCTGGTGCTGAGGCGTCGGCATGAGCGAAGACACGAATAGTCACGGTGAAAACTACCCGAAGCAAGTCTACCAGGAAATGGCATTACGCATCCCTGAAGGAGACAGAAGCACATTTATCCGCGAAGCCATAGCGAAAAACTCCAAAAAACACCCAAACCAGACATACTCCTAACTCTGCAGGAACGAATGGGCAAAATCGAGCAGGAATTCGGACAAATCCGCAAATACCTCGCCGACCTCGAAATCCTCACCTTCCAACATGGAAAAATCGACCCCCACGCCTACTGCATCGACGAAGTAGACCACAAAATCATGGAGTACCTAATGCACTACAAATCAGCAACCACCCCTGAACTGGCAGACTACATTAAAACAAACCGATGGCTCATACTCAACAGGCTTAGAAAAATCCAGAAAACCTCTAAAAAACAAACTGGGAAATCAATAATCGAATACTACGCTGGCGAGAAATCGGGCAAAAAGAAGGCTTGGTGGATAGACCAAGAACTAATTCAGGAATAAGTTAGATTTAAATCGTTAGGGCATGTTTTTTCAGTTGTGGGCTCGTAGTCTAGCACGGATTAAGGCATCGGCCTCCGGAGCCGAGAATCCTGGGTTCAAATCCCAGCGAGCCCGCCACCTTCACCAGCATTCAGAAAAAGGGTTTGGACTAAAAATTTAGTCATAAAACTTGAGACTATGAAGCTAAATTCTTGATGTATTTCCAGATTAGTTGCGGCTGGTCAAATGCTGTTTTAAGCGCTTTTCCAGGGTGCTTGATATGCCCAATCAATGAGAGTTTTTTGTATTCAGCTAAAGCCTTTGCTGCTATGTCTTTGACTTCTGCTGGGGTGAACTCGTTTGTTGTTATCAGTGGCATGCCTTTTGGCTGTCTTGCCTCGGCGAAACCGTTCCAAGTCAAGTTTTGCTGGATGTAGCCTTTAGTTTTGCATTCTTCGTACAGTCTTGTGCCGTAGGACGGTGTTGCCATAAACAAATGCATGCCAACATCGTAGTCACGTTTTAGCTCGAAGTGCGAAATCGACGGTTTTCTGCATGTTCTCCTTTGTCTCGCCTGGAAAACCGATGATGTAGAAAGCGCCTGTTTTTAACCCTATTTTCTTAGCGTCTTTGGCGAATTCAACCACGCGGTTCAGGTCCAGGCTCTTGCAGATAACGTTGTCGAGAATTTGCTGGTCTCCTGACTCCACACCGACAAAAATACTGTTGGCGCCTGACTGTTTCATTTTTTTTAGCAATTCCAGGTTTAGGCAGTCTGCTCGGACGCCATTTGGGGTTTCCCAGCCGATTTTGATTTTTCTGGCGATGATTCCGTCGCAGATGGCTTCAAACCGCTTGATGTCCAATGTCAGGTTGTCGTCTTCAAAAAAGATGTTCTTAACCTTAAACTTGTCCACGACGTATTGAATGTGGTCTAAGACGTATTGTGCTGAGTGTGCCCTGAATTTCTGTCCCATGTGCAGGTGAACCGCGCAGAAACAGCAGTTAAACGGGCAGCCGCGGCTGGTAATCATGGAGATGGCTCGGTCTTGGAAGCTGCGGTAACCAATTTTTTGGGGGTTAAGGTACTGCTCCATATCCACCAAGTCGTAGGCTGGGTATGGTAACTCGTCCAGGTTCGCAATCAGCGGTCTAGGCGGGTTCAATACAACTTTTCCATTTTGGCGGTAAGCAATGCCTTGAACTTCGCTTAGCTGTTTTTTGCCCTCAAACGCTTGGGCAACTTCAAGCATCGCGTATTCGCCCTCACCAATAACGGCAATATCCACGTCCTTTGCTTCTTCCAGAAACTCTTCAGGAACCAAAGTGACATGCGGACCACCCATAACCGTCAAAATGTCGGGGTTAACTTCTTTGGTTAGGTTGCTTACTTTGATGGAGTTTTCTATTTGACAGGTGAATGGTCCAGATATGCCGACGATGTTTGGCTTTCGGGTTTGTATTTCCTGTTTTATCTGCTCAAAGGGCATCCCAACGGTTATCGTTTCACCGTTCTTCTGGAACGTAGCCGCCATGAAGGCATCCAAAATCTCCACTGTCACGCCCGCCCTCTGGAGTACCGCGGCTATGTACATTAAACCAATCGGTAGATTGCCTGCAGGCTGTTCGGAGCCTGGATAAAACGTCTGCGGCGGATTGATTAGAAGCACTTTCATGGTGTACCCAGTAACATTTAGTTGACTGCCGGAGATATTTAAATTAGTTTATAACGCTGGGTAGCCTTTAACAACCATACCTTTTGCAGATTTATGTCTAATTATCCATGCCGCCCTGATTTTTTTTTGACGCTTAGTTGGCATGTTACTGCTATGCAACTACAACATAGGTTTATGAGCGGTTGTTCGGCTCTATTACTGATAACTTTTTCATAGTTTAGTAGGAGGTGAAATTTTTGAGTACTCGAACAGAGGAGCGAAAGGGTAAAATGACGGTTGCTGAAGCTGGAAGGAAAGGCGGAGAAAAAACCGCTTCAACCCACGGACGCGAATTCTACGAAGAAATCGGTCGCAAAGGCGGCGAAAAAGTTTCGATGGAGCGAGGACCTGAATTCTACAGTGAAATAGGAAGCAAAGGTGGTTCGGAGCGTGCCAAGCAACATGAAGGTTCAGCGGAAGCCGAGGGCAAGACAAGCCTTGAAGAAGCTGGTCATAGAGGTGGACAGCGAGTCCGCCGATTAATCCAAGCAGGAAAGGAACACGAGGAAGAATAAGCAGCCATTTAACTGACTAGTTTTTTTAAGGTTTATACAATTTTTTCTTGTTCCTTAGGATTATGTATTTTATTCTTTTGATGGAGGTGATTTTTTTGGAAGAAAAGAAAGGCAAAATGACGGTTGAAGAAGCAGGACGTAGAGGAGGGCTTAGAACTGCTGAAACCCATGGAGAAGAATTCTACAGTGAAATAGGCCGCAAAGGAGGCAAGATTGGCGGACCAAAAGGGGGACAACGAGTCCGCAGGCTTGTTCAGGAAGGAAAAGAACATGAAGAAGAATAAAATTCAAGTTTAACTTTATTGGATTTTGAACTTTTTCTCTCCGTATCAATTAAGAGTGTATACTCTGTCGAAATTTCCATTTTTATCTTTTTGAAGCTACTTCTCGGTTGTTAAAGCAGGGCTTTCCTAATGTTGCTGTATGTCAACAGCCACATATGTTTATGAGGTATGTTTCAGGCTAGAACTTGAAGATAAGCAACCATTCAACTTCTTTTGGAGGTGATTTGTTTTGAGTGAAACCAGAAGGAAAGGTAAGATGACTGTTGAGGAGGCTGGGCGGCTAGGTGGAGAAAAAACCGCTGAGACTCATGGCCCAGAATTCTACAGTGAAATCGGCAGTAAGGGGGGTTCCCAACGGGCTAAGCAGCATGAAGGTTCAGCTGAAGCCCAAGGCAAAACAAGCTTAGAAGAAGCAGGTCACCGCGGTGGACAAAGAGTCAGGCGACTAATCGAACAGGGAAAAGAACACGAGGAAGAATAAACCTCGCCTTTCTAAGAATCTTGTGTTTTTGAATTAATTTTCAAAAAGGAGATGGATCGTGTTGGTTGATGAAAGAAGAAGCAAGGGGCAAATGAGTGTCGAAGAAGCTGGGCGATTGGGTGGTCAAATTGGCGGGCGAAGAACTGCTGAAACTCATGGTAGAGAATTCTATGAAGAAATAGGCCATAGAGGTGGCCAAAAAGTTCGGAAGCTCATTGAGGAAGGAAAAGTGCATGAGAAAGAATAACACGGTTTCCTTTGCACGTAAATTTTTGGTGGTGGAGGTTTAGGGAAGGTGAATATTATTGGTTAACGAGCAAAAGAAGGGTAAAATGACTGTTGCTGAAGCTGGACGGCTAGGCGGAGAAAAAACCTCTGAAACCCATGGAGAAGTATTCTACAGCGAAATCGGGCATAAGGGCGGCCAAAAAGTTAGCAAGCTTATCCGAGAAGGAAAGAAACATGAAAAAGAGTGACACTTTAAACTTAATTCGCGTTTTTTTCTTCAATTTTATTTTAATTTTTTAGTTTGGAGGTGAAAGACAACGAGTAAACAAGAAACATCCATTAGGCGTAAAGGAATCGGTCAAGGCAGAGGAACAAGAAGGCAATACACCAACAGAAGCGGAAAATCCGGTCACGTTAGCCCAGCTATAGTGGAAAAGTATCTAGCTGGCATGCATTACCCAGCTGCCAAGAAGAAACTTACAGATAGTGCCAAAAACAAGAACGCACCCGACGACGTTATGAACTTAATTAGTAAACTGCCTGAAAAAACATACAATTCGCCCATAGATATAACTAAGGAAATAGGCAAAATAGAGTAAGAAACAACGCTTAAACTGCTTTTTATTTTTTGTTGCTCACCCTAGAAGATAGTTTATAGTTTACTGCGTTTATACCTGACGGGTTTGTGATTGCTTGTTGGAGCCCACATATGCTTAAGGGCTATAATACAGGAAACTAGAGTAGCGAGACTTTTTTTCTTGTTGGAGGTGAAAATAGTTTTGGCGGTTAAAAATGAAGCAAGAAGGAAAATGACACGGCAGGAAGCTGGCAGGAAAGGTGGCGAGAAGGTTTCAAGAGAAAGAGGTCCCGAATTTTACAGGAAGATAGGTAAGAAGGGCGGCGAGAAAGTTGCTGAGGAGCGAGGTTCAGAATTCTACAGGGCGATTGGCAGGAAGGGTGGAGAAAGCAGGGGAAACCGAATCAGAACAACAACTCGGACTAAAAGTTCACTTGGCCGGCAGCGAAGGTTAGGAGCGGCGAAATAAACCAATGAAACTAAACCTGATAAACTTCGCCTTTTTCCATCCAGTGATGCCCAAAAAAGTAGGCAAACCTTGAAATAACTTTACTATTTAGTTTTGATTATGAAGAAAATTCTTGTTCTTTATTACAGCCGAACTGGAAACACTGAAAGGATGGCAAATGCTGTTGCTGAAGGCGCAAAGAGCGGCGGCAATGTGGAAGTGGAACTGAACTATCACGTAGACGCCGAAAGTCTAATCGATTACAATGCTATACTTGTCGGGTCACCAACGTACCATCACGACATGCCGGTTGACTTCAAGAATCTCTTTGAGGAAGCCGCGGTGCAGGGCATAGGTTTGAAGGGCAAGATAGGTGCAGCGTTTGGTTCTTATGGGTGGAGTGGTGAAGCACCAAAACTTATCTTGGAGATAATGAAGAATAAGTTTGAGATGCAAATCGTCGAACCTCCATTACTTGCAAAGTACATACCCGACCAAAACATCCTTAATGCATGCAGGGATCTTGGGAAGAAGATTTCCGAAAGCTTGATGAATCAGGCTTAACACTAAACCGTTAGGAGAAAAAAGTTTATGGAAAAAAAGAAAGATCTCCTTGATTTTTTGAAAAACCAAATTACTGTTGAAAACGAAATAGTGGCTTCTCTTGAGAAAGCGCTTGTGGGCATGAAGAATCCTGCTGTTAAAGGTGTTTTGAAGGGTGTATCTTTGGATTCTGTGAAGCATGCGGAGCTTTATTCGTCAGCCATTACTCTGTTAACTAATGCTTCTACAGCGTTAACTCAGGATAACCTTGATGAGCAAAAAACACTGGTTGAGAAGCACATCGCGATAGAATCGAAATTAATAAAGATACTCCAAACCATGATTCCTACCATAGAGAACGAGAAGGTTGTTTTCCTTTTAAAAGCTATATTAAATGATGAAGTTCGACACCACGCCATGCTAAAGATGACTTTAGAAATAATCGTTCACGGCGAAACCATAACAGAGGCTGATTGGTGGAAGATGCTCTGGGAAAACGTTCCGTTCCATGGGGCTCCTGGCGGCGGATAAACAAAAAAAATTGGAGTTTTGCTAAGCGTTATCGTTGCTGTTGATAACTTGCTGTGAATAGCTCCATGTTTCGTCGACTATTTGCTGGAGTTCCTGCAGTACAGTGGCTAACATTTCGCCTTTGCAGGTTAAACCGTAGGCTTTTGGGGTTTTTCTTATGAAAACCAGTTTTTTGCCTTTCAAGCCTCGAAGGTACTTGTAGGTTCTTCTCATTGAGAGTCCAGTTTCTTTGGCAAGTTTCCCAGCTGAGATTCCTTCGTTGGGAAGGGTGTTGTAGATTTTGCGTTCTGTATCTGTAAACGTTTCTTTGCTTGGGTCACGTTTGGATTTGAAGAAGAATATGTAGTCTCGTTCTTCAGGGGTCTCTATTAAACCCACTGAGCGTAGACGCTTTAGGATTCGCGACGCTATCTTGGCAGAGATTAAGCTCTCTATTTCTTCAAAAGTTTTAGGGCCTGACAGTAACGCGCGCAGAAGGGTTTCCTCGTAGCATTCGGAGTGGGCGGGAAGCATTTCTGCAAATTCAGGGAAGGCTCCGAGTAAGTTTGTTAGGCGTCCGCCGAATGTGGTTGCGTAGTATTCGTCTCGTGCTTCAGTTGCTAGTCCAACTGCCATCAGGGGTTGGAGGTACTCTTCGTTTATGGTGTCTTGGCTGTGTGAATGTCCAGTTTTCTTTAGTTCTTGCTGGAGTTGGCTAACTGAGTATCTGCCATTAACGATTGCTTTTAGAATGTGGAGTCGTGTTTCATTCTTTAAGACGTTGAATAGTTCTTTTATGTAGTTGGGGTTATCCATTGTTTCGCGGAGTTTTCTGAGTTCATTTTTTAGTTTGTAGACTTGGCAGCGAGTTATGCATTCTAACGGTGAGGTGGGTGCGCAGTTTCTGCATTCTGCGTCGAGCGTTTTTAACATTGAGGCTAAGTCGCGGTTTTCGCCATTTCGGGTTGATTGTAAGACGTTACCCATTTGTTTGTTCTCCTTTGCAGGCTATGTCAGGACGGGTGTTGGGTTAATGAGAGATTGGGTGTAAAACTGTTTTTGAATTGCTCCCCGTCTTGACACGCGTCATAAACTATGACATGCGGCATATTAATAAGTTTCTCCCGAAAATAAAGGTAATTGGTGCATCACTTGATACTGCCGTGCGAAGTAGGAGTAAAAACTGTTCTGCCAGCAGTGAAGGCAATAATGGCAAGATCCATCGTGGAAAAACATGGTTTAAACGAAAAACAAACTGCAGACATCCTTGGCCTATCACAATCCGCAGTCAGCCGCTATATAGGAAGAGAAAGAGGCAACCTCCTAAACATTGAAGGCACACCCGAAGTAATCGCCCTAATAGATCAAATGGTTACTCATCTCATAAAAGCACCCCACAACAAAGCCGAAATCCTAAAACTCTTCTGCCAAACATGCACATCCATAAGAGAAAAAGGATTAATGTGTCCACACTGCCAAAAAGAGATGCCTCAAGCATGGGCGGAGAAATGTTTCTTCTGCCGAGAATAAGTATCAATTAAGATTTATTAAAAACGGCGTTTAACTGGTTTTTAGGGAACCCGTTGTCATACGATGAGAACGCTGTTTTAGACACTATAGAACAAGTAAGCAAAAGCGTAGTTAACATAAGCACCATAAAGCTTGTCCACAACATCTTCTATCAAGCGGTACCAGTGGGCGGGATGGGTTCAGGCACCATAATCGACGCAGACGGCTTAATTTTAACCAACAACCACGTGGTGGGCGGCGCAGAAAAAATCACCGTAACCCTCTGGAACAACCAGGTTTTGGAGGGCACCATCGCAGGCTCCTGCGCCATCCACGACATAGCTGTTGTAAAAGTTGATGCAAAAGATTTGCAGTCCGCTCAACTGGGCGACTCGGACAACCTAAGAGTGGGGCAGAGAGTCTACGCCATTGGTAACCCGTTCGGGTTAGCAGGGGGACCAAGCGTGACCTCGGGAGTAGTCAGCGCCATCAACCGGACAATCGAATCAGAGCGAGGTCTAATAGAAAACCTCGTGCAGACTGATGCTGCGATTAACCCGGGAAACAGTGGCGGTCCACTTGTTGACATGGCAGGAAAAGTCGTCGCCATCAACACAGCCATCATCCCATATGCGCAGGGCATCGGCTTTGCTATTCCCATAAACTCCGCCAAAAGCTGCACCGAGGATATACTCACCGAAGGAGCCACAAAAAAGCCGTGGCTGGGAATCGTTGGGTTAAGCATAACTGGGGAAATCGCACGCTACTATAGTCTCCCAGTGGATCATGGCGTTCTGGTAACCAAAGTGGCGGATGGTAGTCCTGCAGATGAAGCAGGTATGGGAGACGGCGATATAATCCTGCAGATCGGCAACGTTGAATTGCGTAGGATTGAGGATTTGGTTGCACAGGTTCACAAGAGGAAAGTCGGTGAATCAGTGAGGATTTTTGCTTTGCGCAACGGCAGAGAACGCTACTTTGATTTGAAACTCAGCGAATTGCCATAAGCATCATTTGTGGGGAAATTCTGTTTGAGCCAGAACCAAATAGGAGATATTTTAAAAAAAGCAAAAACTATAGCGGTGGTCGGGTTATCCAAAGAGCCCGAAAAAGACAGCTACAAAGTTAGTCTTTACCTGCAACAACACGGATACCGCATCATACCCGTCAACCCCTTTGCTGACATGATTTTAGGCGAAAAAAGCTACAAAAGCCTACTTGACATTCCCCCGGAAATCCAGAGAACCATCGACATAGTTGATATTTTCAGGCGTTCAGAGGATGTGCCGCCTATTGTTGAGCAAGCCATCCAGCTTAAAGCGCAATTTGGCAGGCCTTTTGTTGTTTGGATGCAACTGGGTATAGTTAATGAGCAGGCTGCGGAAGCGGCAAGTCGTGCTGGGTTGATTGTGGTTATGGATAAGTGTTTGATGGTTGAACATCGCCATCTATCTTAGCAGGTTAAATTGCGCCCAGCAGCAAGGATACAACAGTTGCTATAATTACAATCGCTATGGTTTCGGCAAGCGTTATTTTCCAGTTTACCCGTGTCTTTTTGGAACGGTATCTCACCAGAAATATGCCTGAAATAACGGTAACTTCAATCAGTGATAGAGCTATGTTGAGTGGAGAGTAAGGTAACAAGAGCAAGGTAGGTTGCTATTGGAATAATTCCCGCTACAAAGGTTGTGGTTCCAGAAATAATCGCTCCATAAAGGTTAGACCTGTGAATTTGCTTTCCCAGAAGCGTGAAAAGTTTCTGAACTAGCAGCAAAGATTTGTCGCGTTCTTTTTTGTCAGGTATGTCGCTTAAGCTGTAATTCATCAGGTTCTGCAGCGTCATGATGTCTGCTAAATCCGCGGTTATTCCGCCAAGGAGAAAACTAGAGAAGTTGGTTATGGCAACTGCGCTAAGTGTTAGGAGCGCGGCGAAAATGAGTGTTTTAGGCTCTCCCATCAATGTAGTTGCGTCCGGTTAAGGTTGCTATGATAGCTGATAGGATAACGACTAAGCTTGTTATGGCGCCGTCGACTAAACCAGCGACTATTTCCATGATGGGTTCCTTCTTTAGCAGGAGGCTTTCCCATTCTTTGCCTAAGTGCTGTCCCTGAGCTGTTAACTGGACGGTATCATCTTTTTCGAGATGAAGCCCTTCAATAGACATCTCTTTTAGAGCTTTATCCAGCTCATTCAAATCGATGCATGCGTAAGTTAACGCAGACACGGTCAATTCGAGTTTTTAGGGTTGATTTTTTTATTTTGGCGCCTTTGCTGAGGTTTAATAGGACAATAACTCGGATAACGTCGGGTAACTCTTGAATTTCAAAGGCCACTCTAAATAGTCACCGTTACAACAACAATCAAACTATCTTTTAGGGAACCTAATAACTTTTTGCGCCCAGAACCAAACCGCTAAGCAACTGGCATGCAATGGCTAATTCAACTGAGTTTTTAACATGTTACTGACTTGAAAAAACATGAATATGACCTACCCCTTCAGAGAAAGAGGTGCTACCCTCCCCCTCTATCGTTTCTGCAATGATATGACTATTAGGATCCTAATAGGCTCAAATATGTGTGAAAGACACAATGCATCTTGGTGGGTAGGTTAAAATTTCTGCATTGGATTACTATAGTGGTTTTTTATGGCTGATTATTCTGAGTGGGATAAGATTTACAGTAGTTATCCGCTTGATGAGTTAGGTTGGGAACTTGGCAAACCAAGACCGACCTTGGTTGAATACGTAGAGAAGGGGTTGATTCCGAAAGGAAAAGCCTTGGATCTGTGCTGTGGCGCAGGAACCAACACCATTTACCTCGCTCAAAGCGGCTTTGAGGTGACGGGCATCGACATATCCAAAACCGCCATCGAAATCGCAAAGAAAAAAGCGCAGCAAGCCAAAGTAAACATTAACCTCTTGAATGAAAGCTTCATTGATTTACCCTTCAACGATGAACAATTCGATTTTGTTTTTGACATGGGATGCTTCCACCACGTCGAGGTTGAGGAGCGACCAAAATTCATAGCGGGCGTTCACCGAGTCCTAAAAAAGGGCGGCGTCTACATGCTTACCTGTTTTAGCTACAAGAACGGGCGCGGATGGAACCACTTCACCCGGCAGCAGATAATTGACCTTTTCAGCGGGCACTTTGAACTAGGCGAACTTCGACATTACCCTTCGCTGGAAGGCGACGGCGTAACTCGTTTCTTCTACACTGTCCTTATGAAGAAAAAGCCCTCTGTCTAAGGGATTTCCTCTAGGGCTTTCTGGATTTCCTCATAGTTAGGTTCAACAGCCCGGGTTATCTGAAACCCACACGTACCGCACAATCCCTTCTTGATCAAGGACAAAGATTGAGCGTTTAGCAACAGTGTAACCTTTTAGCCCAGCAAAATCCGGCAGCTCCAAACCCCATTGCGTGATAACTTCTCGCTTGTAATCGCTCAAAATCGGGAAGGGCAACAGGTTTTTCTCAGTAAACCCCTTGTTCGAGAACGGATCGTTCACGCTCACTCCGACAACTTGAGCCTTCAAATCACTTAGCCGCGCCATCGAATCCCGAAAAGAACACATCTCTTTGGTGCAAGTTGAAGTGAAAGCGCCTGGAAAGAAAGCTAAAACAATTTTTTTCCCCAAAAATTCTTTGAGGCTTTGAGGCTTCATGTCTATGTCGGGCAATGTGAAATC
Source organism: Candidatus Bathyarchaeota archaeon (assembly GCA_963695285.1). Taxonomy (GTDB): domain Archaea; phylum Thermoproteota; class Bathyarchaeia; order Bathyarchaeales; family Bathycorpusculaceae; genus Bathycorpusculum. The sequence goes on from OY968763.1 coordinate 624,385, forward strand.
TGGGGCTTTGTCTCCGACTTTAACCTGGGTTACCACAAAAAAACCGTCCTACCAGAAAAAGAAAAGATGTGCCCGTATAAATGGTTAATGCCTAGCCGAAAGTGAAGGCGGAGGGACAGATTTTGTTTAGCACGCACACTTCGCATTTGGGTTTTTTTGCCGTGCATATTTGCCTGCCGTGAAAAATCAGCAAATCCGTAAGTTTCATCCACTTCTCTTTCGGTGTAAGTTGCATCAAATCCTTTTCAATTTTGTTTTGTTCTTTTTGCTCCGTTAACCCCAGACGCGCCGAAAGCCGCGTAACATGAGTATCCACCGCAATTCCTGCAGTTATCCCGTAAGCATTGTACAAAACGATGTTGGCGGTTTTGCGTGCGACGCCGGGAAGCTCGATGAGTTCCTCCATCGTTTTGGGGACTTGGGAGTGGAATTTTTCTACGAGAAGTCTACAGCAATTTTGCAGGTTTCTGGCCTTGTTGTGGTAGAAGCCTGTTGAGTGGATGTCCTGTTCGAGTTCTTTTATGTCTGCGTTGGCGTAGTCTTGGGGTGTGTGGTATTTTTTGAATAGGTTTTTGGTTACTATGTTGACGGTTACATCGGTTGTTTGAGCCGAGAGCATGGTGGCTACTAGGATTTCTAGTGGGTTGGTGTAGTTTAGGGCGGTTTTGGCGTTGGGGTATTGTTTTTCTAGGAGTTCGATTGTTTTTTCTAATCTTTGTTTGGGTTCGAGGTAGATTTCTGGTCTTTTCAAGTTATCAATCTCCCGAAGAAGGGTGGTGATGTTTATTGATTTAATAATTGTGTTGGGGTAAAAAAGCTTTGAGTGGGAGATGCTTTTGTATTCTAGACGTTTGTTTATAAATTCATTAATGCGCTTTTGGTATGCAAACTAAAGCTGGCATAATGCTACAGAATGTTTATATAATCTCAAGTAAATTGGAAATATGTCAAATTAGTGTCAGTGATGGCATGGTAAACCCCACCCGAATCACAGTAGCATTCGACAAAACAACAGCAGACCTGCTCGAAAAAATAAGCACCGAAGCCCAAGTCTCACAAAGCGAAACAATGCGCCGCGCCCTAAAATTCTACAACGAAAACAAAGCCCTCGAAGACCCCGCCACCAAGAAAAAAATCCACGCCTACCTAGACATGCTGCTAACGGGCGAACACATCATCTTAGACGTTGACCACTGGCTCATGTTCCTTCGCCTAATCGCCTCGTCGCCCGAGAAAGATACATTCTGGAAAGAACACAAAGAAGTCGCGCGTGCCCATTGGGAACAACTAAAAACCAAGGTGCACTCTCCAGAAGAAATGCTGACAAGGCTAGAAATCTGCAACTTTTATCGCTTAACAAAGAACGCTCCCAACGACTACACGCTTGTGTTGGTTTCGGAGGTTTCGAAGGATTTCATCAGGATTTTCCTTGAGGAATACTTTGCGGCTATGGGGGTTAAGGCTGAGATTAAAGAGAACTTGACTAAGCTTAGAGTTACAGTGAAACCTGGCTTCTCAAAAGTATAAGTGTCCAGTGTATCTGTTGAAATAACTGTTGATTGCACAACATTTCACAATTTTTATGAACAAATCTCAACTGACTTTATATTTTATTGAACACATTACCATAACAACCAAAAGGCGGCTAAAAAAATGATCGAAGAACTCAACAAACCTGAAAAAAATGCCACAGGCTGGGTAACCTAAAAAACCGAGGCGACCCCGAGATGATTGAAACCACAGCTTTAATCATAGAAATCTTCGGCCTAGGTTCCCTTTCTTTAGCCTTCGCCAAGTATACCCTGATGAGGAGGAAACTCGAACACGAGAAAAACTAACCTAAAAAACCACTACATAAATAATAATCCCCAATTTTCCAACTTTTTAAAAAATAAAATTTAGCAGTACTCCGCAAGATTTTTTTGCTTCCTTCCCTTCCTAGCACCATGTTAGGTGAGCAGGTTTGAGTTTAAAACTAAAAGTTGACGGAAAAGAAATACCGCTAAACGAGTTCGTTGAAAAATTATTGAATGGAACAATAACGGGCGCTGTAACTTCCCTGAAGGGAATAAAGCAAGATTGGAAGAAAATCGAGATAGAGATCCAAAAATAGTTAGCCTTTGAATTCTACTTTGGCTTCTATTTCAGCGAACATTTCCCGTTTAGCCTTACATATCGGGCAAACGTACGGCGGATCTTCACGATAAACCACGTAGCCGCATTGTTTGCAGTACCATAACTTCTTTTTTATCTCCGGAGCTTGAGGCGCCTGTTGAGGCGTTGGTGTCGCGGGTTTTTCTTGTGGTCCCTGTACGGGTGCTTGCTGAGCGAGACTTGGAATTCCGTATGCTCTTCCCTGCTTTTCAAGCGGTCTACGTTCAGGCACATCAGGCAAATTTTTGCTCTCAAAGACTGCTTTGTTAACGTAGAGTCTGCAGTAGCATGCGCCGTATTCGGCGACGTCGGGGTCGCGGTAGTCGCAGGGGCAGATTATGTCGCGGTCGATGTCGAAGTTGCCTGTTGCAAGCCTACAGGGACATGAGGGGTAACCGTAGCGGTCTTCGTTTGTTTTTAACCCTTCAAGAAACATCAGCAAAAGTTCAGGTTGAGGCGTAAGGTAGTACCCGTATGTTTTTGCGTCAGCTTCAGCTCTTTTACGGGTCTGCTCTATTGTAGTCAAAGACCCAATGCCTCTTTAAGCTGGTCCTTGCGGAAACCAGTGATTACGGTTTTGTCATCTACGATTGTTGTGGGGTAGCTTAACGCTCCGCCCTTGTTAATAATAGTTGCATGAACCTTACTTTTGTCATTGTCATTTAGCAAGTCAACATCAACAAACTCGTATTCAACGCCGTTTTCGGTTAGAAACTGCTTGGTCATTTTGCACCAAACGCAGGTGCTTAAAGCGTAGACGGTAACTTTGTGGTTATTTTTTTGTCCAGAAACTTTGGAGAACTGCATGGTCTCACAACTTTAACTTTGGTTTAAGGCGAATATAACTGTTTAGATTTAGCTAAATTTGGTGTTCATGTTCATGGAGGTTGCCGAAAGCGTTCTGCACCACTTCGTTGAGGGCTGGATGAATATGCATGCCTCTTGCTATGGGTCCAAAGTCTCCTTTTTCAGATACCATGGCGTTTGTGATTTCCTGAATAAGAATGGATGCTTCGGGACCAATGATGTGGGCGCCCAAGATTTTTCCTGTTTCCCGTTCAACGATGACTTTCACAAAGCCCTCAGGAAACCCTAACGCGGCACCCATAGCCGTATCCTTGTAGAGTGCGTTTCCAACCAGAATCTTGTAGTGTTGCTTGGCTTCTTCTTCTTTGAAGCCCACAGAGGCAATCTGAGGATGGGTAAAAACGGCGTGGGGTGCAGCTGAATAATCCATCTTGGTCTTGTGGTCATGGGTTGCGTTGTGCCAAGCTATGCCTGCCTCGTAGTTTGCTACGTGCTTGAACATTTGTTTGCCGATAGCGTCGCCGAAGGCGTAAATGTTTTTCTTGCTGGTTTCAAGGTAATCGTCTACTTTTATGAAGCCGTGTTCATCGAGTTTTACGCCTGTTTTTTCAGGTTTGAGGCTGCCTGCATTCGATGTTCTGCCTGTAGCAATCATGATTGCATCAGCTGAGAACTCTTTGGTGCTGGAGTCTTGGCGGTTTCTGGCGACAAGCGTTTTCAAGGAGCCCTCTTGCCTTGCTTCGATGGCTTCGTAGCCCGTGTAGATTTCCATGCGTTTGTCCAACTCTTTTTTTAGCAAATCGGAAATTTCAGGTTCTTCTTCAGGTAGCAAACGGGACGGCCGCTGTATTATAGTTGTTTTTGTGCCAATAGCTGAGAAGAAATGCCCGTATTCCATGCCTATGTAGCCTCCACCTATAATTATGATACTTTTCGGCTGCATTTGTAGCTCCAGCACTGAATCGCTTGTTAAATATCCTACGTTTTCTAAGCCTTTAACTGGGGGAATTACGGTGTGTGCGCCTGAAATGATGAAAATTGTTTTAGCGGATATTGTGCGGTTGCCAATTTGCATTGTGTAGTCCGAGGTGAATTCTCCTTTTTCTTTAAGCCAAGTTAGGCTTGGTGTGGCTTCGACGGCGGCTGCTTGTTGCCCCGAGTCGTGGTTAACGAGCGTATGCATTCTGGTCATGATGTTGCTGAAGTCAACCGAGTTCACGGTGGCGTGGACTCCTAGTTTGTCGGCATCCTTGAGGGTGGCAAGGACGTCCGCGGGGTAAATCAGCATCTTTGAGGGAACGCAACCAACGTTTATGCAGGTGCCTCCCATTTTCCCATGTTCGACAAGTGCTACTTTAAAGCCCTGCTCAACTGCTACTGAAGCAACCAGCATTCCAGAACCCGAACCGACTACGAGAAAATCAAACTGCTCCATAAAACTAACCTTTGACACAATAGATTGAGAATTAAACCCAGATAAACTTTTCAGCGCCATCTCAGTCTCAAGCAAAAATCTTTTAAGGGGATTCACGATACTGTTTTTAGGGAAATTTTTATGGCTAAAAAACCTAAGACTGCAGAAGACGAAAAGAAAAAACAGGCTTATTATAGCAAAAAAGAGAAGAAAGCCAAAGAAGTCAAAAAGTAGCTTCTTTGCCAAGAAACTTTGGCAGGCACCGTTCATCATGGACGGCGTCGAAGTTTTCTAATTCATCCTTTTTTAGTGGTAACGTTATTCTTGACACTAAACCGTTCAGGCTGTATGGTAGCCGAATTAAACGGTATTCGCCTGAAGTCACCCACTCGTCAATGTGGAAACCCTCTTGTTTTACTTGTTTAGCAAGGTTCAGTCGCTCTTGTGTGCTCATTTTGTAGGCTTTGGAGTCTAGAACGTGCACGTGGAAGCCTCTGCCAGAGTAAACCACTTTTAGATCTGAGTATTTCTCTTCAAGGTAATCGTAAAGACCCATCGCTTCATGTTTAACCATATCAAACTCTAATTCACAGAAACTTAACCCTTGATGCCGCTTCATTTTATCGGCAAGTGTGCCGTGGATGGGACAGGTTATGTTTTCGGGGTCAAGGTCAAAAGCGAGTTCCTGACCCACTGCCTGGTCGTTTGTGTCGTAGATGTTTCGGTCGTAGTAGACTGCTTCGGGCAAAAACTCGAGGATTTGCTGGCGCAAATCTTCCAAACTCTTGTATTCGTCAAGTATTATGGTAGTTGTGGCGTCGTCCTTGTATTTTGGCGGGTAAATCTTTGTGTGCCTGCCTATTATTACCGCAAATTTTGTGTTGCCAAGCCCGCCGCAGAACCACTCCGCCGTTTTCTGAGGGCTGAATTCCTGCGTGTAGAATTGCTTTCGCTCATCAAGCGTGGAGTATCTCATTCCAATCGGCATGTAGTAATGAACCATGTGAACCACCAGTATGTTAGGTTGCTTAGCCCAAAATGCTTTGTGGATGCTTTAGGCAGAAAGGCTAATATTAGCGGTTTCCCGAAGTAAATGTGGTGAAATTTTGCCGATAGACCCTGATTTTCAAACTAAACGACAAGTTGTAAGTGAACATAACGGTCACAAAGTGTGGGGACCCGTTGAACCTCCACAGAAATTAGGAATACATGGAACGAATGTCGCGTTAGATTGGGATTCCTGCATCGGAGACGGCGTATGCATCGACGTTTGTCCAGTTTCACTCTTTGATTGGGCTGAATCTCCTGGACATCCGCTTTCTGAACGCAAATCGGATCCCGCACGCGAGAAAGACTGCATACAATGCTTAGCATGTGAGATGCAGTGCCCAGCGGTAGCGATAAAAGTTATTCCGCCACCATAAGCAGCGCTGATTTTTAAGGCGCTCATCGATTTTTTAAAAAAATAAAAAACAAAGGATAGTAAGCGTGGAGCTTACTTTACGAGGCTGAGGTTTTTGTTGACTTTGTCCCAGTTGACAAGGTTCCAGAAGGCTTCAACGAATTTGGCGCGGTCGTTCTTGTAGTCGAGGTAGTAGGCGTGTTCCCAAACATCCACTGCCATCAAGATTTGGAAGTTAGGAAAAACGTTGACGTTGTGTTTTTCAATCTGCATGATAAGTGGTCTTCCAATGCAGGGATGCGCCACTAATGCTGCCCAGCCTGAACCTTCGACGCTGTTAGCGGCCACCGTGAATTGCTTTTTAAAATGCTCAAAGCTTCCAAAGCCCATGTTAATCATGTCAGCTACTGCTCCTCCAGGCTGTCCTCCGCCGCCTTTGCCTGCTGGAGCCATGTTTTCCCAGAAAGTAGTGTGCAACATGTGACCGCCAATGTGGAAGGATAACTCCTTTGCAACTGCTTTAATGTCGAGGGCGGCGTTCTCCTGGTGTGCTTTATCTATTTTTTCAAAGATAGCGTTGGCGCCGTTCACGTAGGCTTGATGGTGCTTGTCATGGTGGAGTTTTAGTTGTTCCTCCGAGATGTATGGTGCAAGCGCATTGTAATCATAGGGTAGTTTGGGTAGAGTAAATGATTTTATTTTTTCCATAAAATTTCACCAAAATCACTCTTTTCCAAAGCAGAAAACAACTAATATACTTTACTTAAAGCTAAACTGCGTTCAGCAGACAAGTAATCATACTATATCAATACAAATTTATCAACGCAAAGTCTAAATTGGAAAGCAATGTTTAGGGGTAACGTTGAGGGGGCAAAAAAGCGTTTGAAACCTAAATCACTTTCCTTGTTTGCGTTGATTGCTTTTTTCTTAGTTCTGTCCTTGTTCATAAGTAATGTCTCTGCTCAAACGCAATCTAACTACTATGTTACTGTCAAGCCAACAACAATATCTGACGCGTTGACCTACACAAGCATTGGCAGAAACACGACACTTTCTTTCGTGGCACTATGGACATACGGTGCAATGGAGGGCCAAAACATCCAGAACGCCACTGCCACAATTCAAGTAACTAACAGCAAAGACAAAGTCATAGACACCTTATCAGTTAACACGACTTCAGGTAGTTTCTCTTTTAATTATACTTCAGCAAGCGCTGATGTTCTGGCTTTTACGCCAACTAAACTGGTTACTCAGGATGGGCAAGAATGGAACTCTAACCCTATTGACACAGCAAACAACGTTTATGGGTTTACATCTCACTGGGCACAGGTTTGGTGGGATACTTTCCACGTGTCTCTGGCAAGCCGCGGCACAGGCAGTTTAGGAAGCGTCGCTGTATCAGTAAACGTTACCTATCTTTTGCTTCCCGAGGAGGGATTGCAGGTAGGTGTTGTTCATGTGCCGAAAACAGTGCATGGCGCCAACGTAACCATTAACGGCGTGAAAGCAGAAGAAACACAAACGCCTGGCATTTACTCGGCAACCAGTTCAACTTGGCTGCCAACAGCATATGTCAAAGTTGAAGTTTCACAAGAAGGCTGGACCACAACCCAAACAGCCTTTAGCTTCACCCAAAACGCCAATGCAATCCATATGGACATATGCGGTTGCGTTCGGTTCAGTGTTCGGTTTTGCCGCCTTGCTGCTTCGTTTTTTTGCTTCCAGAAAAGCAAATAATTCCTCGTTGTTTAAGCATTCGAATTTTCCGTTTTACGGAGCCGTCTTGTTAGCTGTCACCTCAATTATAAGTCTATACTGGGGGGTGGTGGGGTTAGAGGGCGCTTTGCATACGTTTGACTGGGCGTTTCTTGCTGCTTTAGGCCTGGTTTCTTTTGCACTTGGAATTGCAAGCTCTATCATGGTGTTGCGGAGGAAGCAGCAGGCATTAGCTATTTTTGCAGTGGTTTTGCCCTTGTTCACCAATGTTGTCGGCATTAAATCTTCACTCGACATGTATGGGCTAGCGAATCCTTGGCTAATCTTGGTTGCCTCATTGCTGTTGTCCCTGCTTAGTGGCTTTTTGATTTCTAACTCAGACAAAATCTTCCAAAACGGCGTCAAAAAAGAAGAGAAAGTTTGAGTGTTCGTGCTTTAAATAAGAGGGAGGGGTCTATGCAGGAGCAAGAGGCTTTTTCCCGCACGGATTAGCTTATTACTTGCTTGTTACTTTACTGTTTTCAGTGAATTTTATGGGTAAAACTGACGAAAACCTAAAAGCTGCCTTCGCAGGCGAATCCCAAGCCAACCGCTTGTACTTGGCTTTTGCTAAGAAGGCAGAGGAAGAAGGATTAACACAAATCGCCAAACTCTTCAGGGCAGCCGCAGAAGCGGAAACCGTTCATGCCCTAAACCACCTGCGAGTAACTGGGCAGGTTAAATCAACGCTTGACAACCTTGGCACCGCTGTGTCAGGCGAAACCTACGAGTTCAAGAAAATGTACCCTGACTTTCTCGCTGAAGCCAAAAAAGAAGGCAACAAAGCAGCCGCCCTAAGCTTTGATTACGCAAACAAAGTCGAGCAAATCCACGCTAACCTCTACCAAAAAGCAATCGACGCCCTCAAAAACAAAAAAGAAATACCCAAAGCCGACTATTACGTATGCCCCACCTGCGGAAACACCTTCGAAGGCTCAACGCCCGATGCGTGCCCAATCTGCGCAACCGCAAAAGATAGATTCATGAAGATAAATTAGAAAAAGTTTAGGCTTTGATTTTTTGGGCTATTTGCTGCCCAAACTCAAAGCATTTTTTCAATTCCCCGGCATCTGGAATATATTTTACTTCAACAGTTTGCGGGTACACTTCAAAGCCTGCATTCTTCGCGGTTTCTACCATTCCTTTAACAGCGCCTCCTCCCCAACCGAAAGAGCCAAAGAAACCCCACAGTTTACCCTTAGGCTTCAAACCAGTGATGTCCGAGAGGAATCCGCTTACGGTTGGAAATATTCCGTTATGTATGGTTGGTGAACCCACAATCACGGCTTTAGAATCCAAGATTTCGGTTGCCGCTTCAGAGTTGCTTGATCCTCTGAGTTTAAGCATTTTAACCTCGACGCCTTGACTTGTTGCGCCGTCAACGATTGCTCTTGCCATCTTATCCGTGCTGCCCCACATCGTGTCGTATACAACTGTAACTTTGTTTTTGTTTGCTGCACCTGAAATCCAATCCAAATAGGCCTTGATTATTTTAGATGGATCTTTCCGCCAGATGACGCCGTGACTTGGCGCTATCATATCGATAGGTATCCCCATCTGCTGAATCTCCTGAATCTTTCGAGCTATGAGGGGCCCCAGTGGCATCAAAATGTTAGCGAAGTACGTTGCCGCTTCCTCCATCAGCACGTGCTCGTCTACTTCATCGTCAAACCGTCCTGAAGAGGCAAGATGCTGTCCGAATGCGTCGTTAGGCATCAAAATTTTGTCTTCAACAAGGTAAGTGAACATGCTGTCCGGCCAATGTATCATGGGCGCTTCAATAAAACGTAGGGTTCGCTTTCCAAGTTTAAGTTCATCGCCGGTTTTTACAGTTTCAATCCTTTCAAAGTCTGGTCCATAATGTTTGATTAAAGCGTCTTTTCCTCTCGTAGAAGCAAGTATCTTCGCGTTCTTGGCAAGTTTAGCTATGGCTGGTAGACCGCTTGAATGGTCCATTTCCACGTGGTTAACTATTATGTAATCAATTTTCTCTAAACTTGTTATCTCAGAAATTTTCTGCGCGAGCTCTTCTGAAAAAGTGCTTTTCACCGTGTCTACAAGCGCTATTTTCTCATCTGAAATCAAGTAAGAGTTGTAGGTGGCTCCTCGGTAGGTTACATAACCGTGGAAGTCTCTGAGGTTCCAATCGACAACTCCAACCCAGTTTACTCCATCCTTTAAGGTTACTTTGACCATTTTTTTATTTCTCCTTAAGAAACTATTTTTAAAATCAAGTCGCTATTTGTTTGGGACTACTAGAAAATTTCATCGTGGGAACTCTTATATGGGTTTCGACTCAAAAAATCCAGCTAAAAACTCTAAAGTTATATTTGTGAAGCAACAAGGTTTACTGTAGATAAGCCAAACATACTGGCGAATCATCAATTTTGGAGGCAAAAACTTGAGTTTACTTCCTGACGACAAAAAAGAACTTTTAAAAAACGATTTTAAGGAGAAACTGGTTGACCCAGTAAAAATAGTCATGTTTACACAGGAGTTTGAGTGCAGATATTGCTCGGATACAAGAAAACTCGCCCAAGAACTTGCCACCCTAAACGACAAAATAACAACGGAAGTTTATGACTTCGTTGCTGACGCCGCTAAAGCTAAAGAATATGGAATCGACAAGATTCCTGCGTTAGCCATAATAGGCAAAAAAGACTATGGCGTCAGAATCTATGGGATTCCATACGGGTATGAGCTTCAAACTCTGATTGAAGCCGTCATAAACGTTTCTAAGGGCAAAACTGACCTCTCAGACAAAACCAAACAGATACTGTCAGATGTTAAATTACCCGTTCACATCCAAGTCTTCGTCACGCTAACATGCCCACACTGCCCCGCTGCAGCCGCCGTTGCACACAAATTAGCCATCGAAAGCGACATGGTTAAAGCCGACGTGATAGAAAGCAGCGAGTTCCCAGACTTAGCTATGAAGTACAACGTGATTGGGGTACCGAAAATAATCATAAACGAGACAGTGGAGTTTGTCGGCGCCTTCAACGAGGACCTGTTCGCTGAGCATGTTTTGCTTGGCGCGTTCTCAGAAAAGTTACCTGTGAAAGATAAAGTCAACATACCATAACAAGACAAAACAATAAACGAGAACGTGAAAGAAACAAAAAGAAAAAAAAGTTAACTAAACCTTAACGAGTTTAGCCGCAGCAACCGTAACTATGTCGTCTGTCCCCGAATCACTTAGCGTATTTTGCTGGGTTCTTGTCGAAGGTGGATTTGCAGCCGGGAGCGCAGAAATAGAATGTTTTGCCGTTGTAGTCTGATTTGAGTTTCGCTTTTTTCTCGTCTACCATCATGCCGCAAACTGGATCTTTAGCCATACTACTTTCACCTCCATGCAAACCATTTATCTTTGCAAAACAATGGGAAAAGCTTCACAGAAAATATTCGCACTTGAGCTTTTATGTATTCTGTGAAAGCTGTGTTTTCAAACATTTTAGCTGTGCCTACCGTTTAGTCATCGTATTTTTTGAACTTGAACTTGGCTGTCTTAAGTAGCGCTGAGTTTGTTACGACTGTTAAACTGCTGATAGCCATGGCTCCTGCTGCATATATGGGATTTAAGAGTGCTGCAGCGGCAATAGGGATCATTACAACGTTGTAGATGAATGCCCAGAACAGGTTCGTGTTGATTTTTCGCATTGTCTTTTTGCTAAGTTCGACAGCTAATGCGACGTCTCGCAGATCGTCTTTGATTAGGACTATTCCGCCTGTTTCTTTTGCTATGTCTGTTCCGCTTCCGATGGCAATGCCAATATCTGCTCTTGCAATTGCTGGTGCGTCATTGATTCCATCGCCGACAAATGCCACCACTTTGCCCTCACTCTGCAACTTCTTTATAGCTTCCTCTTTCTGCCAGGGTAACACGTTTGCTATTACGCTGTCTATGCCTAATTGAGAGGCTATGGCTTTAGCTGTTCTTTCGTTGTCACCTGTTAGCATTGCGACTTCCAACTTCATGCTCTTTAGCCCGTTAACTGCTTCTATGGCATCTGTTTTTAGAGTGTCCATTGCAGCAACTATTCCCACTGTATTGCCGTCTACTGCTAAGATCATGGCGGTTTTTCCTTCCGTTTCTAGCTTTACCATATAATCTTCTATTTGTGTCGTGGTTATGTGTTGTTCTTGCATTAGTTTTCGGTTTCCAAGGAACACCGCTCTGTTTTTAACGGTGCATTTTACTCCTCTGCCGGGCAATGCTTCGAAAGCTGTAGCGTCAACGAGTTTAATTTCGGCTTTTTCTGCTTGTTTAACGATGGCTTCTGCTAATGGGTGCTCTGAACCTTTCTCTGCTGAACCTGCAAACATTAATACGTCATTTTCGCTAAAGCCGTTGAAGGTTTTTACGTCTGTCACTGATGGTTCACCTTTAGTTAGTGTTCCGGTTTTGTCGAAGACTACAGTTGTGAGTTTGCGTGCTTTCTCTACGTATTCGCCGCTTCTTAATAGTACTCCGTATTCAGCTCCTTTTCCTACACCTGCCATTATCGCTGTTGGGGTAGCTATACCTAAAGCGCACGGGCAAGCAATCAGTAGGACTGCTAGCAACGCCAGAAAAGCGGTACTGAAACCCGCTGTGATAAACCAGAATGTGAAGGATATTGCTGCGACCGCAAAGACTACGGGGACGAACTTTGATACAATGCGATCCGCAAATTTCTGTACTGGCGCGCTTGAAGCTTGGGCTTCTTCAACCATGTGGATGATTTGTGATAGAGCTGTTCCTTCGCCGACTTTTGTTACCTTGAATTTAAAAACGCCTGTTTTGTTTATAGTTGCGCCGATTACTTCGCTTCCGACGTTTTTCTCGTTGGGTATGCTCTCGCCTGTGAGGAGCTTTTCGTCAACTGAGGAGTAACCTTCGATTACTATGCCGTCTGTGGGGATTTTTTCGCCTGGTTTAACAATGACTATGTCATCTGTTTGTAGTTCATCTGCCGAAATTTCTACTTCTTTGCCGTCTCGTATTACGGTCGCTGTTGTCGGTTTTAGTTCAAGGAGTTTTCGGATGGATGCCGCTGATTTGCGGCGTATGGATTCTTCAATGTATTTTCCCAGCAAAACGAATGCTAGGATAGCGATGGCTATTTCTAAGTAGCCTGTGCCTCCGACTGCGACGTCTGGGAAAAAGGCGTTGAGGGCTCCATATGACCAGCCAGCGAGTACACCTATTGAAACTAAAACGTCCATGTTGACTTTTCGATTTCTAAGCGAGAAGTAAGCACCTTTAAGAATGCTAAATCCTGCCCACCAGATTATCGGGAGTGAAATTATGAAAATTACTAAGCTGTATGCCGACAGGCTACCGATTACTTCGAGTGATGTAATTGCAGCGGCAAGCCCGAATGCTGTGGCAATTTTTAGTCCTCCTGCTGCAATTGCTGCTATTAGGGTTAGGGTTACGCGTCGTTTCATCGCTTTTAGTTCGCGTTCGGGGTTGGTGTATACGTCTACGCATGATTGGCTGCAGAAATAGTATGTTCGGTCGCCGATTTTGGCTTTGAGGGCTGTTTCTTTGTCTACTGTCATGCCGCATACTGGGTCTCTTGCTGTTTTGCCTGGTTCTTTGGTTGTGCTTTCTTTCATTTTATCGGACATTTTTTTCTCTCTTTGTTCTTTGGATGGATTGTAAGTGGTTGTTTACCAATATAAATGTGTCTATAAAAGATATATCTTTTTCAATTAAATGCCCAAGAAATTACCGAACAAACCAAACAGAATAACAAAAACCGCAACCACAAAAGCCGCCAAAAAGAGCAAATTGGCAACCAAACCAAACCTCTTCGAATCAAGCCTCCCAGACATCTTCAACTGCCGAAAAACCAAAATAACAAACAACAGCCAAAACGCCCCAAACAGCCACCCGCCAAAAACATCACTCAGCCAATGAACATTCAAGTAAACCCTGTCAAAACCCACAACACCAGCCACAACACCCATACCTGCACCAATTAAAGCCCTTGAACGCGTGCCCTGCCAATGCCGCCAAGCAAAATAAGCAAGCAACCCACCAAAAACAATGCAGCCAGCGCTATGGCCGCTTGGATAAGAGAACCCTGAATCCACCAAAAGACCATTCGCTGGCCTGGCAACGTGGTCAAGAGTTTTTATCGCAGTAACAATTAGGGCGTCGCTGCCCATTGCTCCCAACAGCAGAAGGGCTTGTGCTTTGTAATTCTTCAAGAAAAGCACGCCGGAAATCAGCATAGAAATTATGACAAGGCTGGTTGTGTCAAAGATTACCGCTACTCCTTCAGCTAGAAATGTCAACGCGTCTGATTGAATTGATGGGATCCAAAGGTTAACCGTTACATCGATTGAATGGAAGCTTGTTCTAAACAGCGTAACGAGCAGAAAACCAAAAAGAAACACAACGCAAGCTATGAATAAGGAGCGTTCTGTTCTGGAGAGCTTAAGATTTGTGTTATTCAATTAGATTCCATTGATGGTGATTTATGAGAGGTAACATAAAAAATGTTTTAAGGATAAAGCTTTGCCCTGTCACATCTGTTCTATTCAATTCGCTTTATGATGTGGTACCCAAACTGTGTCTTAACAGGAGCAGAAGTTTGTCCCTTCTCAAGTCCGAAGGCGGCTTTCTCAAATTCCTTAACCATCTTTCCCCTCGTGAAGGTTCCGAGGTCTCCGCCTTTCTTTCCTGATGGGCAGAGGGAAACTTGTTGAGCTACTGCGCCGAATTTTTCGCCCTTTTCTAGGCGGGCTTTGGCGTTTTTTGCTTCTGTTTCTGTTTTGACTAGTATGTGGCAACAATGAACTTTGTCTGGCATAACAAGCTTTAGCGGTGTTTTAACATATAACTTTTGCTTTAATAATCAAACTTTTTTTGGTGAAAAAGATGGATTTATTGTGATTTAAATAAATCTTCCATGTCACCGCAGCAAATCAACTGTTGTAAATAGACATAGAAACGTTAAAACGTAAACTTGCAATTTCCTGCTACTTCGAACTTCGAAGTACAAGCCAGAGATATTGTTATAACAAAAGCAGCCAATAGGGTGAATATGCAAACCGATAATGTGCTCATAAACATAGATGAAGAACAAATCCTCGACATTGCAACGGCAAAACAGCTCGCCAGAATAGTTGAGTTTTTACTAAACATCGAAGACTAACCTAAAATCCTCTAGTGCAAAGGTTTTGTGGGGCTCTGCAAGTTCAAAAACTGTTTATTGAAAAAGTTGACTAATAAAAGGGAAACTCTCTCAATCTCTAAGAGAGATTAACGGAGAAACTTGGTTTATTCGACTACCTGAATTGCCCCTTCAGGACATTGTGCTTCACATGCTCTGCAAACCAAGCATTCACTTTCTTTGCTTGGTGTAGATTTGCCGCCATTTATTTCAAATACGCCGACGGGGCAGGTGTTAACACAAGTTTCGCATCCATTGCACTTAGCATCGACAACAATTTTAACCATTTTTGTCTTACCTCTGGGATGTTTTTATTCAAAAATCACTGGGTAAAATAAAAGGGTTTAGGTGTTTTAACGTATTTTTTCACGTAGTCTCAGCAAGATTCCGTTGATGGCTGATTCGGCTTTGTCTCTCTGTTTCTGGTAGTCGCCGATACTTCTCTTGTAGACTTCGAGCGAAATTTCACCTGTGCTCTGGCGTGACTCAAGGTTTTTGATGTTTTCTTCGGCTTCCTCTAAGTCTGCTTCTGCCAAATCCAGTTGCTTAACCAAATCTGCGTAGCTGCCAGTTGAGCTTTTGAAGATTTCTTTTGTTCTTTCTATGTTTCTTGTTATGCCTTCTAAGCGAATCTCTATGGCTCTTCGTTGAACCTTGTATTGGCGCCTTGGAATCTTTCCCTTCTGAGCTTTCGAATCCATCGATTTCAATTCATTGGTTAACTGTTTTTTATCCTCGTAGGCATCTATGAATTCTCTAATGTTTTCTGCCGAAACACGCTGACCCATCTTTACTTCGGAAACCTTAGCTGGCTGTGTGGTTTCTGACTGTTCTAGTTCAAGGGTTGATAGTCGCTCGGTTTTTTCTGCGTAGGTTTCTTCTTTCGGTTTGTGTCTTCTAACGAAAAATACCGCTACACATCCAACAACCGCAAGGAATGATGCCCAAAAGGTAGGTCTAAAAGAAATCCATACTGGATTGTAATTGAAGGATAATTGGATAGTGTTCTGTTGATGTGCAAGGTAATCAACGTAGCTTAAGCCGCCCTTTGTAACTGTAAGGGCGTCTTGGTAGAGTTGCCTTGTCAAAGTTGAGGACGAATCCAAAGTTGAGGTCTGCGGACTAACAATCGATGCTCCTTCAGGAGGAGTAAATGTTACAGTTGCTTGTTCAACATAGTATGAAACGCTTGGAAAGAGGTTGAAATTTGATAAAGCATAGTTGTCTCCTTGAAGTGCTGCACCTGGCAAATTATACTGCGCGGTTAACACTGTTGATTGACCCTGAGATAGAAAAGTCACTAAAGTTGCATTAGCCAGCAGCATGCCGCCATTTGCCGACGTCGTTATGCTGGCGCTTAATGTTCCAAATTGATCCTTAAGAACTATGTTCGTCGCATCAAGCGGCAAACTAACCACGAACGAATTCAAAAGTGAAGTGGAGTTATTGATGATTCGGTAGCTATCAGAAGCGGTCACTTTGCCTGTTGGATCGATGGTTATTTGCCGGTTTAAGCTGTTTATGGTTGCTAACTGTATGGTTCTAACTGGCACTTGGAAGTTAGCTGTTGCTGGAGCATACGTGTATGCTGGCAGGTTTGTTCTTGTATAAACTGCGTCGTTGATATTTCCATCATCCTTGTTGACTGCGATAGATGTTGGAGCACTCGGAAAAGTAATCGCAACGTTGCATGTGCCAACGTTAGTTGTTAAGCTTGGGTAAGCTGGAAAATCAAGCGAGGAAAACCCATTTCCTAGTTCGGTTATTAGATTGTTGGATAGGACAAACGCCACTGTGAAAACGCTGGGGGTGTTTCCGTTGAAGTTAACTGTTGCACCGTAGAATCCGCTGCGGTTGCCTAGTTGAACGCCTAAATTCATCTGGTAAACATGAGTGTCGTCGTATGCTATTGCCTTAAGGACATTGGCGCTGTACTTGTAGGGTAACCCAATCATGAAGCCGTCAGTTACCTGCCCAGAAACATGAATAGTGTCTAATATGACTACGTGCCCCGAATACATGACTTGAACCTGTTGGTCCACACTATCTACGCTGTAGCCGCTGGTTTGGGCGGAAACGCCAGAGAGCAAAGTAACTGGCAGGATAACAAGTACCAAGAAAGCCAATATCAAGAGGATTGCATATGTTCGCTTCACTGAATTCACCAAACGGAAGTTTCTGTAATGTTATGTCAACCTATTTATTTACTTTTACAGTAAACAGCGCTGTATTTAGGGTTAAGCTAACCGCGGATTAAAACGCTGTCTGTTGAGGGCTGAAAAATCTAAGCTTTGCAGAATTATTATTATTTGTTGGTAGCGGGGAGTAGATTTGAACTACTGATCTCTGGGTTATGAGCCCAGCGGGTTAATCCTGGCTACCCCACCCCGCTAAGATTTTTCAGCAACCTTTGCTTGGTGCATCCTATTAGTTCAATCGTCAAATATTAATAGTTTCTTTTTCGTGTATCGCAAAAGGATTTTAGTGTCGAACATTCTTCTGTATGGACGGATGGTTTAGTTTGGATAAGCCGTATTTACGTAGACTTTCGACTCCGACTCTTGAAAACCCAATTTTTGTTCAAGGGCTACCTGGGTTCGGCAATGTGGGCAGGATTGCGGCGCATCTGCTCATAAAGTTCTTTGACGCTAAGCCTTTTGCCGAGTTGTATTCTCCTTCTTTTCCAGATTACGTTGCCATAACCTCTAAGGGCATCGCTAATTTACCCCGCTACGAGTTCTACTATGCTCCTATGGAGAAGAACAACCTGGTCATTATGACCGGTGAGATTCAGCCTTCATTTGACGATGTAGTTGCACATTACACTGTTTGTGACTCTGTGCTTGATTTTGTTGAAACGTTAGGCTGTAAATTCATCGTAACTATGGGCGGTGTGCCTATAACGGAGGATAAGACTCAGGTTTACGTAGCTGCTACTTCGCCTCGTTTGGCAACTGAGTTTATGGAGAAAGGCGCGGTGATTTACAGTAAGGGTAGAATTGTTGGTGGTACAGGCCTCACGCTGGCGTTGGCTAAGGAAAGAAAAATCGATGGCATCGGTTTACTGGGTACAACGATGGGTTTTAAGGCTGATAGGGGCGCTGGATTCTTGGTTTTCAAGTTTTTAATGAAGGCTTTAGGAAAAGAGATAAAAGAAGGATTAGTAGAAAACAATGCATCTGAAGAGTAGGAAGTTGGACTTGCATGACGGAAAACAGTGAAGATGTACAAGTTAGCGGTATAGACTCGAAATTCATGAAAGTAGCGTTAACGATAGTTTCTGTGTTCTTGATCTTTATCGGTCCAACCTACATTGTGTACTTGCTGTCTGATATCCTAAAGTTAGAGTACATTGCTTCAAACGTTGTCGGAGCCGCATTGTTCATAGTTGGCCTGGTAATGTTGGTGTACCTTATCCGAAAGAAAGTGATCGAGTAAGTTTTGCCTCAGATACCCTAGGGTGCATCATCAAATCAGCTAATTAGGTTCTTCATCGGCACCCCATAAGGGCAGAACCTGTTTTATTAAGTATTCTTTAGTTTCTGAAGAAATTTTTTGCGTTAATTTTAATACCCCATGTTTGCTAAAAGGAATAACTATGAAAAATTCTGAATGTACAATCTACATCATGTTCAAAGATAAATGGCTGCAGAAGTTCAGAAAGGAAGACGGACGGCTGGAAAGAATACAGCCGAAATGGCACCGTTCGCCCATGTACGGCGGAACAATTTATCTCCCATATCCTGCCACCCTTAGCTGGAATAAAAGGACCACACGTCAGCGTCAAGGTTGAACCAGACGCCAAAGTCCAAGTTTAGCGACGACTCAGCTCTTTAAGCAAAGCTTTAGCTTCAGGAGACAGTTTGGGCTTGGTTCTGCGGCTTATAATCAAGAACAAGGACCCAATAAGAATTAGTGCTGCCCCGAAAAACGCTACGCTTTCCTTGGGCAAAAACCCCAAGGTTAATTCCAATGGTGAAAAAAACCATTGCAATCCCCATCACAACCATTATCCAGTTGTTCATGGCGGCTGTTGATTGCAAAGCAAATTCCTTCTTTCCTGTGTCAGTAACGAGAAACTGACCCTGTTTTTCCTCAATCATTCCTGCATTCATCAAGTAATTCCAATCGTAGTGGAAATGTCCATCAGACTTGTAACCCAACGCAGAACTTATGCTGGATTTTACGCCTGGTTCAGCTTTAATTTTGCTGCTTGGGGCAGAATAAATGAAATAAAGCAGTCTAGTTCTTGGTGACTGAAGGTCTGCATTTATTCCACGTGACTTTGTCAAATTCAACCCTGCCCTTGATAGTTGTAGAGGTAAAGATAAAAGCTTCACCCTTACGGTTCGGTTGTGTTTTTTAGCTGCCAGCGAGCTTTTTGCTTATGACTCTAACCCTTAGAGTTGCCGCTCTAAATGTTTGAACTGTGGTTGAGTCATTTTTCTAAATGTTAGGGCTATATCCCGAATCCACCATGTAAGCAAATCAGCAAACAAAAACAATGGAGGAAAAAAAATGAACGTAAATTTCGAATATAGCAAAACTTTAGCCATTGAAGGCTCAATACTGCTTTTGCTCAGCTTAATTCCTTATGTGGGCTGGGTATTAGGCATAGTCGGTGTAGTCCTACTCTTAAGGGGTATGAAGGAATTCTCAAACTACTATCAGGACGAGAAAATCTACCAAGACGTATTGATAGGCGTTAAATTCTACGTAATCGCCATAGTGGCGGCGGCAGTAGCTATCGCTGCGTTCACAGTTGGCATTTGGTCTGCAACGGGCTTTACATCAGTGTTTGTGCTCACAGCAGGCTTTGGAATTGGCTTAGTAGCTTTCATAGCAGGGCTCGTCGTTGCATTCGTCTTCTATATACTCGCATCAACACACCTAAAAAAAACCTTCAACACACTTGCACAGAAATCAGGAGAAGCGTCGTTTACCACTGCCGGAACATTGTTGTGGATAGGTTCAATACTTACAATCGTCGGCGTCGGCCTATTACTGATATTCGTCGCTTGGATATTTGCAACCATAGGATTCTCAACAATGAAATCCCGCCAATACCAACAATACACCCCACCAAACACTTACGGCTACGCTCCCCCACCAACCCAACCAGCGCAAGCAAAGAGCATGGTAATTAATCCAAACACCCCAGGTCAAATTTAAACCCCAAGAAGGAGTGGAATTTGATGACTGAACAAACAGAAAACGAAACAAGTTCGCGTTGGAGCAGTTTCCTAAGAAAGCATTGGCCAGCATTTGCCGCCTTTGTTGCAGCGGCTGCCGTGGCGGTTGCAGGCGCAATCTACATCTTTGTCTGGTTCACAGGCAATGCCCAGTCAACCGGGTTAGTTCCGGCAACTCTTGGCTTGTGGACTATGGGAAATGCGGTGCTGTTTATTTTGCACGCCATTTTCTGGGAGCTTGTCTTAATCGGAATCCCTGCGGTTATAGGTGCCATAATTGGGTGGCAATGGTGGAGACGGCTGCCGGACGCGGAAAAGAACGAATACCATCTCTTTGGGAAGCGTTCACGGTCAAGGGGAGCAGGTGCAATCTCGCCTTTGCTTTTCATCGCTTTTGCCCTTAAAGTCTACATTGATGGAAACTGGAACGTTGCCCTCTCAACCTACACCTTGGACTATGTCGTAGGTTCAATGGTGACGATACTGCTATGGATAGTTGCCATCTTCGCGATTCCTGCAATAGTAGGACTCATCTGGTGGATCCGCCACGAGATGAACAAAAAACCCTAACCCCCTTTCTTTTTTCGCTCATCGCATCTTATTTTACATGAGAAAACCTTGAGTTTGAATATGCTTGCTGAATACATAAGGCATATTAAATATTACTATAAGAATAGGAGTTATGCTCGACACCAAACGAAACAGCTCTGAGGCGCCAAGAGAAAAAAGCGAAGAAGCAAAAAGAACAACAATCATCCTAGAAAAGAGCGAACGCGAATTCATCGAGTCACTCATCAAAGAAGGCAAAGAACCCGGCATCAAACCCCTCATTTCAAAAATGCTCGACATCTACAAAAGCATGATGATCTACGACTGGCATTTCCCAGGCGAATACTACTGTGGAATAAGTCGCACAGCTTTTGTCAACGTCGAATTACTCAACATACTAACCCAGCAAATCCCAAAGGAAAAATGGTCCGCAGTCGGCGAAAAAATGGGAGACGCCCTAAAAGTTTCTATCCAGTCCACGCTGGGAGTTGACGCGAGCAAACAGGAGAATTGGGAAGCCGTGTTCAAAAGGCTCAAAGTGCAGGGGTTCGGCGATTTCTATCTAAAAGACAAGTTCTTGCTCCTGAAAACGCCTTTCATTCACGATTGCGAAATTTGGAAGGGCCTCATGGAAGGATTGTTGAGTGTAGAGTTGGAGACGCGAAATTCGGTGCCTCCGCTGGTTTTCGAGATTAAAAACTCAAGTTAGGCTCAGTTTAGAATTTAGCCGTATCCCAGCCGTATCCGACAGTTAAATATGGGGAAACAGATTTATTAGGAAGACAGGCGTTCAGGTGTCTTCCAGTGGTATATGATGAGGGATTGTGTTCATACAAGGCGATTGCCTTCATTGAAAGCGTAAGAACAATTAGTTATTTAGAATTAGGCACCCTCCTTCAAAAAACCGTTTTAACCAAACAAAAAACCCTTAGATACCTCTCTAAAAATTTAGGTGAAAAATTATGGATAAAATAAAATTTGCCATTCCAAAAGGCTCCCTAGAAAAAGCAACAGCGGAATTCTTCTCTAAATCAGGATTCAAAATTGGCGGAACCGACCGCACATACCGCCCAAGCATAAATGACCCACAAATCGAAATGAAGGTTCTTCGTCCTCAAGAAATCCCTGTCTTCGTCAACGAAGGCCTGCAAGACCTCGGCATCACGGGGGAAGATTGGGTTAAAGAAAACCGAGCCGACGTCGAAATCCTCCAAAACCTCGAATACGGAAAAATAAAACTCGTAATAGCCGTGCCAAAGAGCGTGCCGGAAAAGAGCACGATGGGCGAGTTCATGGAGTCAATTTGGAGTCAAGGCAAAAACTTCCGCATCAGCACCGAATACCTAAACATCGCCTCCGACTACCTCAAGAACACGCCCCAATACAAGAAGCGTTTTGGCAACGCCGACCCTATGATTGTAACCCCGTGGTGGAAAAAAGGCGACAATGCACGAGCCAAAATCTTCCTATCCTTCGGTGCGACTGAGGCTAAGCCGCCAGAAGACTCAGACTGCATCATGGACGTGACCGAAACAGGTACCACCATCGAAGCTAACAACCTGCGAATCATGGAAACTGTCATGAAATCCGCCGCGGTGCTAATTGCAAATAAGAAAAGCCTTGAAGACCCAGAGAAACGTGAGAAAATCTACGACATAGTTGCCCTGCTCAAGGGAGTAGTGGATGGTTCTAAAAGAATCCATATATTCGTCAACGTCAAAAAAGCAAATCTGCAAAGATTACTAACCGAATTGCCAGCCCTAAAGAACCCCACCATTTCGCCGTTGGCTGATGAGGCTTGGGTTAGCGTAAACACAGTTATCGAAAAAGACTGCTTAATCGAGCTGCTGCCCAAGATTCGTAAGCTGGCGCAGGGTTTGGTTGTTTATGAGCCGCGGCAGGTGCTGGCGCTGGATGAGATTGCACGGAGAAAAGAGGGTCAATGCGCGAAGGATTCACCGTAAAAGTCTGGAACTCCAAAGAGCTGCCTGTCGACTGGTTTAGAAGGCAGCAGGCAGACCAAAAAGCTACGATAGAACTTGAAAATAACGTTAAAGCCATAATAGATCAGGTTAAAGCAAACGGTGATGGGGCGCTAGTTGAGTTTGCCCTAAAATTTGACAAAGCCGAGCTATCCCTGCGAGAACTCAAAGTCAAACCCGGAGAAATTAAGGAAGCCTACAACAAGACCAGCCCCCAACAAATCTCTGCTTTAAAATTCATCCAGGGAAAAGTATGCAACTTCCAGAAGCAACTACTCACCCAAACCGACATCAAAACCGCAAATGACGGAATATCGGTTCAAACTGTTCTGCGTCCAATCGAAAGTGTCGGATGCTACGTTCCAGGCGGACAAGCCGCTTACCCAAGCACCCTCGTTATGAATGTGGTTCCTGCCAAAGTGGCGGGCGTCCCAAGAATTGTCGTTTGTTCACCATCAGATGCTAAAGGCAAAGTTAACCCACTTGTGCTTGTCGCCGCCGACATATGCGGAGTCGACGAAGTCTACAAAGTTGGAGGCGCCCAAGCAATTGCTGCTTTAGCTTACGGAACAAAAACCATCGCGCCCGTGCGAAAAATCGTTGGTCCAGGCAGCAAATACGTGACGGCGGCGAAGGTTCTGGTTTCAACGGATGTTGCGATTGATATGCCTGCTGGCCCAAGCGAGGTGCTTGTGTTGGCGGATGAGTCGGCTGATGCGCGGCTGATTGCGTTTGATATGGTTTCGCAGGCTGAGCATGGAGGCGACAGCGTTGCCGGAGTCATAACGACGTCTGAGAAGGTTGCAAAGAATGTACAGGAGAACCTCGCAAAAGTTGCTGCTTCAACAGAAAGAGGCGAAAAAGTCTCTGAGGCACTAGCCAAATATGGGTTTATAATAGTCTGCGGCAGCATGGACGAGGCAATCGGTTTAGTGAACCAGTTTGCTGCGGAGCACTTAGAAGTCATGACCACAAACCCCAAAGAGTTAGCTGAGAAACTCACCGCTGGCCTGATACTCTTAGGTCCCTACAGCCCCGTCGCATTAAGCGATTACGGTAGCGGAACCAACCACGTCCTACCCACGGGCGGCTTCGCGCAGTCTTTCTCAGGCTTGTCCGCCTTGGATTTTATGCGGCGAGTAAGCATAGTAGAAAGCACAAGAGTGGGCTTAGAAAGAGTAATGGACAGCATCAAGGTATTGACGGACGCGGAGAACCTTCCAAACCACTACAAAGCAATAAAGGCAAGGCTTGAAAAATGAGCGAATCCTACAAAAAATGGCTAAAACAAAAACTCGAAAAGCTCCAAGCAATAGACTGCTACTCTGCTGGAGCGACGCCTGAAACGGTAGCGAAGCAACTGGGCGTCACCACAAAACAGATAATCAAACTTGACTTCAACGAGAACCTGTTTATGCCCAGAGTGAAGCAGGCTAAACTGGTTAAGGAGTTGGCTGATGAGATTGACCTGCGAATGTATCCTGAAGATGAAGAAGTTAAACTGCGTGAAAAACTCACGGGCTACATGAAAGTTCCAAAAGACTATCTTGTCGTCGGCAATGCAAGCGACGAATTAATCGACCGCATCATAAGGCTCTTCATGGAGAAAGGCGACAGTGCAGTCTCGTTTACACCAACATTCTCCATTCCACGTCTCTGCGTTAAACGCCAAGAGGGCGAATACATCACCGTTCCACTTCAAAAAAACCTACAACTAGACGTTAAAGGAATGATGTCCAAGTTCTCAGACAAAACAAGGCTCCTCTACCTCTGCTCACCCAACAGCCCCACCGCAACACAGTACAAACCAGAAGACATCGAAACCTTAGCCAAAGCCTTTCCAGGCATAGTCATCTTGGACGAGGCCTACGGAGAATTCGCTGATTACTCGTTTGTACCGCGTATACGGGAGTTTGAAAACATGATTATTCTCAGGACTTTTTCCAAAGCGTTTGGGTTAGCCGCACTTCGGCTTGGTTACGCAGTGGCGAACCCCGAGTTAGCCAAGATATTAACCGAAAAAACCCCGCTACCCTACCCAGTTAGCGGTTTCACGCTTAGAATGGGCGCTAAAATGTTGGACAACGTAGGTTTGATGATGGAGTCTGTCAGGCAAGTTAAGAGTGAGCGGGCAAAACTGATAAAGGAACTCAACGAAATAGAAGGCGTGCAAGCATTCGAGTCGCAAGCCAACTTCGTGCTGATTAACACGCAAAAGCCCTGCGAATTAGTTAACCAGAAACTGCTTTGGAAAGGAATCATGGTCAAAAAATGGGGCAAAATCCTTCAGTACGAAAACTGCTTCCGCGTTACCGTGGGCTTGCCTGAAATGAACGCAAAACTAATCGAGGCACTAAAACAAATTCAAGAGGAAGAAACATGAGGACTCAAGAAGTTTACCGTAAAACCAAAGAAACCGAAGTTAAAGTATCTGTGAACCTTGACGGTGAAGGAAAAGCAGCAGTAAACACGGCTGTGCCATTCCTTGATCACATGCTAACTTCGCTTGCTACACACAGCTTAATCGACATAACAGCGTCGGTGAAGGGCGATTTGGTGCACCACTGCGTCGAAGACCTAGCCATAGGCTTGGGCGAAGCACTAAACAAGGCGTTGGGCACTCGCGAAGGCATCACACGCTTCGGCAACGCCGCCGCACCCATGGACTGCTCCCTCGCTTTTGCAGCCGTCGACCTTGTCAAGCGACCCTACTTCAAAATCGACCTCAAACTCAGAGGCAAAAAAGTAGAAGAAATGCCAACAGAAGACATCAACCACTTCTTCGAATCCCTCGCCACCGCACTCCAAGCAAACGTGCACATATTCGTTGAGTACGGAAGCAACGACCACCACAAAGCCGAAGCAGCAACCAAAGCACTTGCGCTCTCGCTACGTCAAGCGGTAGCTATGGATCCAAGACGCAAAGGCGTGCCCAGCTCCAAGGGAGTCATTTAATGGCGCAAGCAGTCATATTCGACTACGGCGTCGGAAACCTCCTAAGCCTGAAAACGGCTTTGGAAAAAGCAGGCTTAAGCGCGTCGATCGGTACTTCCGCTAAGGACTTGGAGAAAGCAGACGCCATTGCGTTGCCAGGTGTCGGAAGCTTCACTGCAGCATCAAGCAAACTCGACTCAGTTAAGGAAGTACTCCAAACCAAAATCAAAGACGGCACACCGCTCCTTGGAATCTGCTTAGGGTTGCAGCTTTTCTTTGAAACAAGCGAAGAAGGACCAGGAAACGGGTTAGCGCTGTTCAAGGGCAAAAACGTTCAGTTGCCCAACACAGTGAAGGTGCCCCACATGGGCTGGAACACACTAAACATCGTAAAGCAAAACGAGCTCTTCGACGGCATAGCCGAAGGCACATACGTTTACTTCGTGCACTCACTCTACCCAGTGCCAAAAGACAAGACGATAGTCTGCACCACAACCGAGTACGGAACAACCTTCACCTCAGCCATCGCCAGCAAAAACATCTACGGCACCCAGTTCCACCCAGAAAAATCAGGCGACGTTGGGTTAAAAATCCTCAAAAACTTCGTTAAAAGCAGTGGTTAGGTGACTTTACAAATGCAGTTGATTCCAGCAATCGATTTAATGAACGGCAAAATCGTCCGCTTAAGCCGCGGAGAAGCCAAAACCGCAAAAACCTACGAAAAACAATTCGGCACCCCAGTTGAAGCCGCAAAGCGTTGGCGAGATGAGGGCGCTAGCAAGTTGCACATTATCGATTTGGATGCAGCTTTCGGCATTGGCAACAACCACTCAGTTATCGCTGAGGTTGCAAAAAATGTTAAATTACCCATTCAAGTCGGCGGCGGAATACGCAGCTTCGAAATAGCAGAGAAACTCTTCCAAACAGGCATCACTCAAGTTATCCTCGGCGCCTTAGCCTTCAGCGACCCCTCAGCAATTGGCAAAATCCAGAAAACAATTCGGTCCAGACTCAGTCATAGTTGCCTTAGACAACAAGGAAGGTCAAATTATGGTTGAAGGATGGAAAACCGCAAACCGCAATGACTGTGCATGACGCACTTGAAAAATACACTGCGCTTGGGGTTCGCCACTTTTTGATTACTTCCATTGCTCAGGACGGCATGCTTAATGGACCAGACCTACAGACGCTAAGCCAAGCCGCCCTATACCCGGAAGCCAAAATCATGGCGGCAGGCGGAATCGGCAGCATAGGCGATTTGGCAGCTCTCAAAGAAATCGGCGTTGAAGGCGCCGTCATCGGGAAAGCCCTTTATGAGGGACGGTTCACGTTAAAAGAAGCCATACAGAAAATAGGAGCCTAAAAATGCCGCTGGCAAAACGTATCATTCCATGCCTCGACGTTGACCACGGAAAAGTTGTCAAATGCATAAACTTCCTCAATCCAAAATGTGCAGGCGACCCCGTGGAGATGGCTAAACGCTACTCCGACGAAGGCGCAGACGAACTGGTTTTCCTCGACATTACGGCGTCCTCAGAGAAGCGAGATATCCTGCGGGGCGTCGTTGAAGGCGTAGCCAAAGCAATCAGCATCCCCTTCACGGTAGGCGGTGGAATCCGCAATGTGGCGGATGCAAGGCTGGTTTTGTGCAGCGGCGCTGACAAGGTTTCAGTTAACACTGCGGCTGTTGAAAACCCCAAACTGATAACAGAGTTGGCGGATGTTTTCGGTCGACAATGCGTGGTCGTCAGCCATTGATGCCAAAAGAAACCGCACTCCAAGCAAAGACAAGATTATGGTTGAAACTGGCGAAGGCAAAGTATGGTTTGAAGTGGTCACTTACGGAGGCCGAAAACCCACAGGAATCGACGCTTTAGCGTGGGCGCGTGCAGGCGGAGAAGCTTGGCGCAGGCGAGTTCCTCGTAACTTCAATGGATAAGGACGGCACTAAAGACGGCTACGACATCGAATTAACCCGCTCCATCTCCGAACGCGTCAACGTGCCTATCATCGCAAGCGGCGGTGCTGGTATCCCAAAGCACCTTCTCGACGTCTTAACCGAGGGCAAAGCGGATGCGGCACTGGCAGCTTCAATCTTCCACTACAACAACTATCCCGTTCCAGTTGTGAAAGATTACCTTCGTAAAGCGGGGGTGACAATTAGACAATGACGACAAAAGAATTGCTCGAAAAATTAGATTTCAAAAAAGGCAACGGGCTCATCCCCGTGGTGGTTCAAGACGCCAAAACTAAGGCGATGCTGATGCTTGCTTATGCTAACAGGGAAGCAGTCGAATTGACATTGAAAACCAAAAAAGCCACGTACTGGAGCCGCTCCAGAAACGAACTTTGGGTAAAAGGCGAAACTTCTGGGCACACACAAAAAATCATATCCGTAACAACAGACTGCGACTACGACGCCCTATTGTACGTGGTAGAACAGACTGGCGTTGTTTGCCACACTGGAGCATCAACCTGCTTTTTCAACAAGTTCTTGTAAACGGACGCTTGCTTTAAGCAAGAACCTTTTTGATTTCCCTCTTCAATCATTCTGCGCTATTTTTACTTGAAAAGGCTTAAGTCTCGCAGTCATCTAATAAGAATCATGGAAATTCAAGTTGAAAAACTACCCAAAGTGCTCAGGATAAAGGGTTTGGAAGAAAAACTAGCGGGTATTTGCCGGAATAACGATATTGTTTTTTTGGCAATGTTTGGTTCTTTTGTCCGAGGAGAACAGAATAGGAAAAGTGATGTTGATATCGCAATCGAGTTTGACAAGAGCAAACCTAAAACGCTCTTGGATTTGATTCGTTTAGAAGGTGAATTGAGTAAGGTATTCAAGCGAAAGGTGGATCTCGGAGTTTTCAGCAGCTTAAACACCTACATCGTGGAAGACGTGAAGAAAGAGATGCGTGTCATATATGAAAAACGATAAGGTCTACCTAAAGCACATTTTAGACACAATCTCTGACGTAGAAAAATTCATGCAAGGAGTAACCGAAGAGCAATTTTTCGGGAACAAAGAGAAACAATACGCTGTTTTGCGTGGTTTGGAAATAATTGGTGAGGCAACCAAGAACTTGAGTAATGAACTAAAAGCAAAGAGTTCTGATGTGGATTGGAAAAATATTGCTGGAATGCGCGACAAATTAATTCATGCGTATTTTGGGGTGAATCTGCCTCTGGTTTGGGAGACCGTTAAAAAAGATTTACCTCCACTTAAGAAGCAGGTGCTTTTTCTGCTAAAGGGTTTATAACAAGCTCTTGTAATGAATGCTTTTAAACAAAAGCCTTCTATTCTCTTTGTGGATTGTTATGTCTTTACATGAAGCCATGCTCTATGAGAGGCAGAGTGAAGGTAAAGTAAAATGCTTCCTTTGCGCTAGACGCTGCCTGATAAGTGATGGCGCAACAGGTTTCTGCTTGGTCCGAAAAAACCAAGGCGGCACCCTCTATACCCTCAATTATGGCAAAGCGGTTTCTGCAGGCGTTGACCCCATAAGCAAAAAACCCCTCTCGCACTTCAACCCCGGCGCGTTGGTGATGTCGATAGCGGCGGCTGGCTGCAATTTCCGCTGCCAATTCTGCGACAACTGGATGATAAGCCAAGACAAAGAAATCGCAGGCAACCCGTTTCCCCCCGAAGAAGTGGTCAAGTCAGCCAAGAACGCAAACTGCCAAGGAATCAGCTACACCTACACTGAACCCACAATCTTCATGGAATATGCCTACGACACCGCAAAACTTGCGCATGAAGCAGGCTTCTTCAACACGTTTGTCAGCAACGGCTACATGACTCCCGAAGCCGTAAAAACCATTTCGCCCTATCTGGATGCCGCAACCATTGATTTTAAAGGCGGCGCCGATCCAGACTTCTACAGATCCGTTATGGGTGTGCCCAACGTGGAGCACATCTACGAAGCCCTAAAAGAACTCAAGCTTGGCGGCGTCCACATCGAGATTACTAATTTGGTTGTTCCGAAAGCGGGTGATTCCATGGATAGGATTAAGGCAATGGCGATTTGGATCAGGGACTACTTGGGCAAGGACACGCCGTTTCATCTGTTGCGTTTTCACCCTGATTACAAAATGACCACCGTACAAGCCACCAGCGTTCAAGACATGGAGAGAGCCTATATGACAGCCAAAAACCAAGGCTTAAACTACGTCTATCTTGGAAACGTGCCCGGGCACCCAGCTGAGAACACTTACTGCCCAAACTGCAACGAAGCGGTGATTAAACGGTATAGCTTCGACATCATCCAATGGAACTTAACCAGCGACATGCGGTGTCCTGTGTGTGGACACCAGATCCCAATAAAAGGCAAAGTCTACCAGAATAACTTGCGTTTTCCTTATTCGTTGTTTTAGTCACGTTCAACAATAATAAGCGAATAATCATGTGGCGAACTGTGATTCCTGACGAGGAATTAACAAAAAAGAGTTTAGCCAGATACTTTGCTGTTGCTCAGGACAAGAAAATTGCGAGGTTTCTTATAGCAAAAAAAGTCATAGCTGAATTTGATAGCGCTGATTCTTTGGAAACACTTTGGAAACAGCATGCAAATTGCACAGAAAAATTCCTGAGCCTTGAGCGCCAAATTGATAAAGGCTTAGATTTTCATTCTGTTACTTTGCCCGAGAAATCTTATTTAGATTTGAAGATTAGAATTGCTGAAAAGACGCTTGAATCGTGTAATTTCTGCAGTCGAAGATGTGGCGTAAATAGGTTAGCTGACGGGCTAGGTTATTGCGGTTGTGGCAAGGCAATGAGCGTTTCAAGCATTTTTATGCATATGGGCGAGGAACCGGAGTTAGTGCCTTCTGGAACCATTTTCACCATGGGTTGTACCATGAGGTGTCGGCACTGCCAGAACTGGACTATATCGCAATGGAAAGAAGCTCCTGTGGAGTATAAGCCTGAAGAATTGGCGAAGGAAGTTGAAAACTTACGTTTGGAAGGCTGCAGAAACGTGAACTTGGTGGGTGGAGAACCGACGCCTTGGCTTGGGCATTGGCTGGAAACATTCAAACATGTCAGCGTAAACGTGCCTGTGGTTTGGAACTCGAACACATATTATAGCCAAGAAACGGCACAGTTGCTGGCTGGTTTTGCGGACGTGTACCTGTTGGACTTCAAGTATGGGCCAGGCGACTGCGCTGAGCGAATTTCAGATGCACCGAATTATTGGCACGTGTGCCAGCGTAATCATCTTGAAGCCAAAAAGTATGGTGAACTCTTAGTGCGGGTGCTTGTTCTACCGGGGCATTTGGATTGCTGCACAAAGCCGATACTTAATTGGATAGCTGAGAATTTGGGTGTTGAAACAAGAGTTAACGTAATGTTCCAGTACAGACCTAACTGGCGAGCTCATGAGGTTCCAGAGTTGCGTCGAAGGCTCACTGAAGCGGAGATGGAAACGGCTTTGGGGTTGGCTGAACAGGCAGGATTAAAGAACCTAGTCACTTGACCTCAGCATCTTAGAATTAAGTCTTATTAAGACAGAGCGGAATTGCATTTGTAACAGTGCCAATTCAATGACTAAGTATTACGCTTTGGCGATAGCCACCAGTTACTGGAAACCAAACGACAACTACACAGACAAAATCCTCAACGCCATAGAAAACAAAGTTGAAAACGGCGACTTCGTTGTGGTGTCCGAAAAGGCAATTTCAACCGCACTAAGCACCATAGTCGATGAGAGCACAGTAAAGCCAAGCTTAAGTGCAAGGGTTTTGGTACGTTTCTGGATGCGGCTTGTCTGGGGTTACCCGCTTGGAATGTTATGCGGTTTTGGGCAGCGACTGCTAAAGCGACTGCGCGATTACCCTTTGGAGTCCGGCAGCCGCCACAAACAGGTTGCCCTGCAGTACGCGGGTTTTTGGCAGGCGCTCATGTTTGGTTCCGAAGGAGGAATCGACGGCTCAAATCTGCCTTACTCATACGTGAGTTTGCCACTGGGCGGTTCAGATGTGTTGGCGCAGAAAATCCAAAACCAAATCCGACAGCGACTGCAGAAAAACGTTTGCGTCATAATCGCTGACACTGACAAAACCTACAAGTTCCGAAACTTCTTTTTCACTCCAAGACCTAAACCCCTCAGAGGCATATATTCGCTGGGCGCAAGCGGCACCTTCATTCTGGGCAGAGTCCTCAAACTTAAGAGAAGCTCCACACCCCTCGCGGCGGCTGGCTGCAACCTTGGGGCAGCCGAAGCGCTAAAAATCACCAACATAGCCGACAAAGCTCGCGGTCCAGGTTCAGGCGCTACCGTGTGGGATATGGCTGCGAGGTTCCAGGTGGAAGTTAACGCTGTTAGCTGGGAGATGCTTGCGGCAATCAAGCACAAACCCATAGTAATCGTTAGGAAAACTCGTTAAACAAGGTTAATAGTTAGAAAATAAATAGGGAGTTGAACAGAAAAGAGTTTTCTTGAAGGATACACAAAAATAAGGCTTGCAAACACACCTAGCGAATGACGGGATAAGCTATGGAAGAAGCACTACAGAAGATGGATGCATTCTTTAATCCACACTCAGTTGCGGTGATTGGCGCAACAAAAAAAGTTGACAAAGCAGGCCACGTGATCTTCAAAAACTTCGTCACCAACAAAGAACGAGGCGTCTTCAAAGGCGAACTCTACCCCGTTAACCCCAACGAAACCTCCATTTTAGGCTTCAAATGCTACCCGTCTCTAACCCAAATCCCCTGCAAAATCGAATTAATCGTAGTAATCGTTCCCGCCAACGTTGTTCCCCAGATTATGGAGGAGGCAGCAGCAAAAAAAGTTAAAACCGCCATAATCATCAGCTCAGGCTTTAGGGAAGTCGGCAACAAAGAACTTGAAGACCAAGTTGTAGCCGCAGCCGCGAAAGGCGGTATCCGCGTTTTAGGCCCCAACTGCCTAGGCGTTTACTACTCAAAAACAGGCATCGACACCCTGTTTTTGCCTGAAACCAAAGTTCTAACAACCGGCGAGGAAGTTGTTGCAACGCCTCGGCCCATGCCGGGAGGCATCGCGATGGTTACACAGAGCGGCGCGTTCGGTGTTGCCGCCTTGGACTATTTGACTGGGCGCCAGATGGGTGTTAGCAAATTCGTAAGCTTCGGAAACAAATGCGACGTCACCGAATCCGACATACTCCACTACCTGCTCTACGACAAAGAAACCAAAGTCATCCTCTTGTACATCGAAGATATCAAGGCGGGGCGGGAGTTTCTTAAAATAGCCAGGAAAGTAACCGCTAAAAAACCCGTCGTAGTCATCAAGTCAGGCAGAAGCTCCGCCGGCGCACGTGCAGCCGCATCCCACACAGGCGCCATCGCTGGCTCAGACAAAATCTACGACGCCGCCTTCGAACAATGCGGAGTCATCCGCGCACGGGACATGGAGGAGTTCTTCGACATCGCCAAAGCCTTAGCCATGCAGCCTCCAGCCATGGACAAAAACATCGGCATACTCACCGACGCAGGCGGACCCGGCGTCATGACCGTTGACGAATGCGAAGCCTTAGGCTTAACGGTGGACCGTTTCAGCGAGGAGACGCTGCAGAAATTCCAAGAACTAAAAGACCAAAACATCATCCTAAAAATCGCTGCCACCTCAAACCCCGTGGACCTCACAGGCTCCGTTATTGACGACATGTTTGTTATGGCTGCTGACTTGATGTTCCAGGACCCAAAAGTTAATGGCATAATACTTCTTGGGCTTCATCACATGCCAGGGCTCCGAGAAGTGTACATCGACGGCATAAAGAAAATCGCAGAAAACTACACCAAACCCATCGTCATGTGCGACATAGGCGAAACAGAAATGGCCCTCTACACCCGCAGCCGATTCGACAAACTCGGCATTCCATCATTCACATCCCCTGAAGATGCGGCACGAGCAATGAAAGCGCTCGTAGCTTACGGCGCGTACCTCAAGAAAGAAGGACACGCAGACGAATACATGGCTGCATTCAAAAAAGCAAGCACACCTAAACGTTAACGGACACAGAAACCAAGCTGCCATCTACTAACTTTAGTTGCTCCCGTAAACAAACTGGCGCAATAACCTCTAAAATGTCGCTTGGATAATTGGGCATAATGGGAATCACAACCGCACACTCCAACCCATCTATAGTCGCCCTAAACAGCACACCGGGATAATAGCCTGCTTGCGGCTTAACCACCAAGTCACCTGCGGTTTCAAGCAAACTTCTCCTCTCAGCGTTCTCTCCTGTTAAACGCAGGTTTAAGGTTCCCAAATACGGCGAAAAACCCAGCTTCTCTTCTATTTGATGTTTAACCCAGGGCATTTCTACAAATTTTTTGCCCGTTGCCGCTGCCCGAAAAAACCGTGCCCACAAAAACTATCGCTGGCAAAACTTCGCCCCTAAGGCGGAGGCTACTCTTTTAGTTCTTTTAACCACAGGGCCACCGATTTAAGGATAGGGTCAGAGGTTATCTCAACGACTGGCACAATCATCTTTTCCTTAGTTTCAATAATCTGCATGTACTTAGGCATCAACGCGTACCCAACAAAAGTCCAGTACACCTTGCGTTTCTCAAGCAGCTCTTTGGCAACGATGGCTGTTGAAGCAGTAAGCGGAAAATACAGAAAAACCACACCGTCAACCCAGTACAACCCAGCCAACTTGCCCCCAGCAATCACCGAAGTGAACCGCGCGATTTCCTCTGGGCTGTTAAAACGGGTTTTCTCCATAATCACAATTTCTTTAAAAGGCTCATAAGTAACAGCGATGCTCATAACATTTCACCGATTGCTAAGTAAATGTGTCAGCAGTCCCCTTTATAATTTTGCCATTAACCCAAAAGAGGGGCCGGTCAGTATTGACGGAAAAACAGTCGATTAGTATGTTATTTTGTAGTATCAAAAGTTGAAGAAAAGAAGAAAGTTGGGAACTGCTTAACGCAGTTTCATTAGGACCATTTCTGCTGCGAGAACCATGGGTTCCCATGTTTCGCAGAGCGGTGGCGCATATGCTGTGTCGACTTTCGCTAATTCCCGCACGGTCATGCCTTTTTGGATGGCGAAGCTGAGGCAGTTTATGCGTTGAGTGACTTCTTCTCCGCCTATGACTTGGCCGCCTATGATGCGTTGGGATTCTTTTTCGACGACGAGTTTGACTTTGATGGGTTTGGCGCCTGGGAAGTAATCTGCTTTGGTTTTGCTGCTTATGGCTCCTGTGACGACTTCGATGCGGTTGCGTGCCGCTGCGGTTTCCGTTAAGCCTGTGTTGCCTGCTTCAATTTCAAAGAGCCGCGTAACCGCCGATGCCAGTATGCCGCTGAACTGTGAGTAGTCGCCTCCAGCGTTTGTTCCAGCAACTTTGCCCTGCCTAACAGCGATGGTGCCGAGTTGTGCGCACATGGGTTTGTGGGTGATGAGGTTTGGTGCTTCAGCGCAGTCGCCAACGGCGTAGACGTCTTTAACGTCAGTTTCCATACGTCCGTTAGTTTTGATTGCGCGTGTCTCGCCCAGAGGTATGCCTGCGTCAACGGCAAGTTTCGTGTTGGCTCTTACTCCGAAGGCGCTGATGAACAGGTCAGCTTCAATCTTTTCACCGCCAGCCATAACTGCGGTAACTTTGTCTTCGCCTAAGAATTCTTCGACGCCTTTACCGGTAAGAATCTTCATGCCCTTCTCTTGCTAGGTGCTCTTGGACGGATTTTGCCATGTCTGCGTCAAGCAATTGTGGCAGAATCTGCGGCAGCATTTCTACAATGGTTACTTTTAAGCCCCGCTCCATCAAGCCGACGCCGACTTCTAAGCCAATTAAGCCTGCGCCCATGATTACTGCTGATTTGGCGCCTGCTTTAACTGCAGCATCGATTTTTTCGCCGTCTTCTATGCCTCGAAGGCTGAGGATGCCCTGTTTTTCTTTGCCTTTGATAGGCGGCATGAACGAGTCTGCGCCTGTGGCAATGACGAGGCTGTCGTATGGCAGTGTTTCGGTTGCGCCTTCCTTGGTGGCGATGGTTACGGTTTTGTCTTTTGTGTTGATTGCGGTGGCTTTTGTCTCGTTCCGCAGGTTTAGTTTGAGCATCTGGAAGTATGCTGGTGGATAAACAATCAGGTCTTTGAAATTTGGAATTTGCCCGCCGATCACAAATGGCAGTCCGCAGCGGCTGTAACCCGCGTTCTTTTCCTGGGTGATTAGTGTGATTTCTGCTGTGCGGTCTTTTTTGCGTGCTGCAGAGGCTGCTTCAACGCCTGCTGCGTTAGCACCGATAATGATTACGCGTCTGGTCATAAAGTTCCACCCAATTTATTTTGATTGAGCTTTATGCCACTCTACGGCTTTGCCAAAGTCCATCAGGTTGGCAAGGTCAGCTTGCAGATTTGAGGGTTTAACAACGACTAACCATCCTTTGCCGTATGGGTCTTCGTTTAGGGTTTCTGGTTTAGATGAGACTTCTTCGTTGACTTCTTCGACTGTTCCGCTTATGGCTGAAATCAAATCTGAAACTGCTTTTACGGATTCTAAGCTTCCGTAGGGTGCGCCCTGCGTTACGTCTGAACCGGAGCTTGGCAATTCCGCGTAGACAATTTCTCGCAGCGACTTCTGAGCGTAGTCAGTGATGCCCATGCGGACTTTGTCTCCTTCAATTTTTACCCATTCAAAATCTTTAGAGTAGTAGAGGCCTTCAGGCACTTCATATTGATCAACTTTTACCATGATTTGAACCTTCTAAATGTTTGGTAAATAACAAATCTACGCCCAACTTAAAAAGTTTCACAAAAATAGTAAAAAACGGGTTAGCGTTCCCTTTTACCCGCTATCCAATCTTCAGTCCATTGCCGAGCTTGGGAATCTGGCACTTGGACGGGCGGATGCTTGAACGCGTAAGACGGCATGCTTAAGAGCGTGCCCGCGATTTTTCGGTCAAGGGCGATTTTTGCTGCACGGATAAGGTCGATGACGACGCCAGCGCTGTTTGGGGAGTCTTCAACTTCGAGTTTGACGCTGATGTTTATGGGGCGGTCGCCGAATTTTCTGCCCTTAAGTGAGATGTAACAGATTTTCTTGTTCTTTAGGAAAGGTACGTAGTCGCTGGGGCCAATGCGTGTTGGCAGATGCGTAGGGCACAAGGCTTGTGACTGCTTCGGTTTTGCTGATGCGTTTAGATGTTAAGCGGTTCTCCACAGTCATGTTCTGGAAGTCTGTGTCTCCGCCAAGGTTCAGCTGATAAGTTTCGTCAACGATGACTCCGCGGTCGATGCAGAGCCGCACGAGTTGGCGGTGAAGAATGGTTGCGCCGACTTGGCTTTTTATGTCGTCGCCTAAAACGGGCAATCCTGCCTTCTCAAATTTGGCTGGCCACTCTTTTGTTGAGTCGGAGCCGATGAATTCAGGCATACAGTTAACGAAAGCGCATCCCGCGTCGATGGCGCATTGCGCGTAGAATCGTACTGCGTCGTGGCTACCGACTGGAAGATAGTTGACGAGGACTTGAGTTTTGGTTTCTTTGAGGACTTTGACGACGCTGTCTTTGGCGGTTTTGCTGTCGTCGTAGACGTTGAAGACTTCGCGCATGTGTGGTGCAACGCCGTCGAGGATGGGTGCCGGAGAAACTTTGACGCCGAGGTTGGGACGTTGGCGAATTTTTCGCAGCAGTTCGGTTTGACCCAGATGGCTTCGGAGAGGTCTTTTCCGATTTTGGCTTTGTTAACTTCAAACGCGGCGACGAAGTGGATGTCGCGGATGTGGTAGCCGCCGTAGTTCACATGCATAAGCCCTGGAACAGTGGTGTCTTCTTTTGCGTCCTTATAGTACTGGGTTCCTTGAACAAGAGCTGACGCGCTGTTCCCAACGCCCACAAGTGCTACGCGAATTTCAGGCATGAACAATTAACCATCCAATGCAATTGATTTAGTTTAGGCTTAATGTCTGTCTACGCTATAACTTTTTCTAAAGAAATGCCGATGTTGCGGTTGATAAGCAGACTGGCGTTAGGCAAAAGTAAACACTGTTTTTCAACATGTTAATGGCAGTTGAAAACGCCAATTCTGACCTACCCCCTATAGGTTTCAACATAGAACCTCTAATAGGATCCAAATATGCCGTGAGCCTCCTCCCTCTATCGTTTCTGCAATGATATGATATTTGGATCCTAATAGGTTCGTGATTGCCAATGCGACACCCCAACTTTAAAATTTAGCAATCC
Organism: Candidatus Bathyarchaeota archaeon; assembly: GCA_963695285.1. Lineage (GTDB taxonomy): Archaea > Thermoproteota > Bathyarchaeia > Bathyarchaeales > Bathycorpusculaceae > Bathycorpusculum. Next base: position 661,918 of record OY968763.1, read on the forward strand.
ACGATGCCAATAGCAGAAATGGTCCTCATGAAAAGGCGGTAAGCATTTTAGATGAGGTAGGCTTCTGTGATGTATCTTCGCACGACCCACTGCGTCTGGAAGTAGTAGGCGATTTTTGCAATCGAGTTTTTCATAAGAGTTATCCAAGCATCTTTCTGATTGTAGAATGTTGGAACGATTAGGTATTCGAGTTTGCTGTAGAGGTCTTGAAGTTCCATGTCTCTTCTTTCGTTTTCGGTTAGCAGCTCTCGGGGGTGTGGACCGATCGCCCAGCCCGTGACGCCTTCAATGCAGCCTTCCATCCACCAGCCGTCTAAAACGCTGAAGTTTATCACACCGTTGTGGGCAGCTTTCATGCCGCTGGTTCCTGAGGCTTCCAGCGGAGGCAGAGGCGTGTTAAGCCAAACGTCTACGCCCGAGGTAAGTTTAGCCGCGATATCCATGTTATAGTTTTCAAGGAAGACTACGCTAATTTGATCATTCAGAATACGCGAATAATCGTGGATTTGTCTAATAAGTCCCTTGCCATCAGTATCTTTTGGATGTGCTTTCCCAGCAAAAATCATCTGGATGTTTCCTTTTCGGTCAATGTCATTTAACCTGCGCAGATCAGAGAAAATCAAGGTTGAGCGTTTGTATCCTGTGGCTCTTCTGGCGAAGCCTATTGTCAATGCTTGCGGGTCCAATGTGACGCCGTTGGTTTTTTCAACAAAACTTAGCAGGTCAGTTTTTGCTTTGGTGTGAGCGTCCCAGACTTCTCGGTTAGGGATTTCGCTGGCTTTTGCTAGCAGGATGGGTTCGTTGGTCCAGCCTGGGATATATTTGTCGAAGAGCTGTCTAAAGTACAGGGTTGTCCAAGTGGAGGAATGGACGCCGTTGGTGACGGCTCGGATGTAGCGGCCTGGAAAAAGTTTTCTGGAATAATCCACATGCGCCAAAGAGACGCCGTTAACGTATTTGCTTAAGTTTAATGCTAGAAAAGCCATGTTTAGGTTTTCTGAGCCTGAATGTTGCTTCATATCATCCAGCGAGTATTCGTTCCCAAGCACTTCCTGGACTAGGCGATATGGGAATTGGTCAAATGCAGCTTCCACTGGGCTGTGAGTGGTGAAAACGCAGAGATTTTGGACTTTTTCTACGTCCTTGTTGTTTTCTTTGAGCAATTCAAGTGTTAGGAGGCTGGAGTGTCCTTCGTTCATGTGGTACTTTCTGATTTTGAAAGGAAGTTTTTTTAGCAGTCTGGCGCCGCCTATGCCCAAGACGATTTCTTGCTTTAGTCTGTAGCGTTTGTCGCCGCCGTACAATGAGTCTGTGATTGCTCTGTCTTCAGGGGCGTTTTCTTCCATGTCGGTGTCTAGAAAGAGAATTGGCACCATGCCGCCAGTGATGCTCTGGTATTCGTAGAGCCAAGCTTGCACGTGGACTAGGCGCCCTTCAACGTTTACGGTGACCTTGTTAGGCATGAGGGTTAAGGTTTTCGCTGGATCCCATTCATCGGAAAACTCTTGTTGGTCCCCTTGCTCGGTTAGTTTTTGCCTGAAATAACCTTTCCTGCTTGCAAGGGTTATGGCAACCATCTGGAGGCGCAGGTCTGCGCTGGATTTCACTATGTCTCCTGCTAAGACGCCTAAGCCGCCGCTGTAGGTTGGCATCTTGCTGGATATGCCTATTTCCATGGAGAAGTAGGCGATTCGAGGGTCTTCTAGGAAGTGGCGTTGGCAGTTATCGCTGCAGAAGCAGTATTTTTTGCCGCCGAAGCTGGCGCATGCTAATTCGGTCCTTGTTTGCGGGGTCTCGACATCTATCTGGATTCCGCAGACGGGGCATCTTAAAGGAATAGGATTATCCAAACTTGGCACCTCTAAAGAAAACCGCTGTTCCCAACATTGATATAGGTATTGATTGGAAGAAGTGAAGAAAAGGAACGTGAAGAAAAGTATAGTTTATTATTCTATTTGAGACGTCCCTGGCTGAGTGAATGGCTCCGTCATGCCAACTAAGAGCTTTCCAAAAGCGTTGATGTGGGTTTCTTCATCTGCTAAGATGTCTTCTAGTAATCGCCTTGTTGTATAGTCACCTTCTTCCGCCGCAACTTGGATGGCTTGCTTGTAGAGGTTGATGGCTTCTTCTTCGTTCTGCTCGTCCTGCTTTAGCATTTCAATGAGGCTACCTCTGACAAAAATCGGGTCAGGTTTAGTTGTGGCTACGCCGTTAAGGTAATCTAAGCGTTCTGCAAGGCGTTCGGCATGTTTCATTTCGGCAATGGCTGTTTTGCGAAAAATATCCTCTACGATAGCGCCGTCTGTGCCTGTAACTTGGATGTGCTGCCACATGTATTGTATGCTGACTTGGAGTTCGCGGGCTATGCCCTTGTTTAAATATTCTAAAAGTTTTTGAGAAACCAAAATTATCCCTACAAAAAATAGGTCAGTTCAGTATATAAATCAATTTACGAGGACGACCGAAATTTTCGCTGTTAATGCTCTTTGTTTCTTCTTCAGGTTTCTCTTTCTTGCCTCTAAGTATGGGAATGGCGAATTCAAGAACCACAATCAAAAATATAAGAGTAATAACCACTGGCAAACCCAAGGGATTATTCCTCAAGAAAAGCGTAACCCACCCAAAATATGGAATCCGCATAACAACTTTACCTATGACAAGGTTTTGGGGAACGCCTTGTCCAGTGCTCCAGAGGGTGCGGGAGTCGTATTCCTGCGGTGAAGGTACTTGCGGGCCATTTGTCGCCGTTGCCGTCGCCTTTTGTTTGGAAGTAGAGTGTGCCGTTTTCTTCGTAGGTTGCCACTATGCGGTGAACTATCGGTGTGGCTGTTGGGTCTGTTGGGTTTTGGTAGACGATGATGTCGCTGTTAGGGTAGTTGGTGTTTAGGTCAGCTGGGTTAATTTTCTGGATTATTATTATGTCGCCGATATGAAGAGTATGGTCAAAAGGATGGCTCCAGCCGTCGCAGGCGCCGTCAAATGGTACGCACATGCTGCCGCTTTCTACTACCCTCACAGGAACCGGCGTTCCCAGAGCCAGTGTTAACCCAAAGAACAATCCGAGAACTACAGCTACAATTATTGCGATGACGATTGCCGACTTGAAATACTCGTTGTGCCGAATTCTTGATGCAATGCTCAATGTCTTGCCTTCAACAGTTAACCCGTAAACCAAATGAAAACACCATTAATAAACCACATTCTTTGCTTCGATACAGCAAACAAAAAATAGTTCCGACAAGCGTTAACCGGATACCTTTGCATAAATTTTAATTGTTCATATTTTTTGTTTCAGTTTCTTGTGTTGTGGTGTCTTTTTTCCCTCTAAGCACTGGAATAACGAACTCTACAACTACCAATAAGAGTATGAGGGCGATGATTAGTGGCAGACCCCACGAGTTTTCTTTCAAAAACAGGGTGATCCAGCCTAACCAAGGAATTCGCAGAATCACTTTTCCTTCGACAAGATTCTGAGAAACCCCTTGTCCATGCCCATCGTAGATGACGTTTGAATCGTACATTGAAGACGGCGGTATGAGGGGCCATTTTTGTTCGTTTCCGTCTCCTTTGGTTTGAAAGTACAAGGTGCCGTTGATGTTGTCGACGGCCACTATGCGGTGGACTATGGGTGTATCAGAGGGATTAGCAGGGTTCTGATAGACGATAATGTCGCTATTAGGGTAATTCGTATTCAAGTCTTTTGGGTCAACTCTTTGGACAATTATTATATCGCCAGTGTCGAGAGTTCGATCAAAGGGGTGCTCTAAGGTCAGTAAGAAATCGTTCAAAGAATAGGGCGGTCCAGTTATGAAATTAAGAGGAAGACTCATACTGCCGCTTTCTACAACCCTTACTGGAACGCCTGTGGCAAGAGCCAGCTGTAAACCGAAGAAAAGCCCTAAAACCACTGCGATAATTATCCCGATAACAACTGCCGACTTGAAGTATTCGTTTCGCCGAATTCTTGTTGCTATACTCAATGTCCTGCCTTCAATTTTTAGTTCTTGTAGAAAAAGAAAAACACCATTAATAAACCACGTTCCTTTCTTCTATATAGCAAACATGAAATAGTTCGCGTCCAAGTTTTCTTTTGGTTTGGTCATGCTTAGGACTAAATGGACAACAAGAGCCTTCTTCCTTGTCATATGCGTAATGGGCTTGTTTGCAATTCTTAGCTCAACCATGTCAAAAAATCCTGTTCTAAAGCCCTTCGCCACCAGCCTTGGAACACCCGACGACTTGCTGGGCATAGTGGCTTCCGCATCAACCATCCCCGGCATACTTATCAGCCTACCAGCAGCTTCACTCTCCGACGTTTTCGGGAGGCGCAAGGTTTTGTTGTTTGCCGCTTTTGTTTTTGCTTCCGCTCCATTCCTCTATTTAGGTGTGAGTTCTTGGTGGACGCTGGCGCTTGTGCGTTTCTACCATGGGTTTGCAACAGCAATCTTCATGCCCGTAGCTGAAGCCTCAATCGCAACGTTGTTTCCCAGCAAGCGTGGGGAACGTATTTCAATTTTTAATTCCGCCACCGCCGTGGGCAGAGCTTTGGCGCCGTTCTTGGGCGGTTACATACTTTTTGCCACAAACGAAAGCTTCTTCACCCTATATGTTGCAGTGGGCGTCGCTGGTGTAACCGCTTTTGTTATTGCACTTCTGTTTTTGGCTGAGAAAAGAACCTTTGCATCAGAGCCTGCGCCCGTGGAAAAGTCGCCGAAAAAAATGTTCGGCGGATGGCTAACAATAATCAAAGACACCCGCGTTTTAGGCGTCAGCTTCGTTCAAGCGGTTCAATACTTTGTTTTTGGTTCAGTCGAGTTCTTCTTGGTAGGATACCTGACTGATGTTGTAAAGTTGGATCTTTTTTCGGTAGGAATCATTACGGGCAGCGAGATAGTGGCGCTTGTTGTTGCCCGACCCTTAATCGGAAGAGTCTCAGACAGGATAGGAAGAGCCAAACCAATAATCGCAGGCACCGTCGCTAGCTGCTTAATAGTTGCAGCGATACCGTTCACAACCCAGTTTCCCTTGCTGCTTTTGCTTGCGATTGCTTATGGAGTTTCCTTTGCAACTGTGCTCTCCTCTACTTCGCCTATGGTTTGCGATTTGGTGCCTGCCGCTTTGGTGGGTGCTTCAATGGGGTTCCTCTCAACCATGATGGATATTGGGCAAACGCTTGGACCTATTGTTAGCGGCGTAATCTTCGCCACCAACCTGCGATACTTGGGCATGTTTCTCTCCCTTAGCTTACTGCTGATAATCTCCATCGCAATTTTTTTGCTGTCAAAAAGTAAAGCACAAATCAAGCAAAACATTAGCTAGATAAAACCCTCGACAGCCCGACCAACCTTCTCTTAAACGCCCCTGCAACATAGGGAAAGGTTAGGCTAAGCAATATCAAAGCAACCGCAAAGTAATGCCATGTTTGGAAACCGCTGCTTACAGGCGTAAACACGTTAAAAGGGAAATAATGTCCAACGTAATCAACTTTGAAATCGATCAGCGGATAAGGTTCAGAGTGGTTAAGAAATATCAGGCTCTCAACGAGCGAGCCAAACACCAAAGCCAGCCCAGTTCCCGCGAGAAACAACTTGACCTTTAGCTTCCCAAGTGAACCCACAAGCAACGTGCCCTTATCAGCCAAAGACGCAGCAAGCAAGCACACAAATGGCAAAGCTGCATAATCGTATTTGAAAGCGCTAACGTAAGGAACCAGCAAATGCCGACCAAACACCAACCCCAAATCCACCCCGACAACCGCCAGAATGGTGATGGCAAAAACAGCATCCAACCACAACGTTTTCGTAAACAAACGCCTAAAAGAAACCGTTAAAACCAGCGAGAGAACAGCCGCAGCAGGTAAAAACCAACCTGCACTTTCAACAAAAATTCTGGGCAAAAACATCAGAGAAGGGTCAGCAATCAAGACTGGGTGCGTAAGGTCGCTGGCAACGTAAACCCCGAAGAAATGCTGGTTAGCGAACCCGCCGAACCATAAAGCTTGAAAAATGAACGAGGGTGCCAGAAAAATCAAAATTTTCTTCAAGGAAAGCTTGAAAACGCTTTCTTTTCCCTTAAGCAAAACCATGAGTAGAAGCGGAAGTAGAAGGAAAATTGCGAATAGCTTAGTTAAAAATGCTAATGCGAATAAAACCCCTGAAACCGCTAGCAGCTTCTGAGACTTCCGTTTAACCGCTAAAACCCCGACGAGCAAAAACAGCAGACTCAGAAACATATATTGGACATCAATTAGGTAGATTCTCGCCATGAACACTTGCCATGGAACCACACCAAACAACGCAGCAGCCACCAACCCAGTTTTCTTCCCATACAACACTGTGCCTAAAGCGTAAATGAGCACAACGCATCCGAGTCCCAGAGCCGTCACAAAACCCACCCCATTCACATACGATAACCCGAACGCCTGCAAAACTGGTGCTGTCATGTAGAAGGCGAATGGCGGCTGATCAATCATAAGACCAGTCGTAACGTAGGGGAAGCCGCGGGTAACGACGCTGGAGGCCGCTTCAAACTCCGTTTGGGCATCCCAGTTGGTGTAGGTTCCCATGGAAGCCAACACGATGGACGCGGCGATGAGAATCCCAATGAGTTGGTAGTGCTCAGCCAAGAGGGCTCCAAGTCTTTTCCATTCCACTTCAATGTTCCCAGCAATAGCATACTTGGATGTTCGGCATTTTAAAATTTCCCCACCTAAACCAAAAACTGCCGCCAAGAAACAAAATTCTAATATTAACCAATGCAATCTCTTAATCAAACACCCCGTGGGCCGGTCGTCTAGCCTGGTTAGGACGTTGGCTTTACGAGCCAAAGGTCGCCGGTCCGAGTCCGGCTCGGCCCACTCTCTTAATTTTGATAAAACGATTTAGCACTTATTCGGCAAATCGCTTAAAGGAAACATTTTTTTGTATTGGGCAAAATTTGGGTAAAATTTTGAAAATCATTAATAAGTCAACCAAAACCCTTCCCACCAGACTCCAAACTAAAAAAGGCAATCAAAAATCCGCAAAAACACAAGAAGGAATAATGTCTGGTCAAACACAAAAAATTAATCCTTACAGCAGTGATAGCCGCTGTGGCGTTTCTTTTACTTTCCAGTTTTTCGCAGGTTGTTCGTTCCCAAACCGCCATCAGTTTCACTTTGCCAGCCACCATTAACACATATGGGGATGCTTGGGATGGTGCAATAGTTTTTGACTTGGAACAGACAGGTGGAGTTAATGCTTTAGTTGTTATGGATACTAATGGCACATTGCTGAATGTGCGTGAATCTTCCTCTGCTTACGGCGTCGCCTATAGCATTGCACCTGACACTTTGGTATTTTCAGGTGAACCCCGCGTTGACGGCGCCGGAAGCGCCCCAACATATGCTACACATATTTGGAACATAGTCACAAATACAACCCAAGATTTTCCCAACGTGGTCAGCCATCATGATCTTCAGTATGATCCAGTTAACAATACTTTTCTGACTTTGCAGAGTTACGAGCGTGATGTTGGGAACAACTCGTATCTTTTCGATAGAATTGTTCAGGTGGATGCAAATGGCAATGTTCTTTGGAGCTGGGATACCTCTGACCACATTCCTCTAAGCGAAGCATCAGCATTTAACGAAACAACCGTTTTGAACGGTCAAACCTTGATAGATTTCTCTCATGCGAACTCTCTTGACTGGGACTACAACAACGGCATCATATACCTGAACTTGCGGTGCACCAACACATTCTACAAGATCGACCAGTCAACGGGGAACTTAGTTTGGTCATGCGGTGAGTTTGGAAACTTTACTCTTCTTGACGATAGCGGCAACCAAGTTTCAAGTTTATGGTACCACAGTCACGATACTAAGCAGGTGGCTCCAGATGTCTTCACCATGTTTGACAACGACTACAACAACGTTACTAACCCTGACGATGCCCACAGCAGAATGATAGAGTTGACGGTAAACGAAACAAGCATGACTGCCTACGTGAACTGGAGTTGGGAAGCTCCAACGCAGTACTGGAACAACTATGCGGGCGGCACGGTGCTTCTTCCAAACGGAGACTACCTTGGCGACTTTGGAGATCCAACCCACCAAATGCCGCAAAATCAACCCTGGAACTTCAACGATACGGGTGCTGTCCTAATCGAAGTGAACCCTGCAGGGCAAGTAGTGAGAACCTTCACGTTTCCAGTCGGATGCTATATCTACCGAGTTGCACCGGTAACAAATCTAGCTCCTGTGGTTACGCCCACGCCTACTCCAACAATTGCTCCCTCTCCAACATCTACTCCCACTTCAATTACGGCAACTCCATCGGTAACGCCAAGTTCAACACCAATAAACCCGATAAATTCTCAAATAGTACTCACCAGCGTAGCACTTTCATCAGCTATTTTAGCAATCATTGCGTTAGTTGTCGTGTTCTACCTGCGAAAACGAACAAGCCCTCATAAAATTGGTGAAAACAAAAAATAACATGTGTCTTTGAATTTTTGAGCGCTTTGGGTTAGATACACAGCTTTCTTTAATGTGAAACTGGGAAGGTAAAATAAAAAAAGAGATTTTCCTAAGAAAAACTATTTGTGGCGTTTTCTAAGCATTAGAACTGCGACAGCGACTACTATTAACGCTATAGCTGCTACGGCGATTATGTAGTTGGTAAAGGAACTGGGTATTTCGGGTACTGGGCTTGAAAGTTGTCCAATCGCGTAGACGTTGCCGTCGTATGAGCCGAAGTATGCGATTCCGTTGACTACTGCTGGAGAGGAGTATATGTTGCCGCCTGTTTGGTAGCTCCAGACTAAGTCGCCTGTTTGGGCGTTAAGCGCGTAGGTTTTGTTGTCTAGGGAACCGACGTATTCGATGTTGCCTGCAATTGTTGGGGCTGTGAAGATTCCGGCGCCAGTCGTATAGTGCCATATGGTTGCGCCATTTGTTGCGTTTAAAGCGTACACGTTGTTGTCGAAAGAGCCGCCAGTGTAGACTACTCCATTGGCGTAGCCTGGAGAAGCCTGAACACATTGGTCATATCCAGTGTTAACTTTCCATGCTAACGTTCCTGTGTCAGCGTTTAATGCGTAGGTCTGGTTGTCGTAGCTGCCGACGTAAACTTTGCCGTCGCCAACAACTGGAGACGATTGTATGACGCTTCCTGTTGTGTAATTCCATTTTTCAGCGCCGCTTAAAGCGTCAAGAGCATAAAGTTTGTGATCATAGGAGCCAAAGTACACTATACCGTTGGATATGGCTGCTGAAGAGATAATGCTCCCGCCAGTTGTAAAGTTCCATAGCGGCACGCCACTGGACGCGTTTAACGCATAAAGGTTTTTGTCGCTTGAACCTATGTAAACTATTCCACCTGACACCGTTGGATTAGACTGTACATAGCTGCCTGTGGTATATTTCCAGACTAATGCGCCGGTGGCAGCGTTTACTGCGTAGAGGTTGAAGTCATCTGATCCGATGTAAACTATGTTGTTAGCCACAGCTGGTGAGCTAAAAGTTTGAGCATTTATAGGGTAGCTCCATATTTTTGTGCCTGTTGTAGCGTTGAGCGCATATAGGTTGCGGTCAAATGAGGCGATGTAGACGATGCCGTTGACAACAGCTGGCGAAGACCAAACATCACTATGTGTGTTGAAAGTCCAGAGGGTTTGATTTGTGCTAGGTCCTGCCGCATTTGTGTAGCCAGTGTGTGCTAAATCGCCATGAAACATTGGCCAGGACTCAGCTTGCTGAGCGTTAACGGCAAATGAAAGCGATAAAACAACTGACAGCAGTAGGACTGCTAAAGTAATTATGGCGTAAAATTTTTTCATAACATCGACCTTGTATGGTATAAGTAGTTTTTTGCTCTTATTCTTTGTCCCTGACATGTTAGGGCTTTTGGTTTTTTAATTTTGGTTGTTGGGTAGATGCAGTCACATATTTTTAATAACGATTCTCGTGGAAATAGTTGTTATCTAGTTAGTTTTTGTTTGGAGGTGAAATGTTTGCCTAAAAATGATGATTCAAATCTGAAAAGAACAGAGCCAAGAGTTACCATACCTAAACCAGAAAGGACTAGATGATAAAAAATTCAGGTGCCCGATAGATCAAGAGGTTTACGATAACCGTAAGGATTACGATTCACACTGCAAAGAAGAACACGATGTCCTATAAAATTGCAGACTAGAATTTATCTGAAGTTGTGAATAGGTCCAGTATGGAAAGTGTACGATTGCTGCTATCGGATTGCTTCGTCTATTCTTTGGTCACGTTTTGTTCTTGTGACTTCTTTGAATAGTTCTAAGCATTCTTCTTTTGTGGGCGCTTCAATTCCTATACTGCCGTAAGCACCTATGTCGATTCTATATTTTCTTTTATCGTCATTTTGGCTCATTTTAAGCCCCTCTCCCCTTCAGTCAAAGTTTAACTATCTATGTACACTATTATAAGGTTAATGTATGTTCACTCAGTAAATCAAGGCTTTTCCTAGCGTTAAAAACCACAAAAACCGAATTCCTCAGGTACCTACCCACTATCCCAACTAAACCCGCCGCATTAGTCCCCAGCTTACAGGTTAATGCATGCTCAAACATGCCTAAAGTCTCAATATCGATAACATCCCGGTTCAAACGAGTCCGCTCAAGCACATTCTCAATCATTTCCTCGGAGGCGCCCAAAATGATCAGCCTATCCAAAAGCGACCGCTGCCAAGTACACAGTTTTCCAACCTGTTCTAAAGACAATTCCGCCTGTAACTCTTCGGTTTCCAAAGTTATCGGTGAAACTGGTTTAATGGTTAGGGGTAAGCGTTCAGCTAAAGCGTAGGTTTCAGCTATTTTTTTTAAATCTGACCCTTTGCCATCTAAAAGTTGCGATTGCAAACGTGTCAAAGGAACTGTAGCCAAGACAGTTTTGGGTTCAAAAATGCCCACATCCACAATTATCTCTTGTTTGGTAAAATCCAGTTTAGATATGTACCCTCTTAAGACCGAGAAGTCTTTTGCGTTCTCAACACTCATGGGGCAGGTGCCTATTTCCTTTTTAATGTAGCTTGTAGCTATTGCTTCATCTTCGCCTGAAAGCGAAACCTGAACCCACCTGTTAGCTGAGATGGTTAAAACTTTTACTTCAACATCTAACTCTTCAAACTGAGTTTTTAAGCAGCTCATCTATTTGTTTTACTTGCCCAAGGTTCGAGGCTTTAATCAATAAAGTTAATTCAGTCATGGCTTATTGCCTAGTAAATTGGTTATTTCGTCGTTCAGCTTTCTAACTCTTTCTGCTGCTTCAATCTTGTTTTCTCTTTGCAGCTTCTCAATCTCGGTTTCAATCGGCGCTCTTTTACAGTGGTCGATTAGTTTGTCAGCGTAGCAGACTACTTTCTCTTCCAGCGTTTGGGGATTGTAAACATCTTTTGGCCAACCCAGCCACTGCGCTTCTTCAGCGGTTATTCCTGCGCCTATATGCCTCTTAATTATCTTAATCACTGGTTCAGGTAAGCCTATAGATTGGGCGATTTGTGCGCCAACGAGGGCGTGGTCGACGGTGTGGGTTTTTGAGCGGCCAAGATCATGCAGTAGTGCACCTGCCTCAACAAGTTCGGTGTCAATCTTTAGTCCTTTCTCTTCAAGTTTCCCTGCGGTTTCAAGAGCCAAATCTGCGACGGCTATGCAGTGGCTGATGACTCGAGGCGGACAGTTGTTTTTGCGGAGAAGTTTTAGCGCTTGCTCCCTATTCGGAAGCAGGCTACTCACCCAGTTCCTTCCTTAAGATCTCAACTTTCTCTGAAAGTTTACTTATCATTCGGTCGTTGCCAAAATGCACGAGGTTTTTGCCGCATGTGGAACAGTGGAAAACTAGTTCAACGGCTTCTTCGAAGGGAACCCGTTTGCATTCGGCGCTGTCACAGTAGTAGAAGTCATGGTTTTTTTCGTATTCCAATCTGACGTTGAGTTTTTCTAAAACACGTCTTTTCTGGCTTAAAATGAAACCTTCAAGCTGGTCGGGTTGAAGTCTCCAATGGAAAATAAACCATCCAGTTTTTGGGTCCCTTGTTCTTCTGAGGCTTACAAGAGAGTGGTCGTAGAGTTTGTAGAGGATTTTGCGGACTGAATTAAGGCGGATGCCTGTTTTATTTGCGATTTCATCGTCCGTTATCTCTTCCACGCCTTTCAAGTGAGCAATAAGTAGTACTGCTTCTTCTCCACCTAACGCCAACGCTACCTTGGTTAAAGTTGAATCATCAATTGTCGATAACATGCTCTAATATTCCTTTTTAATACCCATAATATTGGAACATGCTGGAATAAAACCCTTACCAAAATATTAAGGAAAATTCACGTTACTTTTGATTAGCTTGCCTCGTTCTTTGGGAACAATCTCGATTTTGGCTTTCTCAAAGGGTTTGCCGAGTTCTTTGCCTTCGAAATATCTGTCTAAGAAAATGGCAAGCGATGAGCACTCCGAATGGGGCTGATTCCCAACAGCCACGTTGAAATCTGAGACTTCGCTTGAGTAAAACTCGCCAGGAACCTTCTGACTGCCAACAAGAAGCATCACATCTTTGTTAACCGCTTTAATCCTATCCATTACATCGCTTGTTTGAATGTTCTCGCCATAAGCCGTTAAATGAACCACGATGCCCCCTTTGGTCTTCCACTCGCGGACAGCTCTCTTCCACGGCGTACCCATTTCAAACTGGAAATTCCCTCCCCACGCTTTGGTGATTTTAGTTACGGTTTCTTGGATGTGGGAGTCTTGTGTGTCTGAAAGTATGAAGCCTGAAGCGCATAGCGCCCGGGCAGTCAATGCAACATGCGTAGTTAACCGTACGTCTCGTTGAGGTCGGTGTCCCCATCGCAGCACGAAAATCTGGCGCGCCTCTTTAGGCGGCTGGGATGATTTGGAATTTTCCATTTAATTCTTCCACTTTTCTTCTTACTTGCTCAATCAACGATGGGGTAGATTCAAAAATCACTTCAACTGCCTCATTAGTGAAGGTTTCTTTTTCGATGTGTGTTTTTCCATGAACCCATGAGATAAACGGCATAGCTTTGCCTGTTAATGGGACAGAAAACTGGGCTTGCTGATAGTTTTCCAAGATTCGCAGGATTTGTTTTCTTAGTTCGTCAAGGTTTGTTTGGCATTTTGCGGATAGCAGGATTGGATTTTTAACTTTGTCTTTGAGAGCTTCGAGTTTTTGTTGTCTTTCCTCTTCTGTTAGTTTGTCAATCTTGTTTAGGGCAGTTATGGTTGGTATGCCACATGCTCCAAGGCGCTCGATGGTTTCTAAGCAAACGTTGTTTTTCTTCTCGATTGTTTCTATGGGCTCGTTTAAATCTATAAGCACTATTATCAGGTCGGAGAAGATGGTTTCTTCAAGTGTTGAATGGAACGCTTCGATGAGTGCGATGGGTAAGCGGTCGATGAAGCCAACGGTGTCGGTTATGAGGAACTTTCTGTTTGAAAACTCCACCATACGCGTCGTAGTGGAAAGCGTAGTGAACAGTGCATTATCCACTTCGACTGTGTCTTGTGTTAAGGCGTTAAAGAGGGAGCTTTTTCCAGAGTTCGTGTACCCTGCTAGCGAAATAGTCAGAAAACCAAGCTCCGTTCTTCTCTCCCTTTGAAGAACTCTTTTTTCCCGCACACGTTCGAGCTTTTTAAGTATAGTTTGAACTTGCCTTTTTATGGCATCTCGGTAAACATCTGCTTCGTAAGCGCCCAAACCCATGAAGCCAGGTTGTTCGCTTCCTTTGGACAGCCGCACTTTTTCTCTTGCGTGTTTGAGTTCATTTCGCACCATTGCTAGTTGGATTTGCAGTTGAGCTTCAGTTGTGGTGGCTCTTTTGTTAAAGAGTTCTAATATGAGTTGGAAGCGGTCTATGACTTCGACTTTGGTTGCTTTCGCAAGGTTGTAGGTTTGTACTGTGCGGAGTTGGTTGTCAAAAATTACTTTGCCTGCGCCTGTTTCCTCGACCATTCGGGCGAGTTCTTCTACTTTTCCTGCGCCAATCTGGTAGCGTGAGTCAGGCGGTCTGGTTTGCTCCATTGTGCCGACAACAGTGTAGCCAGCAGCCTGCGCTAATGCTTTGAGTTCGTCTAAGGTTGATTCTTCACGGTTCAGCCTGCGCTGAGCTATGATTGCTTTCGTTTTTTGGGCGCCTCCCCGCTTTTCTTATCCATCTCGACGAGGTCACCTAAAGTCATTTCTTCGTTTACTGCTCTATGAACCTGAGTATTGGATTTTTCGTCCGAAACAGGAACCATCAACTGGATTCTTAGAGCATGCTCCAGTTTGCTGGCTAACTGGTTGTTGGGCGCCACTTTGCCAGTTTCAATGTGCCTGAGGAGCGAGGCTTTTTCGTTGATTTTTTTGCCCAAATCCTCATGGCTTAAGGCAAGTTTTTCTCTTGCGACTCGAATCTTGCCAGCGTACCCTTCGATGAGTTCTGTGGTTAACTGTACTTGAGCGACAGGTGGTTTTTTCCGAATAACCGGTAAATGCATCGTTGATTTGGTTGAGGATGAGGATGGGTATGCGGATGGCGGTGGCTTTCTGCTGTAGGAGTAGGGAAGTCTGCTACTTCATGCAGTATTACTTTTCCATGTTTGGAGCATTCTAAACAGACTGTTAGTTTGGCTCCTTCTATGATTGCCTTTACTGGTTCATCATGGATTTTGCGTCCGCAAACTTCACATCTCAAGAAACATTCACCTTTTAACTGTCTTTATAATCTTGTTATGTTTATACTTGTCGAAAACAACACACCCAAACGATGATGACGCATGGAAAACAACCTGGCTAAAGTTAGAAGTATAGCTGACTACCAATTCGGAAAAGGCGTAGGCGCAAAACTTTTCCCCGACAACATCGAAATCCAGTATTCACCTCGAACAGGCAGGATACGCTACATTAACCTCGACGGCGAAAGGTTGGCTACGCTGCGTCCAACTGATGGGCTGCTTTCGCTAAGCCTCAAAGCCGCCGTTCTTATGGCAAAGAACACGCCTTACGCCAAGTGTTTTGTCACTGTGCAAAATGAGGTTTCCAAGTTTATTGCGGCTGGAGGAGACGTCTTCGCCGTCCACGTAGTCAAGGTTGACGCGGAAGTGGGCGCCAAAGATGAAGTCATCGCCGTAGACGAGAAAGGGCAAGTTCTGGCGGTTGGACGAACCATGCTCTCAAGCCAAGAAATTACTGCTTTCAAAACAGGCGTAGCCGTCAAGGTAAGACACGGCGCCAAGGAAAGTTAAGTATATCAAGTTCTAGCGCAGAATACTTGGTGAAGTGAACCTCTATGCATAAACGCATGAATCCCAGAGAGCAAAGACGTATGATGGAACGCATGGGCATGAACATGGACTCCGTCGCAGACGTTCAGCAGGTCATCATCCGAACCGCGAACAAAGACATAGTGATTGATGAGCCTGAAGTTGCGATTTTGCAGGTTCAGGGACAAAAAATGTATCAGGTTATCGGCGGACAAGTCAGCGAGCAAGCCCCATCGCAGCGTCAAGGTCCTGCAGCTACTGAACAACCTACATTCTCTGAAGAAGATGTGCAGTTGGTAGCAGACCAAACGGGCAGAAGCTTAGAGAAAGCCAAAGAAGCCCTCCAAGAATGCGGCGGCGACCTAGCAAAGGCAATTCTGCTGCTCCAATCCTAAGCCCATTATCCTTGTTGTTTTGCTTCGCAGGTTTACGCTTATCTTATTTTGAGAGATTTTTTCATGAAATTATGTTGTATGCCAATAACATGGATACTGAACCCTTTCTAACTTGGGACAAGCAAGTTCTTGCCAAAAATTTTAATTCGCCAAATCAGCTATTTATTCTGGAACTAAACTGCGATTAATTATATGATTTTTATTGAATCAATTGTCGTATTTACCATAACAAATTATTAAGTTCCACAAAAATTTAAATAGTTCTTGCTAAAGATACAGGTTTCAGGGTTATAATAAAATCGAATTGAAGGGAGGGAATTAAACGAGAAAATTGTATTTAGCGGCAATCAGCTTGGTTATAGCTGTGGGCTCACTTGTCTGGATTGTTGGTGTTGCAACTGACTTCTTTGCTTCTTCGGCTTTTTCATCTTTCTGGTGGTTAAGCTATTATGACGCTCATTACGCAATGTTTTTTGTTTTTTCGCTTTTCGGTGCAGCTCTTTTAGTCTCCGAGCATTTTTGGCTTAACAGGCACGAAAGTAAGAGACCCTAATGCAATCTTGAATTTTCCTTTTTTTATTTTCTTTTTCTTTGTCTAACATATCAACTATTAAAAAATTTAAATTTGAATTGTATTAGAAATAGTATGCAAAACGCTAGGTCGGTATTGCTTGTTTTTCAAGCCATTAGTATATTAAAATCAAGAAGCCTGAACGGTTTTATATGACGTAGGTTTCTTGGATGGTTACTAACCCGTTGTCGCCTACAATCAACTTCAAATCGGGCAAAAGCGGTTCAAGCTTCTCCTGTGTATCAACCACTTCAATAATCAGGGGCATATTCACCTGCACACCCTCAAGATGCAACGTGGATTTTCCGCGTTTGCCAAAACCGTTTACGCCCGTCCAAACCGTGGCGCCCTCAATGTGTGCTTTCATGAGGAAATCCATGATTAGCGTCTGGAGCCGTTTGCCTCCGACCTCATCGTTCTTTTTGATTCGAATTGTTAGGTTCCACATTTTTTGTCTCAACGCATAAACCTCGCTATAATTTCGTCGCCTAGCAGTCTGCCGCCAAACACCGCTCCCAACGACAAGCCCACATTTGCTAAGATATTTAGTGCCATTAGGCTAAAACGGTTTGCGTCGGCGAGGTTGCTGGTTTCCAAAGCGAAAGAGGACATGGTTGTGAAGGAACCGCAGAAACCAACCGCCACAAGCAAGGTGTACTGAGGCTCCAAATTCAATCCAATCGACAGAACCGAGAACAAACCCAAAATGAAACTGCCTAAAACATTAACCACCAACACATTCACGGGCAAACCATACACTGCCACAGGAGACTCAACAAGTCTGTAACGTAAAAAAGCTCCAATTACAGCGCCGACTGCCAAGAGGACAAACTCAATCCACTTCATATGCTTACCTTCCATTGGTTAGGTAGGCATTATCAGCATCCACTCGGCTGCGGTTCTGGCGTCTGCCACGGCTAATGCCATAGCCAAGCTTCCTTGCGAGTTTAAGTTATTAAAACTTTATCGCGTAAAAACAAAAATTATATCTTCCGATAAAGCATTTGGTTTTGTTGATGAGCTAATCCTATATATTACCTGATTTAATATTCCAAGTGGATTAGAAAAATGGTTGCTCAAAACTCTGACATAGCAGTAGTCGGGCACTTATCAATCGACACTATAGTACTGCCAAGCAGAACCGCTCCATTCGTGATTTTAGGCGGCGCCGCAGCCTACACATCTCTTGCCGCGAAAACCCTGGATGCCAGAGCTTCAGTTATCTCCAAAGTCGGCGGAAACTTTCCAGAAGCATACCTGTGGTGGCTGGGACAAGAAGGCATAGACCTTTCAGGCGTCACAAAACTTGCAGATGAACCCACAACTTGTTTTGAGCTTACCTACAGCAAAGATCTTTCTGAACGCACGTTGAAGCTCAAGAGCAAAGGACCCACCTTAAGCCCCGAGGATATCCCCAAAGATTTCCATGCAAAAGCCATTCATATTGCGCCAATTGCAAACGAAGTTCCCTACGAAGTAGTTGAACAACTCAAGCAATGCGCTGACATTTTGTCGCTTGACCCTCAGGGTTTACTTCGAAGCTTCGACGAAGCAGGAAACGTAACAGAAAACTTCTCCGTAGACAATCGAATCTTCAGTTTAATCAACATCTACAAGTCTTCACAAAAAGAAATCTACACATTAACTGGCGAATCAGAACTTAAACCTGCAATAAAAGCGATTCATGATGTTGGGGTTGAATCCGTCATCGTTACCTTGGGCGCAAAAGGCTCAGTTCTCTCCGTCGAAGGAGCACAATACAATATTGAGGCTTGCCCTTCACAGGTTCTAGTTGACCCAACAGGTGCAGGAGACGTCTTCATCGGCGGCTTCTTAACTGAATACCTCCGCCAAAAAGAATCCCTGTGGTGCGCAAGCGTTGGCTCCGCCGCAGCTTCATGTGTTGTGGAAGGGCTTGGTCCCACTTACTTTGGCAAAAAAGAAGAGATTTATCGAAGAGCCAATTGTTTGTATGAAAAGAAACTTAAGCAATAATGGCATATGTACGTTGTTAAACTTGAGAGGCGTGGATTATGGGACGAATAGACAAAGGAGTAAAATGCAGCGTCTGCGGCAAGGTTGCAGAGCGTTCATTGTCAGCTGACAAAGTTAAAGCTGCCGGGTTAAGTGTTGGCAGCGCAGATAAACGTGCTTACCTCTGCAAAGAACACTACAAAGAATACAAGAAGAAAACCAAGAAAGACAAGACCCTCGACAAGTGGCGTTACGGTTAAGAGGCAATTATTATGCGAATTTTACAGTTACACTCTAACTTTATAGTTTTCAAACCTGTCGAAAAAGAAATCAACATCGCTGAAGAAGCGGAAAAAGTCGAGAACCGCGTGGAAGAAGTCGTCGTTTTATTCACCGCGATTGAAGAAGGCGACAACTCCGCCATGGCGCAGAAAGCCATCAACGACGTTCGGGCTTTTTTGGGAAAACTCAAAGTAAACCGCATCCTCATCTACCCGTTCGCTCACCTAAGCAGCAACCTCTCCCAGCCCTCAGAAGCCTTGAAAATCATCAAGGATATGGAAGCCTACGCCAAAGAGAAAGGCATAGAAACCTACCGTGCCCCGTTTGGCTGGAACAAACAATTCACAATATCCATCAAAGGGCATCCGTTAGCTGAACAAGCACGAAGCTACGCCCCAGCACAGGTCGCAGTTGCCGCAGAAGCAAAAGCTCCATGCGAAACCAAAAAAGAAGAAGAACCAGTCTCCGCAGCCCTCAAAGCCGAAGACACCATGAAATCCTACTGGCACATCCTCCAAACCGACGGCTCACTTGTGCCTATTGAAGAATTCAAGTTTAAAGGACACACTAACCTCCAAAAGTTCTCTCAATACGAAATCAAAAAGACCCGTGCAGTCACAGTGATGCCTCCCCATGTGCCATTGATGAAACGTCTGGAAATTGCGGACTACGAGCCGGGAAGCGACCCAGGCAACATCCGCTGGTACCCGAAAGGACGCATGATAAAATCGCTCCTCGAACAATTCGTCACAGCTAAAGTGGCAGCTTACGGCGGCATGGAAGTCGAAACCCCCTTAATGTACGACTTCAACCATCCAAGCCTCAAAAGCTACCTCAACCGTTTCCCAGCACGCCAATACGTCCTCAAATCCGAAGACAAAGAACTCTTCCTCAGATTCGCAGCGTGCTTTGGCCAGTTCCTGATGGCTCATGACGCCCAATTCAGCTACAAACAAATGCCCATAAAACTCTACGAGCTAACCCGCTACAGTTTCCGCCGAGAAAAAAGCGGCGAAGTCGTCGGCTTAAAACGTCTGCGAGCATTCACGATGCCCGATTGCCACGCTTTCTGCACTGACATTGAACAAGCCAAAAAAGAATTCATGATCCGATTCAACCTATGCATCGATGTTCTCAGCAACATTGGATTGGTGAAGGATGATTATGAAATTGCCATGCGCTTCACCAAGGACTTCTACGCGGAACACAAAGACTTCATAACTGAGTTAGCAACGGCTTTCGGCAAACCCATCCTAGCTGAAGTTTGGAACGAACGGTTCTTCTACTTCGCGCTCAAATGGGACCTCAACTTCATCGACAACCAAGACAAAGCCGCAGCACTCAGCACCGACCAAATCGACGTCGAAAACGCCAAACGCTACGAAATAACCTATCGTTGACGAGAAAGGCGAGAAACAGTATCCGCTGATTCTGCACTGTAGCCCAAGCGGCGCCATCGAACGAGACATCTACGCGCTGCTGGAGAAGGCTTACCGTGAACAGATGGCGGGAAAAGCACCGATGCTTCCGCTGTGGCTTTCACCAACCCAAGTGCGGCTGATTCCAATCTCAGATAAATTCCTCGACAAGATGGAGGAACTTGCCAACACAAATCAGCTCCCACTGCATCCGCGTAGACATCGATGACTCATCATCAACGTTGCAGAAGAAAATCCGCGAAGCCGAACAGGAATGGGTACCCTACATCATCGTTGTCGGCGAGAAAGAGATTGAATCTGGCACCCTCTCGGTTAGGGTTCGTGAGCTTAAGGGTCAACAGCAAAACATGACCGCGGAACAGTTGATTGCGACGGTGTCGGAGAAAATCGCTGGCAAACCCTACAAGCCCCTGCCGTTGCCGCTGCTCCTGTCAAAGCGTCCGCAGTTCCACGGTTAATAAAGCCGCCGTAAACGAATCGTATGTATCATTGGGGTAAACTATATCAAACAATTGGACAATAAGAAACAGTCATCCAAGAAGTGGAAAACAAATGACCAATGAACTACAAGTCTACATAGACGGCGAATACTACCCTAAATCACAGGCTAAAATCTCCGTCTACGACCACGGCTTCCTGTACGGTGACGGCGTGTTTGAGGGAATCCGCGAGTACAACGGCGTTGTCTTCAAACTAAAAGAGCACATTGACCGCTTGTACCGTTCAGCCCACGCCATAATGCTTCAAATACCATTAACAAAGGAGGAAATGATAAAAGCCGTAGTTGAAACTCTGCGCAAAAACAAGATGAAAGACTCCTACATTCGCTTGGTCGTATCAAGAGGCGTTGGCGACCTGGGACTGGACCCGCGTAAATGCCCCAAACCCACAATCATAATCATAACTGACACGATCTCAATACGGGCTGGCAACGCCAAAGAAACAGGCGTTACAACCATGTTCTCATGGGTCCGCAGAAACCCCGTTGACGCAACCACACACGAAATAAAATCGCTCAACTACCTAAACAGCGTCCTAGCAAAAATCGAAGCCAACGCATGCGGCGTGGACGAAGCCATCTGCCTTGAAAGCAACGGCTATGTTGCTGAAGGTGTGGGCGAAAACATCTTCATCGTTAAAAACGGTGAAATCTTCACACCGCCTACTTCAACAGGCGCTCTTGCAGGCATCACCGCAGACGTCGTTGCTGAACTGTGTGGAAAACTCGGCATAGACCTCATCATAACTAACCTGACACCGTTTATGCTCTTTACCGCTGACGAAGCATTCTTTACAGGCACAGCCATGGAAATGGTGCCCATACGCGAAGTCAACAAACGCATAATCGGCAACGGCAAACCTGGTCCAGTCACAAAAAAGTTGATGGCTGAGTTCCACAAAGTAATCGAAGACCCAACACAGGGCACAAAAATTTAGCTGTGGTTTAACCGTAGCCAACGCGTTTATGCGGTTCTTTCTTCTTTTTCATAAACCGCTCTAACGCATTAAACGCTTCTTCTAGCACTTCTATTGGCGGCAAAAATACTATTCGTGCATGGTCTTTGCCGTAGACAGGGTCAAAGCCTGAACCGTTAACGATTAAGACGCCTGTTTCTTTGAGCAGTTCCACCACGAATTCCATGTCTGACTTCCATCGGGTGCCGACGTCGTGGATTTTGGGGAAGATGTAGAAGGCGCCTTCAGGTTTGGTTGTGGTGATGCCTTCAATTTCGTTTAGGCGTTTCCACGCAAAGTCTCGCCGTTCCCTTAGCCTATCCACGATGCCTTTGACGAAGTCTTGGGGACCGTCAAGCGCAGCTGCCCCCGCTATCTGCACAGGTGTGTTGGCGCAGAGGCGGATTCGGCATTGCTTCTCAACACCCAATCTGAGGGCGTCAAGCTGTTTGCCTTCACCCTTAAAGTACATGTAGCCCAAACGCCAACCAGTCATCTGATAAACTTTAGAGAACCCATTTAACCCGACGACAGGCACATCTTTAGAGAGGTGTGCGGTGCTGACGAATTCTTTCTCGTACGTTAACTGGTCATAAATCTCGTCTGAGAGCACTGGCAGGTTATGTTCGCCTGCGATGTCAAGCATTTCTTGGATGATTTTTTTGCCGTAAACTGAGCCTGTGGGGTTGTTTGGGTTGGTGATTACTATGGCGCGGGTTTTAGGCGTGATTTTGCTTCGCAAGTCATCAAGGTTCGGCTGCCAACCTTCCTCTTCGATGGTTTCGTACGCGACTGGGGTGCCGTCGAAGAATTTGGTGTAGGAAATGTAGGGTGGATAGGTTGGTCCTGGAAAGAGGATTTCGTCGCCTTTCTCGACGAGAGCTGCAAGAATCATCTGGATTCCCTCCGAGATGCCCTCCGTAATCAACACGTTGTCGGCGGAAATGTCCACGTCGTTGACTCTTTTTTCTTTACGCACAATGGCTTCCCGAAGCTCCAATCTGCCCTCGGAAGGAGAATAATAATTGTGGTCACAATCGATAGCCTTGCACAGGGCGTCTTTGACGTTCTGGGGGGTTTTAAAGTCGAAGGCTGCAGGGTCACCGATGTTTAGGTAATAGATTTTTTTGCCGTTCTTGATGAGTTCCTGAGTGTGAACTATAACGTCCCGTATGGCATACTCGATGTTGCTTGCCCTTTTCGTGACTTTAACGTGCGCCAAACTGTGTTACCTGTAACCACAACACTTGATAGCCCAAAAAATAAATCTTCCTAACACTACACTGAAGTTAGGGACTCCTTTAAGCTTCTCAGCACATTTTTATTCCCGATTCCCTTAAAGTAAAGATTGGTTTTGGTGAACAATAATGCAGGGATGGACTGGTGTTTTTCTAAAAGTAGACTTAACAAAAAGCACTGCTGCCGCTGAACCGTACAGTGAAGATTTAGCAGTGAATTTTTTGGGCGGCAGAGGATTTGCCATCAAAATTCTCTGGGACACACTCAAACAGGGAACCGACCCACTCTCACCCAAAAACAAACTCATTTTCGCGACTGGACCGTTAACTGGCATTGGATTGCCTAACAGCGGCAAACTTGTTATCGCCTCAAAATCCCCATTGACGGGCGGTTACGGTGACGGCAACTCGGGGTCATGGGCAGCTGTTGAAATACGCAAAGCCGGCTACGACGCACTCGTCATCGAAGGAAAAGCATCCACACCCACAATACTCCACGTCAAAGACAAAACATGGGAGTTTCTGGATGCAGGGGATTTATGGGGCAAAAACTCCTTTGAAGTTGAAGACCAACTACGAAAAAAATATTCCAAGCTAGCAGGCATTGTTTCCATAGGTCCTGCAGGAGAAAACCTTGTCAGGTTCGCCACAGTGGTTTCCCAAAAGGGACGTGCAGGCGGACGACCCGGCATGGGAGCTGTGATGGGCTCCAAAAACCTCAAAGCAATCGTGGTCGAAGGCACCCAAACTATACCTCTTGCGTACCCTGACGAAATGAAGCGGCTGGCAGTGGACGGCTACAAGGAACTCTTAGCTAAACCCCTCTTCAGTTTCTGGAAAAGACAAGGCACCATGTCAACCGTCGAGTGGTGCCAAGAAAACAGTTGCCTACCAACATTCAACTACAAACAAGGCGTTTTCGACAAAGCAGAAGGCATAAACGGGTTTACAATGGAAAAAATGAAGGTATCCAACCGCGGCTGCCCACAATGCAACATGACCTGCGGCAACGTTGTCAAAGACAGCGAAGGCAAAGATTCAGAGTTGGACTATGAGAACGTAGTAATGTTGGGCTCAAACATCGGCGTAGGCGACCTCTCGCAAGTAGCCACACTCAACCGCATGGCTGACGAGTTCAGTTTTGACGCAATTTCTCTTGGGAACGTAATCGGGTTTGCCATGGAAGCCTCAGAAAAAGGGCTAATCAACGAGAAAATCGGTTGGGGCGATTTCGATGCGATTAAGGCATTGATTAACGATATTGCTTACAGGCGCGGTTTGGGGGCTATTTTAGCTGAAGGCGTCCGCTCTGCCGCCGCCGCAGTTGGCAAAGGCTCAAGCGATTGGGCGATGCATGTTAAAGGTTTAGAAGTCTCAGCTTACGACTGCCACATTGCGCCAGGAATGGCTTTGGCTTACGGAACCAGCTCCATCGGCGCCCACCACAAGGATGCCTGGATCATAACTTGGGAACAAAAAGCTGGCAGAGAAAAATACGACGAAGCAAAAGTTGACCACCTAATCCAAACCCAACTCTTACGCGGCGGAGCCTTCGAAGCCTTAACTGTCTGCCGCTTTCCCCATGGCTCACTGGGCTTTGAGCTTGAATGGTACCACAAGTACCTGCGTGCGGCAACTGGAAAGAACTTTTCTATGGAGCAGCTAAACCAGATTGGCGACCGCATACTCACTTTAATCAGGGCTTTCTGGGTGCGGGAATACGGGAGCAGGTGGAGTCGGGAGTTGGATGTTCCGCCCATGCGATGGTTCAAAGAGCCCTTAACCGAAGGTCCACTAAAAGGCGCCGTGATTGACTTAGAAAAATACAACACTATGCTGGACACTTACTATGGAAGCGCGGCTGGAGTGAGAATGGGGTTCCGAAAAAAGAAACTCTGGAAAAGTTGGGGTTAGCTGACGTGGCAAGCCAGCTTGAATCAGCTAAGCACGCTTAGTATGACCTTGCAAAATACGCCGTTTCATTAGCCTTCTCGTCACAGACTATGCAGTTAGTTGTTGGCTCCTCTTTCTGGAAGGGTCGAATGCGAATGGTAGCGCCTGTTTCATCCTTTACCTTTGCCTCGCAATCTGCGTTGCCGCACCAAGGCGCCTTGATGAAGCCGCCTTTTTCCTCGAGCACTTTTTTGAATTCCTCGTAGCTTTGCACTGAAGTTGTTTTGTCTTGGAGAATGGCTTTAGCTTTTGCAAACATGTTATCTTGGATTTCCTGCAGCAGCTTCTCTACGGTGGCGGGTATGTCTGCTTCTTTAACTGGGGTTTTCTGGCCCGTGTCACGTCGCACCATTACGACTTGTTCTTGTTTGAGGTCTCTTGGGCCGAGTTCTATGCGGATTGGGATTCCTTTGAGTTCCCACTGGTGGAATTTCCAGCCTGGGGTGTACTCGTTACGGTCGTCTAAGATTACGCTGAATCCTTTGGCTTTGAGTGTCTCCGCGATTTCCTTAGTTTTTGCTGCGATTGCTTCGGCTTCTTGGCCTTTGAATGGAATTGGAACGATGACAACTTGTGTTGGTGCAACTTTAGGCGGCATTACTAAGCCTTTGTCGTCTCCGTGAACCATAATCATGGCGCCAATAAGCCGTGTGGTGATGCCCCAGCTGGTCTGCCAAACATAATGGTCCTGTTTGTCTTCACCTATGAATTTCACATCAAACACCTTGGCGAAGTGTTGGCCCAGGTTGTGGCTTGTTCCCATCTGCAGGGCTTTCCCATCAGGCATGATTGATTCGAGCGCTGTGGTGTAGAGGGCGCCAGCAAACTTTTCGCTGTCACTCTTGGTGCCGACAACCACTGGAATAGCCAAATAATTCTCCATTACGTCCTTGTACTCGCTGAGGGCGTACATGACTTCAGCTTCTGCTTCTTCAGCGGTGGCGTGTGCGGTGTGACCTTCTTGCCAGAGAAATTCACGTGTTCGCAAAAACAGCTTTGTAGCTTTGGTTTCCCAACGTACGATGTTGCACCACTGGTTAATTTTAAGCGGCAAATCTCTCCAGCTGCGAATCCACTTGCTAAACGTGGCGTACATTATGGTTTCGCTGGTCGGACGAACCGCCAGTCTCTCCTCAAGCGGAGTTTCTCCGCCCTGCGTAATCCATGCGACTTCTGGAGTGAAACCCTCAAAGTGCTCGGCTTCTTTTTTGAGGAAGCTTCTGGAATGAACATGGGGAAGTAAACGTTTTGGTGTCCTGTGGCTTTGATTTTTTGGTTTACAACTTCTTGGATTTTTTCCCAAACCGCGTAGGCATCTGGGCGAATAATCATGCAGCCTTTCACGGGCGCGTAATCTGCAAGTTCAGCTTTCAAAACGACTTCAACGTACCATTCGCTGAAGTCTTCACATTTCTTAACGGTTACTCCAGTATCAGACATGAGGATTCTCTCTTCTTTGGAGTTTTATGCTTGCAGCATATAAAACCGTAACGGCAACAATCGGCAATTGAAGCGTTATTTTGCTTTTAAAATAAGGGGGCTATAGATTTGTGCGAGTAGCCAGAAGTAAGGTAGCCTAGAAAAGCCTAGAAAACAACAAAAAAGTCGAAAAAAGACCTAAATTCCATTTCCAATAGTCAGCAAAAACCTATGCAAAAGAGTTGGAAAAAACGAAAAAAGTTATTTTTTGAAGAGTCCCTTTTTTTCTGGGTAGTCTTTGCATTCGTAGATGCGTAGTTGTCTTTGGGGTTCGATGCGGCAGCGTTTGCGTGCGTTTTTGCGTCTTAGCAGTGGCGCCAGTTGGAAGAAGGGGCATTTGTTGCAGAGTGTGCTCATTTCTTCATCCCTACCTTGTCATCATCCGTCTGAACACTGGAACCGCGATGGCTATCATGACCGCGCCGAACACGATGAGCACTATGAGGTCGGTTGAGATTGCGGGGATTCCAGCGCCTAGCACCATGACTTTTCTTAGTGCGTCGGAAGCGTAGGTTAGTGGTAGGGCTTTTGAGATGTCTTGCATGTACCATGGCATCTGCTGTATGGGGAAGAAGACGCCGCTGAGGAACATCATTGGGAACATCAGTGTCATCATGAGCATCTGTGCGGTTTCCTGGTCTTTTGTGAAGGAAGTTATCACTATGCCCAGTCCGACGAAGCTAAACACGCCCAGCAAGAGCAGCGCGAACACGAGCAGGATGCTTCCCTGTATGGCAACTCCAAACAAGCCTACCGCTAACAGGAGAATTATGACTCCTTGAAGCAGTCCCCTTGCGGTTTGTCCAAGAGTTTTGCCTAATATTATCGAGAGCCTGTTGATCGGCGCAACCATCATGCCATCCATCGTGCCGACTTCTTTCTCCTGTGAAATTGCTACTGGCAGCCCGGTCATGACACTCATCATAACAGTCATAGCCATTATGCCTGGAGCGATGAAGTCGAAGTAGCTTGGTGTGCCTGAGACAACGCCCTGAGTTTGCACGTTGTAGGGTTTAACGACGGCTAAGGTGTTTGTTGCATTAAGCGGCAGGACCCTTTGTTGTGCTATTTGGGTTCCCATCGCATCGAAGACAGTCATTAAGACGCCTTGTATGGTTGCGGATATTTGTGGGTTAGATTCATCGCTGACGATTATGAGGGTGCCTTGTTGTCCAGAATGCTATGCTTTGGCTGAAGTTACTTGGAATAACGATGCCGCCTTCAAGTTCTCCTTTCTGAACCATATCTTTGATATCCGCTACGCTGGACACGTTAGTGAGGATTAGCGTGTGAGTTTGATTGTTAATTTGCTTGCAGACCCATTATGAAAGTTTGGCTTGCAAATACGCATTGTTAAAGCCTGAATCCTCGTTGACCAGCCCAACTTGCAGGTTATTCACCGTGCCGTTGGATGGATAGATGAATCCAACCATAACCATCATGAACAGCGGCATCACGATGAGCAGAACTAAGCCCAGTCGGTTTCTGAACAGTTCAGTTAGGTCTTTCCAGGCAATTCTGAAAGTGTGAGATAGAATTGTTTTTGCAGTCATGTTGATCACCTGATTCTCCTTGGCGCTGCCCCAAAACGCGGTCCATGTTCGGGAGCGATTTTCTGGTCTGCGCTATCGCGTACCTGATGGCCTGTAATGTGGAGGAACACGTCTTCAAGGGATGGCTGAAGGTTTTCCATAGAACTTATTTTTCCACCGTTTGTTCGTATGGCATCTATAATGTTGTCAAATGCTTCGTTGCCATGGACTAAAATCTTAAGTTCAGTTGCAGTTCTCTTGAGTTACAGCATCTGCGCATTTGAGTGCTTCAATTTTTTCAATAAGCACTGGAGATAGGTTGGGTATGTTTAAGTTTTATTATCGTTGTATCCGCTCCTGAAATTATTTTTTTCAAGTTAGCTGATGTGTCTAACGCCACGATTTTTCCGTGGTCCACAATGGCTATGCGGTCGCAAAGTAAGTCAGCATCCACCATCATGTGAGTGGTTATAATGACGGTTGTGCCGTTTTCCCGATTCAATTTCCGTATGAATTCTCGGATCTCAACCGAGGATTGAGGATCTAAACCCAATGTGGGTTCATCTAAAAACAGCACCTGAGGCGTGTTTAGCAACGCGCGGACAACATTCATTCTTTGGCGCATGCCAGTTGAAAAAGTGCCCACTTGAGCCTTCTTCCACTGAGTTAACTGCACCAGCTCCAAAAGCTCATCAATACGCTTGTTCAAAACGTCCTTTGGAATGTTGAACAGGTTGCCAAAGAACTGGAGATTCTCTTTGGCAGTTAAGCGGTTGTACATGATCATTTTTTCGGAGACTATGCCGATTAGTTTGCGTACTTCGTTATCGTCTTTAACAATGTCAAAGCCGCCTATGGTTGCAGTTCCCTTGGTGGGTCGGGCTAAGGTTGAGAGCATGCGTAGGGTTGTGCTTTTGCCTGCGCCGTTGGGGCCTAGCAAGCCGAAGATTTCGCCTTTTTTAACATCGAAAGAGATGTTGTCTACGGCTGTGAACTTGTTGAACATTTTTGTAAGGCTCTTAACTTGGATTATAGACTCATTTGACATGTTGGAAACCACATCGATTCAATATTATTCAGTGCAATATATTGCGGCAAAATATAAGTATTACCTTTAAACATTATAGGTTCGGAACCTGATGACAACAGAAACTGAAGACAAGACAACCGCAAACTGGCTCAAAGAAGCCCAAAAAGGCTACATACGCATGGGAGTCCTCATCCTGCTCAACAAAAAACCCTCCCACGGCTACGAAATCATGAAAGAAATCAACAGCCGAACCAAAGGCTTCTGGCAACCCACAGCAGGCGGCGTCTACCCAATCCTGCGCGACCTAGAAAAATCAGGATACATCAAAGGCCAATGGCAAACCCAAAAGAACCGCCGCCTCAAAGTCTACAAAATCACCGAATCCGGCGAACTCATCCTAAGAAAAGCAATCCTCAAGCAAACCGAAATCTCCAACAACATAAACAATCTTTTCCGTGAATTCGCCCGAGACGTTCTAAACATTGAACTGGAAGCTGAGTCGGTGCCCAGTATGCCTTCGCTTTTTTCGCCTTTCCTTGAGGAGAAAGTTGGCGCTGAGCGAAACATCAAACAGTTACAGCACGAGAGGAAACACATCCGTGAAACAGTAAAGGCAATGCAGGAACGACTGAAAAATCTAGACAAGAGAATCGCAGAAATCAAAAAAGAAGCCAAAACTGATTCTTCAAAAACGCCAGAGTAGCAGAGTTGCGAAACAGTTATTTTTCCTCGCACCTCAAATAGCTTGCAAGGAAGCAAGCGGATGGCAAGTGAAAATTACGCTTACATATTAACTGTTGACGAGAAATATTGGAGTCGGCTATGTCAACGCAACAAAGAAACTCTGGGAACACACGTTTTTATCCGTAAAAGTCGGGTTGCACCCAAACAGGCACAGCGACTTCTATTCTACGTCACTAGGAAAAGCCAGATTTTAGGCGCCGCAGATTTTGTTGAGCGCTTAACGGGTAATTATCAGGAGTTATGGCGGCAGTTTGGCGGAGAAAGCTGTTTTGAATCGTTCGATGAGTACAATGGGTTCGTCGATGGCAGGGGCAGGGTGACTTTCATACGGTTCAGCAACCTCAAAGAAATCGCTAACCCTGTGCCTAAGGAGGAACTTGCCAAAATCCTCGGTTCCCTAAGCAGGTTTAGGCTTGGAAGGTACCTTGAGCGGGAAACTGCTTTGCAGTTGGTGTAAAGAATTAAATCTGTGACTGCCTAATCCATAAGGAGAGTGTGAAATGCTTGTTCCGCGTTAGAGTTAACAAAATCGAATCTACCCGCGACTTAGATGGTAACCTTGGAAAAAGAATCGAGCTCCTTGAAGAACGGGAAGTCAACCCTTACGTGGTAAGACCCCAATCGGACGAAGCCAAAATGGCGCAGGACATCATGCAGGCGCTTCAAACGCAAATGCCGTTTTTGCCCCAGCGCACACAGATGGCAACACCGAAGATAATCCTGTTTTTAACGGAACAAGAATATGACCAATTCGGTATAACCTTCGACGTTAACCAGGTTTACGAGGTTGCCCTTGAGAACCAAGCGATTCGTTTTAGGAAAGTTTGAGAAGTTCACTTCTCATTTCTTTTAGCGCTGAATGCTTCGGGTGAAAAGACAAAACAAACATCATGTTTCTGAGTTTGGCGCTAATTTCCTCTAAGCCCGATATTTTGCCTTCATCGCAATAAAGCGGAATAGGCTCATCCCCGTTACATTCTTCGTAATAAACGTAGATGGGCGAAGACGCCCTGTCGAACCGAACTATCTCAAAATCCAAATTCAGACGCTTAGCAGTTTCCTTCGTAGCGGTCCTAACGGATTCCAACCGTTTCCTGCCTGGAACAGCAGTTGACGCATAGACCATCAGTTTCCCATAGTTCCCCTTAAACACGCTAACCACCAAACATCAATCGACAGAAAACTCTTTTAAAACAAGCCAACCAACGACCCCTCAAAGTAGCAGAGGGTTGAGTGAAAGTGAACCCTTATCGCTATGGTTGTTGCTGTGCAAACCCAACTACAACGGCTTAAATCCAAGAAAGCCCTTTTAGAGGTGAAAAAAATGGCAATTGGCGAAAAACTATGGGAAGGCAAAGGCAAAAGTGGCGCAAGCTTCATAAAATCAATCAATATGGAAGGCGTAACCTCTCTGTACACGTGGACGGCTCAGATGAAAGGCATGGGGAAAGCAAAAGGCGTAGACTGCAACCTTAACGTGACAGGTATGAGCATGACTCCTCCAAAAGGCTTAGCGACATCGACAGACCAAGGAATGCTTATGACAATGACCGGCGATATGGGCACAATAAAAGGTTTTGACTTAATGAAGATGGTGCCCGGCGCGAACCCCACAAGTGTAGGCTTATGGAGTTTCATGACGATGTCCGAGAAACTAGGCTGGCTAAATGACACTATTGCTCTTGTTACTTTTGAAGCGGCTGACCCAATGTGGATGGAAATGAACATTGCAATCTGGGAATGGAAGTAGCTTTTAGGTCTGAAATTTTATGCAAGAAGAACATTGGCAGATGCCTGATTGGTGGTGCCGAGAAAAAAGACCCTCAAATGATAGCGTTTACTTTGAGAGTATGTGCCGTGTTATTTTTCAAGCAGGCTTAAACTGGCACGTAATCGACGGTAAATGGGAGACCACCAAAAAGGCTTTTTCAAACTTTAACATCGCGAAAATAGCGTGCTACACAGACGCCGACGTTCAACGGCTCATGAATGACCCCGGCATAATAAGGAACAAAGGCAAAATTAAAGCAATCATACAGAACGCACAAAACTTCATTGCAATAGAAAAACAGTTCGGCTCATTCCAAAAATACCTCGACAGCCTAGACAAATCAAACAACTACGCAACCGCAACAGGAGATTTAGTCAACAAATTCAAGTGGTTAGGACCACCCTCGGCGAGCCTTTTCTTGTACACCGTGGGCGAAAAAATCGAGCCATGGTAAACAACCTTTTTCCCTTTTTTGTTAAAATTATATTTTTAAACCTCATCTTCTCTTTTACTTCGAAGAACGTGTATGAAAGTTAGAGCACACATATTGGTTTCTGGGCGAGTTCAGGGCGTTTTCTTTAGACAGAGCACTCTGATTGAGGCGCAAAACATAGGCGTTACCGGTTGGGTGCGAAATCTTATGGATGGGCGGGTGGAAGCGGTTTTTGAAGGTGAAGAACACGCGGTCAAAATGCTCGTTAACTATTGCCGTCAGGGTCCTCCTGCTGCAAGAGTGAATAATCTGGATGTTAGCTATGGACCTTTCAAAGGCGAATTTTCGAATTTCACTGCGCTTTAATTTCGTTATGCTTTTTTCTTGGGCACCCTAAAATGCGAATCTTTCCCAGCACTAATGTACTCGCCGCCCATTCCACGTACGGCAGACGCGATTTTCGCAAAGTTCTCAGAACCCAAGAACTGTTTAGGCTTAATTATGATGTAGTCACCTTTTTCGTCGAAGCTTAGTCGGGCTTCAAGTTCTTCTGGGAAGGACATGCGGATGTCATCGACACCTCTCTGCTTGGCGGATTCGCGCGGTGCCGTTGGTGCTGCCGCAGGTTGGTTTGGGGTGCTGGTGTGTGAGTTGAGGGCTGAGTAATTTGGCCAACCGCAAGTGACTTCATGGATGCGGAAACTGAACGCAACTCCTCTGAAATCTTATTTAAAGTTAAAGTGATTTCGTCAACTTTTTCCAACAGTTGATTCAGTTTTTCCTTGTCAGTGCTCACGAAAGCTCCCTCTCAACTCCTAAATAACCCCAGACGCTTATTAATTATTTGCAAACCGGTCAGACAGTGAAAAACCTGCATGATTGAAATTGACGGAAGCCAAAAAAGCGGAAGCGGCACAATTCTTCGCCTATCCATAGCCTTAGCTGCCATCACCAAGCAACCGCTCCACATAACCAATATAAGGCAAAACCGTCCCCAGCCAGGTTTAAAGCATCAGCATCTTGAAGCTGTGTTAACTGCAGGTAAACTCTGCAACGCCAAAGTCGAAGGGGCAAAATTAGGGTCACGAGAACTCTGGTTTACACCCAATGAGATTGAGGGCGGCAATATTGAAGCGTTAATCGAAACTGCAGGAAGTATCCCCATGTTGTTTTCGGCAACGTTGCCAATTTGTTTGTTTTCCCAAAATCCTGTGCGTGTGCATGTTGCTCAGGGTGGAACAGATACCATTCACGCTCCAACTATCAACTATCTCCGATACGTGCTCCTGCCTGCTTTGAAGAGGATGGGTGTTGAAGCGGAAATTTCTGTTCAAAAATATGGTTATTATCCCAAGGGCATGGGTGAAGCAACAATGAGGGTTAAGCCTAACCGCCACCTAAAACCTTTTCATTTTGAATCTTTCGGTAAGTTAGAGTCGATTAAGGGTGTTTCTGTCTGCACTTACCTTGCCGATAGGCAAGTTGCTGAGAGACAGGCCAAGGCAGCAAAGGATTACCTTTCACAGAACGGTTACAAACCAGAAATACAGATAGTAAACGATCAATCAAACCCCATCCAAAAAGGCAGCTCAATCGTGTTGTGGGCACAA
Source organism: Candidatus Bathyarchaeota archaeon (assembly GCA_963695285.1). Taxonomy (GTDB): domain Archaea; phylum Thermoproteota; class Bathyarchaeia; order Bathyarchaeales; family Bathycorpusculaceae; genus Bathycorpusculum. The sequence goes on from OY968763.1 coordinate 695,086, forward strand.
ACAGACAATGGCGTAGTCATTGGCGCCGATGCAATCGGGGAACTGCGGAAAATGGCTGAAGCTGTCGGCAAAGAAGCAGCCCAAAAACTCCTAGTCCGAACTGTCAGCTCAGCCAACAGTTGATGTTTTTTTGGCGGACATGCTCATTCCTTACATGGCGCTTGCCGAGGGCAAATCAGCCTTCCTGACACGCAACATCTCCGAACACATCGAATCCAACATTTGGCTAATGGAAAAAATATTAAACGTTAAATTTACGATTAGAAAGATTAACAACCTCTATCAGATAGAAAAAAGCTGAAAACCCATGCCTAAACCGTCTGTCTGCATTAAAGTTCCGAAAAGTCTAGGCGAAAAAACCTTAACTTTAGCAACTAAATTTGGGCTTGCCGACAAATCGTTGGTCATCCAAAGAGAAGAAGAAAACCTCTGTATTCCCCTGGTTAGGGAACCCAAAGGAATCGAGTTGACAACGCTGAAAAATCAAATCCCACAATTTACTCTCTTTACTTCTGTTTTTAGCGAAAAGCAACTTCCTCCAGAAACCCTAACCCAAGCCCTTCAAGATAAACTGCCTGCTGATTTACTTGCAAGCGTGCCCCAAGCCTTCGACATCATCGGCGACATAGTCGTAATCGACATCCCACCCCAACTCAAACCCTACCAGAACACAATCGGAGAAGCAATTCTGCAAACACAAAAAAACGTCACAACCGTCCTTGCCAAAGCAAGTGACATAAGCGGCATCTTCCGCGTCCGCGACTACGACTACATTGCTGGGGAACATAAAACCAAAACCATCCACCGCGAGTTCGGATGCCAATACCACGTTGACATAGCAAAAGCCTACTTTTCTCCAAGGCTATCCCATGAACATGAACGGGTGGCTGTGCAGGTGCAGGACGGCGAGATGGTGGTGGATTTGTTTGCTGGAGTTGGGCCCTTCTCTGTGCTGATTGGCAAGAGGAATCCAACCGTGAAGGTTTACGCTGTTGACTTAAACCCTGACGCGGTTGAGCTGCTTAAGGTGAATGTGAGGGTTAACAGGGTTGAAAACCGCGTTTTTCCCGTATTGGCAGATGCAAGAGAAATCGCTGCAACCAAACTTAAAGGCACAGCGGATCGGGTGATTATGAATTTGCCGGAAACCGCAATAGATTTTGTGGATGCAGCCTGCAATGTAATCAAGCCAGAAGGCGGGACGGTTCATTTTTACGCTTTCATCCGTTCACCTGATTCCATCGAAAATCTTGAGCAGCGTTTCTCAGGCGCAGTTGAGAAAAACGGCAGAAAAGTCGAATCCTTCCTTTACGCCAAAGCCATTCGTGAAACTGCGCCTTTTGAGTCGCAGATTGCTTTGGATGCAAAAATCGTTTAACTTTCAACGGTTAGTGTGATTTTGACTTCTTGTTTAGGATCCTTTAATTTTTCTATAAGTGCCCTTGGCAAATCCTTCGAAGACCTACCCGCCTTAATCGCCAAAGTTCTGTTGCAGACATAATCGCTTTTCCTAACCACAATGTCGGTTGGATGGCTTAAAATCAACTTTGATGAGCCAGCGGCGTTAATTTGCTCTTTTAAGGCGCCAGCCTCGATTAAGATAGTTAATTTGGCGTTTGGATTTTTCAGTTTCTCCTTGAATTCTGCGCTTAAATCCGCCGCTGCTTTGTCCGCTGCCACCGCGATTATGCAGTCACCAGTTTTTGTGAGGTGCCTGTCTTTTGTGAACATCAACGTTGTGGGGTGGATGGCTTGGATGTTTGGGTGTCCAAACGCCCAGATGACTTCTCTTATCTGTTTGGGGCTCAATTACTCGTTAACCTCAATGGAATCCACTTTGCCATCGCCATCCAAATCAAACCCATGAATAGCCACTGCGAAAGTGTCTTCGCCCTCGTATTTTTTCAGGGTTTTCTTCCAGAAATTAGTCAAAGCCAACACACACGCTTTGGTTCCCACTGCTTTGTTTCCAGCTAAAACCACAATTCGCTTAGTGCTATCCCAGGGATTCACGATTTTAGCCACAACACCTGAAACATCCGAGGTGTAAACTTGCCCAGTCTTCTTTGATGACAAGCCGCCCAGTAAAAAGCCTTGTCCGGATGATTGCATTATGAATTTGATTGGTAAATAATCGTTAACTTCCTGCGTTAACAGGTTTGTTCCCGGACCGCCCACGAGTATGAGGTTGTTTTTTTCCTCCTTCTCCACCTTCACATCAACGTCGAGCTTCACAGCGAACTCGGTTGGCATTTTGGCGAATTGGCCTAAGAAAAGAGCTAAATGTGCTGCGTAGTGGCCGTCTCTGGCGCTGGTTTTGAACGGTCCATGCGGTTGTGGGCTGCCGACCACTATTTTTCCGTCGAAGACGCCGTTGTCTATGAATTCTTTGAAGAACTTCTGCAGCGGCTCATCGAGGCTTAGGGCGCATATATTCTGAATTGGCTTGTAGCCTTGTGGGAATTCGATTCCGAAGGCTGGGGAAACGGTTTTGTAGTATTTTGCTGTAGCGCCTTTCTTTTTTTCTTCGCGCACAACGGTTATGGCTCCGGCTTTGGCGAGTTTTCTTATGTGGTAGTAGATTTTCTGTTCGTGCATGTTTAGTTGCTTGGCGATTTCTAGGGGGTACATTTCTTTTTTTGAGAGTATAGTGAGGATTTTCCAGCTTAGGCCGCCGAGTATCATTTTGAGTTTTTGGGAGTCGTTTAAGATGCTGATTTCTTTTGCTTCTTGGGTATTGCCGTTGTCTTGGAGGAGCAGTTTTTTGTCCATAGTGGTCTTAAGGATTAACGCCGCTGTACTATAAAAAATTTATTTATAATGGTTCAAAAAATTCAATCAAGAAACTGCTCACAGGAAACCGCCTGCACGCAAATCGAAGCATAACTACTAAAAAAAAGTTTTTAGCGGACAAACACTAATACTAAAAATCCTTATTAACAAAACACACCTCCAATAAGCTATCTTAATAATGAATGAAGGCTGCCAAAACAATGTGTGGAATATTTGGCTGTATTTTAAAAGAAGGAAACGCTGCCCCCCTAATACACTCATCCCTTAAACGCCTCGAATACCGAGGCTACGACTCCGTCGGCATAGCAACAATCTCTGATGGAAAAATCTTCATAAAAAAAGACTCCGGTAAAATCGACGAGGTAGATAAAATTGTTAACCTCGACGACATGCCTGGCAGCATAGGCATCGGCCACACACGTTGGGCAACACATGGTGCACCCTTAAAAGTTAACTCTCACCCCCACACCGACTGCACAGGCGAAATCGCCGTCGTGCACAACGGCATCATCGAAAACTTTATGGAACTAAAGGGCTGAACTTGAAGAACCTCGGCCATACGTTTGTTTCGAAAACAGACACCGAAGTAATGCCTCACTTAATCGAGGAAACCCTAAAACAAAACCCTAACCTCACCTTCCAACAAGCCGTGTTAGCCAGCCTCAAACGCATTGAAGGCTCCTACGCATTTGCCATAATCTCCACACGTGAACCCGACAAAATAATCTGCGCCCGAAACGAAAGTCCACTCGTTTTAGGAATCAACGGCAAAGGTGTTTTTTGCGCATCAGACATTCCAGCGTTCTTGGAAGTTACCAACAAAGCCGTCATGATAAACAACGGTGAACTCGTTATTCTCACCGCTGACGGTTATGAAATCCGAAGAATTTCCGATAACAGCCCAGTTACACGCGACCCCATAACGGTGGAGTGGACTGCAGAGATGGCGGTAAAGCAGGGTTACCCACATTTTATGATTAAAGAAATCCATGAGCAACCTGAAACCCTGCGCAACACCCTGCGTATCCAGGATCACTACTTGGATTTGCTGGCTCAACTTTCCTTGACCGCGCAAACGAAGTGTTTTTGGTTGCGTGCGGAACAAGCTACCATGCATGTTTGGCAGCTTCATACATGTTCTCTAAACTGGCGTTCTCTGCCCACTTATCCAGTCTACGCTTCCGAGTTTTTAGAGCAATGTGGCAAATCCGTCAACATCGACAGCACTCTCTTGGCTGTAAGTCAATCAGGAGAAACCGCAGACACCATAGCCGCAGTAAGCTTGTGCACAGCAACGCGCAGCAACCGTGCTAAGCTTAACCAACGTTATCGGCTCCACTATGACTCGTATTTCCCGAGTCTACATTGGCACGCAGGCAGGTCCAGAAATCGGGGTTGCAGCCACTAAAACCTTTACTTCCCAGCTTTCTGTTTTAGCTCAACTTGCATTGAAGCTTGCTAAGAAACGCGGCAAAATCTCCCAAGATGAAATCGACAGCCTCGAAGAAAACCTCAAAAAGATGCCTGAAGACGTCGAAACCATTGTTCGGACACAGGAAGAAAAAATTAAGCAAATCGCCAAAAAATACGTTGACTTCTAAAGTGTTCTTCTTCCTAGGCAGAGGCATAAGCACCGCCACCGCTTTTGAAGGCAGACTCAAACTCATGGAAATCGCCTACATCCCATCCATCGCGTTTCCCGCAGGCGAAAGCAAACATGGACCAATCAGCCTAATCGAAGACGGCTTCCCAGTCGTATTCATATGCCCCAGAGATGACACCCATAAAACCGTCATCGGCAACATCATGGAGATGAAAGCCCGAGGCGCCCACATAATCGCAGTCATTGAGGAAGGCGACGAAGAAATCAAATCCTTAGCTGACGACTACATCGAAGTACCCAAAGGGCATACCCAGCGTACTCTCGCCGATTCCGTTTGCCGTGCCACTACAGTTGCTTAGCGTACTATGTGTGCTTTGGAGAAAGGCTATAACCCTGACATGCCACGAAACTTGGCGAAGTCGGTTACCGTAAAGTAACCTATTTTCTTTTTATCCGAACCATTTTTCCAGCGAAACCTTCCCCTTCGCCTTCTTGCTCCCAGCCGTCATCCGCTCGAACGATTTTTTGATGCGTTCCTCACCGAACTCTTTTTCTCTGCACATAAAATCGATTAAACCGTTCTCATCGGGTTCTTTCCATTCTATCTTGTAGTTGTCGGTGACTTTTGGGTGCAAGAAGATTTCCTGTATTTCCTCTATTTTATCAGCGAAAGTTACGTTTTCTATATGTGGCACAGCGTTTTTCAAAGTGCCGTATTGCTTTATGAGTTTCAACGCGGTTTTTGGTCCTATCCCTTTTACACCGTCGGGGTTAAAGTCGGTTCCAATCAAGATGCCGACGTCAATCAGTTGTTCACGTGTTAAACCGCATTCATGAAGCGTTTTGGGTAACTCTACAACTTCAGGTACTACTTCAATTGTGACTTTTCCTCTTTTCCTTCTCCCAGAAATGGTCACGTTTCTAAGCAGCTTACACGCCCCGAAAAGGAGGCTGTCGTAGTCTTGGCTTGCGCAGTAGTCTGCGTCGCCTTTTTTGTTCATGTGCGCTGCTTGAGCTTCACCTTCGCCCGGTGCCTGAACCCACGGCAACCCCATAAGCCCCAAAAGCTTCTGGCTGTCACCCAACATGTAATCTTTCATGCTAGTGGATGCCTGAGCGTACATGAACATTTTTTCTGTATCGCCTTTTGCCACCGCTTTCTCATAATGGGCAACTGCCTCAACCTTTACTTGTTTGCGCCTCTCAATTTCCGAAGCCTTCAAAGCAGGAGATTCCCCGTCAAAAACATAAACTGGCTTTATTCCCATTTCGATTAGGTTGCTTGTGCGGTAGAAGAGTCCGCTTAGGTGGCTGGTGATTTTTCCTGTGCTGTCTTTGAGCGGTGTGCCGTCGGGTTGGCGGATTATGCTGAGGAACTGGTAGATGGCGTTGTATGCGTCTATGGCTATGATTTTGCCGCCTAAATCTTCGAGTTTTACGGGGGTTTTTGGTATGAGGTCTTTGAAGTTTACGCCCAAAACGACACCGATAGAATAATGGCTATTTGGAAATAATAAACTTGCGAAAGCAATGTCCTATATTCTTTTTCTCAATAGAACAAACACAACTGCAACAACCACGATGATGATTGCGATTGCCAAAATGGCGATGTATGCTGACGGGTATGTCTTGGGTTGGGTTGGTTGGGGTTGAGCGAGAATATGTTTGTTTCAGTAATGCTGTAGGAATATTCTGATGTGACTGGTCCAGATTCGCCCTGAACCGTTGTCTGGGAAGAGGATTCCAGCAGCATTCCTGAAGCTTTATCGTAAATGTAGGTTAGGCTTGAATTGTAATCTGGCGTCGAGATTGTGATGCTAAGAATGTTTACGCTGCGGGTAACTCCCAGGTACTGGCGGTTTTTGGTGCTGTTAACCGTATAAGTGTCTGGCGGCGGTATGGGGTCACCGGCGTTCAAGTTTGCAGCAATTATTGGACCCTGAGTCTTTTGTGCACCGTCTTCTGTTCCAGCAGCTACATCCCAAACTGTAACTGTGCCGTTGCCTGGAGTAGCTGTGCCGTTCTTGTATTGTCCAGTTGTAAGCAGCGTTACTTGGCTTTCCGGCGACGTTGGTGACTTGTAGGGTTCGTGAAGTCGTAGTTGCTGAAAGTCTTCAAAACCAGGGCCAGTGCCGACGAAATTGCCGTATTTAACATATTGACCTGTTGTTACTCCAGGGTTGTATGTGACTGCGAAAACTGGAATGGCCATTGCCCCTAAAAGAAGGGCTGTAAAAATAGCAGCAATTAAAATTTTAAAATTTGGCATTTAACATTCTCCTTATCGTTGAAAAATTTTATTGATTTGTTAGGCAGTTCTTTTGGCTCCACAGTTTGGACAAAACGTCGCTGTCTGCTGAAAGAGGGCTCCACAATACTTGCATGGAACCATAGCTACCTGGTGAGGCGCCTCTCTTCTTTCCTCATCTGAATCTGAACCGCAACATCCACAACCACACATTCCAATCATCTCTCCATTTCTGGTAAGTTCTCGCAATTTCTATTTTTGATGCAAATATTCAAGCATTTTTTCAACATTTATGTTTTTACTTTAAACAAAAAACTAAAAGAGAAAAAGACTGTCTTCATTGAGCTGCTTAGCTTACTTCGAGTTCCTGTATGAAGGCTCCATGCCAACTGTGGAACCAGACTTGTCCGCCGTAGCCGTTAACGCTTAGCATACCGTAGGGGGTTGTTCCGTTGAGTATCTCAATTGTGTAGTATCCATAGAATGGTGTAACATCGCCTGTTGTGGTTCCGGAGATGTTGTTTGTCAGCCATTGCTGTGCGGTAGTTGTTGCTTGGCTTGCGGACACTGGAAGTGTTGTGGTTGGGGTTCCGTATACTCCTCCTAAGATTCCGCTGCGCATCATGCCGTATTTGGTGTTCCACATCATGTTAGGGCCCATCTCTGGATAGATGCTGCCTGTGTATTTGTTGATTAGTAGCTCGAATGCTCCGTTGACTGTGCTTTTCTCGTTAACTTGCACGTAGAAGTTCGATTGGTATTCTTCAATTTGCTTCACGATTAAGTCAGGGTTGCCGGTTGACGTGACATAGTTTTGTGCGATGGTTTCTGCTGTAGTTATGTTGAGTTGCGCTCCAGTGATAGCGTAGGGTGCCGTGTTGTAGCCGTATCCTCCGAATCCAAGTCTTCCCAAGCATCCGCCTCCGAACATGAACGGGTAAACTGGCTGATAGTATTGTGCGTTTGGTGCAACTGGGCTATTTTGGGCTGGGTAGCTATTGCCATATCGGTAGCCGTTGCCTCCCATCATTCCGCCTCCGCCCATCATGCCGCCGTAACCGCCGTACCCACCATAGCCAAACGGACCCATGGCGTAGACGGTTGAAACCAAGAGGGCTGCAACCACCACGAATGCGGTAATTGTTACTGTAAGGATTTTCCAAGTTTTCATTTTTTGTTCCTCCATTTTTGATACACATATGGCGTTGGGGTGGTATAGGGGTTGGCTGAAACGGTTATGAAACAGTTTTGATACATGGTTTAGCTCCAATTGCTACATATTATAATATTCTAATTATTTGGATCATAACCAAAGCTATGCAGAAAACCTATAGAGAGGGTAGCGGTTCCGCCAACATATTTGGATCCTGATATCCAATCATTGCAGAAACCTATAGGGGTAGGTCGCATTGACTGTTTTTCCAACCTAAAACAATAAACTGCTCCCGCAGTCAAAACGGAGTTTTCAAGCATAGCAGATATAAGGAACCCTTACAATTATGACGGCACAGAAGTGTTTAGTTCATGTCAGAAAAGTTGTCCTTAGTCACATGTACAAGTTGCGGAAAACCAATCCCGCCAGGCAGCGAATCTACAAAGTTCCTATGCCCAAACTGCGGCGATATCCAGATTAAACGAGATGGCAAATGCCGCAAATTCGGTCGCATCTACAAATGTCCCAAATGCGGATTTAGCGGACCATAAAAGGCGAAACATATGGGTTGGGTTCTTGTAACTTACAAGGTTTTTCCAGAAGACATCGTGGAGAACTTTGACAGCTTAAAAGTTGCGATAAAAGCGGTTTTGCCCGAGTTCTCATCTATCGAAGGGTACGGAACAGAACCAGTTGCATTTGGATTAGTAGCTCTACTTGTCCAAGTTAGGTTTCCAGAAGACAAAACAGGCATAGCCGACGAATTCGAAGAGAAACTTGCAAAAATCCCCGGCGTCAGCCAAGCTCAAACCTTCCAGATACGCAGAACAAGCCGCGAATAAACCCCATTAAAGCACTGTTTATATGTGCTTGAAAGTTTTTTCTTTTACACTTTAAAGTTTATATAGGAATAACTGCTTTTTCAAACACACATCCCAAAAGCAGCAAGTCAAAATTATTTAGGAGAAATTTTATCATGAGCGAAGTACAACTACGCGTTGGAGACGCACGGCAAAGAGATGTGGGCAGAGGAATCGCCCGCATTGACCAGCGAACCATGCAGAAACTTGGCATAAGCGCTGGAGACGTAATTGAAATTGTGAATAAACGCACAACCAGCGCCATCGCTTGGCCAGCGTACAGCGAAGACCAGAACCGCGACATCATCCGCATCGATGGTTTTACCCGAAAAAACTGCGGAGTAGCAATAAACGAATACGTTGTTATCAGGCCGGCAAAAGTTAAAACGGCTCTCTCCATCACGTTAGCGCCTGTTGACATGCGTTTAAACGTTGACGAAGACTTTACAAACTTCGTTAGGAACCGACTTATGGAACGCACCTTAGTTGAGGGCGATACTACCTTGGTTATGATGCTGGGACATGCAATCCCATTTACAGTCTCAAAAACTAGGCCACATGGAATCATAAAAGTTACAGCTGAAACACATCTAACAATACTGAACGAGCCAGCGCCCGAAGGCAAAGGACTCCCGAGAACAAACTACGAAGACATCGGTGGATTACACACTGAAATCCAACGTGTCCGCGAAATGGTGGAATTGCCGCTAAGACACCCAGAGCTATTCCAGCGATTAGGAATTGAACCGCCAAAAGGTGTTCTTCTACATGGTCCACCTGGTTGCGGCAAAACCCTTCTGGCGCGTGCTGTCGCTAATGAGTCGGAAGCAAACTTCTACTCCATCAATGGACCAGAAATCATGAGTAAATTCTATGGAGAATCCGAAGCTCGGCTCAGAGAGATTTTCCAGCAAGCTCAACAGAACGCTCCAAGCATCATATTCGTAGATGAACTTGATGCTATTGCGCCTAAACGTGAAGAAGTCACCGGCGAAGTTGAAAGACGTGTTGTCGCTCAACTCCTCGCGTTGATGGATGGCCTATCAGGACGAGGAAACGTCATAGTTATAGGTGCAACTAACCGTCCAGGAGCACTTGACCCTGCGCTTCGTCGACCAGGACGGTTTGACCGCGAAATAGAAATCGGCGTCCCAGACAAAAAAGGAAGATACGAGGTCTTGCAAATTCACACTCGCGGAATGCCGCTTCATGGAGTTGAGAAACCTGAGGGTGAAAAATCAGGTGAAGATGTTGACCTTAAAAAACTCGCTGACATGACCCACGGATACACAGGCGCAGACTTATCTGCCCTTGGCAGAGAAACCGCTATGAAAGCGTTGAGACGATATTTGCCGCAGATTAACCTTGAAGAAGAACGTATCCCACCTTCCGTTCTTGAGAAGATGGAGGTTAAAATGGATGATTTCCTCGGCGCATTCAAAGAAGTCACGCCTACAGCTATGCGAGAAGTCTACATTGAAGTTTCAACAGTCCACTGGGAAGACGCAGGCGGACTAGACGATGTAAAACAGCACCTCATAGAATCCGTGGAGTGGCCAATAAAGAACCCTGAAAGGTTCACCAAGCTTGGAATTAGGCCGCCAAAAGGCATCTTGCTTTATGGTCCACCTGGCTGCGGCAAAACCCTCTTAGCCCGTGCAGTAGCGACGGAGAGTGAAGCCAACTTCATCTCCATCAAGGGACCCGAAGTATTTAGCAAATGGGTTGGCGAATCAGAGAAAGCCATCCGCGAAGTTTTCCGCAAAGCACGCATGGCAGCACCAGCAGTAATATTCCTCGACGAAATCGACTCGCTCACACCCAAACGTGGCATGGGGATGTCCGACAGCGGCGTTTCAGAACGCGTCATAAGCCAGTTGCTAACTGAGATGGATGGCATCACGACGTTGCAAGACATCGTAGTTATCGCCGCTACCAACCGCCCAGACATGGTTGACTCGGCAGTTCTTCGTCCAGGACGCTTTGACCGCTTAATCTATGTGCCTGAGCCTGACGAGAAGAGCCGTTTGCAAATCCTCAAAATCTACACGAAAGGCATGCCGATTAACAAAGACGTAGACTTAAGTCAGCTAACAATCGCGACCAAGTATTAATTCCTGGAGCAGACATCGAGTCGCTCTGCCGAGAAGCCGCAATGCATGCACTGCGAAAGAACGTTAACTCAACCGAAGTCATCATGAAAGATTTCCAGGATGCACTCAAAGAGATGGGTCCGTCAATTACGCCTGACATGGAAAAGTGGTACAAGAGCTTTATGCAGCAAATCCGACAAGTACAAAAGCCACAAACGCCAGTTGCATAAGAAGGAACGTTTATGCCGCAGATGAAAACTTGGAAAACACGCCCAGCCTACTTTTACCTCTTAGAAGTGCTTACGAAGAAGGGCGACCTCACCGACGACGACCTCTTTGACCAGCTAAAAGACGAGTACGAGGATTTAGGCTTCAAAGACTTCAACGAACTGCTCTTGAAACTTGAGGTAAGCGGCAAAATCCGCACTTCATCCATGTCTCGCGGCAAACGCCGAATCGAACTAGTCCACCCACACTAACACATCTTTTCCGACTTACTCTTTTTTGTGTTTCGCTCGCTTTGGAAATGGAATTTAAGCCTTTTTCTGCTTTTTTCAGCACTTTTAGGCTCTCTGAGCACTATTGCGCTTGGTAACCTGCCTCCCTTAAATAAAAGGGAAATCCAATACCTTAACGATGATGACACAGAAAAATCAACTCGCAGACATAATAGTTGTGGGAGGCGGGCCTGTCGGTTCATATGCTGCTCTGAACTTGGCAAAACTTGGCGTGAAAACCACCGTTTTTGAAGAACACCCAACGATTGGGTTGCCATCTCATTGTGCCGGTCACATCAGCATTCGGAGCCTAAGAAATATGGGGCTCTATCCGCTTCCAAACGGAATTGTTGAGAACACTTTTTGCGCTGCAAACTTCCATTCGCCGCTTGGAACCAAATTCTCTCTTAAACTCTCCTGTCCAGTTACAACCGCCTTGAATAGGGCACGCTTTGACCAGTACTTGGCTAAACAAGCTCAGACGGCTGGAGCAAGCTTTGTTTTGAACTCTCATGTTCAATCATTGCTGAAAAAAGATGGAGTTGTAACTGGTGTTAGCGTTAAGCAAAGTGAGGGAGTTGAAGAGCAAGTTAACTCCAAAATAGTGATAGACGCTGAAGGCGTATCTTCCAGACTTTTGAGGCAAACTGGCTTAAAGGCGCTCAAGCCCGACAGATTGGTTTATGCGGTTGAAGCTGAAGTGGAAGGCGTAAAGGATGTTGAGCTTGACGCGGTTGAAGTTTACTTTGGCAATGCCTATGCGCCTGGGTTTTACGGGTGGCTCATCCCAAGGCCCGATGGATCAGCGAAAGTGGGCTTAGCAACAAACCATGGAGACCCACGCGAATACCTCAAACGGCTCATGTCCAAACATCCGGTTGCATCTAAACAACTTGCAAAAGCCAAAATAATACAGGTTGGCTACCATGCCATCACGTTGGGCGGACCTATAAACAGGTCCTATGCCGATGGTTTTCTTGCTGTCGGCGACTGCGCTTCACAAGTTAAACCCACAACAGGCGGCGGAGTAATCTTTGGGTTAACATGCGCACGAACAGCCGCGGAAGTTGCAAGCCAAGCCCTAAAGCAAGGCGGCGTTTCATCTAATTTCCTGCAGAGCTACCAAAAACGATGCGGTGATTTGCTGAATTTTGACTTCTTTGTAATGCTTCGACTTAGGCGGTTTCTTGATTCTCTATCAGACGAGAAAGTAGATGAGATGTTGAGGGTATGTGGAAAGCTAGGCGTAGACAAAGCGTTAAGGGACGTGGATGAGATTGATTTTCAGGGAAAACTTTTGCTTACAGCGATAAGAAAACCAGCGATGCTGGCGGCTCTGGCTTACTTTGGGATACTTTACTTGTCTGCAAACCCTTAAAATCTCGAGTGCCAACCTATAGACGGGATAAACAAAAATGGGCGAATTTGAATACAAACAAGTCCTCGTCTTCCGCACTGACCTACAAATGAGCAAAGGCAAAATCGCGGCCCAAGCAGGACACGCAGCAGTCTCCGCAGCGCAAGATGCTTATTCTCGTCATAAGAAGTGGTGGGACGCCTGGATGCATGAGGGGCAAAAAAAAGTCGCCGTCAAAGTTGGTGACGAAAAGGAGCTGCATGAATTGGAAGAGGTTGCTGAAGATTTGGGTTTGCCTCACGCTTTGATTGTTGATAGGGGTTTAACTGAGATTCCTGAGGGCACAGTGACCTGTTTGGGGATTGGTCCCGCGCCAGAAGGAATGATGGATCGTTTAACGGGTAAACTAAAGTTGTTGTAAGGCGATTTTTTGCCTATTTCTGAAATTGACCAGTTACTCGGCATCGAAGTATACACCACCGCAAGTGAAGGCATTGGTGGTGCTATTCGGGAGTCGGTTGACGATTTTGTGGTTGAAGAAGTTCTTGTAGACGGCTCCAAAGCCAATGTATACGGCAATGTTCCAAACAGGGTTTTGGGTTCCACTTTTCAGAAACAGCGTTTTTTGCTGTGTGTTTTGGTTAAGCGTAACTGGGACACCTTTATAGCCGTCAAAAACATCGCCAAATCATTGGGGATTGACCAAACAAGAGTCCAGTTTGCAGGAATCAAAGATGCCAAAGCAATCACTGCCCAACATATCTCTATTGAAAATGTTTCCATTGAAGAAGCTGGGAAAATTGACGTTAATGATATACAAATTCGCCCCGTCGGCTATGTCAGAGAAATGCTATCACTATTCTACCTTTTAGGCAACAATTTCACAATAACAATAAAATCCATCAAAGATTCAGAGGCAACCATCGAAAAACGAATAGCCCAAACCATACAGGAACTCGATGCAATCGGCGGCATCCCAAACTTTTTTGGGCACCAACGGTTTGGAACCACACGCCCCATCACACATTTGGTTGGAAAAGCCCTTGTTCGGGGCGATTTTGAGGAGGCAGCGATGCTTTTTCTGGCTAAACCAAGCGTTCATGAGCATCCAGCTTCAAGGCAAGTTCGCCAAGAATTAGAAGCAACAAAAAATTTCAAGCATGCTCAGGAGAACTTTCCCAAACAACTCCGTTTTGAAAGACTAATGCTTAACCATTTAGCCGATAATCCCGGTGATTTTGTTGGAGCTTTTCAATGCTTGCCAGTGAAGCTTCAGGCGCTTTTTGTTCAAGCCCACCAGTCTTACCTGTTTAACCGTTTCCTTAGCGAACGTGTTAAGCATGGTTTGCCTTTGAATGAGGCTTTGGATGGGGATTACGTAGTTGGTGTTGAGCGCTCTGGATTACCCATGACCTCTGCAGTTAAAGTTGCAACTGCTGAAAACTTGGCTGAAGTTACCGGTCAGATTAAGGCTGGAAGGCTACGTGTTGCTCTTCCGATTTTTGGAGTGAAACAGAAGCTTTCCCAAGGCATCATGGGACAGATAGAAAATGAAGTGCTTGAGCAGGAAGAAGTCGAAGCGGAGAATTTGCGTTTTAACGTGTTATCGAGGACGGGTGGGAAAGGCGGTTTACGAACGGTTGTTACTCCAGTTAAAGACTTCAAACTGCAAAGCGTTTCGGCAAGGGTAGATAGTAATGGGTCCCTGGCAAAGGTGAGTTTTATGCTGCTCAGAGGCTCCTACGCTACAGTGGTTTTAAGGGAAATAATGAAACCTTCAGACCCTATTACTGCTGGCTTCTGATGTGTTAGCGATAACGCTGATAAGGAGGAAGTGCTTGTTCATTATTTTATAGGAAGCAAATTTTCATGGAAAACGAGCCACAGCGTCAATGTGTTATTCCGCTTCATAAGCCAAGTCGAAGAGAGCTAGTTTTCTTTTTTGTTTCTGGAATTTTGGTTAGTCTTCCTTTTGCGTTTTTCTTTGAAAATTTGTATCCGTCGCAGTTTTCTGTGGCTTTACTTGTAATTGTTTTAGCTCCATTCATCGAGGAATTAGCTAAAGTTTTTCCTCTATTCTATAGGCATGGCGAAACAGAGCGTTCGCTTGTAACTTTGGGACTTCTGACAGGTTTAGGTTTTGGTATTGCCGAGTTCACTGAGTATGTTGTCTTCATAGGTGTACCACCTATTGCTAGATTACCGGGTGTTATCTTTCATGCTTCCAGTGCAACAATAACCGCTTATGGCATTGCTAAAAAGAACCCATTGCCCTACTACCTGCTTGCAGTTGGGCTTCACATAGCAAACAACCTTTTTGCTTATGCAGGCGACATCTATCTCGGGACTATTGTTGAACTGGCCGTTTTATTCTCCGTTTACCTTCTGGCAACTCGGTATTATCGCCAGGCGTCAAAGGAAAAAATTGTTATTTAACAAACCCTATCTGTTCGGGCTATGTCTCTTAGCCTATTTACACCATCTATCTCCAAAATAAAGTCCGCTATGCTTTTTGGCACAAGCTCTGTCCAACTGTCGTCTTTAATCATTTTTTCGCGCACAACAGTGGAGACATAGAATTTTCTTTTAAACAAAGGAATATTCTTAACTTCGTAGCTGGCTTCCATGAAAAGTCGTTTGGTCAGGGGCTCATTAGAGAAGACTGCGCTGAATTTAGGTGTGTAGCCTTCGACAGCACTGACCCATAACATATGCAGGTGAACGTCTGGGACAGGTACAATCCATAGTTTAGAATCATCCACTCCAGACTCCCGAAGCGCCTGGCGAACCATAATGAGTCTCTCGCCTGCGGTAAATGGGTTGTTGGTGTTGTGGCTGTACTGGGCGCTTCCGATGACAATGACTAGCTCATCAACCTCTTTTAGAGCGTACTTGATGGCGTCTAAGTGTCCTAAATGGAAAGGTTGAAATCTTCCAACGTAGAGGCCTCGGTTAACCATGGTGCTCACTTGCTTTGAGTGGGGCTCACCTGCATTTATGATTTGCGTAAACCCGTTTAATCAAAATTTCTAAGAACATTCTCAACGGGGTAAACCGTAAGCTGCCCACCGTTAACTTCGATTTCTTTTATAGAAGAAAACCCTCGCTTCTCTTTTCTCAACAACTCTGCTTTAACTTTTAAACCAAAACCATAGCCGCCCAACGAAAAATCAGCTTTAACGACTCGGTGACATGGAACTATAGGCGCAAACGGGTTGGATGCCATGATGTTTCCGACTGCTCGCGGTCCACCGCCGACGGCTTTAGCTATTGAGCCATAGGAAGTTACATAGCCAATTGGAATTGCCAAAGTTGTTTTAAGGACTTTTTTGGTATAAGCAGGTAAATGCGACGTTGCCAAAGGTAAGGTTGCTTTAACTTCTTTTCCTTCGTAGATGCATTTCAGAATTGAAAGTGCTGTTTTGGCGGAGGATATGGGCTCATGGAAAACCTGAAAAGGCACGTTGAATGGTAAATTGCATAAAACGTTGTTTAGGGCTGCTTTTTGGTCGAAGCCAAAAGATGACGTTGCAATTTGTTGTTTGTTGATTGCGACTGCAAACCAGGTTTTATCGAGGTTTTGGGTGTAGACTTCTATCATTCGGTAATCTCTTCACTTTTAGGCATGGTGTGTATGTTAAAAGTTTCTGCGGTAAAGACTGTTTCCGTTGGAGCAATCAATGCATGTAGCAACCAACTTTACGTTATCCGCAGCGGGCTTGGCTACCAAATAGCTTTTAGCGGTTACAGCTACGTAACCGATGGGTTTGCCGCATTTTTGGCACCTTAACGGTTCAGACTTACTCATACAGAGTCCCTTCACTTATTCTATAATGGTTATAAGTAACCTTAATAATTTGTCTTGTGTATATCAAGAAAAGGCGAAAATTATGGAAGGTTATGGACCACAATTACCAACATTACCCAATATTCCACAAATCCAACTGATGCCGCAAGACCAGCAGCAAGCTCAAGGCAACCAAGCCCAGCAAGGCGGCGTATGGATGCCAGGCGCAACCACCGTCGGCGCAATCTTCAAAGACGGCGTAATCTTGGCTTCAGAAAAAAGAGTAACATACGGCAACTTTATCATGAGTAAAGGCGGCAAAAAAGTTTTCAAAGTAACGGACCAAATCGGCGTTGCATGCGCTGGACTCGTTGGAGACATGCAGATCCTTGCCAAAGAAATGCAGGCGCAGGCCAACCTCTATAGCATGGATGTCGGAAGAAAAATCAGTGTGCGCTCGGCATCAAAACTCTTAGCCAACGTGCTCTTTAACCGTCGATATTCCCCATTATTCACGCAAACAATCGTTGGCGGCTTAGACGACGAAGGCGCATCACTCTATGTACTTGACGTTTTAGGCTCACTTATCCCTGACAAGTACGCGGTTGTGGGTTCAGGCACAGAAATCGCAATGGGTGTTCTCGAAGAAGGCTACAAAGAAACTATGAGTGCCAAAGAAGCAAAAGAGCTTGTTACGCGGTCGATAAAATCTGCTGTTAGCCGAGATTCCATGAGCGGTGACGGAATAGACTTCCTTATCATAACTAAGGATGGCATCGCTGAAGAATCCATAAAGTTTTAACCAACTTTATTTTTAATATTTTTTAGTTTATTTGGCGGTTTAGCCGTGCATGGGAAGGAATGTTATGTCGTTTGAACTATCCATAGAAGAAGGAAAATTCCTAATCAACTTAGCCCGAAACACAGTAAAACAGTATCTGGAAACCGGCAAAGCTCCAAAGCCGCCTAAGGAAACGCCGAAAAAACTCTTTGAGCACTGCGGCGTATTTGTCACAATAAACAGCCTCAGAAACGGCGAAAAGGAGCTTCGCGGCTGCATCGGCTACCCCTACCCAACAAGTCCATTGGTGGAGGCAGTGATTGACAGCGCCATAAACGCTGCAACTGAGGACCCAAGGTTTGAACCCTTATCCTCCGTTGAGCTGGGCAAAGTTGTTTTCGAGGTCAGCGTGTTAACGCCGCCCGAAGCTGTAGACGTGAAAAATCCAAAAGAATATTTGAGCAAAATCAAGGTCGGCGAAGACGGCCTAATTGTTGAGCGAGGTCCCTACAAAGGGTTGCTTTTGCCGCAGGTGCCAGTTGAGTGGGGCTGGTGCGAAGAAGAATTCCTCTGCCAATGCTGCATGAAAGCAGGTTTGCCACCCGACACTTGGTTAACAAAGGACGCTAAAATCTACAAGTTCAAAGCCATCGTCTTTGACGAAGTAACCCCATGCGGCGAAGTTAAACGCCTAAACCTCGCAAAATAAAGCTTAATCCAGCAAGGTTTCCACGATTGAAACCGCCCTATCCAAGCCGCTGAACCCGTTAGAAAACTTGTTTAGCGCCAACATGCTTCTGTCGTAGGCTTCCTTTTCACTCTCCATTTTTTCAACGGCTTTTTCAAGTTGCTTTCTGTTCTTTGCGGTTATGGAGCAGTTCAGGTCTTCAAGTTTAGCTGCGTTGCCCAATTGTTCAGGCTGCGTGGGAATGCAGATGCTTGGTTTAGCGTACTTGATGGTTTCAAAGCATGTTGCGTGGCCGCCGCTGAAAATGACGAATTTAGCGTTTTTCATGGCTTCCTGTCGCTCTTGGGGAGAGAGCCATGTGTGGAGTTCGCAGTTGCCAATTTTGGTTGAAACTTTCTTTCCCGGAGTGCCTAAGCTTATGATGCATTTGGTTTTGAGTTTTTCAAGCACCGGCAAAAGCGTTTTTGTAAGTTTTGCTCTGGTTCCAATGGGTCCGCTTATTGGAGCGAAAATATGTTCTTGAGAACCCTTAACAGGCGTTAGTGTCTACAAAACTTCCGACGTACTCGACTTTTCCCTTTAATCCCAGGTTATCCAAGTTGCCAACACTGTACTCTGATATCGTATAGGGCGGTGGGTTGTCTGGGATTACGATTTTTGAGCAGTTTTTAACGTACCGTTCAACTATACGTTCGCCTGGACTAAGAAAGAGCTGAGAACCCATAGCTTGGTCTTATCATGTTGGCAATGTAGACTGAGGGAATTTTCCATCTTTGAGCAAGCCGAAGAGCGTTTATGTCGCCGTCAGCGATGAGGATGTCCGGGGCAATGTCATGGAGGTTTTCTCTTAAATCATAGTACCGATGGATGGTTTCCATGGCGTTGGATTTTTTCATTTCAAACCTGTTCTGTTCCATATTAAACAGTGGAAGTGGAAATAACAGGTTGATTAGCGAGGCGGAGGTGATTATGCCATGGGCGTTTTCGTACCACGAGATTGGTTGGCACTTGTAAACGTGACTGAACTCTTTTTGAAGCATCTCGTATGCTTTGCCGCCTGAAGAAAAGAACATTTCGTGACCGTTTTTCTCCAGCCGCTTCCCTAACGGAATGATTCGTGAAACGTGACCTAATCCGAGTTCGGAGCAGCTGAGTAATAGTCGCATACAACATACCTGTAAGTGCAAGATTATATTTGAACTATCGCTTAATGGGAGAAAAAAAGCAAGCAATTTAAGCTCTAAGCGCCAACACTACAAGTATGTTTGTGCCAAGAAAAATTGTGGAGGAAAAGCTCAAAAAGTTCCTCGCAGACGACATTGGACAGGGCGACGTAACCGCGGCAACAGTTATCCCTGCGAATTTGGCAGTTAAAGCAGAGGTTATAGCGAAAGAAGAAGGCGTAGCTGCTGGAATTGAAGAAGCCACATTTCTTGCCGAATATTTAGGACTGACCGTTAACGCGAAGGTTTCTGATGGAACAAAAATAAAAAACAAGCAAGTCCTAATGCAAATTTCAGGTGACGCCCAAACTATTCTATCCGTCGAGCGGACACTGCTTAATCTTCTTTCAAGAATGAGCGGCATTGCAACCAAAACACGAACCTTAACGGAGAAGCTTGAGAACGGCACACGTGAAAGCGAAAATTGCGGCCACACGCAAATCCGCGCCCGGACTGCTTCACTTTGACAAAAAAGCCGTGGTCATCGGAAGCGGTGACCCGCACAGGCTACATTTGGACGATATGGTTCTGATTAAAGATAACCACCTTGCTATTGTTGGAAGCGTTGAGGAAGCAGTTAAGAGAGCTAAAGCTAAGGCTTCTTTTACCAAAAAAATCGAAGTCGAAGTTAACACAATTGAGGATGCCTTGAAAGCGGCAAAAGCTGGTGCCGACATCATTATGTTGGATAATTTTTCTCCCAAACAAGCCAAGCATGCAGCTGAAGCGCTTGAGGAGGCTGGGTTTGGCAGCGTGTTGCTTGAAGTAAGCGGCGGAATTACAGGCGAGAACCTGTTGGATTACGCGAAGGCAAAAGTTGACATTATAAGTATGGGCGAGCTAACTCACAGCGTCAAAGCGTTGGATATAAGCTTAGAAATAGTGAAAGGCTAACACGCAATATTAGCCTAAAACGGTTATTATCCATACTTCCACTACAGCGCCTACGGCAAGCAAACCTGCGCAGATAGCGATGAATATTCCAGTCCATTTTAACTCGTGCCACCGCCGCTGCGTTAACCTGCGAAACAGCCAGATGCTCTCCGCCATGGCGATTGAGTAAGCTGCAAATTCCAGCCAAAACACAGGTGTTATCAATTCACTTATAATTCCAATGTACGCTGGGTAGCCTTGAATCGCGGAAATTGCCCCAAGAGCAATGCCAGTGTCAAATAGAATAAACATGCCCAAAGCAGCCCCAACTACTGGAACAAACATCAGCAAACATATGGAAAAGTTGTTAATGAAAATGTATTCTGTTAGCGTGTTGTTGGCTTTGTTCTGGTTTAATGTTTCATTCAAATTCTGGCTGATTGATAAAGCATCATTGTGGCTTAGCGGTATAGCGCTTCCAATTACTGTAACAATGAAGCCAATTAAGAAGATAGCTATGATGGAATAGATTCTTTTTCTTCTCGGCGAAGCATTCTTCCAAAAGGATAAATCAAGTTTCATAAACAAACACCAGCTTTATTTTATCGGCTTAATCTTTAGCGCTCTAAATCCTCTTGCTATAGGGTTTAAGGTTTCTGACAATTTAACCCTTGTTAATACACCTTCCGAATCAACGGCGAAACTTCGCACGTCATGTTCGTTTGCGATGAGCGAATGAAGAGTCACCAGGTTGCCCAAAACCCTCGGTTGGCAATTCAACGGTAACCCCAGCAGAACACTCCTTTTTTCCTCCACAGCCAATTTAGAGGCAAACAGAATTGCTTCTGCACCAGCCGTCAACTCAGCAATCCGCACGGGCACACTTTCCTTGCCAATAGCTAACATGTCTATGCCGTGAAGCCGCTTGATTTCGCATGCAATTTTTCTGAGTCTTGGCAGAATTTTGAGAATGTTTTGTCTTCCCTTACTGGATGCTCTTAGGTTCATGAGTTCAACAGGTGATAGTTCTTCAACGGAAACTCCGCCCAAAGACATGTCCAGATGCACGACGTCAGCTTTCATCTTATCAAGCAGACTTCTGCAGAGTTCAGCTTCATGAACAATAACATCAAACCCCGTTTCAACTTCCCTGAAAATTGGTTCAGCTAACCGAAAAGACGGTTCTCTGTAGGGCGGTTCAACTAGGACCGAAACCGAAGCAACATGTAAAATTGGGTTAAACTGTTCATCCAGTATTGCTGCTGCAGAATCTGCCGCGATAATTTTCAAGATTTTTCACCTAACTAAGAATGGGTTGAAGTGGGAAAATTAGTTTTCCTCTTTACTTTCACGCGTTGTCTTTAAGCCCAACGCTAAAAGGTACATTTCGCTGCTTTGTTGTCGGCTTGCCTGAGGCTTCACTAACTTTACTTCCTCAAACAGCGTCTTTACGTTTAGCAGAAAATCGTTGAGCATGTCGCCTTCGAAGACTTTGACAAAAAAGTTTCCGTTGGGTCGCAGTACGCATTGGGCGATTTCTAGGGCTTTTTCGGCTAAGTCGATTTGTCTTGCATGGTCAACTTCCCACACGCCCGTGATGTTTGGTGCAGCATCGCAGAGAACTACGTCTGCTTTGCGTGGAATAAACGAGAGGATTTGATCAACAGTCCCTGGTTCAGTGAAGTCGGCGATGATTGTTCGGATATACTCTTGCGTGAATGGTTCAATGGGTTTTAAGTCGATGCCTAAGACGTAGCCGTGTTTGCCCGTCATTTTTCTTGCCGCTTGAATCCAGCCGCCCGGAGCCGCACCTAAATCAACAACTACATCGCGTAGTTTAATGAAGCCATATTTCTCGTTAGCTTGAACCAGTTTGTATATGGATCGGCTGCGATAATTTTCTTCTTTGGCTTTCTTAAAATAATACTCGTTTTTTCTTTCATTTAACCAAGCTTTCGGCAACGGAATCATCCTCAGGTAAGTTCAGCTCTGATGTTGGGGCGCTTGGACCTTCAGGGGCAGCGGTGGCTGGTGCTGGCGGTTTTCCTAAGTTAAGTATCCAATCGGTTAGTTTTGGGCAGCTTTTGGGGGAAAGGGCGGTTGTGGGGTCGCAGCGTGCGTTGTCTGGGCACAGTAGACATGGGCAGTCCACGATGGTTTCTATGGATGCAGGCAACCTTTTGGGGTAGAGCCTGTATGTCCATCTGCCTTCTTGGAGTTCTTTTTCTCTGCGGATAAGCCCCTTCTCTTCCAGTTTAATGGAGACGCGGGAGCCTTCGCGGCTGCTTGCGCCAAGTTCACGCCATAAATCTGATTGAAGTACACCCTGATAGCCTGTACCGACGACGTAGTGGAGTGCTTTCTGTTCGAGGTCATTACGCTTAGGCATTTATGATCAGTTCCAAATAATACAGTAATATAAGCGTTGGATTCACATAAAAATATGTATCCCTAATTAAACGTGGATTGGCATGAAAAACGCAAAGAAAAATGATTCGGGCAGTTACTGCTTAGGCATTGAATCCTCAGCTGACGACTTCGGAGTCGGAGTAGCCACGTTTAGCGGCGAAATCTTAGCCAACAAATCCGACAGCTACATCCCCGAAGAAGGCGGCATTCACCCCAGAGAAGCTGCACGGCACCACGCGGAAGTAGCCGACAAAGTCCTGCAGCGAAGCCCTAACAGTGGCTGGCATAAAACCGCGTGAATTATCAGTTATTGCGTTTTCTCAGGGACCAGGCTTAGGGCCATCCCTTCGCACGGGAGCAACGGTCGCCAGAGCTTTAGCTTCATACCTTGACGTTCCACTTGTAGGCGTAAACCACTCCGTTGCACATATCGAAATCGGTAAACTCAAAACAGGCGCCCGCGACCCTGTGACGCTTTACGCTTCAGGCGGCAACACCATGGTCACAGCTTTTGAGTCGGGGCGCTACCGCGTGTTCGGTGAAACCCTTGACATAGCGCTGGGAAACTGCTTGGATGTTTTTGCTCGTGAAGCAGGGCTTAAGCACAAGAAGGGTTTGCCTCTTGGTGCAGCTGTGGAGCAGTTGGCGGCTAAAGGCAAAAAGCTTGTTACCTTGCCCTATGTGGTGAAGGGGATGGACCTGTCACTTAGTGGCTTGTTGACTTCGGCAACTGTTCAGCTGCAAAAAGGTGATGCCAGGCTTGAGGATTTGTGTTATAGTCTCCAGGAACACGCCTTCTCCATGGTAACAGAGGTTACTGAGCGGGCACTGGCACACACGGAGAAGAAGGAGGTGCTGTTAACTGGCGGAGTAGCTGCAAACAAACGCCTGCAATCCATGCTCGCCATCATAGCGGAGGAACATGATGCCGTCTTCAATGTGGTTCCGCTTGAGTTTGCCACTGACAACGGTGCCATGATTGCTTGGACGGGCGTGTTGGCTTTTAGGCATGGGTTAGTTACGGCTTTGGATGAGAGTTTTGTGAAGTTGCGGTGGCGAGTGGACAAGGTGGATGTGCCATGGATACAATAGATAAAGTAGACACAACAAGGCTGCTCAAGAAGGGAGCCGAAGCCAGCCTCTTCATCATGGAGTGGCATGAACGAAAAGTAATCGTGAAAATGCGTATCCCCAAAAAATATCGTCCGCCAGAGTTGGATGAGCAGATTCGAAGCTACCGCACAGTTCATGAGCCGCAGTTGATGCATGAAGCCAAAGCCGCCGGGGTGCCGACGCCGTTGATTTACATGGTTAATGTGCCCGACTCCTCGATTATTATGGAGTACATTGAGGGGCAGCAGGTAAAGGAGCTTTTGAATGGGGTTTCTAAGGCAGAGCGGCATGACCTTTGTGTTAGCATAGGTGAATCCATCGGTAAACTTCACAGCCGCGGCTTAATCCATGGCGACCTAACAACTTCAAACATGATCCTAAACCCCGAGGGCAAAATTTTCTTCGTGGACTTCGGTTTGGGAGAAAAAAATATTGAGCTGGAAGCCAAGGGCGTGGATTTGCATTTGCTCAAACGTGCGCTGCAGAGTACACATTACATGTTCTGGGATGAATGCTTCCAAAACGTTCTGCGCGGCTACACGTCGATTTTAGGAGTTGAGTTGGCGGAAAAGGTTTATGAGAAAATCGGGGAGATAGAGAGGCGTGGGCGCTATGTCGAAGAACGCAAGCAGTAACCGATGCCAAATTCCAAAGCGGAAGGTTGTCTTTTTTGCCACAGGCAACATCCACAAATTCAACGAGGCACGCAGCATCCTTGGTCAATACGGCATCGCAGTCGGCATGCTACGCTTAAAAGGCGACGAAATACAGAGCGAGAGCCTAAAAGAAATCGCAGAAACAAGCGTCCAAAACGCATACCAACGGTGCCGCTTGCCCATTTTTGTAGAAGACGCAGGCTTATTCATCGACGCACTCGGCGGGTTTCCAGGTCCATACGCCGCTTACGTTTACAAGACAATCCACAACAGCGGCATCCTGAAACTGATGGAAAACAAGGCTGAAAGACGTGCGAAGTTCCAATCGGTCATAGCTTACTGCGACGACCAAACTCCCTCTGAACCAATAGGCTTCTTCGGCGAAGTCAAAGGCGAAATCACCTTGGCTGAGCGCAAAGAAAAGGAAAAATCAGGCTTCGGTTTTGACCCCATATTCCAGCCGGCAGGAAGCCAAAAAACTTTTGCGGAAATGACCCTTACAGAAAAGAACGGTTTCTCTCATAGGGCAATGGCTATACGCAGTTTCGCGGAATGGTACAAAAAACAGTAAGCCGCGGTCTTAAATCGAACGCGAAACAAAATCTTATATCGCTATTGTTGCATAAACAGAATTGGGTAGAAGCGGAATAATATGATTCGAAATGCCGCTAGAAACTGGTCTTTGCATGAAGGCTTAATCACAGCTTTAGCCATAGGCGGATTCTTCATCATAATTGGCTTAGTGTTTGCTTTGACGCCTGGCATTCCGCACAAGACAGACGTGTTCTTCTCAGACTTAACAACAGTAACTTACCCGTTTGGCGGCGCAACTTCAACGATAAGTCTACTAGCACCAGCCCACCCCGCGGAACATGCAGCTTTCTACACGGCTGTAATGAATTTCCTCTTAGGCGTGGGCATCCTACAGATAATTATCTTAGTCCTACGGTTCTACGTGAAATCACCGATTAGGCGGATAGCTGAAACCGTGGGCAACTTGGTATTCTGGCTGGGCGCCGCAGTTATGGCAAACGTTTTCCTGCTGGCTGGAACGCTTAGTGGCTGGTTCCAGTTCTGGTCAACGTTAATCGTGCTCGTAGGTGCATCTTTGATTGCGCGGTTCTTCGTGCATCTCGCAGGAAGGCAGTATGGGGCTGCACGGATAAAAGAACCCTAAGTTTTTCGGTTTTTCTCCTCAAAGGGATTACTTTTAAATATTCGTTGGGTGTGGATAAGGGTGCAGTTTAAGGTGTAACAATGCCCAAGCAAGAAAAAGGAAAATCCCATTCGATGCGCCCAGTAGATACTTTTAAATATTCGTTGGGTGTGGATAAGGGTGCAGTTTAAGGTGTAAGCATGCCAAAGCAAGAAAAAGGAAAATCTCATTCGATGCGTCCAGTCAGCAGGCGCCCTCCAAGCTGGTGCAAGTATCAGCCTGAAGAAGTAGAATCATTCATAATTAAACTGGCTAAAGAAGGCCACAACATGAGCAGCATAGGCACAGTCCTAAGAGACCAATACGCCATTCCACTGGTAAAACCCATAACTGGCAAAAGCATAAGCGACACATTAAAATCCGCAAACTTAGCCCCAACAATGCCAGAAGACCTATCAAATCTCATGAAGAAAGCCCAAAGCCTCGCGGTTCACATAAGCAAAAACAAGAAAGACCTGCACAATAAACGCAACATGCAAATCATTGAAGCCCATATTCACAAGCTGTCGCGCTACTATAAGCGTGAAGGCGTTATTGCAAAGAACTGGAAGTACGTTCCAAAAGTCGCTTCCGTAACCTAAGCGTTTCTTTCTTTTAATTTTATTTTTTACTATTTTTTGATGCACCAGCTTTAAATCCAATTATCCCCTTTAAGCCCAAAGAAGTGATTGAGCATGGCTGCACAGCAACAACAAAACATCGAAGGCTTCTTAGTAGCTGCAAACGAAGCGGCAAAAGTAATTTTAGAAACTGTCAAGAAAGACGGGTTTATCCTTGTATTTTCACATTTGGACGCGGATGGGGTTGCTGCCGCAGGCATCATGGGCAAAATGCTCTATCGCCTCGATGCACGTTTCCGCATTCGGGTGATGCAGTGGGTTGATGAGAAAATCATCGGCGAAGTCATCGCAGACAAACCACAACTCGTGATTTTAACTGATTTTGGAAGCGGCTATCTGGATCTTCTAAACGAGAAAATCCCCAACGTCAAAGTCGTAATCCTCGACCACCACCAAGTAAACAGCAAAGTGGTTAACCAGAATTTTGTTCAAGTTAACCCGCACCTCTTCGGTATCGATGGGGCGACGGATGTTAGCGGTTCAGGTGTGGCTTATTTTGCAGCTAAAGCGGTGAACGCGGCAAACGTGGATTTAGCACCCATAGCCTTGGTTGGTGCATTGGGTGACATGCAGGACAAGTATGAGCAGCGAAGCCTGCGAAGCTTAAATGAAATAATCGTTAATGATGGTGTCTCTGCTGGCTTGCTTAAGGTTGAGAAGGACTTGACTTTCTTCGGCAGAGAAACAAGACCCATCTACAAGATGTTAGCAACCACCACTAACCCGTTCATTCCGGGTTTGAGCGGTCAAGAAACCGAAGCCTTGAACTTTGTTGCAAACCTGAACATTCCCCTCAAGCAAGGCGACAAGCTGCGGGCTCTCTGCGACTTAACCGACGAAGAACGGAAGCGGTTATGCAGTGCATTAGCAGATTACCTGTTGTCGAAGGGGTTGCATTTGGAGGTTGAGAACCTAATCGGGTACGTTTACATTTTAGCCAAAGAAGAACCCAACACGGCACTTCGGGATGCACGGGAATTCGCGGTGGTTTTGAATTCGGCGGGACGCATGGATAGGCCAAGCCTAGGCATCGCCATTTGTATGGGAGACCGCAAAGCAGCACTTGAAGAATCCAACAAAATCCTCGAAGACTACCGCAAAAACATCAACAAATACCTCGGCTGGGTAGCGGAAAAACCCGAACGCATGCGAGAACTCCAAAACATCTACGTCATCTACGGCGAGAACTTTATAAACGAAAAAATCATCGGCACCGTCTCATCCATAATCGTTTCAAGCCTCGCCAACAACGAAAAACCGCTCTTAGCATTCGCCAATATCGAAGCTGAAAAAGCAGCAAAGTTCTCTGGACGAACAACAGAGGCGGCTTTGCGCAAAGGCGTCAACCTCGGAGACGTGATGCGGTTGGCTTCGGAAGCGAACGGTGGGAAGGGCGGTGGACACAACATTGCTGCAGGCGCCCAGGTGCCTCTGGATAAACTTGATTCATTCATTAAAACGGCTGACGAGTTGGTTGGGCGACAGTTGAAGGGTGAGAAGCTTGCAGGCAACAGTAACGCTTGAGTACAAAGACGAGAAAACCGCGGAAGCTATTGCCCAAGCGGTTTCGCCTGACAACTTTAAAACTCCAATTGGGTTGCAGGTTAAAACCTTCAGGGAAAACAAACAAGTAGTCACCCACATCCAATGCGAGGGGAAACTCGCCACCTTCACCGCCACCATCGACGACTTACTCTTTAGCGCATCCACTGCCGAGAAAGCAGTTCATACTATCAAAAAATAAACAGCTGAAATCTCATCATCTATTTCTGAAGTTTTAGCATATTTGGATCCTAATATCCAATCATTGCAGTACACCTATAGAGGGAGGGCTTTTCACGAACCTATTTGGATCCTATTAGAGGTTCATTGCAGAAACCTATAGGGGGTAGGCTGGTATTGAAGTTGTTAGCCGTCATAAGTATGTTGAAAATGAGGCGCTATGGTATAGGCTTGTAGGTTAAGGCGAGTGCTCCTCCGATTATTCCAAATGCCGCGCCAACAAAGTAACCGCCCATGCCCACAAAGCTGATTGCTGAAAACACCACGATAACCACTCCCCAAAGAACATGTTCTTGTGGGTGAATCCGCAGAACAAGTGCACTCATCAACACGATGACTCCGCAAACAAAGCTAGCTATTGAAACAGCCGTAAAAAAACCAGTCGAACTAGCGTATGTGCCCATGAAGTTGTGGTAGCCACCCATCATGCTGCGCATATAGTCGCCAAAGCCTCCCCAATTTGGGGCATTAGAACCAAACCACACCAAATTCACTAAGCTAAAGATGAGGACAAATAATCCTCCGACCAGCGAAATCACAAATGCCAACGTTAACCCTTGTTTTTCACTCAAGTTTTCACCTCACATGAACCTTCTTGGGTCAGTGTCGATGTCCACGATTGTAGGTTTTGCTGCTTTGAGGGCTTTGTCAACAGCTGCCTCCAACTCGCTTGGCTCAGTCACTTTGATGCCCAATCCACCCGAATGCTCCGCGAAATCCGCGAAGTTGTAATCGTACAGGTCGGTTTGCCAGCCCTCATAGCCCTCAACTTTCTGCTCCTGCATAATCATGCCTAGCCGCTTGTTATTCATTACAAACACTTTAACGGGCAAGTTGTATTTCAGAGCGGTTAAGAAATCGCCCAGAACCATCGTTAAGCCGCCATCGCCAGTTAAACAGACAATCTGCCTCTCAGGGTAAGCCAACGCAGCCGCCAACGCTCCCGGCAAACCAAAACCCATAGTCGCTAATTGCCCACTCATGACCAGTTTCTGTGACTTTTTCATCCTAAAGTTTCTGCCAAACCACCAGCAGTTCTCGCCCACATCGAGCGAAATGACTGCGTTGTCTGCGATTTTGTCGTTTAGAACCTTAATTATGTACTGTGGTCTAATCGGTTTCAGGGTTACATCGGCTTCCTTTTCAAGCTGATTTACCCATTCCTGCTTCAACCGCACAATTTCAGACAAATATTCCTCATTTTCTTTCTGCTGAACCTTCGCAGTCAACTTGGGAATCAGAACCGCACTGTTGCCCAGCAAACCAACCTCAACAGGGTACCTTCGTGCAATCATCAATGGATTAATTTCAATCTGAACCGTGCGTTTCTGTGGAATCAAAGACAAATCCGAAAACGAAGAACCAATTGCAATAAGCAAGTCAGCTTTTTCCATTAGTTGCCCAGCGGCAGTTGAGCCAACGCCCCCATGGCATCCAACATAGAGGGACTCGTTTTCGTCAACGACGCCTTTAGCGCGGAAAGTCGAAATAATCGGCGCACCAATCTTCGAGGCTAATTTCAACAGTTTAGTGCCTTGTCCTCTGGCGCCAAATCCAGCCAAAATCACTGGTCTGCTGGCAGAATCGATAACTTTCGCCGCCTTCTCAATCACCCACTCCTCCTGTCCATAAGCGAGGTTAGGCATTCTGCCCTCGAATGGCAAAATCTCCGTTTCGTAAGGAAGCTTTTGTACGTCATTGGGAATCCCGATGTGGGCGACACCTTGATCTAGAAGCGCGTACTTAATTGCCAATGTCGCAAGCGTTGTGGTTTGGTCTTCAGTCATCAAGGTTTTGTTGTAGACAGTTAAGGGTTCAAAGAAAGCTTGTTGATCAATCTCCTGTACTGCGCCTTGACCTATCTGTTTGCGGGGAACCATGCCTGTTAACGCCAAAACAGGCGCGTGATCCAACTGTGCATCATATAGTCCAGTAACCAGATTCGTTGCACCTGGACCCGAAATTCCAAGGCAAGCCGCAACATGTCCAGTTAACTTTCCGTAAGCTGAAGCCATAAACGCCGCTGTTTCCTCATGTCGAACCTGAAAATACTTCACTTTGCCGTTGCTTTTGCGTATGGCATCCACAATACCCAATGTTGATGTGCCGGGAATGCCGAAAACGTACTGTACACCCCACTCAGCAATCTGGTTAACAAGTACATCAGAAACCGTTTGTCCGCCTTTTTTTGTCTTCTCTTCTACCTGTGGCTCAACTAACAATACAAACGCTGATTTTGGTGCCCCACAAATAGGACAAACCCATTCTTCAGGCAAATCGCTAAACTTTACTTTCTCTTTCGAATCATCATAAACCCAATTGCAGACTGTGCACCTGTATTTTGCCATAACATCCCTCTAAAAACGCTATTAGAATTTAATGGGTTCGTCCTTATCAGTTTATTGGAAACCAAACAAATCGAACAATTTTATAAACCGCCCAACCCACTATTCACTGTAAAGAGATGCCATTTATGGAGAACTGGGATGTCATAATCATCGGCGCTGGCTCCGCAGGGTTAGCCGCAGGAATCTACACTGTACGCAGCGGATTGAAAACTTTGATTTTAGATGAAAAATTACCCGGCGGCACAATCTCTGACGCCTCAACAGTTGTGAATTATCCAGGATTTGCGGAGATTAGCGGTGGGGAACTTGCAGAAAAAATGACTCTGCACTGCAAAAAGGTTGGCGCAGTTATTCACGATTTAGAGCCCGTTACAGAATTAGAACTTATGGGGGAGAAGAAAATTGTCAAAACCTCAAGCGCAACCTATGAGGCTAAAGCAGTAATATTCTCCGTTGGCTCGCATTACAAGGAAATCGGTGTTAAAGGTGAAAAGGAGTTTCGCGGACGAGGAGTAAGCTACTGCGGTGTTTGCGATGGACCCTTCTTTAAAGGCAAAAAAGTGCTGGTTGTCGGCGGCGGAAATTCTGCTTGTATAACGACGCTTTATCTCTCAGGGCTTGCCGCTCAGGTCACCGTGATCCATAGGCGGGAAGCTTTCAGAGCGGAAGAATCCTTGGTGTCTGACATTGCATCTAAGGGTAATGTAAACGTTGTATGGAACACTGAAATTCAAGAAATCAAAGGCGACAAACAAGTAAAAACAGTAACTTTAATCGATAACATAACAAAGAAAACAAGTGAATTAGCTGTAGACGCAGTTTTCGTCCAGGTCGGTGAAGCACCCAACAGCCAATTAGCCAAAGCTGCTGGAATAGAAACCGATGAGCATGAATACATCAAAATTGACATTCGCCAACAAACAAACCTGCCTGGAGTCTACGCGGCAGGCGACGTAACTAACCATCCTGTTAAGCAAGTTGGAACGGCTGTGGGGCAAGGCATCACTGCTGCTCTTGAAGCTTACAGTTTCATTCGGCGACCGTATTACCGAAAATAGAGGGAAAACATTATATCGGTAAAAGTGCGTTTTAGAGTTTTCAAAGCGTTCGTTGGCATGCCTGAAAGCTCAAAAAAAGCCCTAAACATGCAGTAAGGTGTGCAAAACAACAGCGAATACGAAGGCAAACAGAAATGCATAAAATATTAGTCAAGCGGGAGATCGCTCAAAAAATCAAACTCATTGAGGTAGAAGCCCCTGAAATAGCCGCAAAAGCTCAGGCTGGACAATTTGTTATTCTTAGGCTCGATGAAGCTGGAGAAAGGTTCCCGTTAACAATTTGTGACTGGAACAAGAAAAAAGGAACAATAACGCTTGTTTTCCTAGAGGTTGGAGTCTCAACTGAGAAGATGGGTCAGCTCAAAGAAGGCGACTCAATTCTAGACATTTGTGGTCCACTTGGAAAACCAAGCGAGATAGAAAAATATCCATTAATGTGTGTTGTTGGCGGTGGAGTTGGCACAGCCGCTGCTTACCCCATAGCAAGGGCTTTCAAAGAAGCCGGCAGCAAAGTTATTTCCATAATTGGCGCTAAAACTGCCAGTATGTTAATTCTGGAAGATAAAATGGCTGAGGCTTCAGATGAGTTGGTCATTTGCACGGATGACGGCACAAAAGGCGAGAAAGGATTCGTCAGTGGCGCCTTAAAAAAACTAATCGATTCAGGATGCAATTTCAACGCAGTTTACGCTATCGGTCCAACTGTTATGATGCGTGCAGTTGCCGAAACCACTAGACCCTACAAGATAAAGACAGTTGTAAGCTTAAACCCCATTATGGTTGACGGCATGGGCATGTGTGGAGCATGCAGAGTCACCGTCGGCGGCGAAACAAGGTTTGCCTGCACGGATGGACCAGACTTTGATGCTCACCTAGTCGATTTTAACGAGTTAATGAAGAGGCAGTCATGTTACTGTCCAGAAGAGAAAGCTGTGTTGCAACATTATCACGAGGGATGCACCTGTGGAAAATAAACCTCAACCAAAACCGAAAGCTGCAGAAGACTGCAGTTCCAATTCCTAAGCAGACACCTGAAGAACGCAAACGTAACTTTAATGAGGTTGCACTTGGATACAGCGAAGAACAAGCACAGATTGAAGCTTCCCGATGTCTGCAGTGTCCTAAGCCAACATGCATTAAAGGTTGCCCAGTTGAAGTAGACATTCCAGCGTTCATCAAACTGATGAAAAGACAAAGACTACGCGAAAGCCATTAGCAAAATCAAAGAGAAGAACTGTCTTCCAGCCATTTGCGGACGCGTTTGCCCTCAGGAAGAGCAATGCCAAAAGCTCTGTATACTTGGGAAGGCTGGCGAAGCCGTCAGCATAGGAAGGCTTGAAAGGTTTCTGGCGGATTGGGAACGGCAAACTGGCATAGCATGCGCCGAAAAAGCTAAGCCAACGGGAAAGCGTGTTGCAGTAGTGGGTGCTGGACCAGCAGGATTGACGGCTGCTGCCGATTTAATCAAGCTTGGACACGAAGTCGTCATCTACGAAGCGCTACATTACCCAGGCGGAGTTCTAATGTACGGCATACCCGAGTTTCGCTTGCCGAAGAGCATAGTCCAAGGAGAAGCTGATTACGTCAAGAAACTAGGCGTTGACATGCGCTTAAACTGCGTTATCGGAAGAACCTTCACGATTCCAGAACTCCTCAAAACAGGTTTCGACGCAGTATTTGTAGGCTCAGGCGCTGGACCACCACAGTTCATGGGTATTCCAGGCGAGAACTTAGGAGGAATCTACTCAGCCAACGAGTTCTTAATCCGAGTTAACCTCATGAAAGCCTACACCTTCCCCAAATGCGACACACCTATAAAGATAGGCAAAAAAGTCGCAGTCATAGGAGGAGGCAACGTAGCCATGGACTCAGCTCGCTCAGCATTAAGATTAGGCGCTGAAGTCAACGTTGTTTATCGCCGTTCAAGAGAAGAGTTACCTGCAAGAAAAGAGGAACTTGAAAACGCTGAAGAAGAAGGTATAGACTTCAAGTTCTTGACTAGTCCTGTGCGTTATATAGGAGACGAGAAGGGCTGGGTGAAGGCGTTGGAGTGTGTCAAAATGGAACTTGGTGCTCCTGACGCGTCTGGAAGAAGAAAACCCATACCAATCAAAGGCTCAGAATTCACCATGGATGTCGATTCAGTCATAGTTGCCATAGGCAGAACACCAAACCCCATCATACAAAGCACAACTGAAGGATTACAGGTCACAAAGTACGGCACGATTGTTGCAGATGAAAACGGCAAAACAAGCCTTCCAGGAGTCTTTGCAGGCGGCGACATAGTAACAGGCGAAGCCACAGTTATCAGCGCAATGGGCGCAGGCAAACGCGCAGCAAAAGCAATAAACGAATACCTCACCAACAAAAAATAAGCCCTAAACTAATAGTCTCTCTGAGACTATAGCCTCCTTTTATAAAAGCACCAACTTTTGTTGGCGTTTATTTTGTCCCTTCAATCAAAATTGGGTTGGAGTTGCTATACGGTAATATAGTTACAAAGCAACTGCGTGCATATGCGTAAGATTAAAGGCTCCAGTAGCTACCTTAAAAACCAAGTTCGAAAGAACTTTGCTAAAGCAGCCGTCAGCCTAATCATATACTTCGCCATCCTTTTTGCACTAATCCTAAGCGTGATATCCAACCTGCAAATTGGAACTTTAGAAGAAGCGGGACTAATCCTCTCAATTGTTCCATTAATCAGCTTCTACTATTATCAGCGCAAGTACCGCATCTACAGCGGCGGATGGACAGGCGAAAAACAAGTAGCCAAACTCTTAACCAGCAGATTAAACGACGACTACTACCTCCTAAACGACCTGTACCTAGGGGGTGGCGGCGGAGACATCGACCACATCGTCTTGGGACCCAACGGCATATTCGTTTTGGAAACCAAGAATTGGAGCGGCAACATCTCTTGCATCGGCGACGAATGGCAGCGAGCTGGCAAACGCAACTTTTCAGGCAGTCCCAGTCGACAGGTTAAACGGAACGCTGCCAAAATCAAACAAATAATTGACAGTAACCCAAATCTAAGACCGCTGGGCATCTGGGTTGAAGGTATTGTGGTTTTAACAAATAATCGTGCTACCCTTCGCTTGAACAATCCTGCTGTTCCAGTCCTCAAGCTTTCCCAGCTTACCAACTACATAATAGAGTTTAAAAGTTCTCGAAGTTACTCTCGTGAACAATTAGAAGCCATAGGCGAGCAAATTGTTAAGCAAAAACATTAAGCGGCTTGGGTTTCTGGCGAAGTGATTTTTAGCCATGCCTTCCTTTTCACGAGAACAAAAGAGGTAATTGTAGTTACAAGTAGGGTGCCGATTAAAAAAGAATTGAAAAAAGCTAGAGTTGGGTTTTGAATTGTCCAGATTATGATGGAAACCAAAACATAAAGAGAAATTAATCCAGTGAACAATTGTGCAGCATGCAGAACTTTTCTAGCTTGGCATGCTCTTGACTTTACCCAGTTCAAGCAGGTTTCTATTCTTTCTGAAACATCAGGCAAATCATCCAGCAGCAAAGCTAATCCCGCCAAAATAAAAAAGCGTCCTACATTAACAGCTACATCACTTGAAGTAACCAGAAAAAGACTAACCAGAGAAACAGCTGTAAACAACACAACAAACACAGAAGACGCCAATAAGACTAAGAAGCCGTAAACATAATGGTGAAACAGGAAACGTCCCGTATGCAAAGCTCGTCCAATTGAGGCGCTTGGAAAGATGTTGATTAACCCTGCTGCAAGTGCCAGCCAAAACAGGTTCCCATCAAGCAGATAAGGTGCATAGGGACGCCAATATGGGTAAGCCCTGTAATAGCCAAACATGATGCCGGCAATGGCGGCTATGGTGATTAGGGCATTGAAGATTAATGCTAAACTGAATGTTTTCTTTAAGATTACTCCAACAGAACCAGCCATTTTACGCCAAGCCCAAGATAAGATCTTTACCTAGATTTCATTAGGAAATTTGCTAAACCACTTTTTATAAGTAACGCATGTTAGGAAGTTAAAGCCATGCTTAATTCGAGTTCCACAAAGCAACCTTTTTATTTTATTTTTTCCTAGGGAATCTTGATTGGTGAAACCTTTGGCAGGTATCGGAGTAGGCGCACTCGTGGGTTTCTTAGTAACTGTTGCCGTTAGCATAATTTATCCTGGCGTTGGGTTGATCCTCGGCGGGTTCTTAGGAGGATTAATCGCTGGACTCTTAGCGCGAGGCATTTTGGGTGGAACAATGTCGGGTTTTCTCTCTGGATTTATCAGCGCCATTGTGTTAGCAATCTTGGCGTTTCTCCGTCTTGTTGTGGTTGAAACGGTTAGGCATGGGGTTTTGGGTTTTCTGTTCGGGGGCTTGGCAGGATTAGTTCTCGGAGTAATAGTTCTAGTTTTGGTTACGGTGCTTTCGGCAATCGGCGGCTTCATAGGCGGATTAGTCACGAGATAACCGCGTTTACCTGTCGAGCATAAACCTCTTCTCATGCGGTCCCTGTTCTGGTACTCGGTCCAAAATCATCTTTTCCTCAGGCTTCTTGCTCAGCACAATCGGCGACAGTTGCCCAGCAAGCTCCAACGCGGAAGCCAATTTGCTGCTTCTTTCCGCGTAAATTTCAAACAAGACGCCGTTTTTATGCACGGCACCGCCCAACTTCGCATGCAATACCACGCCTGCACCCTTCTCTTTAGGCGCTCCAGCCTCACGCGCAATCCGCACAATATCATCTGTGCTAAGCCAAAGGACTTTACCAGCCTGCTCCGACCGCACCACAGCCGATTCAGGACCTACAGGTAAATCTTCAGGCTTAACCGATGGGTTGCCGCCTTGAGCAGAAATGATTTCACGCATCTTCTTTCATTGCTTTGCCCGAATCAATCATTTCCTCAGCCACGCCCCGTGGGTTTTCAACTCCGACCATTTCAAAGAGCATGCCTGCAAGGCTAACGGCTTTCTCACGCAAGTCAGGCGGACCCCCACCCATAAGAGTCGTTAACGCTTCCCTTGCTTCTAAAGCTGGCCCGATGCCGCAACCCAAAGGTTGCTCACCAAAAGTTAAGGCACATTGAATGTTTAATCCTAAACGTTTTCCTAAATCCACAAAATCCGAAGCTAAAGTGTATGCTTCTGTTCGAGTTTTGATTTTGGCTCCCATTCCTGTTGGGATGTCAATGGCGACGTGGGTTGCGCCGATAGCTTTTTTCTTGCTTAAAATCGAGGGTAAAAGCATGGGGTCGATTCCCAGTGGGTATTCGACTTGGATGAAGAGGTCGTCGGCTGGCGCAAGCTCGAGGGAGCCTCCCCAGACGAGGCAACCGTTGGTTTTCGCCACAACATCTTTGATTTCTTTTATGGATAGGTTAACTGGGCAAAGTGTCTCCACTCGGTCTGCCGTTCCCGCAGGCGAAGTAATGGCCCGAGAAGAGGTTTTGGGAATGATGAATCCTGCAGCCGCCACAATAGGCACCACCAGCATGCTGGTTTTGTCGCCTGGAATCCCGCCGACACTGTGCTTATCAAGGATGGGTCCTTTGCCAAAATCAAGAGTTTTTCCCGTGGAAATCATCGCCCGCGACAAGCGCTTCGGTCTCGCCAGTGCTTAATCCGTGAATGCTAAGCGCCGTGAGGAAGGCGGCGAT
The DNA here is from genome assembly GCA_963695285.1 of Candidatus Bathyarchaeota archaeon. Classification (GTDB taxonomy): domain Archaea; phylum Thermoproteota; class Bathyarchaeia; order Bathyarchaeales; family Bathycorpusculaceae; genus Bathycorpusculum. Next base: position 731,879 of record OY968763.1, read on the forward strand.
TTCCACCGTGCTCAAATGTCTCTCGACCACGTCCTTCACGATGGCCACAATGTCCTGCTCACGCAAACGTTCCCCATGCAGCTTCGCTCTAATGTTAAATAGGGATTCGGGAAGCGGAGCCAACTCCACATCAACAGTTTCACCTTCCTTCACTTCAAGCGCTGCCACGGTTTCCCGGTAGAGTCCGATGCGGTTTGGGGGAAAATAATCAGCGATGTTGGCGATGGCAATCATTTCATGCTTGTTGCATGTTATTTTTATTCTGTCGGAACTGTGTACGCCTAGCAGGTTGGCGCTTTCTTCGCTGAGTAGGGCGATTCTGCTGCCGCCCGTAGTAATCATTAAGGTTTCAACGGTTAACTCCATCTGAGACACGTCAATACCAATTAGGACTGGGAAATAGTTAAAGATTTTAAGGCAAGGCCAGTCACACTAACCAGAGGATTGCTCTTTGAAGTATCTTGACTTTGTCGATTTAACTTACAAGCCTAAAGAAACCGATTTACTCTGCACTTTTCTTGTTGAGCCCCAAGGCATTAGCCTAAAAGAGGCTGCAGGCGGTGTCGCTGCGGAAAGTTCGGTTGGCACATGGACAGAGCTAACGACTGAGAAGCCCTACGTTAAGCGGCTGGCAGCACACGTTTACAGTATTGAAGGCAGCGTAATCAAAATTGCATATCCCATAGAGCTTTTTGAATCCAGCTAACATGCCAAACATCCTAAGCAGCGTGGCTGGCAATGTTTTTGGACTTAAAGCACTAAAAAACCTGCGCCTACTCAACATCGAATTTCCCAAACAACTCTTAGGCAGCTTCAAAGGACCAGCTTTTGGCATAGCGGGGATCCGTAAACTCCTAAAGGTGCCAAAGCGCCCTCTTGTCGGCACAATAATTAAGCCTAAACTCGGGTTAAAAACCGAAGACCATGCAAAAGTTGCGTATGAGGCATGGCTTGGCGGCTGCGACGTCGTGAAAGACGACGAGAACCTGAGCAGCCAAAAATTCAACCCCTTCCAAGAACGCTTAACGAAGACGCTTGAGAGCCGCGACAAAGCCCAAGCGGAGACGGGGGAACGCAAAGTCTACATGATAAACATCACAGCCGAAACCGAAACCATGCTCAAACGCGCCCAAACCGTGCGTCGACCACGGCGGCGAATACGTCATGGTTGATATCTTAACCTGCGGCTGGTCGGCACTCCAAACATTGCGCAACCAAAACCTCAAACTCGTTATCCACGCACACCGGGCTGGACACGCCGCTTTCACCAAGAACCCCTTGCACGGCATCGCCATGAAACCCATAGCCGTCGTCGCAAGAGTAATTGGCGTTGACCAACTTCATGTGGGGACGGTGGTGGGAAAAATGTCTGAGACCAAAGAGGAAGTAATCGAAAACATCCATGCGTGCAAGGCGCAGATGGACGATTTGAAGCCTGTTTTGCCCGTTGCCAGCGGCGGATTGCACCCCTGGTTGGTTCCTGCTTTAATGGAGACTTTCGGCAACGACTTTGTTATCCAAGCAGGCGGCGGCATCCACGGACACCCAGACGGCACCGTAGCAGGCGCCAAAGCCATGCGGCAAGCCGTCGACGCAACACTGGAAGAAAAAACCCTTGAAGAATACGCCACAACCCACAAGGAACTCGCCGCTGCCCTAAAACAATGGAAAAACTAAACCATCTAAACTCTATGCTCACAGTGACCTCCCCCTATAGGTTACTGCAATGATATTCTATTAGGATCCAAATATGCCGTTTTTTGGCTGTCAAAAACGAAAAAGCAGATAGACTTTCAACTAGAAAATCCATGGATATCTACGGCGCATGACTTCTACGATGGTTTGGGGTGCGATTATGCCTTCTTCGCAGATTATGCCGTGGATGTAGCGGTTTGGGGTTACGTCGAAGGCTGGGTTGCGCACGGTGAGCTTTGTGGGTGCTTCGCTCCAGACTTCGCTGGGGTTTCGTTGCTCGATTTTTTCGCATTCGCCTTGGATGGTTGCTGGGTCGAATTTGAGCAGTTCTGAAACTACATAGAATGGCACTCTGGCTTCGTGGGCTAAAACCGCGATTCCGCTTGAACCTATCTTGTTGACCACGTTGCCTTCAGAGGTGATGCCGTCGGCTCCCACGATTACGACATCAACGCTTCCGATGAATGTCCGAGCCGCCGAATCAACAATGAATGTTGTTTCAATATCCAAGTCCACGAGCTCTTTCGCGGTTATTCTTCCCTGAAAAGCTGGGCGCGTCTCGGTGCAGATTACTTTGAAGTTTTTGCCGTCAGCCTTGGCTTTGGCGAGCAGGCGGGTTACGGTTGAAGAGTGGCAATGCGTAAAAACTACTGAGTCGTCGCGGATTCGTTTAGCTCCAATTTCCGCTATGCGTTCTTTTGAATCCTCCAAATCTTTGAGGAACTGGTTCACGGCAGAAACCACCAATTTGCTTAACTCAGCCACTTTTTCTGTGTCGGCGCTTTGGGCTTGGGTAATTATCCAGCGGATTGCGTTGCGCATCAACGGTTCGGTTTCTCTTGAGGCGGAAAAGATAGTTTGGGCTTCTTTGAGTTCGGCAAGGAAGGCGGTTTTGTTTTTGGCTTTTGTCTGCTCTGCTTGGGTTTGGATGGCTTTAACGGTGGCTATGGCGACGTTTCGGGCGCCTTGAACTTGGAGTTTACGTATTTTTTCTGCCGTTGAACGGATTGTTTCTGCCATTCTTCTCAACCTTAAACGTTAAACGCTTCGCGGTTCTATTTTATTTGTGGAGAAGCATATAAGCAAATTCATACCAGAGTGGTAGTGAAAGTTATGTTGCCTGATGAAGAGAGCATCAACAGTATCCTGCGGCCATACATTCAGCCTTGGTACGATTCAATCGAGAACCCGCGGAAGGCACAGGAGATGGTGCTGGCTGATTTGGTACAGAGATATGGCGACTCAGAATATGGGTCAAGCCACGGCGCTTCCCAAGTCAAGGGCATTGCTGATTATCAGGCTAATTTTCCCATAATTAACTATTCAGACCTCATTCCATACCTTGCTCAGGTAAAAGAACACAGTTACAAGGCGTTTTTGCCTGAACAGCCTGAATGCTGGGTTATGACGCGCGGTTCAACAGGAAAATCCAAAGTCCTGCCCGCAACCAAAACCCACCTAAACCAAATCTACAGCTGCGGCGCCAGAGCACTCATAAACTATGCAGTAAGAAAAAAGAACTATGAGGTTTTTCTGGGCGTAATTCTAAATTTGAATTTTCCCTCAAACGTTCACACCATGAGCGTCGACGGCAAACAAGTTACATACGGTTACAGTTCAGGCACCTATGCACGGCTCAATCCTATGTTTGACAGGGTAAGTCTGTTGCCTCGCCAAGAAGAAATAGATGCTTTAGGCAGCGGAGTCAGCAGGAAAGATTGGGAAAAACGCTTCGAACTTGCCTACGAGATGGCTCTTGACCAAAACGTAACTGCAGCCATGGGTGTAACCCCGGTGATTTTATCTTTTGCTAGATATGTTAAACGTAAGTACGGAAAAAAACCCTCTGACATCTGGAAAACCCAAGCAATCTTCTGCACAAGCGTGCCTAAAATCCACTTCAAGTACGGTCCCATCCTCAAAATGTACTTCGGTGACGTACCTATCGTGGAAATGTACACTGCCACAGAAGGCGTCTTCGGTCAACAACTCGACGATTTACCATACATAACTCCAAACTACGACTCATACCTTTTCGAAGTTGCCACGGGCAAAGGCGTAAAGATGCTGCATGAACTCAAACGTGGCGAATGGGGCCGACTAATTGTTTCATCATGTATGTTTCCACGCTATGATATCGGAGACTTTATTGAAGCGGCAGGAAAAAATCATTACCGCGTATTCGGAAGAACGAAACCCTTAACGCTACTGGAGCATAGGCTTTACCGAGCATTTTTAGGTAGACTAATCTAAGATGGTCGTGGAGAGCGTTTTCGCGCAGTCAAAGCCACGTAAACAGCGCCGACAATGATGATTAAACCGATTATAAGCAGCATAATAGGCCAAACTTGTGCTGAATCTACGGAGAAGTAACCACTTATTTGCAGCACAGAGAAAAGCCCAAGCGTAATCAGGATTAAACCGCCGATTAAGTAGCCGATAAACCCTGCCTCACCCTTCTCTTGCTTTTCGCCCTTCTCGGGGCGCTCCTGTTTTTCTTGTTTCTCGTTTTTCTCTGATTTCTCGTCTCTTCTGCGATATGGCTGAGCAGGCGCTGGTGGAGGTTGACTTGGCGGAACAGCTTTTAATGATGTGCCGCAGCGTGGGCAGAAAGCCATCGTTTCATCAATTTTGTTGCCGCAATTTGGACAATACGACATGCAATCTCACCCTAAATACAATTTATCAGGTCTATGTATTTAAAATATGCACCTGCCCTCTTGAAGAGAAAGATATATCTGCCAAATTCTCCATTTTCGAATGGAGAAATACGGCTTGATGAAGACTTTGAATCCGCAGGCGTTGCCCGATAAGAAAAAAGAGAACCTGTTTACTGCCATCTACATCGGCGGCATCTTCATCATCGTAGCTTTGATTTACTACATCAATGCATCTGACAACCTTTGGGGTGGCATCATAAACTTTTTCACATCTCTCACGCTTGCACCTGTTCCCACAACAGGTATCTCTTTGCCTGCGCCTTCAAATCCCGCTGCATACGCAAATCTCTACAATGCTGCTTTCCAACTCGCCATTGCTATAGGCATTTTAGAAATCGTGATTTTGGCGCTAAGAGTCTGGTTGGGTTCGCCTGTTTCCCGTAAAGCGGAAACCATTGAAAACATTGTCTTCTGGCTTGGTGCAAGCTACCTAATAGTCGCTTACTTAGAGAACATGACGATAACGGGCGAGTGGTTTGTTTTCTGGGCTGGAATAATCCTCATCTTTGGGTTAGCATTGGTGGCTAGAGCTTTCGTGATTTTAGCTAAACGATAAACTATTGCTTTTTTACCTTCACTTTCCACCACAGTGACATTATCTGCCGGAACATATTCCATGAATCCTTGAACAAGTTCACTTTCGTGTCCTTCCCGCTTTTCCATTCTACCGCAATCTCTTTTACCCGGTAACCTTGCCTTTGTGCTCTTACCAGAATTTCTGTATCCCAAAACCAATGCGTCGCCTCAACCTTGTCGAGCATTTTCATGAGCGGTTCTTTTTTGAAAGCCTTAAAGCCGCATTGGTGGTCCCGAAGTTTAGAGCCTAACATGTGTCTGACGAGGAAATTATAGGTTTTAGAGCTTATGCCTCTGCTAAAGGTGCGTTCAGCCCTGCTCTCAGCCATCATCCTAGAACCGGTTGAGAAATCGTATCCTTCAACGGTGATGGCTTCAACAAGGGGCTTAAGATACCTGAGGTCGGTTGCTAAGTCCAAGTCCATGTAAACCAGAACTTGACCGCTACTTTGTTTGAACGCATTGTTTAGTGCGGTTCCTCTTCCCAAGCGTTTTTCACGGTGAATATGCCTAACAAACGGCGTTTTCTGTGCTATTTCCTCTGCGCGTTCGGCGGTGCCGTCGGTGCTGCCGTCTTCAGCAATAACGACCTCATAGGATTGGGTGAACTGGTTTAGGGTTTGGATGACTTTCTCCACCGCTGGCTGCAGGTAGTCGACTTCGTTATAGGCAGGAAGCACCACTGAAACCTGCACTGACTTAGGTGCATCTTGTGTTGCCATTAAACAAAATCTCCCCAGCTTGGGAACCACCTAAGATAAGTATGAATGTAAGTAGTTGAAACTGGAGCACCCGAAATCACAGGGTAAAACAGAACAAACACCGCTACTGCACCCGCAAATATGGCTATGGCGGCAACCTTCCCCAGGCGTGTATTCCAGTACTTGTTGATGAAGTATGTTATTGCTAAGCAAAGTAGGGGTACGCTGAGGTAGAAATGGTAGATGTAGGTTGCTCTGCCTATGAAAACGTAGGGAAGCCAAGAGAAAAAGAACACGGTAACTATGAATATTGCTGGTAAATCCCAACCTTTGGCGCGTATGCTGATGCGTTTGCGTGCAGACGAATTTGATATTCGGCTCCACAAGTTCGCCACTAATTGTCTTCCATGAATAGCCCTCTCCGTGAGTACAAGCATCAGGGCAAAACCAACCCACCAGACCATTGGGTTACCCAAAACAGTTATCGTGGAAACCACATTGTTGGGCAAGTAAGATACGTCAAACCATCTTGGCACTGAACTGTTTATTCCCGCCATGAAGGGCCAACTCCACCAAGGCGCCGAAGATGGGTCAACTACGTTGCCTGGAATGGAACCTAAACATGGCGGACTGCAAGTTGATGATGGTTGGGAACGAGTCACCTGCAAGCATGTCTGGGATGTAGGTTGCAAAGTAAATTGCGACCGCAATACCGATGAAACCTAAAAGCAACAGAAAGGGTCGATCAAAGAAAGCGACATACTTGTCGCTTAGGCTCTTTTTCAGTTTTGCCAAATCCTTGATTCTAACAGCTACCAGCAACGCAAGCATTCCAGCGGCGCCGTAGAGTGTAAACCATTTAGTTGAAAATCCCAATGCAAAGAAGACAACGGCTAAAAACAGCGGCAGCACAGATGTCTTCTTAAACCCGCCTTTAACCACGTTCATGAAGTAAATCAGGAAGAACAGCTGAGATAGCAGCGAGAAGAATACGATGTAGGTATCTACGGTGCCTATTCGTGCCATCGTGAAATGCATAAAGTCAAAAGCCAACAGAAACGCAGCTGAAAAACCGCCAATCCATGTACCAAACAATTTCTTTCCCAGCAGGTACATCAGGGGAATCATCAAGGTAGCGAATAGTACACCCATAATTCTCCAGCCAAACGGTGTTTCACCGAAAACCGCTACCCCTGTGGCTTGAATCAACTTTCCAAGCGGCGGATGCGTTCTTTCATCAGGTATCTGGTGGTTAGCGTAGTTTTCTGCTGCTCTTGCGAAGTAGACTTCGTCAAAATACATCTTTGACATGTAAGTTGGAGGAATCTCAAGTTTGTTCTGTTCATCAACCAGTCTGCCTAAGGTTGCGTCGGTTGTGTTTTCGCCTGTGATTCCAACGATGGGAATTTGCTGGTTGGTCATGCTTTCAATTCCAATTTCGGAAATTTGAATGAAAGGCGAAGCCGGTTGGTCAGATGGGTTGGTAATGCCCCAGTTAGAAAACATCGGCTGAGAATCATAATTTACCGCCGTAACATTGAATTCTAAATATTGCGTAATCACACTCAAACCTAAGCTTTGGTAAACTGAGTAGTCTGTGCCTCTTGGTTGAAGGACTAATTGCCCTGCGTAACTCCAGTTTCCAGGGGCGCCAGTGTACACGTCGACTGTGGCGTTGCCGCTTTTAACCCAAAAATACACGTTTCTAACCTGCTGACTTGAACCCAAGTTAACATAGAAGTTCTCTTGCGCCGTACTCTGCCAATTCGTAGTCGGATACGCAATTGAACCCACGTTCCATGCTGCTATACCAAAGAAGACTATCGACACCAAAACAATCGTTAACAAGTCTTTCTTTGTAATTTTAATTCCCATGTTCATTTATTGGCTCACCTGTTTCTTGAGGTTGGTTCAATGTGGAGGGTTCACTTTTGAGCCATCCGCGTCCTTTCAGCTCATACCACATTAGTACGGAAGCATATACAAGCATCAATAAATTGATAACGCTTACCAAAGGAACTACAGGGTCCCGAGTTAAATCTGCAAAATTTGGGTAAGCGGCGTTGAGGGCATATAGAACATACGCTTCATTGACAAACAACGTCGCAGTTAACGCAACATAGAGGAGACGGGTTTTTTTGAGAAGCGGAAACATCAACGCTAACATAGCCATGGCGGGAAACATGTAGCGTTCATGAATCCGTGTGGGCAACATAAAGAAGCTGAAGAGCAGCATGAACGCAGCGAAAATAGCCAGATAATCGCCTGAAACCTTAAAACGCTTATGCAAAACATAGAGCGTAAATGTAGCGGCTAAACCGAATAATATCCACCCCACAATGAAGAGGCTACCATCTGGCACCCAAAGTAACCCAAGCAAACCCCATAAATTAAAAGCGTTAATCGAAGCATATGCATAACCGCCATACGCGCCAAAGTATATTCTGCTCAAGAAAGTTACGGGGTTGCTCCATTCAAAAGGCAAAATAACCAAGAAAACCGTTGCGGCAAAGGCGAGCACAGAGGTCAGTAGCCTTTTCAAACCATTCTTCTTATAAATAAGCAGGATAATCAACGGGGCTAAGGCTATTCCCTGCGGTTTAGTTAGGATGCCCAACGCGAAAGCGACTGCAGAGAGTTCTGGTTTGCTTTTAAGCGCAAGAAGCAAGGAGAGAACTAAAAAGAAGGTGTAGACGGCGTCATATTGCCCCCAGACTGCCGCGTTATAGATTACTGCTGGGTTAAACACATACAATGCTGTCGAAAAAATAGCTATCTTAAACGTTGTTTGTCTTCGAACAAAAACATAAATGAGAAGTCCTGTAGCTAAATCAAAAAGGTTCGGAACAATCTTAACCATACTTGCCATGTTTATGTTTAAAGTGTTAGCTAGTGATCCGAACGCCCAAAAAATGTAGACGTTGAAAGGTGGGTAATCGGCAAATCCTGCTAGAGAATAGAACGGTCTTATTCCATGCTGAGCTGCCGTGGTAAACCAAGAGGTAAAATCGCCTGTGTCAATTGGGTATCCTTTAAGAGGAAACAAGAGAACCCTTACTGCAGCGGAGATGGCAAGCACCACAGCTAAAATAGTGATCTCGCGTTTGGCAAACGAGAAGTTAACCACGGTTCCCTCTCTCATTTGAGATACTCGCACTTATGGCATAAAGCTTTTTCCAAAACAGCGCCTCTTCGCCTTTGGGCATTAAAGTCTGCGAAAAGATAGAATTTAGATGTGGAGCCTTCGGCGGGATTTGGACCCGCGACCATTACCTTACCAAGGTAACGCCCCACCGGGCTAGGCTACGAAGGCAAATATTTGTTCTGCTCTGAAACAATTGCGGTATGCAATAAAACGCTTACGGTCACCGGCGCTTTTACCCGTGTCGAAGCTGCCAAGAAAAGTGGAAGATGCGTTGGCTGTGGTCTCTTAATTGTTTTGGGTATTTCTCGCGTTTGTATGGGTATTTTTATGCGTTTTCAACATGCTCCCACATCCATAACCTAATCGTTCAACATGAAGCCATGTATCGGGTGTGGAGAAAAAACCGTATCCCACATCCAAACAGGCGTAGAAAACCGTTGCAGACATAAAAAGCAACCGCCCTCTCTTGCAGTCTTGTGGAAAATTTAAAGCCGCCATACCCACACAAAGAGACCAAGTCAACCTTTTGGGAGGGTAAATAAATATTAAAGGAGGCTAAACGTATTGTCACAGAGCAAGTTTATGCAGGGGTCTCCAAGCCAGGTCAACGGAGTAGGGCTTAGGACCCTATCGCGTAGGCGTTCGTGGGTTCGAATCCCACCCCCTGCACCAATCTTAGTAAAAATAGCATAGCCCTTGGTTGGCGATGTCAGCTGGTTTTTTTGCTTATCGTGTTTAGATAACGATGGAAAAAAATAGAACTCAGCGTTTAAGAGCGGAAATGCGTGCAGCGGTTAAATAATTAAATGCACCAGCGGCAACAATAACAAAGATGGAAGTAGAATATTCTACATTCCTTGTTCCCGCAGAGAAGTCGCAACCATAAAGTCATAGCGGTAACAGAATCTTTTCGGTGCTTCTGTTAAGTCTCTGTCCGTCACCTAAACTATACTTCGTTGTAGAGGTTGCAGGTTGGACACTTTAATACGACGTTCTTGAATTTTCCTTCGACGATAGTCTCGCCTAGCTTTGCTCCACAATTGCCGCATAGATAGGTAGTGTTACCGCCCTTGCTTTTTATTACTGGCAACGTTTTGGATGCATAAACGGTTTGGGTTCCCTTTTTCGGTTCGGGTGTAGTTTTTAGTTTTCTGTTCATTTTATCCACTTACTCGGCTTTATTGGGTTTGACTTGGATTAAAAGTTTATTGCTTGCCGATCCTTCGCTCAGAAGTTTCCACGGAAAAGAAAAGGGACAGTGACGGCGGAAAACAAAGGTTGGCGATATCACCAGCATGTCGTGGGTTCGAATCATACCCCTGCACCATTATAGGCAAAACGTATGGGGTCCCAACGGGCGATGCTTTTGGCTTCATGTGTTAAAGTTTGCGTTTTCTAAAGATTTTTGCGCGTTTGATATGGAATTGGGCGGTGTTTCGCTCGTACGCTTTTATTGAAACTATTTTGGGGCAGCGTAAATAATCAAGGATGCGCTCTCGCGGGATTGTGTACCGAGCGCCATGTTTTGATACCATTAACTAGACCCGCACAATTGTTAGCTTTGACGCTTAAGAATTTTGATAGCGCTTTCGTTAAAAAGAAAAAAATAGAGAGGTAACTATGCCTTTGCCGAGGGTTTACTTTTTCTTTGCTGGGGCTTTCTTTTCTTCTTTCTTAACTGGTTTCTTGGCCACTAAATTAACCTCGGGATTTAATTTATGTGGCTATTTGTATTTATAATTTGCTAAACAAGGAGGAAAAAGATAACAAAGCTTAATATTGACTTAAAAATAAAAAGAGACTGCGGAGAAAGTCGATATGAACGAATTAGAAATAGCTGTGGCTCCAATGCATAGATTATGTAAGAAAGCTGGAGCAGACAGGGTGAGTGAAGCAGCAGCGGAGGAACTTGCAAAAGTTCTCGAGGAGATTGGTGTTAAGATTGCTAAAGAAGCACTTGATTATGCTTTGCATGCCCGAAGAAAAACCATTAAAGTGGAAGATATTGAAATCGCTACTAGAAAAGTGATGGGAAAATAGTGATTTAATAACTCAAGCGCGCCTTTTCTTCTTTTTGAATGGGTAATATTGATTAGCCAGCTATGTAGCTTCGGTGGGGCGCTCAGAATACCTGTAGCAACAGTCATGGCATATATAACGCTGAATTTCTCCAAGACGCGTATACCTGATTCCGTCCTTGTAAGATCTTTGACTGCGACATCTGGGGAGCTGACGATTTTTTGTTTCAACATACATTCATTTCCTCGCCAATTTTTTCGATAAATAGTTGTCAAATAAAGAAAAGAGGGATTTTGCGAGTGTCACCTCCAGCGCTTTAGGGGTTCGAATCCCACCCCATTGCACCAACTTTACGCTTTTTATTGTAGCGTAGAGCAGATTAGTTTGTTTACTTCTGTGACTGCTTTAATTGAGACCTCAAGCATGTCGTCTGTTGGTTCTTTGGTTGTTAAGTGTTGGAATGCGAGTCCCGGTGCAATTAGAACTTTTGTGATAGGGGAGTCTTTGTATTTTGCGCTTAATCTTAGCAGTTCGTAGGAGATTCCTGCGATAACTGGAATTAGGAGCAGGCGGTAGGTCAAGTTGATTGCGAAGCCCAAGTTCGGCATTATGGTGAAGAGGACGATGCTGATTATTAGTACTATGAAGAGAAAGCTTGTTCCGCACCGTGGGTGTAGCCGTGAAAAAACCTTAGCGTGTTCAACATCCATGGGAACGCCTGCTTCATGTGCATGTATAGCCTTGTGCTCAGCGCCATGGTACATCAGCACACGTTTGTATTGACCCCATAGTGAGATGGCAGATAGATAAGTCACAAACATGCCAAGACGTATGAGAGCCTCAACTAGGTTGAATAGGAAGCCCTTCAGGTTTAGCCAGGTGGATAAAAGGAAGGGTACCAAAAAGAAGACAGCCATTATGCCGGCAACGCCAGCGGCAAGCAAAGCTATTTCTTTGTAGCCAAACTCTATTTTTTCTGGCTCTCCACCTTCACCTTCAAATTCAAAAGCTGTGGTTGCAGAAGATATCATTGCTTTCATGCCGAGGTAGAAGCTTTCAACCATGTTGACTATGCCCCGGAAAAAAGGCCAGCCTAAAATTTTGTGTTTTTCAGAAATAGGAAGTTATCGGTTTTATGTCTACTACGATTTCTTTTCTGGGATTTCTTACGCATGATACCATGTGTTTTCGGGAGCGTATCATTACGCCTTCGATTAATGCTTGTCCACCAAACGCTAGTGACGGCTCTTTCTTCAAGTTATCTGACAAGTTCCCCTCACTTAACCACATTACTAACCGCAATTTGATGCTTATAAAACTTAAACTATTTCGAAATCACATATATCAAAATCTGAGACCAGCAGAAAAAAGGAATTCACACATTTCTGCGGGTTCGAATCCCATGCACATTAGATTATTTGGCAATGAACCTAGCGGACAAAACAAGTGCGCCGCCGATTAAGAAAACTAACGGTCCAATTCCCGTCTTAGACGTCAGGGTTATTATCCATCCGACTCCTATCACCAACGCAAGTATTCCTGAAATCCACGCAAACCTGCGTTTCAGTAAACCCAGAGACCCGATTATCATCGATATAGGAGAGCCGACGAGGGCGAGAAGGCCAAAGATCACGGTTAATGCAGAGGCTGAAACTGTGTCGCTGACAGCTGAAAGGTTGACTGTGCCAATGTAGAATCCGATTAACGGGAAATTGGTTGTAGATAGCCATGAAACAAAGATGCTTAGCAGCATAACTAAGACTCCTGAGCCAACTAGGATGCGATGTTTTCTCGTTATCGGTTTTGGAGGGTGCTTCAATAGTTCTTCAGGTGTTTTCTTTTCCCAGAGAGAAGCAATTACTGCGAAGTTGAATCCCAGCAGGATTAATCCAAGAGGAGCAAATAAGCCGAGGAACAAAAATCCCATTATTATTTGGAAACTGGAGTTCCCGTAAAAGTACCCTTTTCTTTTTACTTTGAACGCGTTTAGGGTTATGTTAATGATAGTTAAGGCTAGGATGACGCCGCAGATTACAGCAAGAAAATAATTTGCCAGTTCTTTCCCTGGTCCGATACTGGTTGATATCAGAACCACCGACACCACTACAAGGATAGCATCTCTTACGCTCTGAATAACTCTGCTTACCTTGCGCATAGTGTCTGATGAAATCAAAATTCATTTAAAACTTTCTTAATTCAGAGTGAGAACGATTTCTGAAATTTTTGAACGCGACCAATGCTAGCACAATGACCACAACAACAACGAACAATGCTGCATACAACAGAAGACTTGATTGGTTGTTAGCGGCGACTACGATGTATGGGCGCATCATTTCATTGTCCTCATGATCAAGAATGTGGCAATGCCAAACATACCCGGGACCTGTTGTTGGATCAAACTTGTAGTCAGAACCGTCCTGTGGGGCAAAGCGTATTCGAATCACTGTGACTGAGCCAGGTTCCGCTTGAATGGTATCTTTCCAGCCCTCTTCATTGGGAGCAGGTTTAACTGGCTGACCTTCAAGGTACCGATTCAGAGAAGCAACATTGATGGTGCTGTGATTCAGGGGAAGATTTCCATTCAAAGATGTCCAGTCATTCAAATATTCAGTTGAAAGAAGACTCTGGCGCTTAACAAGTTGAAACTGCACCAGATGCAGATGAATTGGGTGTGAATTCATATTCGGATTAACAATTATCCAGTCTTCAGTGGTTCCCAATTGGGGTTTCTCAGAAACTGGAGCATCCCAAGTTTGCCCATCCAGCAGCATTGCCACAGTATTAGGAGTGTCGCCTTGCTCAATTAAAGTAAATGTCCTAGTTTTTGTGGGCGATGGCAAAGTTGGAAAGTTGCCGTCCAATGTCGGATTTAATTTTGAGGGCAAGGATTTTGGCACATATCCTTTTTCATTAGCTACTGTAAACTGGATGATTTGACCCACGGTTTGCTTTTCATTATTGGTCAAAATTGGATCCAAATTCTCAAGAACAATTTTTTCGCCTGGCGCTGTGTTGGAAAAATCGACAAGTATGTCCACTCGTTCACCTGGCGAGATAGTAAGAGAAGTTTGTGTTGCTGGGGCTTTAAGGTATCCGCCGTCACTTCCTATTTGAGTAAAAGGCATGTTATTTGAGAAATGTAGCGTGTAGAAACGAGAGTTTGACCCATCTAAAATTCTAAGGCGGTATTGGCCCTGTCTGACATCCATGTTTGGCCACACCAACCCGTTAACCATGATGGTGTTCCCCAAAAACGTGGGGTTCCAATATGGATGAACCGATGGATCAATTCCTCCGCTGGGAAAATAAAGTGAGCCGTCGGAGAGAAAATTTCTGTCCTGAATCGCAAGGGGAATTTCAAATTCGCCACTTGGCAACAATCCTGCAACTTGGTCATTGGGGCTTCTTAGCAGGTAGAAACCAGCAAGTCCAGACATGACGTTTAAACGTGTAACTCCTAATGCGTGATCATGATACCAAAGTGTTGTAGGTTGCTGTTCATTGGGGTAAATAAAAACTGCTGAATTTTTGTCAGTTGGCACCTCGGAGCTGTAGGCGGGTCCATGCAAACCGTTTGCCGTCCACCATGCATCGGGGTTTCCATCAGAAGTTGAGAGATCTTCTCCTCCATGAAGGTGAATTGAAATGGGAACAGGACTTTGAGCTTGAGCGTAACCGCTGGGAAATGACGAAGCAGAATTTGGGTTAGGCATCTCGAGGTTGTTGGGGTTAGCCCAATGGATAGTTGGGTCAACGGCAAACAGGTTCGGCAGCGGATTCCCAGAGGCGTCTACAAGATCGTTTACCCATTTCACCTGAACAGGAACACCCTTGACAGCTTCAAAAGTGCCCCCTGGAGTACTGCTGACTAAACCAAGGTTCTCGCCTGTAACTGCATCTTTGGCTTCCCCTTTAAACCCCCAAACCGTGGTTGCTTCAAACCCCGTTGGATTGCCGCTGGAATCGACAGAGGGCAACAACTGCTGTTCAAATTGACCTACACTAATAGTGTATTCTTGGCGTACCAGTTTGCCTGAGTTGTCAGTAATGTTGGTTGGGACATAGATAGGGGGAGCCTTGTCGAGCTGGTTTACCCACTTTGGGATTATTTTGGGATCTAAAAGGGTCGGAGTCTGCGAGAAAACACCTTGAATAACGATACTTGAAAACGTCGAGCATAAAAGAACGGTTATCAAAAAAAGGCAAATTTTACCTTTCACTGTACTTCTCAAAAATTCAGAGCTTCCTTTAGAAATATTTACAATCAGGCGGTATTTAAAAATGACAATCCACCGGCACTATTAAGCAAAAGACGGGCGATTCCAAAATGGTGTCTTTCTACGTAGAAAACCTTATCTTAAACGCAACAAGTTTTATTTAAGGAGTTTTTGCTAATAAGGGAATAGATTTACCTTGCGCAAAACAAGTGTAATTGAAGACTTGAAGACTGGTCTTCCCTGAGTAGGATGTAAACTAATGTCTGAACATAAACCTGAATGGCCTGAATCGGGCGACCTTGTAATCGCCACGATAGAAAGCGTAATGGATTACGGAGCATACGCTAACCTAGACGAATACAGCCGAAGAGGCTTTCTTCATATCTCCGAAATCTCCAGCGCACGCATAAGAAACGTCCGCGACTTTGTCCGCGAAAACCAAAAAATGGTCCTTAAAGTTCTCCGCGTAGACGTTGAAAAAGGACACATAGACCTTTCCCTTAGACGCGTCACCAAACGTGAACGCATTGAAAAAATCAAATCGTGGAAAAAAGACCGCAAAGGCGACGCACTTCTGCATGCAGTTGCAGAAAAAACTGGTTTACCAATACACGAAGTTTACCAGAAAGCAGGAGTTATCCTTGAAGAAAAATATGGTTTATACGACGGCTTCGAAAAAGTTGTGAAAGAAGGTATAGATGTCCTAACTAAACTTGACATTCCTGAAGACCTCGCCAAAGTTATCGCGCAAGTTGCAGAAGAACGCATAAAAATCAAAACGGTAAAAGTCAGGGGGGTCATTGAAGTTCGCTGCATGAAACCCAACGGTGTTAGATGTATCCAAGAAGCATTCAGCGGAGCCAAGAAAGCACAAGAAGCTAAAGACGCCAAAATCGAATTCTCAGTAATCGCTGCCCCAAAATACAGCGTTGAAGTTTCAGCGGATAATTGGAAACGCGCCGAAGAAGTGCTCGATAAAGTAAGCGAAAACGTAGTTACCAACATCACTAAAGCTGGCGGGCATGGTTCTTTTAAGAGAGAAAAATAGCGGTGAAAACTTGAGAGAATCCAGCGAAAAAATAGAATGGGGTCAAGTGGAGAAGATTGGTAAAGGGACAAAGGCAAATTATGATTCAAAAAAGAAAGTTCTTACCTTCTGCTTTAACAGAGGCCCAGAGACATCGAGCGAACTCTTGAGAACATCACGTGAACTCTTAATGAAAGAGCTAAGCGAATTGGGCTACCTCAGCCGCATGAAGTACAACGGAGAAGTTGTTGTTGATAACGTTGAAGAGAATGATGTGGTTCTTGTCAAGAAAAACCATAAACTTACGATTAGCCTAAACAAGAAGCAAACAGAAGCAAAGGTCAGTTCTCCCTCAGAACAGCTTGAATCCAAGAATAGGACTCAAAGTAACATAAAATTTTCGTAGTTTGCCCCAAAAATTTGGCTTTCCGTTGCAGAAGAGCAATTTCAGCTCTGGTTATTGAGTCTAATTTTAAGCTGGGTTCTGGGAAAACAACTAAATACTTGACTAGGGAAATGTTAGAGACATGGCTATCAAAAGAAAAACTTCCCATAAGAAAGCTTACATTGCCATCTTACTTCTAGTTTTGTTAATTGTCGCGTCTGCCGCAATAATCTACGCAGCCCTACCTGGCCCCGCTAAGGCGACTGTAGGTGTTCATGTTGGGGACAGCTTTACCTATCACATCATAGGGTATTCAAACTTGACGGATCTAAATGCAGTAGAAAGCCCTGGTTTCTCGCAGTATAATCAAACAGATTATTTCAAGGTTACAATAACAGGTGTAAATGTCACTTCAGTTTCGCTTGAAACACTCTGGCGATTCACAAACGGCACAGAAGTAACTGGCGAGCAGACAATTGATTTGTCAAATGGAGCGGAAACTGTCACGACCGGGTTCTGGGCTGTTTACTCTGCTAACCTAAATGTAGGTGACTTGCTTCGCCCAACCGGTTTTGATAAGTTAACCGTTAACGCAACTGATACTTACGCATACGCTGGCGGTTCACGGACAAGAAACTTTTGGTACATAGCAAGCATGTTCCGCGATGTTAACGATCCAACAGGCAATACACAACGTTACGACTATACCGCCTTGTGGTTCGACAAAAAAACAGGTATGCTCATCAACTTAACCAGCTATTCAGAATATAACAACCCAGGAAAGGTTGAAGTCATCACTTGGAACCTGGTTAACTCAACAGTTTGGGCAGTCTAATAATTTCTTTCTAATTTCTTGTTAGTAAGGCCCATTCTAGTGGCAGTCTGTCTTCTCAAAAAAGTATGATTTAATAAAGGCGGGTTTGAGGGGGTTTCAAGAAATGAATGCCCAAGATTGTGCTAGAACATATTTTATTTTTGTTTTGCCTTGATAGCGGCTAGTTTTCCGCCTGCTTTAACCATGCTCTTCTCCAAGTCGCTGAGGCTCAAAGTAACATCTATCGTTGTGCCCTTGGTTTTATTTCTTATGCACAGTTGCGGCTTCAATTCTTTAACATCCAAATCCAACATGTCCCCTTGCTCAACACCCAAGTAGTCCTGTTTATCTGCGAAAGTTAAGGGCAGGATCCCGAAGTTGACCAGGTTAGCCATATGAATCCTAGCGAAGGACTTTGCAACGATAGCTTTTACACCCAGGTACTTAGGCGCCAAAGCAGCGTGTTCACGCGAGGAACCTTGACCATAGTTCTCACCGCCTACAATGAAACCGCCATTTTTCTCAATTGCTCGGGCTGCGAATGTTTTGTCGATGTGTACGAAGGTGTATTTGCTTATTTCTGGTATGTTGCTTCTTAGGGACATGATTTCGGAGCCGCCTGGCAGGATGTCGTCGGTTGATATGTTGTCGCCGAGTTTAAGCAAGACTTCGCCTGTTAACTTGTCTGGGGTTGGCTTGAAGGTGGGCAGGGGTTTTATGTTTGGTCCCATCACTACTTTGGTAGTTGCCTTTTTGGTTGGGTAAATGAACATGGCGTCGCTTAACGCAAACTTTTCAGGCATTGAAATCTCTGGGTATTTGCCGAGTTTTCGCGGGTCAGTTATTTTGCCCGTGACTGCTGCAGCGACCGCTGTTTCGGGGCTAACCAAATAGACTTTAGCATCTTGAGTTCCTGATCGTCCCTTGAAGTTGCGGTTGAACGTTCGAAGCGATACACCCTCGCTTGTTGGGGCTTGTCCGATTCCGATGCATGGTCCACAGGCGTTTTCCAGGATTCTTGCGCCCGACTGGATTAAGGGTTCAAGCTCGCCTGTGACTGCGAGGTTTTGCATAGCTTGTCTTGAACCGGCTGAAATGGTTAAGCTGGTGTTTTCGCTGATTTTTTTGCCTTTCAGCAGGGCAGAGACGATTTTTAGGTCTCTCAGAGACGAGTTGGTGCAGCTGCCTATGCAGACTTGGTCCACCGGGGTGCCCTCAAGATCGCTTACAGCTTTAACGTTGTCTGGGCTATGAGGCAGGGCAATTAATGGTTCAACCTTTGCGAGGTCAACTTCCAAAGTTTCAGCATATTCTGTGTCATCATCCGCTTTAAGCTCCTTCCATTGGCTTTCTCGTCCTTGCCCACACAGAAAAGCCTTGGTGGCTTCGTCTGAGGGAAAGATAGAGGTTGTGGCGCCCGTTTCGGTGCCCATGTTCGTTATGGTGCCCCGTTCAGGAACGCTAAGGGTTTTGACGCCTTGTCCATAATATTCGAGGATTTTGTTGACTCCGCCTTTCACGGTTAATTGTTTTAGAACTTGGAGTATGACGTCTTTTGCTGAAACGAAAGGCGAAAGTTTGCCAGTTAATTTTATCCCTAGGATGTTTGGCATTTCAAGGTAGAAGGGTTCTCCAGCCATGGCGGCGGCAACATCTAAGCCTCCAGCGCCAATAGCAATCATGCCCATTCCACCCGCGGTGGGAGTGTGGCTGTCGCTTCCCAAAAGCGTAGCACCTGGCTTGGCAAAGCGTTCAAGGTAAAGTTGGTGGCAGATGCCGTTTCCCGGACGCGAGAATACGATGCCGTATTTGGCTGCTACTCCTTGGAGGTAACGGTGGTCATCGGCGTTTCGGAAATCGTTCTGAAGCATGTTGTGGTCGACAAAGCTGAGGCTTAGTTCTGCTTTGACTTTCGGGATACCCATGGCTTCAAACTCAAGGTAAGCCAACGTGCCCGTGGAATCCTGAGTGAGGGTATGGTCTATCTTTAAGGCAATCTCTTCGCCCGGGACCATTTTTCCGTGGGCGAGGTGTTTGGCGATTACTTTTTCCGCAATTGTCTTCTTCACTTGTTTTATTCCTCTGCGAGTTGTAATGCTTGAGTAACTGTTATTATATGCCAATTGAAAGGAGGGAAATTTTAAGTTTCGCATGCCGCTTGAAGGTTTAAACGCTTTTTAACGGAAAAAATGAAATAGTCAATCGCTAACACCTATAGCCAGAGGCATCCCAGTTGTCGTTTAAAGCGAAAATGCAGGAAGCAGCAGAAAGCAAAAATTCACGCCTTGTTTTAGCATTGGACTTTCCATTCGAAGCTGCCGAGAACCGAGAAAAAATTTTGGTTAAAGCGCAAAAGGTCCTTAAAGCTGTTCACCCATACGTTTGCGCGGTTAAGATTAATCATCATTTGACTCTTCCGCTCGGCACCTTTGATGGCGTACAGCAGCTTGTAGAACAGATTCGAGGGCAAGGTATGCTTGCAATTATGGATGCCAAAGTTAACGACATAGGCAACACAAACCAAATAATTGGCGAGTACTATTTTGCGGCGGGTTTTGACGCTATAATAGCTAATCCATTCGTCGGGTGGGATGAGGGTTTAAAACCTCTTTTTGACCTTTCAAAAAGGCTTAACCGAGGCGTAATTCTCCTCGCCTACATGAGCCATAAAGGCGCCATCGAAGGCTACGGACAAACAATAATCGATTCCGAAACAGGTGAAAAAACTCTGCAGTACATTTCCTTTGCCAAAAAAGCTTTGAAGTGGGGTGCTGACGGAGTGGTGGTTGGAGCCACGGTTCCTCAGAAGATTGCTGATGTAAAACAGATTCTTGGCGACAAGGTGGCTATTTACTCGCCTGGCGTCGGCGCACAGGGTGGAGCGGCTGAAACAGCAGTTAAAGCAGGCGCAAACTATCTAATCGTGGGACGAGAAATAGTCAATTCGAACGACCCAGCGCAAGCCGCTCGTATGCTTTGTGATTCTATAAAAGGGATATAAGGGCAGTTTTATCTGCGTTTGTTTTCCCATAGCTCTTTTTTGAGCAAGTCACGTACTGAAGAGCGGATTACGCTGCTTCTGCTTGGGTACATGTTTGCTCGGACTAATTCATCTAACCCTTCCAGGTAAGCTTCGGGAAGTAGGACTGTTACTAGTTTCACTTTTTTGTTTTCCTCCTCAAACTATATCATGCATATAACATGTGGCAAATATAAGAGTTAGCGTAGCAAACCCTAACTAATCATAGTTTCCGAAGCTGATTTAATGTTCCAAGATACGTGCCGTCCAAAAGGTAAAGCTCCGCTTCATCCACATCCACCGCTTCCGAACGCAAAACAGGCCCAATCAACGCTTCACTGCCGATTTCTTTTCGAGGTCGCGTTTCGTTTACTGGTCTGCCGCCCAAAAAATCGTTGAAGCTGGGCATGATGAAAATCTCGGTTGCCTTCGCTTTGATACTGTAGTGTTTCTTTAATGTTTCAGCCACTGAAGTCTCGATTTTTACGCCGCTTTTCTGCAACAGAATTTTCGCTAAGGCTTCAGCGTCGCATTTCGTTTTCATCCACACTTGCCTTGTGATTTTACAGCCCGTTGGGTCACGGAAAACCACAACCGGATGCAGATGACCCATGACCAACGTTTTACATCCAAGCAGCGCCGGCGAAGGCCATTTGTGCCCATGAAAAACCCCAACATCACCAATTACTGCTCCGGTCGCAGGCAAAAGCTCAACGTTCTCCGGCAACAACGGTTCAAGGTTAGCGTCATGGTTACCACGTACAATGGCTATGCTGCCAATGCAGCCTTCGAGTTTATGGAAAAAATCTGGGATGTCCTGCCACTCGCCAAACTCATGGGAGACAACCGTGTATTTCACGTCGCCAAGAATAACTAGTTTGTCGGGTTTGTATTTGGTAATGATTGTGGTTAACTTTTTTAGAATTTTCGCGGTTTGGCTTGGTACATGGATGCCTTTTTTCTGCAGCTGCATTTCCCAGCCCAAATGCGGGTCAGCGATAAGAAGAGTTTTAGTTTTTTCTGTTTTTACGAGGGCACAAGGGTTTGGCAAAAGCAACTTTAACATTAGGGTTTAACCAAGCTCACGATTTTTTTGTGGATTTGCATGTTACCTGAAGCAATGAAACTCAATTTTTGCGTGGGATCCAACTTTACGTTTAACGCTTGATTGTCTGGTGCAGTTACTACTCCGCCTGCCTCTTTCACTATGAGGAATCCGGCGGCGACGTCTGTAGTGCGGATTTTGTTTCGCAGGTCTATGAAGGCGTCGGTTAATCCTGCGGCGACTTGACAGATTTCGAGGGCGTTGGCGCCGAAGTGTCGGGTGTGCTTGATGTTTTCGATTAACGCTGCTGCGATTTTCATGTTAAGTTTTGCTTTGTAAGCGTTCAAATCTAGGCCTATGACTGCTTCATCGAGCGACTGGGTTTTTGATGAATGTATCCGCTCGCCGTTGCGGTATGCACCCTTGCCGCTGAGCGCTATGAAGGTTTCATCGTGGAAGAGGTCAACAACCATGCCCGCATAGACGTCGGCGAGTTCAGGTTTATGGGAAACAGCGATTGAGGAGGCGTAGAAGGGTAAGCCGTGCACCAAATTAGTTGTTCCATCGATGGGATCAACCGTAACATAGCACTCTTCAGATTGTGCGCCGAATTTTTTGATGCCTGACTCCTCGCTGATAAGCGTGAAGGAAACGCCGTGTTGCTGGAGGGTTTCTACGATGGTTGTTTCCGCAGCTAAATCTACAGGTTTCATGGCATCTCCGCCAGCACCCATGCCCAAGTTGGGTTGAGGTTCCTTTAGGGTTTTGAGGCAGGGCTGGATGGCTTTTTGTATGTTGTTTTTGCATTGAAGCAGGATTTGTTGCCAGTCAATTTGGTTTTTCATTGCTTAACCTTCAGTTTCTATATTGTACGTCAAGTTGATAAAGACTATACCAACCTTCATCAGAAAATGCGTTTTCACTTGCTGCTTAATCTGGTTAAAACATGGCCACCTATTTGGATCCTATTAGAGGTTCTATGCAGAGAACCTATAGGGGGTAGGGTTGACTTGACGAAATTCAAGGCTTTAACGTCAAAAAAATGCACAACTTCTAAGTATTTTAGGCGCTTATTTTTGGAGGCGGACGTACCTTTCGCCTGCCCAAGCTTCACACGCAAAGCTATGCGGTACAGTTTACGCAGCGACTTCACCAATTGCTCAATAGTGGGTGCAGTTGAGTAAATGAGTGGTATCTGCTCGTACTCCGCTATCCTTATGGCTTCTTCATCAGGAACTGTTTTGTGGAAAACCACAATCCGTGGTTTTAGGCTGCTGACACGCACAATCATCATGGGCAAGCATCCAGTCTCAACGTTCGTAAAAATCAGTGCCCGCTCGGTTGAAGCGCCAAAAAGCTGCGAGTACTCAGAGCCCGAGTATGCTTCAACTGCTTTTCTGCTGTCGATTACTGTGTAGCCGCTGACTTCTTTAACGTATTTTTCTTTGCAAGCTACCACTTCACCGCCGATTGCTTTGCACAGGTACTCTACCCTGACGGGTATCGGAAACTCGCGGAGATCCACAACTGCCATACTGGGTGAACTGGTCAGTTTAGCGAATTCGCGGATGAAGCGGCTGCCTTTTCCCTCATCAATCTGCAGCAGGGAAAGCACGAACCGGCGGATGAATTTGGCGCCTGGGCTTTTTCTTCTGCCGCTTTCGTAGTCGCTTATAACTGACGAGGAAAGTCCCATGACTTCGGAGAGGCTAATTTGAGAAACGGCGAAGAGTTCTCGCCATTTACGCATGGTTGAGCCGGGTTTGCTTGAAAGAATTATTTCTCCAGCGATTCTTCTCGCTAAAACTTCCCTTAGACCAGGCGATACAGACACGAAGCGATTCCTCTTTGCTTGTACTCTCCCTTCAAAGTTGAGGTATAAAACTATAGCGCTTTTTTCTAGGGAACAATTAGCAAAATCCATAATTTAGCGGGATAAACCTAGAGGATAAAATTAACGGTTACGCATGAATGTTTACTACTATTTTTTTTGGATTGGAAGCTGCCTCATATATCCAATAGCTGAATTTGGTTTATTAAGAAGTTTAACGTTACTCATGAGTTAACGTTCTCTGTCTGAAAAGACAAAAGAATGTTACTACATCGCAAACAATCAACTAAAAAAAGGAGTGATATGAAATGACAGAAAAAGCTAATGACGTAATATTCGTTGGAAACAAACCCCCAATGAGCTATGTGCTCGCCATCATAACCGCGTTCTCTTCAGGCGTAAACAAAGAAATCACGCTAAAAGCAAGAGGACAAGCAATCACCACAGCAGTTGACGTTGCAGAAATCACAAGAAGTCGCTTCATAAAAGACCTCAAAGTGACAAAGATTGCAATCGGCACTGCAGAGATGCCACCACGAGAAGGCGAGAACAGGTCCAGGATGGTTTCAACCATAGAAATTACTCTTACAAAAGAGTAGTTAACTACGGATAAAAATTAAACCTGGAAGTTTTTAAACTCTCCAATCTTTTTACTTTTGTTTCTTATCACTTATTTATCGATGTTCTTTGTTATTTCCCTAAAAGCCTTATTATTCCAGTTGACGTAACCCAGATTATGAATGTAACGGGTTTGCCCAAAGCTCTTTTCTACGCTTTCTTAAGCATCGGCATGGGGCTTCTTGCAATTGACTTCATCTTTGTTTACATTCCATTTTCAGGCTGGGTTCTCCAAGCCATTCTGGTCGGAGTGTACCTTGAATATTTAAAACCCAAGAAAACATTATTTTTGATTGCGATAATTGAAATCTTCTTTCTTATAAGCTACGGAGGGTCAGTTGCTATCGCAGCAATTTTAACTTTATTCGGTACACAACTTTTCGTCCCAGTTATCGTCGGAGTCTACTTTGGTTTGATAGTATCAGTTTACCTTCTGGGCTATGTAACAAACAGACTTTTCCACAAAATCCATTTGTTTGAAAGACTAAGCAAAGGAAAGACTAACTCCAAATAAGAATTTTCAATTAGCCATTCATCAATTCGAAACTGGGCGAAAATTTTTCTTAATTTTTAATGTTTTGAAGGTTTCAGCAAAAGAAGATGTCTATCCTCTGTTTTTGTTTAATCGTTCTTCAACTTTCAAAACGACATCCATGAAAGCCTTAGCAGCTGCTGAATCCTTATGGGAAAACACAAAAGGCGTTCCCTCATCAGAATCAGCGCCGACCGTTGGGTCAATGGGGATGCTGCCGAGAAACGCTACGCCCATTTCTTGAGCCATTTTTTTGCCGCCGCCTGACTTGAAAATTTCGATTTTTTCATTGCAGTGTGGACACACAAATCCACTCATGTTCTCCACGACGCCGATTATGGGCATGTTTAGTCTCTCAGCGAAGGTTATGGCTTTTTTAACGATGGAACTGGACAGTTCCGAGGGCATTGTTACGATTACGACGCCGTCGATGTCTGGCAGAAGCTGAGCTATGCTTAAGGGTTCATCACCTGTTCCAGGAGGCAAATCAATAAATAGAAAATCCAGCTCGCCCCAATCAACATCTGATAGGAACTGGCGAATTGCACGCATTTTTAAGGGTCCGCGCCAAATCGTGGGCGTCTGTTCGGGCAAAAAGAAATCAATCGACATAACCTTCATGCCTAAGGGTCCGTCAACAGGGAAAACTCCCTTTGGGCTAGTCTTCGCTTGTTGTCCCTCTAAACCCAGAAGCCTCGGCACGCTTGGTCCATGAATGTCAGCGTCTAAAACGCCAACGCATTTTCCCTGCATAGCAAAGGCAGTGGCAAGGTTCACTGTGACGGTGCTTTTTCCTACGCCGCCTTTGCCGCTTATGATGGCGATTTTATGTTTGATTTTTCCCATTGCATCTTTGAGTTTTTGTTGTTCTTGGGATGCTTGTTGTTTGTAAGCTTGAATTTGAGCCATGTTTCTTTCATAAGCCATTAAAAACACATCGCTTGGTGCTGTTAAGGTTTGATTCTAAAGTAAACTAAAATAGGTTACGGTAACATCTTTAGCAGGTAAGCAAACGCTCTTTTAGGTGACACCCAGATGGTTACACTTGAAAATATAGAAAACGCACAAAAAACCATAGCGCCCTACGCAAAATCCACACCCACAATCCGCTCGAAATTTCTAAGCGAACTCTGCAACGCCGACGTGTACCTGAAACTTGAAAACTTGCAGGTTACACATTCCTTTAAGATTCGAGGTGTCATAAACAAACTTCTAAACTTAACCTCTGAGGAAAAAGCGAGAGGTGTGGTAACGGCTTCGGCTGGTAATCATGGGCAAGCGGTGGCTTTTGGGGCGAGGGAACTGGGTTTCAAAGCGAAAATTGTTGTGCCCACTAACACGCCGAAAATAAAGGTGGACGGTATAAAACAGTATGGGGCAGAGTTGGTGTTGTATGGTGCAACTTACCCTGAAGCTGAACGCAAAGCTAAAGAATTAGCGCAGGTTGAAGGACGCCTTTACATTTCACCTTACAACGACGAGTTAATTGTTGCTGGACATGGAACTATTGGTTTAGAAGTTTTAAAGGAGCTTCCCAACGTTGATGTTGTTGTTGTGCCCGTGGGAGGGGGAGGGTTAATCTCAGGCGTCAGCATAGCCGTGAAGAGTCTTAAGCCAAACGTGCAGGTTTTAGGTGTGCAGTCCGCTGCTGTTCCAATAATGTTTGAGTCGTTAAAGTCCGGCGAAATAGTTAAGGCGCACAGGCATGAACCGAAAACCATTGCGGAAGGGCTTTCAGGAGGAGTTGAGAAGGGCTCTATAACTTTTACAATTGTACAAAAGTATGTTGATGAAGTGTTTTTGGTTAGGGAAGAGTCGATTAGGCACGCGGTTTATTTGCTTTGGGAAAACGAAAAGCTAGTCATGGAGGGTTCAGGCGCTGCTGCTGTGGCGTTGCTTCTTGAAAATAAGGATTTATTTGTAGGCAAAACGGTTGCGTTGGTGTTGACTGGCGGAAACATCGATGATTCATTGTTCCAAACATTGTTAGCTTGGGAAAAATGATGCTGTAGTTTAGCCGAGTTTGTAACCTATTTTCCGCAAGAACTGCCTTCTCTCAGCGATATCATTGTCCGTTTCTATGCCTTTGCTTTTCGACCCATCAACCACGCCAACGATGCCTCTTCCCTGACTTGTTTCGGCGATTACAACTTCCAGAGGATTGGCTGTTGCAGCGTAAACGGTGCATACCTCGGGTACCTTCTTGATTTTATCCAAAACATTCAGCGGATAAGCATTCTTTATGAAAATCAAAAAGCTGTGACCGCAGCCAATTTCAAACGTCTTCTCCGCCGCCAACCTTCTCAATTCAGAGTCGTTTCCTTCATGGCGGACAAGACAGGGTCCTGAGCTCTCACAGAAGCCCACGCCAAATTTGATGTTGGGCACAGAATTCACTAAGGCTTCGTATAGGTCTTCGGCGGTTTTTATGAAGTGTGACATGCCAAGGATGGTGTTGCAGTCTTTGGGCGGTTCAATTTTTACTGTTTTAAACTCCACTTTCAAGCCTCCCACCTTAATGTTATCGTTTTGGGGGATTTAACGTTTTAAGCAACCGCTTTTTTCTCTTTGCAATTATTTTTAGGCTGCTGGCAAAAGCTAAATATCATAGAACCGTTACATTTTTCGGGAAAGACCGCGGGCTGGTAGTTCAGCTGGCATGAACGCTTGACTTGCACTCAAGAGGTCGGGGGTTCAAATCCCCCCCAGTCCACTTCAACATTATTGCTTTAGCCTATTTTAAATACCTAAACTCACTTAACTAGTATTGGGGAAGTAGTGTTGCAAGTACAACGTGCCTGCTTCAATGAATTCCCCGATCAATGCGTAGGATGCCCAGATTACAGGGAAACAAGGGTCGATGAGGCAAGCCAATTCATGTGGCTCGCTGGTATGGTTACGATGTATCCGACGCCGTACATAGGTAAAGTGGTTAAGGAGTGCAAGCGGTACCACAAACGGAAAGTTGAATACCTAAAGTAACAAAAAGCCAACGCAACTTAGCTTGAGTAATAAATGCCAGGACAAAGTTGACTTCGGAACTAAATTATCGGGGAAAACTATCGATTTCTACATCACTTCTTGGATTGCGAAAACGCACTAAGCGGTTCCAATCCGTTATTGAGCAATATCAGCTGTGACAAAGAGAAAAGGTAAGTTAGTTTTTCGGGTTAAGTAGCATTCAAAAACAAATAGAGCTACTTCTTTCCGGTTTTTTCTTCATGTTTCTTCTTTTTTGCTGCGTTCTTTTTTGCTAATGAAGGCATATTATTCCTCTTAGTTAATTCTGGTTTATTTATTATGTATGGAATTGCCTAAAAGCTTACCTATTAAAAACCAGCTTGAAAGTGGTTTAATCTATATATAATGGGTCTTACAGTCTCATAAAAGTAAAATTAACTGTTGATTTGGGGGAGAAATGGGTTGGATGAAATCTTAGAAATGCTGGATAAAACCGCAAAGCGGGTACAGAAAGTTGTGGATGAAACAAAAGAAGCCACAGTAAAACAAACAGCCATTTACGAGCAGTTCTTGCTTCCCCGCTAGTCATCTCAGGAACAAAAATTAAAAGCGTTCATCGGAAAAACCCTTGATTTAGAACGATTGGAACGCCTGAATTCTCAGCTCAGTTTGCTATACACGCTGCAGAATTTTCGCTTTCAAAGTTAAGGTGCTTGAGGTTTCAGTTAGCAAAATAAACGAGCAGCTGGTGAAATCGGGGGTTTTGCAGAAAAGCGGCGAAGTGGAAGACATAAAAAAGAACATCGATGCCCTCAAAATCTTAATCGAAGCCCACTACGAGTCGATGAAAGAAATAAACGAAACCCAGAACAAAAACCTAGGTTACATACAGTAAAAATGGATTAAATAAAAAGGGCAGCCTTGGTGGCTTTCACCACTCCAGGTTGTTTCTGCCTGCAACGGTTTGGCTTATTTTAGAGCTTTTCCCAACTTGTAACTAAGTCGAGAACTTCTTGACCTTGCTTTCCGCCATAACTCTTTAGGCGTTCGCGAACATCTTTTAGGGCGATTGCTTCTTTCTGGAATTCTTGCATTTGTGCTGCTTTGTCTGTTAGGTATAGTAGTCCGTCTACTCCTGCGCGTGCCATACGTACTGAGACTGTTAAGAGTTCAGCTGGGGTTGGTGTTTCTTTTGGATCGTCTCCGGGCCCGATAACGTAGAGTGCGATGTTTAGTGGTACGTCTTTGAAGAGTTTTTTGAAGTTACGTGTAAGTGTTTCGTTGTACCATGGTGTAGCGTAGTTTTTGTTGAACATGACGACGAGGAATTCATCGGTTAGTGGTGCGAGGTCGTCGAAGTTTACGCCGAAGCGTTCATAGTTTGTAACTGGGTCTGGAAGGACACCGATGACGAATTTTTTCTTTGCTCTGTTGCGTACGCGGTCGCTTACTTGTGCCATGTATTCAGTGATTTCTTTTCGTCTCCATTCATACCAGCTTAAGCCGCTTTTCTTCTGTAGATCTTTGCATCGTGGGCATGTGCAGTGGCCGTGTTCTGCGAAGTGGATGCTGTTTAGCCAGATTCCTTGGCTTTTGCGTGCGACGTCTTCGATGTAGTCTAGTTGTTC
This sequence comes from Candidatus Bathyarchaeota archaeon, assembly GCA_963695285.1. GTDB lineage: Archaea > Thermoproteota > Bathyarchaeia > Bathyarchaeales > Bathycorpusculaceae > Bathycorpusculum. The sequence goes on from OY968763.1 coordinate 760,812, forward strand.
TGCTCTGTGTTCAGGTTGTGTTGCGCAGAGGACTTCCCAGCGAACGTTAAAGTTGTCGTTGGTTCTCCATGCGGGGCCTAAGTCTGATTGTGCAAATCCAGTCTGGGTGGATGCGGGCGGTTACGTTGTCTCCGAAAATTGCGATGTTGCTGTGCATGTCAGCTTTTGGTGGCATTCGTCTGCCTACTTCTGGTTTTACTCGGAAAAGGTCATAGTCGAAGCCTGGAACTTTCTTTGCTTCAAACATGTATGTGCCGAATTTCATCTTGCTTCTACCTTTTTAGACTCAAAACGTTCGGCGCGGTTATAAAGTTTTGCATAATAAGCTAAAAATTGGTTGAAAAAAATAAATCGATGTTTAGCGATTGCTTGCTAGGCACTATTTCACAGTTTCTTCTTATTATTAAGCCCAAAACCATCGTTCTCACTGTTCAGGAGTGTGGTTTTTACGCGAATCAAGGGATATGTGACATAAAAGATGAAAAAGGAACGCAGTGAAAACTCGAAATTCCACGCATTACCTGCGCAATCTTTTTAGGGCAAAGTTGCTTTCGCAACCTTTAGATAATTATTCCAGCTTAGTATGTTTAGGTGCTGCTGATGAGCCAAGCGTATTCAAAAGACCCGCAGGAGCTGGTTCGTTCATTAGGCGTTAACCCCGAGAGGGGCTTAACAGACCAAGAGGCAGCAGCGCGCCTAAACCAGTACGGAAAAAACAGCCTTGTAGAAGAACGGGAAATCCGTTTCTTGGGCATCCTGCGAGAAGAAATCACGGAACCAATGATTCTGTTGCTTATAGCCGTCGGAGTACTCTACAGCATCTTAGGCAGCTTAACCGACGCCCTAACAATCATCGTAATAATCATCATCCTTGTCCTTGCTGAAGTCTGGAACGAGTACCGAGCAAAACGCTCTATTTCCGCGTTGAGGCAACTGGCTCCGCCGACTGCTTTGGTGCTTAGGAACGGTCAGCCAGTGGAAGTGCAAACGGCATTTTTGGTTCCAGGCGACATTTTGCTTTTGAAAGTGGGGCAGCGTGTTCCAGCCGACGCTCGACTTCTTGAGGCTTACGGGTTAGAAGTTGATGAGTCCTCGTTAACTGGCGAATCGTTCCCAGCCGCCAAAGACGCCAGTGTGGTGTTGCCGAGTGAAACCAGAATCACTGACCAAACAAACATGGTTTTCACAGGAACCGTAGTTACCCGTGGAAGAGCAAAAGCAGTTGTGATTGCAACAGGCGTTAACACGGAGCTTGGAAGAGTTGCAGGCATCACTAAAGCCGCGAAAGAACCGAAAACCGCGCTTCAATTGGCGATGAAGCAGCTTTCGAAGACGCTGGTTTGGGTTGCACTCTTCTTCGCCATCCTTATACCAGTATTAAGCTACATTCGAGGTTTGCAGCCTAGCCCAGGAGAAGCAGTGCTCTACGGGTTGTCTTTGGCGTTCGTTGTTATCCCAGAGGAACTTCCCATCATAATTACGATGGTTTTAGGCGTCGGCAGCTACGCCTTGTCCCGCAAAGGCGCCATAGTGAAGCGTTTACGTGCAGCGGAAACCCTTGGAAACGTAACCGTAATAGCCACCGACAAGACAGGCACGATTACTGAGAACAAGATGCGGGTTGAGCACCTCTACTTTGACGGCACAATACACTCAACAAGTGAGTTTAAGGAAAACGAGAAAGCCGCGTTAAAAACTGCTCTTTTGGCAAGCGACGCCATCCAGCGACACCTCTAGCATTGGGTAATCCTATGGCACAAGCAATCATGCAACGGCTAAAACAAGACGGCGTCAACGTTCAAGCCCTATCGAAAGATTGGGTACTCAAAGACGAGTTAAGCTTTGACGTTAAACGCAAACTTGCCTCTTACGTTTACCAATACGGCAACTCCCAGGTTGTCTTATCCAGCGGTGCACCTGAAAAAATTCTTGAAAACTCCAGCAAAATTCTGCTTAAAGGCGAAGAAACACCAACTCACAGATACCTTAAGAAATGAAGTTTTAGATGTTATAGCGCAGATGGCACGTTCGGGCGAGCGTCTTCTGGCTTTTGGGTATCACCGATTATCCGCTGATTCCGCAGCGGGAAAGGAAATCTTGAACGCGACATCGTTTTCGTCGGCATCGTCGGCTTCATTGACCCGCCACGCAAAGAAGTCAGAGGCGCCATCAAAACCTGCCAAGAAGCAGGAATCAAAGTAATCATGATTACAGGCGACCACCCTGAGACGGCAAGAACAATTGCCAGCCAAGTCGGCATAAACAGCACAAACGTGTTAACGGGCGTCGAAATCGCAAAGATGTCTGATGCTGACTTGAAAGAGGCGTTGAAACACACGTTTGTTTTTGCTCGGGTGACTCCTGAAGACAAGCTGCGTTTGGTTAGGCTGCTTAAGGAGAACGGTGAAGTTGTAGCTGTCACGGGCGACGGCATTAACGATGCTCCAGCACTCAAAGAAGCCCACATCGGCATTGCGATGGGTATCCGCGGAACCGATGTTGCCAAAGAAGCTGCAAGCATGATACTAACCGACGACAACTTTGCCACCATAGAAATCGCCGTTAAAGAAGGACGCAAACTCTTCAGCAACCTACGCAAAGGCGTCCGCTACTACCTAGCATGCAAAGTAGCCTTGGTATCCATCTTCCTCATCCCAATCATCCTTGGCATTCCCTTGCCCTTTGCCCCCATACAAATCATAGTGCTTGAACTCTTCATGGATTTAGCTGCCTCCGCAACCTTCGTTGCTGAACCCGAAGAAACAGGAACCATGCAGAAAGCCACCTACAGATCCAAAAGAGAAATTCCTCAACAAACCCATGCTAAGAAGCCTGTTCTTGGGCGCCTTAAGCCTCTTCATAGCGGTTACGGCGACTTTCCTGTTTGCATACTACACAACCCAAAGCATACCTTACGCTCGGACTGTAGCGTTTGCAACTTGGATGTTTGGGCACATTTTCCTCGCCCTCAACTTCCGCTCAGAACACGAACCCCTGATAAAGGAAGGGTTGCTTTCAAACAAAGTCATGCTGCTGTGGGCGCTGCTGGTGTTTGTGACTTTGCTTTTGGGCACTTCACTGCCGTTCATACAGACTTCTCTGCAGATTACGAGTTTACGCCTGCAAGATTGGGCTCTAGCCATTGCAGTGCCGTTTGTAGCTACCTTCTGGATGGAGCTTGCGAAAATTCTGCGGAAAAGCACCTAGCTTTTTAACTCAAACAACATATCACATGGTAACGGGAGAGGGATGCATTGCCGATAAAATATTTTGAGGCTCCAGAAATCAAAAAACAAGTTGACCAGTTAGCAGAAGAATGCGAGTTCTACCATGTTGTGCCCCAATTTGTTTTCTGCATAAGAAGCAAAGGATCCAAAGCACGCCGCACAATCGCGCGAATCCATGGGTTAGGCAAGGTTTGGCAGGGTGTTTTGAACCTTCCGCCATCATACACCATCGAGGTTATCTCAGAAATCTTCGACCGCATGTCCCCTGAGGATAGGGAAAAAACCCTGATTCATGAACTTATGCATATTCCAGGCGGATTCTCCGGAGGCTTCCGCAACCACAAAACATACGTTAACCGAAGAACCGTAGAGATAGTTTATAATAAATTGCAAAGTGACAGGGCTGCAAAACGGCAAAAATCGCTTTTTTCCTGAAATTTAACGCATGGTTTTCTGCTGAACGTTTTTAAGGTTCGTAACTAAGGTATATGGAAAGTTGCATGCTTTAGAAACGAAAACTAAAAAAAGCATGTATAAAGTAATAGTTGGCAAAGGAAGAAAACTTTGCCGCAAATCGAGGTTAAGTTAATGAAACACGTTATGAAAAGTTTGAAGCATAACGGCATATTCGTTCCGCCTTACGATTACAAAGGCTTTAGCGTAAAAATCCAAGGCCAAACCATAAAGTTGACACCTAAAAGCTGAGCCGATGGCGGTTGCATGGACACGAAAAACTCTATCAACCATATCTCCGCCTGACAGCCTTTTCAAAAAGAACTTCATGAAAGAATTTCTCGGGCAACTCAAAAAAGAGAACCCTCAAGCAACTTTCCTGAACACGTTCGCTTCAAAGTACCTTGTCGCCATCGATAATCCGCCTGCAACCCTAAACAATGGAGACCAATCAATGGCACAGGAAATCGACTTCTCACAAGTCTGCAATTTCATAGTGCAAGACAAAGCAAACAAAGAAGCCCTAACCAAAGAAATAAAAAAGCAGCAAGCGGAAGAACGCAAAATCAAACGTTTAGCATTCAAAGAAAAATACGGTTACGCCGAAGTTGACGGGCAAAAACTTGAAATTGCCAACTGGACTTCAGAGCCCTCCTGCCTTTTCGCTGGGCGCGGTGACCATCCGCAACGTGGAAAATGGAAGGACGGCCCAAGCGAACAAGACATCATCCTTAACTTGCCGCCTGAAACGCCAAAACCAGCGGGAAACTGGAAAGGCATAGTTTGGGAACCAAACAAGATGTACGTGGCAAAGTGGGAAGACAAACTAACAGGCAAAATCAAGTACGTCTGGTTCAGCGACACAGCATTCCTAAAACAGAATCGTGAAAAAGAGAAGTTCCAGAAAGCCGAAACCTTGGACAAACAAATCGGCACAATAGAAAAACACATCCTCAAAAACCTCAACGATAAAGATGAGACAAGACGCAAAGTTGCGACTGTGTCGTGGCTTATTTTGGTGCCTAACATGAGGGTTGGCGACGAAAAAGACCCCGACGAAGCCGACACCGTAGGCGCCATAACGCTACGTAAAGAGCACATCAAAATTGAAGGCGACACCCTAAACTTTGACTTCCTAGGCAAAGACAGCGTCAGATGGGTAAAACAGTACAAAGCGCCACCCGAAGTCATCCGCAACATCCAAAACTTCTCCCAAACAAGCAAAGAATACCTTTTCGAAGGCGTTGACTCCAAAAAGGTCAGTCGTTTCCTCTCTGAAAAAATGCCAAAACTAACCGCTAAAGTCTTCCGTACATGGAGATGCACAAAAACCGTCAAAGAAGAACTAGAAAAGAGCGGAGTAACCAAGAATGACCCCGATTACAAGAAGATGTTTGCTGCCAAAATGGCAAACTTCAAGGTTGCTGAAGTTGCAAATCACAAACGCAAGGTTCCGCCGACCTTTGACGAACGCGTAGCTAAGAAGGAAGAGAACCTCAAGAATCTCCAGCAGCAACTGATAGTGAAAAAGGCTGAGGGAAAAAAGACTGAATCGCTTGAAACCCGAATTGAAAGAGCCAAACTCGACATCCAATTAACAAAGCTAACCAAAGAATACAACCTTGGCACCTCGCTTAAGTCGTACATTGACCCGACAGCTTACGTTAAATGGGCTAAGAAAGTTAAGTTCGACATAGAAAAATTCTACCCTCAAACCTTACGCAACAAGTTCAGCTGGGCATTGCAATCTGGCAAACCACAACCTGAGTGCATAACTGCATGAGCATAAGCGAAACCAAAGACGGCGTAATCATCACCATTTTTGTAAAACCCAATTCTCCAAAGTTTAAAATTGAGTTTGACGGAGACGAACTTGTCGTCCACTGCAGCGAGGAACCGGTCAAGGGCAAGGTAAACAAGGAAATCATAAAAGAATTCACCAAGCTTCTGCATGCTAAAATTGAGATTGCCTCAGGATTTACTTCTAAAGAAAAGCAACTGTTCGTAAGGGGCATGGGAAAGCAGCAGGCAGAACAGCTTTTGCAGTTAAAGCAAAGTTAATGGCTGGATATTACGAAAATGGAAATATCCCTTATAAGCAAAAAAAGGCAATTGATGATTCAATAACAAGAGAGAACGAAAAGAGAGAGGGACTAACCCCTCACCTTACCCCAATTCAAATTTTCGATTTTTCAGAAATCAAATCAACTTGGTTCGTCGGCTTGCAATTTTTGGAGCCCTAAGAGGGGTAGGTTGTATTGACGTTTTTTCAAGCCAAAAACATGTTGAAAAACAGTGATTTAGCCTTGCATTTTGAATCTCAGCATTGCTGCTATGCCGCCGAAAGCGTTCTTGAGCATTTGTCCTTCTTCAGTTTCGGTAGAGATGATTTCGACGTCAGTGTTTGAGAGTTCTGCAAGCTCTCCCAAGTCGTCGACAACATCTTTTTTGTCCACTATAGTCAAGGATGGCGCTTTGCAGCTTGCACAAGGTTTGCCAACTAAGCCCTTCTCGAAATCAGCCATGTCTTTGCCTTTAACGGTGTGTTGTTCTTCGTAGCCGCAAGCGCTGCATTTGACGGTGACGCGGACCAAATCCAAATCCTCAGACATCAACACCGTCCGCACAGCACCAGACTGCAGCAAACGCCGCACTTCACCTTCACCATACGTTATCAGGCCTGTGTCGTGGCCGACTTCGTAGAGGAATTTCTGCATGATTTCTTTTTCTTCGATGTAGCGGACTTTACGCATGATTTCAGGCGCCTTATCCACCACTTCCTTGACGCCCTGTTCCTCCACGTAAGCTGTGTCGATTACGTCGAGAATTTTGTTTTTCAGTTGGTAATTTAGGTAGTCGCCTTTTTCAAAATCGTATTTTGTCGGTCCTGGTCCACCCAGAATAATGCCTTTCAGTGTGTCGATTGGCAGAAATATGTCGTTGGCATGTGCACCCACACGTGTGAAGTACTCGTTGAGCTGCATGTCCCGAAGGCGCTCGTATCGCCTAGCTGATTGCCCACCTGCCTTAGTTTTACCTGCAACACCCGAATGCATCTGCCGCACAATCTGCATACGCTTACCCTGCAACGTAGCAATCGTGGCGTTGTTGGCATCCACAAGCAAAATGCCGTATGTCTCCTTCTCGCGCAGCATTTCCTGGAGATGTTCAGTGTGGAAACGTGAGTCGCAGCGGTAGAGGAAGATTTTGATGGGTTCAGGCGGAACGATGACGTAGGCTTCCATGCGTTCGGTTCCTGGCGCGGCACCTTCCTGCAGAAGGGCACCGGTAAAAACTACGATGCCTTTTTCGCCGGGGTCTTTGAAGAGCTTGAGTTTCTGCTGTGCTTTAGTGATGGCGTCGAGGACGTTTTTGCGTGTTACGTTGGATTTTATGTTGCTGGCTGTGCCGTATTCGTTGCGTAGAAGGTTTAGGGCGTCGCTGATTTGTTTGCCTGGCGGAACGTACACTGTGATGAGTTCGGTGTGGCTACCCTCTTTGTTAGCTAGGGCGTTGAGGGTTTTTCTTAGCCGAAAGAGCTCAAGGGACGACTTTTTTGCTGTACTCAAATAACTTCACTAGTTACTGCGTAATCCGCATAACTTACGTTAGTAGGAATCAAATAAAAGTTCCGACATAAAAACCGGAAGTTTAGGCTTTTGCCTTGGCTGGCGGCGCCGCCACTGGTTCTGGAGCGGGTGCGCCTATGGCGTCTCTTAGATAAGCCTTGAACGGACCCAGTTTTCCACCGTAGTTGCCGGACGAAATCTTTACTACGCCTGGAACCGAGATGGCTGCCGTCACTCCTTCTTTCATGCCCTTTTTAACAGCATCCGATGATAAGCCGTTCATAACAATTTCATAAACACAAGTTACGCCTTCTGGAACAACAGTATCAGGCACAAGAGTACGCAGTGTTGGGCAGTAAGGATGGTTAGTTGAAGCTTTCAGTTTGTATTTGAGTGAGCCCGCTTTGCTTCCTGCACGGCAAACTCCGCCTGGAAACTGCATAATCACGTCAGGAGCATTTGCGCGAATCGCATCGGCAGCTGCTTCAGCCGCTTTAAGGCCTGCTTCCTGCGTTGATGCAAATATCATAAAGTTGCCGCCTGCAACTGCCTCCATAGCGCCGAAGCCGTCTTCAACGATGAAGTTGCCTTCCATAACTGGAATTTTCCAGCATTTCCTACCGCCGACCATGGCTTTCTTCTGGAAACCGTCACCGAAGTAACGTAGGGCGCTGCCGACGTTAAGGGTACGTTTGCCAGTTAATCCGTTGAAGGCTGCGGTGGTTGGACAAGTAAGGGTGCATTGGCCTATACGCTGCATAAGTTGGTGTTTGAGTTCAAATCGGTCACGATTGTAAATTTGAATAAGTATTCCCGGTCTTTTGTCTGGTGTCTGGTCTGCTGGAACAGTTCGTTCGATCGCTGCTTCCGCAGTTGCCTCGATTACGCTTGTTGCAAAACCCGTGGTTAAGATTGCGGCGATTTGTGCCCATTTTTCGTTTTGAGCGGTAATCAAAACTCTTCCTGCCCAAAGCCCGAACATTTCAGCAAACGTGTCTTGAACTTGTACGACGTTGCCTGAAGGTGATTTAACATAGAAAATTTTTGTTTTTTCGTCGTAGCTTTGGATTTCAAGCGGGTTAATGTTTGATGACATTAAAGGGACCTTGCAGTTCTGTTGGGAATTGTGTAATTTAAGAGTTTTCATGGTTTTCTCGGTTTCAACTTGGCGAATTTTTAGATTCCAACCCTAACTCCGAGAACTTATTGACTGCAACCGCGGTTTTTTTCAACCACTATTGGGTTATGTAAACGCCGAAAAAGGTTATTTTCTTTGCTTCACGATTTTCTCTACTGCGCCGCTTGTCCCAATGTAAACAATATCGGTTAAGCCAACGAAAAATCCTGTTTCAACCACTCCAGGAACCATCTTCACCTTAACCGCTAATTCGGCGGGGTCCTTTATCTCGCCAAAATACGTGTCTAAGATAGCGTTGCCATTGTCAGTTATTACTGGACCAAGTTTTCCTTTGCCTTCTCGGACAGTGGGTTTCCCACCTAAAGCAACGAGTTGTTCGTTTAGCAACAGAAATGGCGAATGGCAAAACTTCAATGGGTACAACCTGGTTGTTTTCGCCCAGGAGCTTGACTTTTTTGTTTTGGTCAGCAATTATCACGTTTAGTTTGGAGGCTGCTGCAACGATTTTTTCTCTTGCCATTGCTGCACCCATACCTTTGATTAAGTTCAGTTCAGGAGTCACTTGGTCTGCTCCATCTATTGTGACGTCGATTTCTGGGTGCTCATCCAACGTTGTTATGAGGAATTCCACATTCAACAGCTAACAGGAACGCTTGGTAAGAGGTTGGAATGCCCATTATGTGCAGGTTCTCTTTTTTGATTCTTTCTCCGAGGGCTTCGATGGCAAACGCCGCTGTACTTCCACTTCCTAAACCCACGATAAAACCGTCTTTAACATGTTTAACTGCGGCTAAGGCTGCGTTCTGTTTTTGTTGCTGAATTGGATCCATTGTTAACTTTCAATCTCCATCTGTCCTAGCTTATCTAACACTTTCTCAACTTCACTTCTAATCGATTCTATTCGTCTTTCAGCTTCGGTTTTTGCGTCAGGTTTCTCTTCTGGCGGTTTGCGTTTCTTTTTAGGTTTCTCTTCGCCACCTGCTGGCGCTTCGGTTTCCTCTTCCTCTTCTTCCTCGTCTTTTTCTATTTGCGTTGGAGTCTGGGAAGGCATTTTTATTGGAATTTCACGAATCGGTTTAACGTCAATTCTTGTTCGGAGCTCTTCAACTTTGCTGGTCAATTCCCCGAAGCGTTCGCTGAAGAGTTTCATGAGGTCTTCCTGCATCCCTTCAAGCTCATGCAGGGCAACGATGCCTTCATCCTTAGAAATCGATTCTTTAATGATGTTCATTCTGTTTTTGTAAGTGCTAGCTAATTTCTCGCGTTCTTGCTCGGTGATTTTGCCTTCAGCATGAGCTTCGTAAAGTCGCCTTATGGCATCTCCCAAAATGTCACGTTCTAAATCTAGCATGCGCAATTCATCTTTTGCGCTGGACGCCATGGTTGTTTGGACGCTTTTAGAAACTTTAAACGGCAAATTGCTGTATTCAGGGTCAAGGTCTGGTTTCTGCTGAGTTTTTTTCGAGGCTGGTTTTTTCCCGTATTTTCTCATGGCAAAAATTACTGTTCCAGAAGCGATGATTACCACTAACAACACTGCAACAACTGTTATTGGGTCATCATACCAAACCAAGCAATGCCATCCTCGGTAACTTCATTGTGCACCATGCATATATTAATTAATATAATCGCTACTTGTTGCGTTTCAAGTTTAAATAAATATTGCAAGCCTTCCCCATTTAGACTTTTTTGTGGGCACAAGCTTTGGGCTATTTGCGATTTTTTGTTTTTGCCTCTTTATGTGGGTGTGGGCTTTTTAGGGCTGCCACACGTCAGGTTGTGGATTGGGTTGCATTTTGAGGTTAGGTTGCTTTTCAACGTCTGTTTCGATGTGAGAAATCCGATTTCCTCCACACGCCAAACATGACTTCATGTTTAAGAGGTCAGGATGTGGATGTGAAAGCATGTTAAGCTTGCCTTAGAATCCACAAGTTACCCAACATCACTAAACAGCACAATGCAACCTAAGGAGGTTTTAATAGACAGAATAACGCCCTATTATACAATCAGGGTTGAAGATTATGCTGTTTAAGCATAAGAGCACTGTAAAGGTGGACATGGCAGATTTAGACGCCGAAAAAACGAACCTAGCAGAATTCTTATCCAGTCAATACAAAGTAAATTCATCAATAACTTCCAAAGGCTTAGAACTAAAAATGGAAGATCCTCAGATTTCATCAGTGGTAATAATGGTAAAAAAATTTATCCATCACAAGAATCTCAGCAGCACACATGGAGTTAATGCAGAAAATAACGTGGTCAAAATCTACAAGTTCAAAGGCACCGCCAAGAAAAAAGAAAAACATGAGAAAGGTGCAGCACACCAAAACATTACACAAAGCTGGGGACTGTAAAACACACTTGCGCAAGGTTGCGCTTTCTTAGCTTTAAATGACCCCCCTGCCTCTTGAGTGCAATTCAAGCGTTCATACTAGCATAAGTACATAAGTACAAGGACTAGATTTAAATCTTCAAGGACTACACAGCAACTAATTATGAGAATCCTTCCTATCCTTGGCGGCATTGCTGCCGCAGTTTTGTTCTTTTTCGCAGTTATCTTTGCACTTGCCTCTTCTTACATAGGGCTTACTGCTCAAGCGGCACAAGCCCGAGTGTTAACCAGCGCCATACTATTCATCATCGGCTTAGCCATAGTTGCAGGAATCTACTATGTCACCCGCAAACCCAAAACCGTTATTCAGCAACTAGAGGTTTCTGGGCAGATGAAGGCGGCGCAGATTAAATGTCCCAATTGCGGCGGATCAATTAACGCGGACCAAATCAAAATGGTTTCAGGCGTACCATACGTTAAGTGCCCCTACTGCGGCACCACGTTTGAGGTTACTGAGGAACCAAAATGGTAAAACACATTTCTCTTGTCCTAATTGCTTTGCTTGCTTTTACGTTGGCGGTTTCAGTAGCGAGCAGTGTTAACGCCCAAACCTTGTTTTACAGCGTGGATCATCAATGGGCACAAATCTTCATCAACCAAGACGGCACCATCGACTTAACCTACAACATAACCGTAACAGTTACTTCAGGAGTTATGCACGGATTCTATGTTGGCCAACCAAAAAGCGACTACACCCCAGGCCAAGCAACAGACCAATATGGCAATTCGCTGCAGGTTGCCCGAGCCGACAGTGGCAGCGACTACAGAGTCGATGTGACACTAAACCAGCCCTTGACCGCAGGCAACTCTGTTTGGTTCACAGTTACAACCAACGTTGCAGGCATGATAAGCAACGACACCCAGAACCCCGGCAACTTTGGCATGCAGTTTATTCCGCAGTGGATAAGCGACGTGCCCATTAGCGATGTGCGTGTGCAGATTGTTCTTCCTCCGGGTGTCGCAACCAGCGATTTGAAGACAACCGAGAATTTTTACAATGGGACCTCAACTGTGAATGGGCAATTAGCGGTTTACTGGGAAAAACCCAGCATACAACCTAATGAACAGTTTAAGGTGGGTGTTTCTTTTCCATCCCGTTTCATGCCTAATTATGTTCCCAGTTCCTCTTCAGGCGGCGGTTTTAATATTGGGTCTTTTGGCGCCGTAATCGGGGTTGTTGCAGTTTTATTTGTCGTTTTCATTTTTGCCTTAATCGTTGTTTCAATCCGCAAAAGCTCCTATGCTTCACCGAAAGTCGGCATGGAAACCCTTGGTGTAAAACGCGGTTTAACCGCTGTTGAAGCATCATTCCTTCTCGACATGAAGCCGCCTCAGATAGTTACCGAAATTCTCTACAGTCTCTTGCAGAAAAGGGCTGTTTGGGCACAAGAAACTAAACCCTCGCTCAAACTAAAAGTGCTCTCGCCGTTTGAGAAGAAAACTAGGCACAAAAGACAATCCCCTGCGGTATTACGAAATTGACTTCCTCAACTCGCTCAAACCAGACGGCACACTTGACGAAGAAAAACTCGCGCACACAATTATGTTCCTCCGTGACACGGTGGAGCAGAAGCTGCAGGGTTACAGCAGAAAAGACACTGTGGACTATTACCGAAAAATCGCGGCTCAAGCTTGGACTCAGGTGGAGCAGGCTGGTACTGTGGAGTTAGCATCTAACGCTTATGATGAGCAGTTGCTTTGGCTTATGCTTGACCCCAACCAGCGGACACGCACAGAAACCGTGTTCAGAGACAGGGTTATCCAGCCGAATCCATTGTGGTTCTGGTGGTGGTACGGCTACACAACATACCATCCAAATCCAACGTACTCACCAAATGTCAACGCACCAGCCCAGTCAGCTCCGCCGCCAAAGATTCCAGGCGCCGACTTCGCCAACAACATAGCTACATCGGTAGAGAAAACATCAAACAACATAGTCGTGAGCATGGAAAAATTCGCCAACGCCATCGTTCCGCCGCCGCCAAAAGCATCCCATGACCCTGCCCATCCTAAAGCGGACTGTGTCTGTGCGTGTGCTGCATGTGCCTGTGCTTGCGCTTGCGTTTCATGCGCTTGCGCCTGTGCAGGCGGAGGAGGCCACTAAATGAGTTTTCTAAAGAAAAAGACAATCCCGTTTGGAAGATACACTTACCGCGGAACAGACAAGTTCGCTGGCATGTCCCTGCAGCTACGTGTTGAAGCAAGTGGACAAGGCGTCATGGTGATTAACGGCGACAGAATTCTGCACCTTAACCATACGGCAACTGCGTTGGCTTACTTTTTTATGCAGGGCTTGCCCGAAAAAGATGCTGTTAAAAAAATTCGGGGCATGTACCGTGTTAAAGCTGAAACAGCCAAAGCTGATTACCAGAAACTTGTTTACACAGTAAGCACACTCGCGCAAACCGCAAAAATTGACCCTGTAAGTTTTCTTGAAATCGAAAAAATGGAGCCTTTTAGCTACCAGTATTCTGCGCCGCTGCGTATGGATTTGGCTTTGACGTTTAGGTGCCAAAACGACTGCGTCCACTGCTACGCGGGCGGACCACACGAAACACCCGAACTATCAACTGCACAGTGGAAGATTGTAATCGATAAGCTCAGCGAAATCGGCGTTTTCATCTTAACCTTCACTGGCGGCGAACCCACGTTGCGGGAGGATTTGCCTGAACTTCTATTATATGCTCAAAACAAGGGCATGGTTACGGGTTTGATTAGTAATGGGCGAAGGCTCAAGGATAAAGCCTATGTGGATGTGCTTGAGAAATCAGGCTTAGACTTTGTCCAGGTAACGTTGGAGTCTCATAAGCCGCAAGTCCATGACTTGATGACTGGCGCGAAGGGCAGTTGGAAAGAAACCATTGCAGGAATCCGAAATGCGGTACAATCGAAAATTTACGTTTCAACCAACACCACACTTAGCAAACACAACGCAGCCGACTTCTTAACAACAATCGATTACATCAAAGGGCTTGGTGTGGACTCCTTCGGCTGCAACAGCCTCATCTACTCAGGCAAAGCACCAGCCACAAGCGAAGAATTTGCCCTATCCATCGATGACTTAAACGCTCTCTTGCCCCAAATCCGAGACAAAGCCCACATGATTGGCTTAAAGTTCCTCTGGTACACGCCCACACAGTACTGCCAATTTGACCCTGTGCAACTGGGATTAGGCGTTAAAACCTGCACGGCAGCCATGATAAACGCTTGCGTGGGACCAAACGGCGACGTTTACCCATGCCAAAGCTACTTTGAAAGCCTCGGAAACATCCTAACGGAGCCATGGGAGAAGATTTGGCATCACCCCTTAGCAGAAAAACTGCGCAACCGAGAATATGTAGAAGAAAAATGCAAGGATTGTTCTCAGCTGCAGGTTTGTGGAGGCGGATGCCCCTTAGAACTGCAAAACAAAGAGCACCAATGTACTCAGACAGGATAATTTATCTTTAGCAAGCGACCATTCTCTTTTAGGTAAATAGCGCTAAATCGTGAGTTTAGAGAGATATGGCTTCAACGAAAAAGGCTTATTGTTTTCGATGTGGAAGGAGTGCTGATTCCTGAAAACCGCTTCATTTTTGAAGTGGGCAAAACCTTAGGCTTCATTGGGCTGGTTAAGCTTCTTTTCTTCGGTTTTCTCTATGAAGCAGGCATTTTAAAGTTAGAATCAGCTTTAAAACACATTTTCAGGGATATGAAGGGCATTAAACTTGAAACCCTACTGTTCATCTTCGGCAAAATTCCAGCTACACCCTATCTGCAGAGCTTTTTTTGCCAGCTTAAAGCACGCAACTACAAGATTGCCATAGTTAGTTCAGGTATACCCGCAGTTATCGTTAAGAAACTTGGGGCGACGTTAGGCGCAGACTACGCTTACGGCGTTGAAGTTGGAACTGAAGATGGAAAGTTAACAGGTGAAATCTGGGGTGACGCCATTTCAAAGAATGGAAAACAAAAGATTCTGCGTGAAATCCTAAATCAGGAAAATTTACGATTGGAGTGATTGCGTTGTTGTTGCTGACGACCGAAACAACCGTTGCATCTTCTTGCCTGGAATGTTAAAAATCGGTTTTAACCCAGATTTTGTTATAAGAGTTAAGGCTGACCGAGTTGTTAATGGCAGACTTTCAGGAATCTTGCCAATTATCGACGGGAAAAAACATAAGCGTTCTTTTCCATCAACGAATGATTTGGTGAGAGAAGACATCCATGCTTCAGGATTTTTTATGCCAGTCATCGCAGGCTTAATTGGTATTCCCGTCGTAGCCACAATAATCATCTTTATCTCAATTGTTTACACAGTGTCTGAGCTTTCGCGTTTGGAGGGACGTGAATTGCCCTTGGTTTCCGCAATTACTCGCCACGCCGCTTCCCAATCGGAACTGTACGGTTTCGCTGCGGCACCACTTTACTTTGCTTTTGGAATAGTGGCGACTTTGCTTCTTTTCCCAACCCGTGCAGGCGGAGCCGCCATCGCAATGTTCTGCTTTGGTGACAGCGCAGCTTCGCTTTTCGGAGGATTAATTTCCACTTCTCTACCGTTCAACAAAGGAAAAACATGGGAAGGTTCGCTGGCTGGGTTCTTTTTTGCGTTTTTGGCTGGGTTGTTCTTTGTTTCGCCATGGTTGGCTTTGGCTGGCGCAGCGATTGCCATGACTATTGAGGTTTTGCCGTTGCCAATAAACGATAATGTTTTGATTCCAGTTATTACGGGTGCTGCATTAACTCTGCTGACCAGTCTCTAAAATTATTTCTTATTCTGGGAACTGGTAAGGTCTTGTTTTTGTTGGTGAGTTAACTTTTTTATTGCCCTTTCCCTTTTCATCGCGCTACTTCTCGACCCGAAAAGCTTCAACATACGCGACCTTTTGGGGACGATGCGATTTTGTGTATTTTGCGCCTTTCCCGTTTTCATGCTGCTTTGTTCGCTCATTCAAATCTTTTGTGTAGCCAGTGTAGAAGCTTCCATCCATGCAGAGTAAAATGTAAACGTAAAACGACATTTCAGCGTTATTGCTCCTTGACTTCGGTTGGAAGGTAATCGTAGACTATGCCTTTCTGCATTGCCCTTTTAAGGTAGGCTTCTGGATCAATTTCCTGCACTTTCGCACGGTCCACATCGATTATGTAGATTTCTTGTATACGCGCATTCCGTATTTCCTCAATGGTCACGGGTGGTTTTTGGTAGTATTTGTCGCAGAGCTTTTTTATCTGCGTTATTTCTTGGTCTGAACGGTTTCTGGGCGGCTTAGCTAATGTAGATGGGAAAGGCAGAATGTAGTGGGGTGGCACTCCTAAAGCGAATTTTCCTGCGAAGCTGCTGTACCGGATTATTTTGCTTGCTAACCGCGCAGTCGTGTAAGTTAAGGGTGCCAACGCGTTTTCTGGCGGAATAAAGCCTGTTTCTACTTCAACAATCAGGTTTCCCAAACCCTTGATTCCGTACAAGTCGCAGGTTAAGATTTCGTTTAGGGGGTATTCAAGTTGGACTTCGTAGCCTTTTTGGATCAGGTGTTTGGCGCATACGAGTTCCATCACTGAGTGGTTGATTTTTACAACGTTCTCTTTATGAAGTTTGATTAGCCACTCCTTTAGCATGTTGAGTTTGTTTTCAACTTCTGGTCCAGAATCAAAAGTTAACTTAGACAAGAGAACGGTTAAGTCGCGTTCGAATTTTTGGCTGTTACTCATTTTGTTTCCTTGCCAAATAGCTGGCACTGCGGCTTGTTTGCAGCTTAACTATTCACTTTAGAATATATAAAGCCTGAAAAAAACAAATCCCCATAAAAAAGGGAAGGCGCCGCCTATTCTATCCTACGGCGGTGATTGCATTTAGGACGATGCCTATGATGAAGATCGCCCAAAACACAGCGATGGCTAAAAATGCCCAGATGCGCTTTCTCGCAAAGATCCCTGCTGAGTCGCTTGGTTCCTCTTTTCCCCTATCCACAAAGGGTATAATAAGCAAAATCACAGCAAACAGCGTCACCGCACCCATAGCGCCCAAAATGTCAGGTGACACACCCAATTGAGCAGCAAAGATGTTCATGCCGCGTGTCCATCCAATTGTCATAGTAGGCTTAAATCCCAATCCGCCTGGATCATCAGATGTACCAAAGAGTGGAGAGCTTGGTATTAGCTGTGGAGCCACACCTGCGTCACGCGGTACAAAAGCTGAAACCATCACTAAAGCTACGAGTATAATTAAGCCGCCAGCAAGCCAGATTTTGATATGGCTTGTGAACGGTGCTTTTCTACCTGAAGGCTTTTTCCAAAATGGCATTGAGATACCTTTGCTTTTTACTAGGTATAGGTGTAGACCTACAAAAGCTAAGATTAGCATTGGTGCAAGTGCGACATGCACTGCATATAGCTGGGTCAGTTTTTCTGTTGCGCTTGGTATTGAAAGTAAACTTGAGTCGGTATATCTGAAGAACCCTGCCAAGTTTACAGCGGCTAAGGATTCTTTGATGTTCCATGGAATTCCAAAACCAACTTCATCCCAATGTAGTGCTTCTCCAGACATGTAAATTAGAAAAATCAAGCCTGATAGAGCAGCTCCGACTAGCCACAGTCCCTTCTTAGCTCCACGATATGCGCCGCTTATGAAAACCCTCATCATGTGAGCTGCAAGAAGCCCGACAATTAGTATAGCGTTCCAGAAATGGAAATTGAGTATGATTTTCCATGTTGGCGAATTGATAAATGATTGAGTGATGCCGAATGCTATTCCTGCGTCTGGTATGTATTTGTATAGGAGGATGATTCCGAATAGGAACTGGAGGGCGATTGCGACTCCAAGAATTCCTCCTAGCGAATACCACAAATTGTTTGTTTCCACGGGTACAAGGTAGTCACGTATAATTCCCAAACCAAGTTGGTCTCCGACGCGGGACCAAAAACTCTTGTCGTTATTTGACATTCATTTTTCCCCTCTTTGTTTTAGGTGTTATATTATATTATTGTTATTATATATATAATTATTATCATGCAATCTCGGACGGGAGTATAAAATCGACCCCATAATTGAAGTTTTTTCGTTTTATCGTCAAGCATCCTTATTATTCGAAAAAATGCTCTTGAGAATTTTTTTCCTATGCGAATTTGATTCAAGAAAACGCCTTAATTAAAGAAAGATTCAAACAATATTTATTCCTTGCGGTTGCAGTTGCTCCGCTGAGCTTCAAGTTTGCGCTCACATTACTGCTTTAAATAAGAGTGAGAACAAGCCGAGTGTTGGGAACATCCACTTCAACGATTTTGCAGCCCTTGAACTCTTTACCTTCACCCATGATGTTCTTGACTATAACGTTGTCACCCTCAACTTTAGTGAAAATGACATCTTTGAATTGGATTTTTCCGTTTAAAATAACGTTGAATTCACACATTTTACTTCACAATAAGGAAAAATGGGTTTCTCAGTTATAAGGTCTATGAGCACAGAACGAACATATTTGGATCCTAATATCCAATCATTGCACTGCACCTATAGAGGGGTAGGCGGGGCACGAAGCTATTTGGATCCTAATAGAAACTCTATGCAGAAACCTATAGGGGGTAGGTGGAAGCCCTAAGTGAGGTAGGTCTGTATGGCGGTTTTTCAAGCCATTAACATGTTAAAAACTGTTGAATGTAGGTATAACTTGGTTAGTGACAAAGTAGCTGATAAAAGCGTTTTTCCATCGCTTGGATTACCAGCTGCGCAGAACTATCATGGTGTTGGTTTTCATGATGCCTTCAACTCGGCGGATTTTTTCGATACATTCGTTAACTTCCATCACATTCATTCCGCTGATGACAGCGACGATGTCGTATTCGCCTGTGACTTCGTAGATGGTTTCTACGTTTGGGATTGCTTGGATTTTCTTGGACACTTCTTGGGTTGGGTACGCGGGATTTGTGGCAAGAAGTGTTATGGCTTGGGCGCCTTCTGCTACGCCGATTTTAACGGTGAATTTTCTGATGACGTTTTCATCGGTTAATGTTTTGATTCTTTTGCGGACGGCGCCTTCGGATAAGCCTACTTTGCTGCCTATGTCGCCGTAGCCTGCTCTTGCGTCGTCTTTTAGGATTTTTATGATTTGCTTGTCTTTTTCATCCATTTTTTCAGCCGAGTGACTAGTGCTGTGGAAAAATTTAACGTTTTCCATCGTTGCATCTCCAAGGGAGAGATGCGGATTTCGTTGCGGCGGCGCGGTTGTGGTACGTTTTTTGTTTGCCTAAGCAAGCGAAAAGGTTGCACCAAATGGAACATTAAAAGTCCAAGTTGTAACAAATAGGTCAAAATGTTTAAAAGAAACTGGAAATTATCTGATTGACATTTCCTAAAACAATAAAGTGACGAATAAAAAATGATTAAACCCGTAAACTCAAACCAACCAAACGCAAAAGCAAAATGCCCCGACTGTGACGCAGAACTTGATGTTCCAGCAGATACGGAGAAAGGAGAAATTGTTAGTTGCCCAGGCTGTGGACTTGAACTTGAAGTTAAACAGATAAAATGTGGATGCGTTGACCTTCAAGAGTTAACGATTGAAGGGGAAGACTGGGGCGAATAAACAGTATCCATCAACCAACCGCTTTTTAATACAAAATCACCTTTTTAGAATAATATTTTTTCATGGAGGCTGAAAGCGATGAGCATTGCACTTTTGTATGAGCGCTCAGAAAACGACGAAAACGGCATAAAACTCACCGCACAGCAACTCGGCATAGACTTAACTTACATTCCTTTCCGCAAAATTGCCTTGTCCATTTCCAAACAGGGTTTTAGCGCAAAAACCAAAGGCAAAGACTACACCAGCATCATTAAGGACACCGCAGTCGTGCTTAACCGAGCTCAGAGCAAAAACCGACGTCTCCAAGCCTCCTACATCATGGAGATGCTCGGCAAAAAAACCCTCAACTCATCCCAAACAGAATTCATCTGCTATAGCAAACTACGCACACTACTGCACCTCTTCAAGGAAGGCATCCCAATTCCCAAAACAGTCTTCGTCCCCTGCGACTCAACAGATACCCTGAAAAACGGAAAAGAAATCCACAACGAAAAAGACATCGCCGACCTCTTCGAGCAAGAAATTCCCCTATCCGAAGGCATCGTTATCAAGGCTGATGCTGGAACCCACGGAAAAATGATAATGCTATCAAAAAACCGTGAAGAACTCGAAGCCAGCATCAAAGAAACCAAACCTTCAATAATTAACCCAATCGGAGTAGTTGCTCAGGAACTTGTCCAGAAATGGTTCTATGACTTACGAATAATCGTATCCAAAGAAAAAGGCAAACAGCCCGTTTGCTACCACACCGCGATGGCTCGAGCTGGCTTCAAAGATTTCCGCACCAACACCTTCCTTGGCAACCTGGTTTTCCACGCCAAACTGCCCCTGAGCATTCAGGAGTTGGCGGTGAAATGCGGCAAAGCCCTTGGAAAAGGCAGTGACGCATGGATATTCGCTTTGGATGGCATGGTGGATGTTAAAGAAAACAAGAATGCGGATGAAGCCTACCTTAAAGGCCAGCTTGATTTGGCATCGCAAGCGTTTATGTCTGTCCAGAAAGTTAAGCAGGATGAATTGCGCTTAACCGATTTCCAAACATGGAATGGCAAGCTTGAAAAAGCTTTCAAAACGTATATGAATACTCCCGCTTACGAAAATATTAAAAACATAATTGAAGAAAACGTAGAAAAAAACAAGAGCGCATTGGTGTTTCACGAGTCGAATTCTTGCCCAGAATTCTGGGAGAACACAAGACTCGCAACAGGCCTAAACGTGGCTATTCCGCTCCTGAAATGCGCTCAAAGCCTAATTGACCATTAATAAAAAATAGCAGAGGAAAAGAAAATGCGAATTGGAATAATCGGCGGTTCAGGATACGTTGGCAGTGAACTTCTCAGACTGCTGCTTATGCATCCGCAAGCAGAGGTAACTATGGTTACTTCACGGCAAAGTGCAGGCGAATTCGTTTTCAACGTGCACCCAAACCTGAGAGGATTAACCCAGCTAAAATTCGTGCCACTAGACATCGCTGAACTTCAGAAGAACTGTGACTTAATCTTCACAGCCACACCACACGGCGGCTCAGTAAACCTCGTCCCTAAACTATTGGAAGCAGGCCTAAAAGTAATTGACATGAGCGCCGATTTCCGCCTCAAAAACCCAGCTGACTACGAAACTTACTACGGCTGGAAACACGCCCACCCAGATATGCTAAAGGAAGCCGCGTATGGTTTGCCTGAGCTTCATCGGGAAGAAATCAAAAAAGCCAAGCTTGTCGCTTGTCCCGGCTGTATGGCAACAACCGCAATCCTTGGATTAGCCCCCATTGTGAAAGCTGGGTTGGTTGACACAGACAAAATTGTTGTAGATTTGAAAGTTGGTTCTTCAGGCGGCGGCAGCAAACCAACCCCATCATCGCACCACCCTGAACGCTTCGGTGGAGTAAGACCTTACCAAGTTGTTGGGCATCGCCACACCGCTGAAGTTGAACAAGAACTAAACGCATTATCCAATGAACCAGTCAAAATCTCCTTCACACCACACGCCGTTAACATGGTGCGCGGCATCCTTGCAACCATTCACACTTTCCCAAAGCAAAAGTTGGAGAACAAGGACCTCTGGCGAGCTCTCCGCGGCATGTACGGCACTGAACCGTTCGTCCGATTGGTGAAATACCAGAAGGGACCCTACCAGCTGCCTGACCCAAAAATAACTGTGGGCACAAACTTCTGCGACGTCGGCTTCGAAATTGACGAGCACGCAAACCGGCTTCTGCTATTCTCAGCACTCGACAACATGTGTAAGGGCGCTTCAGGACAAGGCGTACAATGCATGAACCTGCTTATGGGCATAGACGAAACCACAGGGCTCACGAGCACTGGGTTCCATCCGATGTGACCTGCCATGCTGCTTGTTATCAAGATGGGCGGAAGTATCCTAAAAGAAGGCGCATCCACTGACCTTGTTGCCGACCTAAAAGAAGTCGCCAAACAAAACAAAATCGTCCTCGTACACGGCGGAGGCGTCGAAGTCACCGAAATCGCCTCGAAATTGGGCAAAGAACAAAAATTCATCATCTCACCCGAAGGCTTCCGCAGCCGTTACACCGACAAAGAAACCATCGAAATCTACACCATGGTTATGGCAGGCAAAATCAACAAACAAATAGTGTTAGCTCTTCAAAGCCAAGGGATCCCGGCTGTCGGTTTGAGTGGACTTGACGCCGGAATATTGAAGGCTGAACGAAAAACCAAGCTGATCGCAGTTGACGAGCGCGGCAGAAAGAAGGTCATGGATGGCGGCTACACCGGCAAAATTACCCAGGTCAACACTCAACTGCTGAATCTGTTGCTTGCGAATGGTTACATGCCAATTGTGACTCCTATAGCGTTAAGCCAAGACTTTGAACCCCTAAATGTGGATGGCGACCGAACCGCAGCCATCATTGCAGGTGCCCTCAAAGCCGACAAACTAATCTTGCTCACCGATGTTGAAGGCTTAATGCTAAAAGGCGAGCGGGTTCCCAAAATCGCCGCAACAGAAGTCAAAGAGGTCCTCTCCAAAATCGGAGGCGGCATGAGCACCAAAGTCCACGCTGGATTGGAAGCACTAAGCCAGGGCGTCAAAGAAGTCTTAGTTACCTCAGGCACGGCTAAGCAGCCTATTACTTGCGCGTTGAATCATCAGGTTGGTACAGTGATAACTAGTGAATGAAAAAACCATAATGGAAACAGAAAACCGCTACCTGGCGAACGTCTTCTCCAAAAAGCCAATTGTCATAACACGCGGCAAAGGCGCGCTTCTATGGGATATTAACGGTAGAGAATACGTGGATTGCGCAAGCAGCTACGGGGTGGCAGCGCTGGGGCATTGTCACCCAAAGGTTGTGGCGGCAATCAAAGCTCAAGCTGAGGAGCTAATTACATGTCACAGCTGTTACTATAATGATAAACGCGCTGAATTCATACAAAAATTAGTAAAAATAACTCCAAAAGGCTTGGACAAAGCGTTCCTATCAAACAGCGGCGCTGAATCCGTAGAATGCGCCATAAAACTCGCCCGCAAATACACGGGCAAACCAGAAATAATCGCGCTAATGGGCGCGTTCCACGGCAAAACCATGGGTGCCTTATCAGCCACGTGGGATAAAAAATATCGCGACCCCTTCATGCCGCTCATTCCAGAAGTCAAACATGTCCCTCCAGACAACGCCGAAAAACTCCGAGAAGCCATAACCGACAAAACCGCCGCGGTTCTCATGGAGCCGATTCGCGGTGAAGGCGGCATTCGGGTTCCGCCAGACGGTTACCTGCAAGCGGTGCGGGAAATCTGCGACGAAAAAAATGTTCTGTTAATCTTTGATGAAGTTCAGACAAGTTTTGGGCGCACGGGCAAATTGTTCGGTTGCCAAAATTGGGGTGTAACACCTGATGTTATGTGTTTGGCGAAGCCGTTTGCAGGCGGGTTACCCATCGGCATAACTGTAGCCAAAGAAAACATCATGTCCTCGCTTAAAACCGGCGAACACTCAACAACTTTCAGCGGTAGTCCTCTGGTTTGTGCAGCGGGATGCGCCGCCATAGATGCCCTCTTGGAAGAAAAATTGGTTGACAAAGCTGCTGCCAACGGCAAATACTTCAAGTCGCAACTGGAAGCTTTGATGGCTAAGCATAAAATCGTCAAGGAAGTCCGCGGCTTAGGCTTAATGCTGGGCATGGAACTACGTTTTGATGTTCACAACGTAATCTTGAAGGCGCAGGCAAAGGGCGTTTTGGTGTTAGATGCAGGCAGAACTGTGGTTCGTTTGCTTCCGCCACTAGTAATTGAGAAAGCACAAATCGACAAAGCCATCGCAGTTTTAGATACCGTTTTAGGAGAAGAAGAACATGAGCGAGCAAGCAATACGGTTCCTAACTAACTTACTTGGCATCTATAGCCCATCAGGGAAAGAAGAGGATGCAGCTAACTTCTTGGAAATTGAAATGAAGAAGATAGGTTTTGATGTTGGCAAAGACGCCATCGGAAACGTCATAGGCGTCGTAGGCGAGGGCGAACCAGTCATCCTCTTATGCGGTCACATGGACACGGTAGCTGGGCATCTGCCCCTGCGAATTGAAGAAGGAAAAATCTACGCCCGAGGCGCCGTAGACGCGAAGGGTCCGCTTGCCGCCATGATTATGGCTGCAGTCGCCGCTGCTAAGGAGCCTGGTTTTAAAGGAAAAATCTTGGTTGCCGCTGTTGTAGAAGAAGAAGCTACCAGCCGAGGCGTCAAGCACCTTATCACTCAGGGAATATCGGCTGACTACGCCGTTTTCGGGGAACCCAGCGGCGTCGAAAACGTAACCATCGGCTACAAAGGGCAAATCCAACTAAAAATCGTCCTCAAAACCGAGACGGGACATGCTTCTACACCTTGGCTCTATGACAACTCTTTGGAGAAAGCCATTGAGCTTTGGGAACAAATCAAAAATGCATCTTCCTATCCCTCGCTGGATCCCTCTGCAAGCCCATACAACGCCGTCACAGCTTGTTTGGTTGAAGTTGTTGGCGGCAGAGCAACCTCTGTTGTTCCTTTTGAGGCTGAAATGAACCTTGATGTCCGAGTGCCCATCCAGTTCTCGACGGCTCAGGTTTTTGAGCAGATAGAGAAGATAATTACGAAGTACCAAACAGCAAACCCAAAGGTATCTGTGAAGGCAACCGTTCTTGACACTGTGGAGCCGTTTGAAGTTAACAAAGCTTCACCGCTTGTTCATGTACTGTCATCGTCTGTTAGAAAAGTGCTAAACAAACCCGCGACGCTTCTGCACAAAACAGGCACAGGCGACATGAACATCCTGGGAAAAGCCATGAACTTGCCCATTGTTACTTATGGACCCGGCGACTCACATCTTGACCACACATTAGATGAGCACATTGACATAAGTGAATATTTAGATTCAATTGCAGTCTACAAAGAGGCGCTCCTTAAACTGTCAGAGTTACATAACAACAAAAATGGCGGCAATCACGCAGCTCAGTAGGTTTTAGAGCTTAAAACCCAATAGAATTGTGAAGGCGCAAAGATGGACAAAGACAGTTTTGTTTCATCCATAAAAGAAAGCGAACTTAAAGAAGGGCAAATGAAGGCTGTGCGGGTTAAGGGCAGGCCTATTTTGCTGGTGCGGCAGGGCGGCGAAGTTTTTGGTGTATCCAATTTTTGTCCTCACGAAGGATGCGAGTTTCAAGGAGGAATCCTAAATGGCTACGTCGTTATGTGTCCGTGTCATGGCTGGAAATTTGATGTGCGAAATGGGCAATACCAAGACAACCCTCAAACCGCTCTTACATGCTACCGATGCAAAATTGAGAATGGAAAAATATACGTTGAAATCAAGAAATAAGCAATTTGTTTAAGTTTATTTGGGCTCCTCGTAGGCTCGTTGTTTCTACACTGTGATATACAATTTGATATACACTGCGCGATGGCTGAGACAGAAAAATTTTACGGTCTTAAAATTTAGGTAAAAGACTCTTCTAACAACTCAAAGCATGGTGCCGCTCACCGAATAGTCCCAAAAAACCTTATTGATATGAGTCAAATTTAAATTATACAATCACCTAAGGCAAAGAGCAAACGAGCTGTATCCATGAGACGGATTCCAACCCAGTTCTTCACACCAGTATGCAAAAACCGCCAACTAATGGTGAGCTTCGCCAGAGGCACATACCGAGAGTTTGTTAAATCAAAACTGGATTACAGAAATGAAGATGGAAGCAGCTCCGCTCTCTGGCTGCTAAGCCTAAGAATTACACATCGCTGCAACCACAGATGCACAATCTGCGCCCAATGGGGAAAAAATGGATACAACGCACGAGAAGACACCCCAAAAGTAACGGGCGAAGTTCCAGTTGAAATTTATAAAAAAGTAATCGACGAAGTTGCCCCCAAAAAAGTTCACGTTTACATAACAGGCGGAGAACCGTTCCTCTACGAGCCACTGGTACCCCTTGTTAACTACATGAAACAAAAAGGATTAACAGTTCAAATAGTGACAAATGGAGTTGGATTGGAAAAGAACGCTGAAACCATAGTTGAAAACGGATGGGACATGATTTGCGTCTCCTTCGATGGCCCCCAAGAAGTTCACGATAAATGCCGAGGCGTCCCGGGAGCATTAGAAACAGCGACCAGAGGAATAAAGGCTATCCAAAAACTGAAGAAAGAGAAAAAAACCAGCAAACCAGGCATCTATGTTATCACAACAATCTCCAAGAACAACGAATCAACATTAGTTGACACGGTAAAAGAAGCAGAAAAACTTGGCGCAGACGGCATGACAGTCTACTACTCGTGGTTTACCAAAGAATGGATAGGACAAAAACACACAAAAATCGCAGAAGAAAAGCTGGGCATAACACCCTTCGCGTGGAAAGGCTATGTCCGTGACACCTCAAATTTGAACATAGACAAAATAGCTCAACAAGTACAAGAAATAAAAGCACACAAATTCAAAACCCCAATTCTGTTTGTCCCCGACCTTAGCCCAGAGCAGATTCGAACATATTACACTGAGCCCGAAAACTTCTTCGGATACAAAAAATGCGTCTCACCCTGGTTCCAACTAGATATAATGCCAAACGGAGACACAGTCACATGCAGAGACTTCCCAGACTTCGTTACAGGAAACATCAAGGAATCAAGCATCCAAGAAATATACAACGGTGAAAAACACCGCAAATTCCGCCAAGCCCTAAGAAGCTGTGACAACGGAGTTTTCCCAATATGCTCTCGATGCTGCGGCTTAATGGGATACTAAAAATGGCTTCCCCCTGAGGAGAACAAATTTGACAGCGCAACTACCTATTCAGCCAAAAAAGGATGCCGCCGACAAGCAACCTAAACTTTTCAATTCAACTAAAATAGGGGCCATAGATGTTGCCATTCTCACCATGAACAGCGAACACATGCTAAGGGAATGCATTAACTCAGTTTACAAGAATGTGCCAGTTAACAGCCTGATTGTTGTTGATGGCTTCTCTACTGACGCCACAATGGACATAGTGAAGGAGTTCCAAGAAAAATACGGGAACGTAAATTGCGTTCAAGAAAAGGGAACAAGAGGAAGCGCTAGGCAAACCGCAATCCGTATGGTAAAAAGCGACTGGTTCATGTTCGTTGACAGCGATGTTGTTCTTTCAAAGAACTGGTTTGCTGAGGCAGAAAAACTCGTTAATGACGAGGTGGGCGCGGTCTGGGGAATTGAAATTTGGTCAGTTCTTAGAGGAATGAAAATCTTAGGCCTCTTTGAGAGAGTTACACTTAAAATTTTTGAAAAAAGAGGCGGAACCCACGACCTGCTGGTTCGCCGAAAAACAGTTGAAGACATAAAAATCCCCTTTAAACTGCACACCTACGAGGATGGATACATTAAAGATTGGATAGAACAAAAAGGCTGCAAGGTACTTGGCGTTTATGAACCGTACTGCATCCATTTTCGATCAGACGGCGTTTGGACATTCAGAAAACACGTCGAATTCATGGTCAGCGACCTAAAATACGCGGTTCACCGCCCTAAACTTCTACTTTCATACGCCTTCTACGCAGCTATCGTTGGTTACCAAATTGTCTCAAGCAAAACCAAGCGAACAAACTAAAGCAAAAACACAAAAGGTCTTTTCTTTATCGAGATTATTTTTCAATGAGGGCTTTTAGGGCAAACCTTGGGCATTAATTACTAAATATTGGTTTTTTGAACATTTTCATGTTCAACTCAATCGAGAAAAAAAGAAAACCAACTAGCAGAAAATGCCGCCGCACAGTTGACATTGCCTATAAGCGGGCTTTGCTCTTAGTGTGGCTTCCCGAGGTTGAGAAAGTATGTATGCTCAAATAGTAATGGATTGCCAAACCCAAAAAGAAACAGTTAGCTGCGAATACTGTATTGTAAAAGAAAACTGCCATCTCCGAATGAAGTTAGAAGACAAAACAAGTACAGCGAAAATGGATGAGTCTGCGCCAAGTCTGCTTGTTCCTCTTCTGCTGGTGCGAGTGTAATTTGATAAAAGTCTCTTTCTTTGGTAACGCCTTTAAACGTAAGTCAACGGTAAATACAATAATCCATGGGTTAGTTAAGAGAGGCAGCGAACTAGTTGAGCAATGACGACCTATATTCAGAACATTCACACAAAAAGAAGCGAAGCAAGGATTCCTTAACTGCCTCAGGAATAGCCGAGTACATTCGCTTTAATTGCTGCCCCCGATTCTTCAAACTAAGACTCCAAGACGATGATGAAGCAGAAACTCGAAAGTGGCCAATATTCAAACCCATCAGTCCCCTGCTCTATGGCGTAGGAAAAGCGCTCGAGGAGAAAAAAGTATCCGAACTCCAAGGTAAAGCAGCCGATTACCACGATTTTAACAAGTACGTTGAAAACGAGCAGGCTTCATTCAACAATCTGCGTGAAGTCATTGAGCAACAGATTTCTTCAAAAGAAAGAGTCGATGGTAAACCTGTCCTGATCTATCAGGTTCCAATGATTGGCAAGATTGGCGTGTGGAAAGTTAAGGGCATAGCAGATTTGATAGCTATCTGGCGCAGCAAAGATGGAAAAGTTAAGGTAAGAATTTTCGAGCTCAAATCTTCCTGGTTGGAACAGACTGCTCACCGAATACAAGTAGCCATCTACGTGTTGCTGCTTTCAAAAGAATTAGGTGACATGTCATCTAAAATTGAAGTTGAAGGGGGCGTTATCAACAGGGAGACGAATTTGGAAAATCTCTATCCAGAAACTCTCCCCAAATTCAAGCTCAGCCCTTTAATTCAGGATGTTGAGCGTTTACTCGCTGAAAACGGCGAACTGAATCGGATTCATAAGACTCCTCTGCCAGAAGTTGAGTACCAGCTTTGCTCAAGATGCGACAACTGCGGCTTCAACGAATACTGCATTGTTTGCTCAGTTGAAAACGAGAGCATTGCGTTGCTAAATTTAAGCAGGGGCGAACAGAGGGCTCTTGGGCATTATGGAGTTAAACGGCTTGAGGATCTAGGCAAGACTAAAGGTTGTGATGGAATCCAGCGATTTGCGCCCCTATGATTTCAAGGGCATCCCAGCCAGAGAGCCTGAGAAGGTACGTGAAATCGCCACTGACCGAGTTGTAGGCGCCAAACTCGATTGGTTGATTCAGCGTGCCCAGTACATGTTAGGAGGAATTCGACCCAGCAGTCCTTTTGCCAGCAAAAGCAGATGGATGCCCTGGTTAACAGGAACAGGCTACGGCGGGCTTCCAGAGGACAGTCCTTCAAACGGCATGGATTCAGCGCTTTCGTTTAATCCAGATGGCATGGTCCGCGTTTACCTTTTCGTTGAACGAGACTATATGTTAGACGTTATTTCGATGATTAGCGCCAGGGTAAATTGTACACGCTATAAAGGCGAACCCATAGGCGTATCACATGTTATCGCCAGTCTCCCCGACGACCGAAAAGAATGCTTAGATGAAGAAAAGAAACTGCTGGAAGCCTTCTTCCAAGACCTCACCCAAGCCATAACAAAAGTAGCCAACGAAGTAGGCAGCCCCGACGAAGCCCCAATCCACCTTTACTTCTTCAGCCGAGGAGAACGAGACGTACTCATGGAAGCAGTACGCCGCCAGCCAACGCTGCTAAGCGCCATGGCAATTAGAGACCTTTTAGGGCTAAGACAAGCCATCGACCAACCCATGTTCTCAATCATCCAAGACGAAGTATTGCATAGAAAAGCGCTAAAGTTTCACAGTTCAGGGCTTTTGCCAATTCTTGAGCAAGCATGCTTTTTTGAAAATAAAGCTTGGTCGGCAACGCGAAAAGATGGTTCAACCGTTGATTTACGTTTGGTTTTCCGCGATGGACTGTTCAATTATTCACTTCCCTACCACAGAAACCCTGATGGAACAATCCATTTTCTTGAAGATGGATATGGACACAAAGACGGCTATTATCCTGCGCGGGCTCGGTTTGGCAACCAAATCCCCATCGAGTACTTATGGGCTGCCAAAGGTCGTTTAGATAATTATCCCACAAAGGTTTTGCTTGAGAAGCACAAATGGTGCGATTACGTACAAAAAACACGGCGCATCACTGATGAAGAACTAAACCTCATGGGTCTGAAACTCTGCATGGCTCTAGAGCACATTGAGCGGTCACTGACGATTCGTAACAGGCGGCTGGGTAAGAAACCGATTGCTATTCCCACAATAGCAGAGTTTTCGTTGGGCACTGCCACTTTGGAGCGCGGCTGCAGAGAATTCTTGGATTTAGAGTATTTTTCCAAGCGACAAGAAATGTACCAGCATTACGCTTTGCTTCCCTACCAGCGGGTTGCTTCGGGGAGGTCGCTGATTTTTGAATGCACAGGCGTCGCTGAATCTGACCAGGACTTTGTGGTTCGCGGCAAACTTGTCTACGAGGGCATCGGGTTGCCCAAAGCTGACTGCGTTGCTAATGCTTGCAGAGTTAAAGGTGCGGATGGTTCAAGTTCGGGCGACTGGATGGTTGTTACTGAGCTTAGGCGCAATGAGCAGGGGCAGTTTGAGGAAGCCCAGAAACGCTCGCCCTCCGAAGTGGAAAAATCAGCCCGCGCAATCGTCGATAAAGTGGATGTTCGAAAGGGCGAGATAGTTATTAATGTGGTTAGTTGGCCAAGCGGCAAAGGCAGAAAATACAGCGCCTGGCACAACCTTCCCACAACTGACCCTGAGAAGGCAAAAAGCAAGTATATGCAGCTCTTTGAAGCTGGGCGAATCTACATTCTCGACGAGTTGGCGGATGACATCATTTCTGACAGGGCAGCCAAATGCCTTGACTACGCAGCCAACAATGTACTCTATTGTTTGTTGGCGGACTTCTTAGCAGGCAAATCTGAAGCTTCTTCGCATACAGCTTTGTCGCGGGATGCTGCAGCTTCGTTTTTGCGTTGGGTTGAACGCAGGCGTTTTCCTCCTAAAGCTGAGCAGCAACGTTTTATTGAACGGGTTTTTGGGAAAGAGCAGATTGTTATGTTGCAGGGTCCGCCTGGGACAGGGAAGACTGAGACTTTGCAGTTGGCGGTTTTAGCGCATGTCGCCGCTCACCGAGCCCATGGCAGGTGCAGGGTGCTTGATGGTTGCTCCAACCCACAAGGCAATCCAAGAGTTCGTCAGCAAACTCGCCCGCTGCTGGCAAGAATACTGCAGAGAAGGCGGCAAAGACCTAAAAGACCTCCGCATTTACCGAGTGCTAAGCAGCTCAGCTTCATCAGCTAAACCCATTGACGGCGTCAAATACGTCAACTACAACGAAGACGAAGAAACAGTTCAGGAACTCACCGATTGCTTGATGAATCAGGCAACGTTAACTCCTAACGCTTCAGGTTCAGACCCCTTGATTTTATGTCTTACTCCTCCTGGCTTGTATGGGTTAATGAAGAAAATCGGTGACTCCGAGCCGCCATGGGGCGAAGGCTTCTTTGACTTGCTCGTAGTTGACGAGGCAAGCATGATGCGTCTGCCCGAACTGATTCTCTCAGGCTCCTTCCTATCAAAAAGCAGCCAAATCCTCGTCGCAGGCGACCACCGCCAGCTGCCTCCAATTCAAGCGCATAACTGGGAAAAAGAAGACCGCCGAACACTCGAAGAAATGGCGTCTTTCCTCTCAGCCATGGATTTTCTGCGGTTGCTACGCAAGAGGATCTTGGCATTGAACGCATAAAATGCAAACACCCCGCAGATATTCCTGCTGAGCGACTATGTGAAAGCCACCGATGCCACTCAGTGGTCGCGGAGTTTCTGCGAGAATGGGTGTATGAAAAAGACAAGATTGATTTTCGCTCAGACCAGAAACAAACTTTAGCAGCTTCGAAGCCTAAGACGGATGGGTTAGGGGTTGTTTTGGAACCTGAGAACGTTTTTGTGTTGATTGTGCATGATGAGGCTGAGAGTTTCCAGTCAAACCTGGTTGAAGCTTCGATTGTGGAAGCCTTGGTTCGTAACGTGAAATCTGAGGGCATAGGTGTAATTACACCGCATAACGCCCAGAAAGGTTTGCTCAAAAACATGCTCTCTGAAGGCTGCGAAAACGCCCGAATCGACACCGTTGAGCGCTATCAAGGCGGCGAAGCAGACTTCATCATCATCTCATCCACAGTCAGCGACCCCGACTACGTCCGCAGCGAAAGCGACTTCCTGCTCAACCTAAACCGAATCAACGTGGCAATTTCCCGCATGAAGAAAAAACTGGTCATTATTGCGAGCCGATCAATTTTTGAGTTCATGCCCCAAGACGCCAAAGACTACGACAAGGCACTGCTATGGCGTGGAATTTCGCAGACAGTTGGATTTACCGCAGACTCCAAAGCGCAGTGGACGGGGACTTTGTCAGAGTTTCTTGGGAACGCAGCTTCTCCAGTTAAGGTTGAAGTCTACGTTAAGTCTGAGGGAGCCTAAAAAATAGTAAATTAACCCTGCTGAGCTTTTAGAAGAAAAAAACGGCTGTTTTCCTAAGGGCACTGTTGTTCTTCTTCTTTCAAACAAAGCAGAGCAATCGTTTCATTCCATAATCGCTTCTGCATTGACTCATCGTAAGAGGCAGGGCAAGTAACAGCTTCTTTTTTCTTTGCAAAACATTTTCCAGTGGTGTTCTTTACATCGTCTGATGAAGCTAAGTAGACTGATGTCTCTGCGCCTTTCTTTGCACTTATTTGCATTGGGCGAACCATCTTGAACATGATAGAGGATCGTAAGCTTCCACTGTTTTTCCCAAGATTAGTGGCCACGAAACCAGGCATCAGGACATTTGCCGTAACATCAGTGCCCTTCAACCGTCTAGAGAGTTCATAGGTAAACATCATGAGCATTAGCTTAGCATTCGAGTAAACCTGCATTCCCTTGTAATCTTTCACACTTTGCAGGTCATCAAAATTTACCTTTCCATTCTTCGCTAAACCAGAACTCACATTGATTATTCTAGACGGTGCACTATCCTTAAGCAAGTCTAATAACTCATGTGTCAAAAGGAATGGCGCCAAATAATCAACGGCAAGCGTCCGTTCAAAACCCTCAGGCGTAACCTCTCGCTTACTGAATTCTGCACCTGCATTGTTTACCAGTACGTCCAATCGATTGTATTTTCCCTTAAATTCCTGTGCAAAATTCCTTATGGACGCCATCGATGACATATCACATATCATTAGGCTAACAGACTTGTTGTCTGTCTGATCGACTATTTCAGCTAATGTTTTTTCTCCTTTCTCCTGATTACGAACAACCATCACCAATGTAGCGCCTAATTCTGCTAACGCAAAAGCTGTCTCTCTGCCAATCCCCGAGTTACAACCGGTAACTACACAAACATTCCCCGACAAAGCCATACGATTATCCCAGTTAAACAATGATCTCCAAGCAAATAAAAAACTATCCTACAGCCGGTAATCCCTTTCTTTAATTTATAATTTAGCGTTCACAGAAACGGGAGACGCAAGAGTGCATGATCTATTTTAGCGTCTAATTTAAAATTGATTTCTTCTCCGGGATCTGTAGAGTTCCTTAAGGAATTACCCTTGGTAAGAGACAACGTTCGTGTGATAAGGCTTGTTGCACCTGAATTTGTTGGTTAAATCAAATCATGTATAATAACTACACCTCTTCCTCTAGTGTTAGATTGCGCGGATCGCATTATCATTTTTTTAAGCCTTAAATCGGGATTTTATGATTTAGTGACGTTCTGGGCAAGTAAAGTGGAGTAGGAAAAATGAGTATAACCCAAGTTAGTATAACTAAAGAAGTTCCAAAAATCCATCAGCGTTTAGCTGAAATTTGCCCTGAATGTGCAAGCAAAAATCTCGTTCACGACTACGATAGCGGCGAAACCATCTGCGGTGACTTGCGGTCTTGTTTTGTATGAGCAGATGTTAGATAAGGGGCCCGAGTGGCGCGCTTTTACTCAGGAAGAGAAAGCCTCAAGAAGCCGCGTCGGTATGCCGACCTCCTATTCGATTCATGATAAAGGATTATCTACAACCATCAGTCAAGTTGACAGAGACGCATTCGGAAGAAAGCTACCAATATCTACAAGACTGCAGATGTGGCGTCTTAGGAAGTGGCAAATACGCAGCCGAGTGCACTCATCAGTCGACCGAAACCTCGCTCAAGCCATGAGTGAACTTGACCGTTTATCAGGCAAAGTTTCCATCTCACCGCCTATCAAAGAAAAAGCCGCCCTCGTTTACGAAGAGCACTCGACAAAGGCTTAGTCCGTGGAAGATCCATATCCGCCATCGCTGCCGCCGCGGTGTATGCTGCTTGCCGCAAAAGCGGAACACCCAGAACCCTTCGCGAAATCGCTGAAGCAAGTCTTGTTGATAAGAAAGATGTTGCACGCTGCTATAGACTGCTGCTGCAAGAGCTCGATTTTCACATGCCAATTGCTGATGCGCTGACGTATGTTTCTAAAATTGCAGAAAAAAATGGAGTATCAGGAAAAACACAGGGTACAGCCATAGCAATACTTAGAGAAGCTAGACAAAAACGGTTTTCAGCAGGAAAAGATCCCATGGGGATGGCGGCGGCTGCACTCTACATAGCTTGTCTTCAGAATAACGAAAAGATAACGCAAAAAGACATAGCAGAAGCAGCCGGAGTCACCGAAGTTACGGTCAGAAATAGATACAAGGCACTAAAGAAGCAGCTAAATCTCGAAATACCCGAGCAAAGAGTTTCTTTTTAGCTTTTTTCTTTTCAACAAGACGCTAATGCTTCTTCCCTTCACACATTTCCATTTTTCGATATTAAGTTCTAAGGTTCTTTGAGTCCACGACTCATAAAAACTGTATTGACTTTAATTATATTAAGAAAATGGAACAATTTGCGAACGAAAATAAATTTTATTGTCGGAAGGTGATAGTGAGCTGAGTAAGAAAGGTGAAACAGGTGAACAAGATCGGGGAAAACCTCAGCCTCGAAAAAAGAAGGAGAGAGAAGATGCTCGCAACAAGAGAAAACTTGACTGGGCTGGCAGACAACAGGCAAGACAGGCTTAGATAGATTAATCTCTCCTTATTTGCGTACGAGCTTAGCGTAAATGTCTCCTAAAGCGTTGGTAATTTATGAAGGGCTTTTTTACTTAAGAACAACAACAAACAATTTTTGTGAAAGTCGTTAATGGAATTTACGTTTCCTTTTCCGCTTGATTGAAGAAAGAACGTTAGCTACCTGCTTTAGTTGATCATCGTTAAGTATAGTCTCAGATGTTTTAGAACTAATATTTGAATTTTTTAACATGTCGAAGAATTGTTCCCTTTCCAGCAAGTACTTTTTTTCTACTTCAAAGGCACAGTGATAGTCTCCCTCATCCGTCTCTACGTGAGCTTTATCGGATATTTGTACAAACTCAATCTCTATTTTGCCGCGTTTGCTTAAGTCAGCTATGTATGCATAATCGCCAAGTTTAACTTGTGTAAAAGCGTGGTAACCAACGTCTCCTAATACCGAGAGGTTAGTTCGCCAATTTGTTTCCTTCTTTATCTTGCGTTCAGATTTTGCAGATATCCAATTGGAAACCCCAATGTACCATGTGTTAATGTAGGCATTGGTCCAATCTTTGATTTTAGTGTGAGGCTTAACTTTTTTCGGATTGGTTTTCTTTGTTGTCTTCTGGGCTAAATTCCACATCAGCTTATATTTTTTTAATTCACCTATCGATTTTGAAGTGTTCCATAGGCTTTGAGTAAAGAAGTTTTTTACGTCTTCTGCATCGGATCCCTCAAGCAGTACTCCAACTTCAGTATTGCTTTCAAACGCTTCTTCCGTCAAGGTGGCTGAAGTTATTAACGCCGAATTGTCAAAAATGTAAATGTTTGAATGAAAATTTTCATGAGATTTAATGCTAATCCCCTTAAAGTGCTCCATTAAGTATTGTATTTCATAAGGATTTACTTCGCCTTCTTTGACTGCGAATTCATTTACTCGAAACATAAAACGGATGTCAGCTGGAGGATTTTTTAGGATTTCTTGTGAGAAAACTCTGTGGGCGCCTAAACCGAGAGATGGGGAGCATACCCATAGAATCTCTTTTGCGCCTAATGATTTCTGAAGGACCGTTTCGTATAACTCTGTATTGTGCAGGAATCTAGTCATGATGTGAAGTTGTTTAATATGAATAAAAGTTTTCCCAAAGTATGTCCTGTGATACATGTTTGGGAGCATCAATACAAGTAATTTTTATGTCTGTTGTCACTTGAATTGTGTAGTTAGGGTTTTGTCTTGAACCTAAAAAATGCATTCTCAGTTGAGTTTGAAGCGATTCCACCTTACAGTTTTGAGCTTACCCTCCGTAAGCCTGCAAGCTGGTACTGGTCAACCCCTCGAAGAAACCTGTGAGAGGGGCATTTGCTGGCGTGTGACGCGTTTTAACGGTGAGCTCTTAGGTGTAAAACTGCGTTCTACGGGAACGGTGCGGAAACCGTGGATACATTGCACAGTCTATTCTCAAACAAAACTGGATGATTCCAGTAAGCAGGCCATAATGCGGATGTTAAAGCGCGCTCTCAAAGTGGAGGAGGACCTGACAGGTTGAAAAACTGGAGGTACTTGCGATTTTTAGAACATGTGGCTAAGAATATGTGTACAGGCATATTTGTTGTTGCAAAACCCACATAAATCCTCCGTATTTCCACTGTTACAATGATATTTCTATTATCCTCGATTACAGAATTAGCCATAGGTCTGGTTACGCAAAATTTCGAAATTGTTGTTGTGTGAAGCCATCCACATACCCTTAAAGCGGTTGCTACGATACTTGATGTTATAGTTGAGTAAGCTGACATTCGTCTCTATATTTGGAGTTCCTGCATTATTTTCTGCCAATCAAAATGTCACACGCCACATCGGAGCTTCTATGGAATTAATAATTGTTAATTGGAGGAGTTAGATGAAAGAAGAGAAAAAGCGGATTCTTGTAGTCGATGACGACATGAATATTTTGAGGGTTTTTAAAAGTATTTTGGAAAAGGAAGGATACGTAGTTGAAACGGCTGAGACAGGTGAAGATGCCATCAAAAAAATCAAAAAAGGAAAGTTCAGCGTATGGTTAGTTGACGTTAAACTTCCTGACATGGACGGAACAGACCTTCTACTCAAGATGGCTGATTCTGAAGCAATCAAAATTATTGTCACAGGTTTCTCAACTGAGGAAGTTGGAAAAAAAGCTGCTGATTATGGAGCAGACGACTTTTTGGTTAAACCAGTTAGACCTGAAGAACTCATAGCTACAGTTCGAGAAAGGTTAGTGATAAAACAACAGGAAAGCTAAATTTTAAGAGAGGTTATAGAAAATTTCGCAAAAAAGAAAAATTAAGGTATGTGGTTATTATTCTTCTTCTTCTTCACAATCATCGCAATCGCAGTCTTCAGAATCTTCTTCTTCCTCGAAACCAAAAATAATTTTTTCCATTTGTCAGACCTAACAAGTTTATGTTTAAAATAACTAAATAAACCCTCTTGTTGCTAAATCCAAAATGCATTTGTCGAGCTGAAGCTAAAAGATTAAGAATCTATTCACAAATCTTAAAAGCCGCGACCTCAAATAAACGATTCATTACTTGCATGGGTGTTACGATGGGTTTCCTTAAAAAGTTCACAAACAAGCTTACTGCCCCTGAGGCGTCTGTCCAGTTAAGGTTTGACAATTACTCTGTCGCATTAGGAGACAATCTGCAGGGAACCCTCAACGTAAATTCAAAAGAAGACTTCGAAACAACCGAGGTGCGGTGCGAAATTGCCTGCGTTGAACAGGCTAAGGTCATTAAAGAAGTCTACGACGCCGCTCTCAAAAGATCGATTCCTCAGGTTGTAGAAGAGTCAGTGGTTATTTACAGTGCAAAACCCGCACTTTCTGGGCCATCTCACTTTGCAAACGGCGAAACCCGCGGCATCCTGGTTAACATTAACATTCCAGCTGGCGCAAGAGCAACATCTGCTGGCGTGGATCGACGAGTCACATGGACCATAAAAGGTGTCCTTGCAGTTGATGGCCGACCAGACAGGACAACACAAACATGCGAAATCCAAGTCATAGCGCCAACCGTTCAAGCTCAGTCTGCTACCGTGCAAAGAGAAGTCATCCGCACCGTCGTTATGATTCCCTGCAAGTACTGCCAAGGTCTTATGGATCAGACTCTAACTGTGTGTCCTAACTGCGGCGCAAAAAGAACAGTGTAAGAAAAAGTAGTGAGACGAGACTCAATTTTTGTCTAGTTTGAATTCTTCGTGTATCGCGCGGACTACGGCTACTCCGTCTTTCTCTTTAACGACAAAGGATATGTTGAGTTCTGAGCTGCCCTGTGCAATCATGCGTATGTTTATGCCTTTTTTGGCGACAGTGCTGAAGATTTTTGATGCAACGCCCAATGTGCCTTTCATGTTGGCGCCCATAACTGCGATGACTGCAACGTCGTCTTCTGCTGTGACTTCGCTGACTAAGCCACCTCTCTCCAGCAACGCAATTTCAAGGTTGCTGATTGCTCTGCCCAGCAGATCACGTTTAATTATCATGGATATGTTGGCTTCTGACACGGCTGTGGATACCATCATGACGTTGATGTTGTTTTTGCCCAGTACGTCGAAGACTTTTGCGTAGCTTCCCGGTGCGCCGACCATTGCGGCTCCGTTGACGTTTAGCATGGCTACGTCTTTTATCATGGCTACTGCTTTGACGGGTTTTGTTTCGTTAGCGGCTGGTTCTTTGGTTATGAGTGTGCCTTGGTTTTCAGGGTGGAATACGCTGCGGATTCGAACCGGAATGTTTTCTTTGATTACTGGTCCTAGAGCGCGTGGGTGCATGGCTTTGGCGCCGAAAATCGCCATTTCCGCTGCTTCCTGATAGCTGAGTTGTGGTAGCATTCTTGCGGCTGGAACAATCTTTGGGTCAGTGGTCATTATGCCGTCGACGTCTGTCCATATCCAGACCTCGTCAACCTGCAAGGCGACGCCAAGTATGGTTGCGGTGTAATCGGAGCCGCCGCGTCCGACTGTTGTGACTATGCCGTCTTGGTTGGCAGCGATAAAGCCAGTAACTACTGGAATTGTGCCCTTTTCAAACAGTGGCTCCAGTCTTTCGCGGATAAGGTGGGTGGTGAAGTTCATAAGGGGGTTAGCTTCGCCAAAGTTAGAGTCTGTAACTATGCCTGCCTCTTTGCCTGTGAAGCATTGGGTTTCGAGTTTGTGGTCTTTTATGGCGCCCCAAAGAATCGGTGCAGACAAACGTTCGCCAAAAGAGACGACGTAGTCTTTGGATTTTGGCGTGAGTTCACCGATGTAGCATATGCCTGTTAAGACTTTTTCTAGTTCGGAGATTGTTTTTTCTGTGATTTGGGTGACTTCTTTTTGGATTTGTTTGCTGGTGATGGCACTTGAAGTTGCCTCAAGATGTTTTTTAAGTAGCGTTTTTGTGAAGGCTTCGATTTGTTTTTCATCGCTTTTCTTGGCTTGGCACGCTACGTCAATGAGGCTGTTGGTGACGCCTGCCAACGCTGAAACCACTACGGCAACTCTGCAATCGTTTTTAGCGTACTGTGTAACTGAATCGGCTACGTGGCGTATGTTTTCGCCCGTGCCAACGCTGGTTCCGCCGAACTTCATCACTATCTTCTTCATTTTTTATTCAGCCTTTTTTTAGTTTAGTAGTTTGGTTGCTAATTTACGTCTTATATCTAAGAGGTCCCTTAAAACTGCACTGGCGGTTTCGATGCCGCCTGCGCCTCTGCCGATGAGGGTTTGTTCTGCCGCGTACTCCGTTGAGAAGGTTATTGCGTTTAATACTCCGCTGACACACAACGGGTTGGTTAACAGAATTTCTGTGGGCTTAACTTGGGCTTTGTCGCCCTCTATTGAACCGATAAGTTTGATGGTGCTGTTTCTTTTCGCGGCTTCCTTGAGTGCTTGCAGTGTCACCTCGCGGATGCCTGTTCTATCCACGTCTTTTAAGGTTATTTTCTTGCCCATTATCCAGTTTGATAAAATGACCACTTTGCAAGCTGTGTCAAATCCATCAATATCCATCGATGGCTCCCTCTCCGCGTAACCAAGCTTCTGGGCGTTTGCTAACGCGTCTTGGAAGGTCACGTGGTTTTGAGACATTTCAGTTAGTATGTAGTTTGTTGTGCCGTTTAGTATGCCGCGTATGGCAAGGATTCTGTCTCCTGCAAGGCATCGTTTGGCGAACTCTAACATGGGTGTTCCGCCGCCAACTGTGCCGCTAAATCGCAAGTAAACGTTGTTGTACTCGGCTAGTTCTGTAAGTGCTGGCATGGCTAAGGCTAAGGGTCCTTTGTTGGTTGTAACAACGTGTTTGCCGGTTTTGAATGCTTTAGTGATGTGGGAGAGGGCTGGTTCACCGTTTTTGATGTTGACTGGGGTGACTTCAACCACCACTTCTGCTTCAACCGACTCGATGACATCCAGCGCTGAAATGCCTGGGCGACCGAAATCAGGGTCTGCCGATATTGGGTAACCCCGTTGCTTAATCTCTTCTAGTTTTTCTGGGCTTAGACCTTTGGGATTAATAACTGCGCCGTCTATGTCGGCGATGGCGACGATTTTTGGGTTAAACCCGTAGTCCTTAACTTGTTCTATGTATCTGCGAGCCAGAATGGTTGTTACGCCTTTCCCGACTACGCCATAACCAACTAAAATAATCCTCATGTCTTCTCACCTTGCCAGAATCGTCACTTGACGCTTCAAGCCTAACGCGTCCTCTATGGCTGTCATTTCTGCTTCCACTTCAATGGGCTTTTCACTCATTTTAACCGCTGTATCTGGGTCTTTGAGTCCATGTCCTGTGGTAACGCATACTACCCGCTCGTCCTTGCCAATCACGCCGCTTTGGACCAGTTTCTTTAAGCCAGCGATTGATGAGGCACTTGCGGGTTCCACGAAAATGCCCTCGACTCTTGCGAGTACTTTTTGTGCGTCCAAGATTTCTTCGTCAGTCACGGTTTCTGCTGTACCCTTTGATTCGTGGATGGCGTTGACGGCTTTCTTCCAACTCACAGGCGCACCGATTCTGATGGCAGTGGCAACGGTTTCAGGGTGTTCAACAGGTATGATTTTGTCGCTGTTGGTTTTGATTGCTTGGGCGATAGGTGCTGAGCCTGCGGCTTGTATACCTGTCATTTTGGGTAGTTTTTTGATGTAGCCGAGTTTGTGGAATTCAGTTAAGCCTTTCCAGATGGCACTTATGTTTCCCGCGTTGCCAACCGGCACGATGATGCGGTCGGGTGCGTCATTGTTTAGTTGTTCGCAGATTTCGTAGCCCAGCGATTTTTGCCCTTCTATTCTAAACGGATTAATTGAGTTAAGAAGGTAAATGCTCTTGTGCTTCTCGGCGAGCTTTAACACGAACTCTAAGGCTTCATCAAAGTTTCCTTTGACTTGCAGTACTTTGGCGCCGTGGATCATAGCTTGGGCGAGTTTGCCGTAGGCGATTTTGCCTGAGGGGATAAGGACGGTGCATTTTATCCCTGCCCTTGCTGCGTAAGCGGCTAAACTTGCAGAAGTGTTGCCTGTTGAAGCGCAGATTACATGCCTTGCGCCCAGCTCCACAGCTTTTGTTACTCCAACGGTCATGCCTCTGTCTTTGAAGCTGCCAGTGGGGTTTTCACCCTCGTTTTTTACGTAGAGGTTTTTGAGTCCCAACTCTGCGCCTAAACGTTCCGAGCGATGCAGACCCGTGCCGCCTTCGCTTAAGGTTACTACTTTTGTGGATTCGTGGATGGGCATGAAGTCTCGGTAACGCCAAACCGAGAGTGGCTTGCTCATCCAGCCGCTTTCTTTTAGCGTTTCAGCTAACTGTTTGAAGTCAAACTTTATCTCCAGAATGTCTCCGCATTTTCTGCAGAAGTAAACAATCTCATCTATACCGTACGTTGTTTTGCAGTTTATGCATTCTTGATGTACCATTCTATTGTATCTCCCTTTGGCAAAGGTTTTTTCTTGGTTTAATCGTGAAAGCTGTAGCTGAGATATCGACTGTAGCATTATTAATATTGCTGCCACTCCAGTGCATGTTAACCCACCAAGTTCGACAGAACCTCATATGTTTTGAGGCTGTCCTTCTTCTCAACAACCATGATTGTTTCTGTCCAGCATGAAATGAATTCGACGATGTTCACGTTCTGTTCCGCCAGCAAGGTGGCAAGGAAAGCGACAACTCCTGGCGTCGCCTCAAGTTCCTCGGGCGAGTGAATAACAATCATGGTGCAGTTGTCATGTTTCACAAGGGTGGTTATTCGTTCGGGCATTTCGCTTCGGTCAAGTAAGTAAACGAATTTGCCCAGCAAATCTACTTTCATTCCTGTTTGTTGGGGGCAGTTCTTTTGCTGTTATCATGACGGATTTTCGGTCGTAAACAGCTATGTTGCTGCGTTTTAGGAGCTGAAGCACTTTTTCTTCTCTTTTCTGCTTGTGCTTCTGCAGTTCCTCTGAGTAGCGGCGCAATGCGGCTTTTATGGCGCTTGTGTCGCTGGTTTTTAGTTCTGTTTGGATTTGCCGTGAAAGCTCACTCAGGTTGACTATGCCTTTTTCTAGGGCTTCCAGTAGGTAGGGTTTGTTTCGCAGGTGGCTTCTTACGTTTTGAGCTACAGTCATGGTGTTCTGTGAATGTATCAAATGGGACATTTAAAGCTTGTTAAGTAACAAAAAAGTCACAAGGTTTAAAAATACAGCCCTCAAGGTAAGGGGAATAATTCAGAACAAAAAATGGGGGAGCAAACAGATAACCGAAAAATTTGTGTTAGCCTACTCGGGCGGATTAGACACATCTGTGTTAATCAAGTACCTCCAAGAAAAATATAACGCACAAGTTATCACTGTAACAGTTGACGTTGGTCAAGGCGAAGACCTTAAAGCAGCTGAGGAAAAAGCCAAGAAACTCGGCGTCCTCAAACATTTCTCAATCGACGCCAAAGACGAGTTCGCCAAAGACTACATTTTCCCAGCCATC
This sequence comes from Candidatus Bathyarchaeota archaeon, assembly GCA_963695285.1. Classification (GTDB taxonomy): domain Archaea; phylum Thermoproteota; class Bathyarchaeia; order Bathyarchaeales; family Bathycorpusculaceae; genus Bathycorpusculum. The sequence continues at coordinate 803,578 of OY968763.1, forward strand.
AAAGCCAACGCGCTCTACGAAGGCAAATACCCCATCAGCACAAGCCTTTCGCGGCCACTGATCGCTAAAAAAATGGTGGAGATCGCGGAGAAAGAAGGCGCAACAGGCTTAGTTCATGGCTGCACAGGAAGAGGAAACGACCAAGTCCGCTTCGACGTAACACTTGGCGCCTTAGCACCCGGAAAACAGATTATTGCTCCAGTGCGTGAATGGGGTCTGACTCGAGAAGAAGAAATCGCTTACGCTAAAACCAAAGGCATCCCCGTTTCTGAACGCAGCCAAAAAATACAGCATAGACGCATCCGTTTGGGGACGAGCCATCGAATGTGGTCTTCTCGAAGATGCAAGTCAAGCTCCACCAGATGATGCTTACGAATGGACCGTTGCACCTGAAAAAGCCCCAGACAAACCAGAAATAGTCACAATTCAGCTTTGAGGCTGGTGTGCCAGTTGCGGTTAACGGCAAACCCATGGCGCCCCTTGAACTCATTGAAGAAGTCAACAAGATCGCTGGTAGAAACGGTGTTGGCCGTATCGACCACATAGAAGACCGTATTGTCGGTTTGAAATCTCGTGAAGTTTACGAGTGTCCCGCTGCCACAGTGATTTTGGAAGCGCACAAAGACCTTGAAAAAATGGTCATGACCCGCCACGAAGTGCTCTTCAAACAGCAAATCGATGCAGAATGGGTATTCCTAGCGTACGCTGGATTATGGGTTGACCCACTCAAAGACGACTTAGATGCATTCATCAACAAATCCCAAGAAAACGTCAGCGGCGAAGTCAAACTTAAACTCTACAAAGGCAGCCTCCAAATAATCGGACGCTCCTCGCCAAACTCACTCTACGACAAAAACCTAGCCAACTACAACATCAAAACCAGCTTCAACCAATCCTACAGCAAAGGCTTCATAGAACTCTGGGGCTTGCAAACAAGAATGTACAACTCGCTCAAGAAGGCCAACAAGAAGCCGAAGGCAAAGAAAACCTAATTTTCCATAACAAAAGAATAAACTGATAGGAGGGTAAGGAAAAACGTCGAAAATGCTGCATGGAGGACGACTGGGCAATGTTCGAGAAGACGTTGCCAAATTCTACCTCTTCAAGAAAAGATGATGCACGGTTAGGTGACGCTGTTTTGGCAATCAACAAAGCACACGTCGTCATGCTTATGGAGCAGAAAATCATTCAATGGCAAGACGGCGCAAAAATCCTCTCAGCCCTCCAAAAACAAGTCAGCCAAAAACTCGACCCCAACGCCGAAGATGTCCACATGGCAGTTGAAGAAGCGGTTTTAGCTGAGACGGGTCCTGAGGTTGGCGGAAACCTACACATCGCAAAGAGCAGAAACGACCAAGTCACCACCGCCATTCGCATGGCGCTTACGCAATGAACTGCTTAACATCATGCAGCAAGTGCTTGATATGCAGGAAAGCCTCCTATCAACAGCCAGCAAGCACACTGAAACAGTCATTTTGGCATACACTCACCTGCAACCAGCCCAACCAGTCACCTTCGCCCACTATCTGCTCTCACATGTTGACGGCTTAGGGCGAGATTTGCAAAGATTGCAGAGCGCCTACGAACGGGTAAACCTTTGCCCTCTTGGCGCTGGAGCCTTGGCAACCACAAGTTTTCCAATAAACCGCAAAACAACCGCTGAGCTCTTGGGCTTTGATGCGGTGTTGGAGAACTCGATTGACGCGGTCGGCAGCCGAGACTTCATCCTTGAAACCCAATCAGCGTTGGCACTCCTAGCAGTGAATTTGAGCCGCTTAGCCGAAGACCTGATCATTTGGAGTTCACCAGAATTCGGCACAGTCGAGCTGCCAGACGAATTCACCTCAACCAGCAGTATCATGCCGCAGAAAAAGAACCCTGAAGTCCTCGAAGTTATTCGAGCAAGAGCCAGTTATGCGCTGGGCGATTTTGTTGCTTCAGCCGCTGCTCTGAAAAGTTTGCCATCGACCTACAACCTTGATTTCCAAGAGATAACACCAAAGCTTTGGGCGTCAACAGAAAACCTCGCGGCTTCATTGAGCATATTTGCCAAGCTCATTCCAAACCTTAAAGTTTACTCAAACGTTGAAAGCAAAGCCGCAGGCTTCGTGGGCGCAACCGAACTCGCCAACATGCTTGTGCGGAAATACAATGTTGCTTTCCGAACATCCCACAAAATCGTTGGCGCATTAGTCAAATCATTGATTGATTCAAAACAAGACTTTGCTCGATGCTACACCTGAATTGCTCCAGAAAGTAGGTCAGGAAGCCGCTGGCGTCAAATTAACGGTTAAGAAAGAGGACATTGTTGAATGCACAAATCTCCGCAAACTAATCGAAACCTATAAAGTACAAGGTGGTCCCTCACCCGCAGAGGTCGAAAGATCAATCAAATCAAGAAACAAAATCCTGTTACAAGCAAAAACAAACGTTTCAAAACTCCAAGAGAACCTTGCAAACGCAGAAAAAACCCTCAAATCAACCGTGGAATCGTACTCTCAATCGAATCCTTCCAAAAGCGGAAGACTTAAAAATTCAAACCTGTAGGTTGAATAGGGCTTTGGTCCCACAAAATAGCACATCCAACAATAAAAAAGCAATACTGCTTCTTGAAGACGGAACGTCTTTTATCGGTAAAGGTTTTGGCGCAACAGGAAAAATCTCTGGAGAAGTTGTTTTCTCAACTCAGATGGTTGGTTACCCAGAAGCGCTCACCGATCCGTCGTATAAGGGGCAGGTTTTAACTTTCACTTACCCGATGGTCGGCAACTACGGTGTTCCATCCAACGAATTAAACCTCGGAATGCCGCTTTATTTCGAATCTGACCATATCCAAGTTCAAGGACTTAGTAATCCACGAACTTTGTCATGAACCGTTCCATTGGGCATCCACAAGAACCCTTGACAAATGGCTAGCCGACGAAGGGGTTCCAGGAATCTACGGCGTAGACACTAGACGCTTAACCAAGAAACTTCGAACCCACGGTGTCATGCTGGGTATCTTGCAGGTTTTTGAAGCAGGCGAAGAACCCAATTTAGATGCGCTCTTAAAGAACGGCAAAAACATCGCCGACCCCAACTTAACCGATTTGGTCAAGGAAGTGTCAGTTAAAAAACCCGTCAAATATAGCGTTGACGGCAAAAAAACCGCGGTGCTAATCGATTGCGGCGTCAAATACAGCATCATCCGTAACCTGCTTAAACGGGGCATAAACGTTGTGCGTGTGCCCTATGACACGTCAGCCAGCGAAATCATGAATTACAACCCTGACGGCGTCTTCTTAAGTAACGGTCCAGGCGACCCCAAAAAATGCGTAAAAACCATCGAAGCAATCCGTGAGTTGTCTGAGAAGGTTCCGCTTATGGGCATCTGTCTTGGCGCACAAATCTTGGCGCTGTCAATGGGCGGAGACACTTACAAACTAAAGTTTGGCCACCGAGCCCAAAACCAACCCGCACTTGACCTAAACAACAACCGCTGCTACATCACAACCCAAAACCACGGTTACGCCATAAACTTGGAATCCCTAAAGAAAACACCTCTTGAACCCTGGTTCATTAATCCTAACGACAAAACCACTGAAGGCGTCAAACACAAGTGCAAACCCGTCTTTGCTGTGCAGTGGCACCCTGAAGCGTCACCAGGACCATACGATACTGAGTGGCTGTTTGACAAATTCGCTAAAACCTTGGAGGCGCCTTAAGCATGCCGAAGTTTGATTGGATAAAGAAAGTTATGGTTCTTGGCAGCGGCGCCATTAAAATCGGTGAAGCAGCGGAATTCGACTACAGCGGCAGCCAATGTTTGAAGGCATTGCGCGAGGAAGGCATAGAAACCGTCTTGATTAACCCCAACATCGCCACTATCCAAACTGACCCTCGCCTCTCAGGCAAAGTTTACCTTCTCCCAGTCACCCCAGAATTTGTAGAGAAAGTAATAGCTAAAGAACGCCCAGACGGCATCCTTTTGGGCTTCGGTGGGCAAACAGCGCTTAACTGCGGCTTAGAACTTGAAAAGACAGGCATTCTGCAAAAGTACAATGTTAAAGTTTTAGGCACACCCGTCCAAGCCATAGAAGACACAGGCGACCGGGAAAGGTTCCGCCAAGCCATGCAAAAAGCAGGGATACCACTCCTAAAAAGCCGAGCTGCCACCAGCGTGAAACAAGCGATGGAGATTGCCGACGAAATCGGTTACCCTGTAATGGTTCGTGTGGCTTACACTTTGGGCGGTAAAGGTGCAGGCGTCGCTCACAACATCAAAGAACTCAAAGAAATTGTAACCATCGGGATCGCACAGAGCAGAATCAGCCAGGTCCTCGTAGAAGAGTACGTGGGGCACTGGAAAGAAGTTGAGTACGAAGTTATGCGTGACTACTCAGACAACTGCTTAACGGTTTGCAACATGGAAAACTTTGATCCCATGGGTATCCACACAGGCGACAGCATAGTTGTCGCGCCTTCCCAGACTATGACTAACCGCGAATATCATCAGATCCGCTCAATATCCATAAACGCCATCCGTAGCCTCGGTATAGTGGGCGAATGCAACATTCAGTGGGCGCTTCACCCCAAATCTGAGGAGTGCCGCGTCATAGAAGTTAACTCCCGAATGTCACGCAGCTCTGCGCTTGCAAGCAAAGTCACAGGTTACCCACTTGCTTACATCGCAACAAAACTTACCTTGGGCTATACCCTGCCAGAATTAATCAATAAAGTCACTGAGGTCACAACCGCCTGCTTCGAACCAGCCCTCGACTACATCACTGTTAAAATTCCTCGTTGGGATTTGCAGAAATTCAAGAACGCCGACCGACATGTGGGACCACAGATGCGTTCAGTCGGCGAAGTCATGGCTATTGGCCGATGCTTCGAGGAGGCGCTGCAGAAAGCCGTTCGTATGCTAGATATCGGCAAGATTGGACTTGTCGGCAACCCAGAAGATTCAGAACCTGAATCTGAAGAGCGCCTAAGAGATGAGATGGCACACCCCACTGACGAACGCCTCTACAAGATTGCCAAAGCCCTCAAAATCGGCATCCCAATAATGGAGATTTACCGCTTAAGCGGTGTTGACCCCTTCTTCCTCTACAAAATCCAAAACATCGTCGACATGGAAGCACAGCTTCGATGCCTAAACCTTGCTGAGGAATCAGCTGTAGAAACCATCCGCGAGGCCAAACGCTTAGGCTTCTCAGATGAACAAATAGCCAAGTGCCAAAGCACCGACGAATTCACGATCCGCGCCTTCAGAAAGGGCGCCAACATAATCCCCGCAGTTAAGCAAATTGACACCTTAGCCGCGGAGTGGCCGGCAAAAACCAATTACCTCTACCTCACATACGGCGGAGACGAAGACGACATAGAACTCAGCAACAACCCCAGCAAAGTCATCGTTTTGGGGGCAGGCGTGTTCCGCATTGGCTCCAGCGTAGAGTTCGATTGGTGCGGAGTCAACACCATTTGGGCACTTAAAAAGAACGGCATAAAAGAAGCCATCATGGTCAACTACAACCCAGAAACCGTCTCCACCGACTACGACGTATCCGACAAACTTTACTTCGAAGAATTAACCATCGAACGCATCCTTGACATCTACGAAAAGGAGAATCCGTTGGGCGTAATAACCAGTGTAGGCGGGCAAATTCCCAACAACTTATCCATGACGCTTTCAAAATCAGGCGTAAAAATCCTCGGCACCTCAGCAGAAGACGTGGATTTGGCGGAGGACCGATCCAAATTCAGCGCGCTGCTTGACCAACTCGGCATCGGGCAGCCCAGCTGGAGCAAACTCCAATCCATCGCCGACGCAAAACGCTTCGCCGAAAAAATCGGTTACCCTGTCATCGTGCGGCCAAGCTATGTTCTCTCGGGCTCTGCAATGCGTGTTGCCTACAACGAGACTTCACTGGAAAACTTTTTGAACTTAGCCGCTAAAGTCGGACGCGACCACCCCGTGGTCATCAGCAAATTCATCAACCGCGCCAAAGAAGTCGAAGTCGACGGCGTCTCCGACGGCGAAAACGTGTTCATCGGCGCCATCATGGAGCACGTGGAGAACGCGGGCGTCCACAGCGGCGATGCAACCATGACTATTCCGCCTCAAGCTCTAAAGATTGAGGTTCAAAAGAAAATAGAAGAATGCACCATCAGCATCGTCAAAGCCCTTAACATCCATGGACCATACAACATCCAGTACCTAGTCAAAGACGACGTAGTCAACGTTATCGAATGCAACCTGAGAGCTTCCCGTTCTATGCCGTTTGTTAGCAAGACTCGGGGCATAAACATGATTGAGCTGGCGACTTTAGCGATGTTGGGCAAAAAAATCGACGGCGTCAAACTCTCCCCGATGACTGTTGCACCCCACGTTGGCGTTAAGGTTCCCCAGTTCAGCTTCATGCGTCTTAGCGGTGCCGACCCAGTTCTCGGAGTAGAAATGCTCAGCACAGGCGAAGTGGCGTGTTTAGGCGAAAACTTCTCCGATGCATTCTCCAAGGCGTTGCAGTCTGCAGAATTCAACATTCCACCTAAAGGCGGCTCAGTTTTCATAAGTGTCGGCGGCGACGAAGAACGCAAAAAACGGGTTGTACCCATAGCAAAGGCTTTTGCTGACATGAGTTTCAAAATCTACGCGACCCAACACACCGCCGACGTGCTCAACGCCAACGGCGTAGCAGCCACTGTACTCTACAAGGTCAAAGACGCTCAAGTTAGCCCCAACATAATGGATTATTTGCAGGAACGCAAAATTGACTTGGTCATCAACGTGCCCATAGCAAACAGACGCTCCAGCTTCTCAGACATCTTAACCGACGGCTACATCATACGACGCCAAGCAGTAGAATTCAACGTCCCAGTCATCACCAACCTGCAACTCGCAGCTGCACTGGTTGAAGTGCTAAAGCAGAAGGGCAAAAACGGCAACTCAATCCGCAGCCTAAACGAGTACATGGACGAGCTCCCCTGGAAACAATGGTAAACCCTGCTTTGCACCTTTTTTCACCATATTAATGGCTTATACTCTGCGACTTCTCCTCCCTCTTATTTAGCAGTAGATCAATCTTTGCGGATTTATTTCTTATTAGTGTGATGTTGTAAAAAATCTCCTTTACACAACAACAACCAATGGGTTGGAACAGGGTGACTCTGCTTCTGCAACCTCTCACTTATGTTTAAACAAATTTTTTCGAGCATACTATGGCTTGAAAAACCGCCAATACACAGACCCCCCTGATAGGTTTCTGCATAGAACCACTCTTCAGTCTCCTAATGATGCTTGTAGGCCCTCCCCTTATAGGTGTACTGCAATGATTGGACATTAGATCCAAATATGTTCGCACTAAACTTTTTAGTGTCCGTTATTTCTTGAGTAGACCAGCAAGCTTGCGCTCGCAACAACAATTAATGGGACTGCAATAGCGACAATTCGGTTCTTAGAGATTTATGGAGTCGCTTGTGTGATGCGAAGGTTATAAAAGAAAGTACAGATTAAGGTGAAACCTCACGCCAGGCAAAAGATGAGTAGTAACAACTCAGTCAACGACGAATTTGTCGTTATTCGGAATGTAACAAAAGACTACAGCAGCTTCCGCGCTTTAGAAAACGTTTCCTTCTCAATTAAAAAAGGAGAAATTTTTGGGTACATAGGTCCAAACGGCGCTGGAAAAACAACAACCATGAAAATCCTCATCGGCTTAATCACAGATTTCTACGGCGAAGTCCTAATAGGCGGCTACCAAGTGCCCAAGCAGAAGGATGAAATTCACAAGTTAATGGGGTATCTTCCGCAGAACGTGGCTTTCCAAGAATGGCGAACCGTGGATCACGCCCTGAAAATATTTGGCAAACTTTCAGGACTCAAAGATGCGGAAGTAGAAGCCCGCATTCCCCAGCTCTTAGATTTGCTTTCTCTAACTGATGTGCGGCACAAGAAAATCTCTCAGCTTTCCGGCGGCATGACTCAGAAGGTTGGGTTAGCACAGGCTTTGCTTCATGACCCCAAGTTGCTGGTTTTAGATGAGCCGCTGGGTGGACTTGACCCGGTTAGCCGTCATCAACTCAAAGACATTGTCCTTGAACTGGGCAAAAAAGGCACAACCATACTGTTCTCGTCACATATCCTAAGCGATGTTCAGGATGTTGCTGACCGAATCGGAATCTTAAGCCATGGACGCCTCATGAAGGTTGGAACATTAAACGAGTTAAAGTCTCAGCTTGCTCCCCAAAAGGTTGTGGAAGTTCTTCTGTCCTATCCTACCGATAAATGGCAAGAGTTCAGGAAAATTAAAAACGTGACAAGTGCAGAGCAGGCTTCTACTGGCAGAATCTTGGTGAATCTTGAGGCTCGCGCCGACGCCGATGAAGTTATCGATGACATAATCCAGAACATAGCAAGGCTGAAAATTAAGGTGCGCGGCATCACGTTGTTGTCGCCTTCGCTGGATGAAATTTACTTTAATTATGTTCAGGATGGCGAAAAAGGATGAATTTGCCTTTACTCTTTGTTGACGAGTTACGAGGATTCTACAAGTCTAAAGTGATGATTTTCCTCTGGGTTGGCTTGCCAATCATAACCATTCTGTTTCGGTTTATACAGTCAGGCGTCACTGGGCAAGCTATTCCCTTCACAGTTATCTCGGCGCTAGTGACCTCCAGCCTAGCAGGAACTCTGGCGTCGGTGATGCTGGCGGTTTCATTAATTAACGAAAGAAACAGGCATGTCTACGAGCTCTTCTTGATAAGACCAATTAAGCGGCGAGACATTCTTCTTGCAAAATTCTTCTCCGTGTATATTTCCGTGGCTATAGCAATTTTCATTTCGTTTTTTGTCGGAATGGCAACAGACTACCTAACTACAGGCGCACTTTCAACGGCAATCTTGAGCAACCTTGGCCAGTCCCTCTCAATTAGTTTTTCAATGGTTGCTGTAGCCTGCTCTGCAGGAGTACTCATCGGTGTCGCTGCACCATCAGTTTTAGTCGGAGCGATACTGATTATCTATGGAGGAAACCAGATATCCGCATCCCACTTATCCCAACTCTGCTAAACATATCCAACGGGGACGTTTTCACAATTGGTCTATCAGCAGTTGTCACAGTGGCCCTCCTTGCGGCAGCTGTAAGTATGTTTGATAGAAAACAATTTTAAACTGCAAAATTTCTCGCTGATGGGTTTTAGCCTATATATAAGGAGATATGCGAAAAAAATCACAGCTAAAGTTCCTTAAATTGCTGCTTGATTCCGAAACGCTTATATTTTCTGGGATATGACTGAATCAACAGGTTCGAAGCAAAATGTTCAGTTGCAAAAGCAAGAAAGAAACCAGCGCATCACAGTTCCTTAGCTTCGACTACTGCTTTTATTTTCATTATTTTCCTTAAGCCCAGGACTGAAAAATTTTTTGAGAAAAGTTCTGGGCAAAGCATGGGTGTACCAAAATGGTAGATAACAAAAAAATTGTGGTTAAATTCGGTGGCTCTAGCTTAGCCGATCATGAGAGACTCTTAAAAGCGGTTGTTGCCGTAGTGAATGAAGCCAAAAAAGGCACCAAAATCGCTGTTGTAGTTTCCGCTATGGGCAAAACAACCGATGTTCTCATGACTACTGCGAAGAATACTTCGAATGGGAAACTGGAAAAACACGATTTAGACGATATCCTCTCGATGGGTGAACGAACAAGCGTACGCATATTTTCCGCTGCACTAAGAAGCAACGGGGCAAACTCCTGCTACTTCGACCCCATCGACTGCAACTGGCCCATAATAACCGATGCCTCCTTCCAAAACGCTAACCCACTGCGAAAAGAATGCGAAAAAAACATTAAAGAATTCATCCTGCCAATTGTGGAAAAAGGCACCATACCCGTAATCGCTGGGTTCCTCGGAAAAACCAAAGATGGCAAAATCACCACGCTTGGCAGAGGCGGAAGCGACACCACAGCGTTCATTTTAGCTGAAGCATTAAACGCTGACCAAGTTGTACTAGTAACTGACGCTGACGGCATCATGTCAGGTGACCCAAAAGTCATTGCAAACCCGCAGCGGCTCAAGGAAATCGACGTTAACACGCTAGTTGGCCTTGCGGATTCAGGAGCAAAATTCATTCACAGCAAAGCTTTAAAGTACAAACCGAAAAACATCGACGTCAAAGTAATCAATCATGCAGCAGGCGATTTAAGCAAAGAAGGCACATTAATCACAGGAGGATTAGCTTCGGAACTTGATGCTGAAATAGCGCACCCCACACCAGTAGCTGAAATAACGGTGATTGGAAACGGAATTTCAGCAAACCCGCAGATCATCACTGAAATGGTAGCGAAAGTTAAGGAAAACACGACGCTGTTAGGCATGTCAATGAATACGAACTCAATAATCCTCTATGTTCCCCAAGAAAAAACCATCGAAACCCTCTTCAACCAAATTCACAAGATAACAACCAGCAACAAGGAAACCATCGCGATGGCAGTCAAAAAAGACTTAGTTTTCATAAAAACAAGCGGTGTCGGACTCGAAGAAACACACGGCATCATCGGCAGAATCAGCGAGGACCTAAGAGTTAACGGCATAAACATTTCAGGCATATTAACCATAACATCAAGTATTCTACTGTTTGTAGATTGGAATGAAAAGGAAAAAGCATTAAAGTTAATTAAAAACTCACTTAAAACACATTAAGGTGAAAAAATGAACGAAGGAAAAACACGCAGACTAAGAAGAATCATGCAAAAAGACAACCGCACAGTAATCGTGCCTATGGACCACGGCGTAACAGTTGGTCCCATACAGGGCATAGCCAACATGCAACAGATAACTGACAAACTTCTCAAGGGCAAAGTTGACGCCATCCTTGTCCACAAGGGCATAGCCAGACACATAGACGTCGGCAACGCAGGCTTAATCGTTATGTTATCAGGTATGTCTAACCTCAGCCCAAACCTCAACGCCAAAGTCCAAGTCTGCAGCGTGCAAGAAGCCATACGCGTCGGCGCAGACGCAGTCAGCGTACACGTAAACGTCGGCGCACAAGACGAGGACAAAATGCTCCGAAACCTCGGCAAAGTCTCAGATGAATGCGACATCTACGGCATACCCCTCTTAGCCATGATGTATCCGCGGGGACCAAAAATCCCAAACGAGCAAGCACCAGATGTCATTGCGCATGCTGCGAGAATCGGAGCGGAACTTGGCGCAGACATCATCAAAACAAACTACACAGGCAACATAGACACCTTCAAAACAGTAATCGAAAGCTGCCCTGTTCCAGTCGTCATCGCAGGCGGACCAAAATGCAAATCCTTAGAAGACGTCCTGCAAACAACCTTTGACTCCATGAAAGCCGGAGCAGCAGGACTCTCCATCGGACGAAACGTCTTCCAATGTGACAATCCAACACAAATAGCGAAAGCGCTATCCGCAATCGTTCACGAAAATGCATCTGTGGAGCAAGCGCTTAAAATCCTTGGTTCTCGGTGAAAAAACGTTGAAGGAACTCTGGTTAGAAGTTAGACAAAAAAGAAGCTCCTTCAGCGGCGCTTGTTAACCAGTACTTTGACGTAATCGTTGATGGTAACATAGCCACTTTTTTGGTAAACAAAGAAACCCAAAACATTATTTCACCCAAAAACGAGGACAGCCTCGAAAAAAATAAAGCTCAAAAAAAATTTACCGAATTTGCATCAGCGATAAAGCAACCGAGAACCTAATCGTTAAAGCAGCAGAACTCGGAGCAAGCTACTTAATTATCAGCTGCGCAAACTGGCGTGTTATTCCACTTGGAAAACTTCATCGCCCGCATAAAGGGCAAAAGCAAACTAATTGCAGAAGTCACCAACGCTGAAGAAGCAAAAATCGCGCTTGAAACCCTCGAACTTGGAACTGACGGTGTGCTGCTAAAAACTTCTGATCCAGATGAAATCCTCAAAACCGTCGCCATCGTTAAACCCGAAGCCTTGAAACTTGATATGGCAACTGCGAAAATTGTAGCTACCAAACCCATCGGCACGGGAGCCAGAGTTTGTGTGGATACCTGTGACATGATGAAGCAGGGTGAAGGTATACTGGTTGGAAGCCAAAGCGCAGGCTTGTTTTTGGTGGAGGCGGAAGTGAACGAGAACCCGTATGTTGCTTCTCGTCCTTTTAGAGTGAACGCTGGACCCCTTTCGATGTACACTTTAGGTTCACTGCAAAATACCCGTTACCTCTCGGAACTTAAGGCAGGAGACGAAGTCATAATCGTTAACCGCGAGGGAAAAACACGGAAAGCAAACGTGGGACGAATAAAAATAGAAATCCGCCCACTAATCTTAGTGGAAGCTGAAGTCGAAGGCAAAATGATAAAGACCATCCTCCAAAACGCAGAAACCATCCGCCTAGTCACCCCTAAAGCCTCCAAACCAGTCACCGAACTAAAACCAAACGACGAAGTCATAGTGCATTTAGCGGCGAAGGGAGGAAGACACTTCGGCATATCTGTGCCTGAAGAAACGGTGATTGAGAAGTGACCGCGAGAATCTGTGTTTCGATTCTCCCAAAAAACAACCTTGAAGCGTTAAATCTAATTGAGAAAGCAGAGAAAGCCCAAGCAGACCTCATCGAAGTAAGGCTCGACTGCCTTGAAATTTCCCGCAACCTATCTGATCTTTCAGCAAGCACAAAAATCCCCCTAATCGCAACCAACAAACTTACAAGCGAAAAAGGTCACTTTGCTGGAACCGAATCTGAGCGGCAACAAACCCTACTGAACGCCGCCAAAAACGGTTTCGAATACGTCGATGTTGACTTATCAAGCCCAAAACATAAAGAAACAATCAACAAACTAAAGTTGTTAGGGGCTAAACCAATCGTTTCCTACCACAAATTCGACGGCGCACTCAACGTTTCAGCGATGGAAAAGGTTCTTGATGAGGAAATTGCCAGCGGAGCCAGCATATGCAAGATTGTGACAACAGCCAAACAGGTTGAAGACAACCTTCCTGCTTTAAGCTTTGTTTCTTTTGCTTCCAGCAAGGCTAAACTGGTTTGTTTCTGCATGGGCGAACACGGCAAGGTTTCAAGGCTTCTCTCGCCGCTATTTGGTGCATTCTTTACGTTTGCTTCGCTTGAACAGGGCAGTGAAACCGCAACGGGGCAAATGAGTATAGCTGAAATGCGTGCTGCTTACGGTCTTTTGGGGATAAAATAATATGGATATCTCAGGGAAAACACGAGTTTGCGGAGTCATCGGCGACCCCATAGAACACACCCTAAGCCCCATAATGCATAATGCAGCCTTCAACGCTCTCAAACTTGACTACGCATTTTTAGCCTTCAAAGTAAAGCCTGCAGAGCTTGAAAACGCAGTAAACGGCATGCGAGCCCTAAACATCCGCGGCTTAAACGTAACAATGCCTCACAAAAGCGCAATCCTGAAATTTTTGGATAGAGTCGACTTATCAGCTCAAATCATAAATTCAGTCAACACAATCCTGAATAAGGAAACCAAACTTTTTGGCTTCAACACAGACGGCGTTGGAGCATTAAAAGCTCTAAGAGAAAACGGTGTGGAACTAAAGGGCAGAAAAGTTTTGTTGCTTGGGGCAGGCGGAGCCGCCAGAGCCATAGCGTACACGATGGCTAAGGAAAGCGATGAACTCGCCGTTTTGAATCGAACCTTAAAACCAGCCCAAGAATTAGCTAAACTGCTGGAGAAGACTGCTAACAAAAAAATAGTTGCAGGCTCACTCACACCAAAGGAAATCCAGCAGAACCTCCAAGACTCAGATATTCTAATCAACGCAACATCAGTTGGAATGAAACCGAAAGCCGAAGAAAGCCTCGTGGCGCCTAAACTGTTAAGACCAAATTTAGCTGTGATGGACATAGTTTACAATCCAATCGAGACAAAGCTGGCTAAAGAGGCAAAAGCGGCTGGAGCCAAAGTTGTGAGCGGTGTTGAAATGTTGATTTATCAGGGTGCAGCGTCGTTTGAAATATGGACGGGGAAATCTGCGCCAGTTGAAGTTATGAGGCAGGCAGCACTTAATCACTTGATGAAGGTGTAAACTGTGACGGGTAAAGCTGTAGCTATCGCTCATGGGGCTGCAACAATCGTGAACGCGATTGCGCTGGGTAAGGGTGCAGCGTTTGGGGTTGACTTGTGGACTAAAGCAGAAGTCAAACTAACCAACGAACCCGGAATTGTTGTGGCAGAGATAGTTTCTGACCCAAACGAAAGTACTCTTCTAATAGAAAAAACTGTTTTGCGCGTTCTGCAAAGGTTCAGTTTAGAGAAGAGTTTTGGCGCAAAAGTAAAAACACAATCAAACATCCCCATCGCCAGAGGGCTCAAAAGCAGCAGCGCCGCCGCAAACGCAACCGCCCTCGCAACAACCGCTGCTATAGGAAAAAAGCTCGATGACTTGGAAATCGTGAAAATCGGGGTTGAAGCAGCCTTTGATGCCAAAGTCACAGTGACGGGTGCGTTCGATGATGCTTGCGCTTCATACTTCGGCGGGATTGTAATTACTGATAACCTGAAACGGGAAATAATCAAGCAGTTGCCGTTGCCCAATGATTTGACAGTGCTGTTTCATGTGCCGCCTGAAAAAGCATACACGGCTAACTCCGACGTAAACAGGCTCAAAACCGTTAAACCACTCGTAGAAATCGCATTCGAGAAGGCTCTGGAGGGCAAAAGTTTGGGAAGCCCTCACACTTAACGGCTTAATCTACTCTTCAGCCTCCAACTTTAACCCCACAATTGCCATTGACGCGTTGGCTGCTGGAGCAGTTGCAGCTGGACTCTGCGGCAAAGGACCCGCTGTTATCAGCGGTGGTCCCAAATGACAAGGTTGATTCGGTGAAAGTTGCCTTGCAAAGGTATGAAGGCGAAATAATTCAGGCGAAGTTGAACGAGGAGAAAGCCAAGGTGCTCTAAACAATGGCAAACGTAATTGTTAAGCAAACTGAAAGGTTAAGCGGCCAGGTCTGTGCGCCGTCATCCAAATCTTATACCCAGAGGATGGTTATCGCCGCGGCACTTTCCCATGGAACTTCTAAAGTTTCTAATCCTCTTATTGTCTGAAGACACAGAAGCCACGCTCCGCGCTGTTACCGCTTTAGGGGCAAAAGTGAAGGCTGAGGAAGGCTGCTGGACAATCAAAGGTGAGTTGCCACTTAAGAGTGCAAAAGAGCCGATTGATTGTGGAGAATCTGGGGCGACTTTGCGTTTCATGATTCCCGTTGCTGCGTTGGCAAAGGGTTCTTCTACGTTGGTGTTTAGGGGTTCGCTTGAGAAGCGGCCTGTGGAACCTTTGCTGGCGAGCCTCAGGGAGCTTGGGGTCAAAGCGCATTCTGAAAAACTCGGAGACAGAGATGCCGTTTTCGTTGAAGGCGGCGGCATTGTTGGGGGCGAGACCTCCATTCGGGGCGACGTGAGTTCACAGTTTATTTCAGGGTTGATGTTTGCTTGTCCAATGGCTAAAGTGGACACGGAAATAATGCTTACTTCACCGTTGGAGTCGGCGGATTACGTTAAGATGACTCAGGCTGTACTGGCTAATCATGGAATTAAAGTGCCTGCACATGACAACCACATTCATATCCCAGCCAACCAAACCTACGCGCCCTCAGACGGCAGGGTTCCGGGCGATTTCTCATCGGCCGCTTTTCTGCTCGCCGCCGCAGCCATAACAAACTCAAAAGTCCAAATAAACAACCTCGACTACAACAGCGTTCAAGGAGACAAGGCAATTATGGGAATCCTAAAGCACATGGGTGTCAACGGGAAAGTCTGTGAAGACAGTATTGAGATTGAAGGCGCGGGCAAATTTCTTAAACCCATAGAAGTAGACGCCAAGAATATTCCTGACCTTGTCCCAGCCATAGCCGCTCTGGCATGCTACGCGAAGGGTACTTCCCACATTTTTGGTGCTCACAGGCTTCGGCTTAAGGAATCTGACCGTCTTGAATCACTTTACCTTGAGTTAACGAAGATGGGTGCACAAATCACCATCAACGACGATGGCCTAATCATAGAGGGCGGTTCACCCCTACACGGTGCAGTTATAGACCCACACAACGACCACCGAATTGCGATGGCATGCGCAGTCGCTGCCCTACGCGCAAAAGGCGAAACCACAATCGAAAACGCTGAATGCGTCAGAAAGTCTTATCCGCAGTTCTTCACTCATCTAAGACAGATAGGAGCTGACTTAGTTGGCGGGAAATTCGATAGGTAAAGAATTCACAGTTACAACTTTCGGCGAAAGCCACGGCAAAGTAGTCGGCGTAGTCGTGGATGGTTGCCCAGCAGGCTTGCCGCTATCCGAGAGCGATTTTCAGGAAGAACTTGACCGCAGGATTCCAGCAGAGCCAAAAATTGTTTCTGCGCGAGTTGAGAAGGATGTTGCCAAGATTCTTAGCGGAGTTTTTAATGGTTTCACAACTGGTGCTCCCATCGCTTTGATGGTTGAGAACAAGGAGACCAACTCGAGCGATTACGAAGCCATAAAAGACTTGCCCCGACCTGGCCACTCTGATTACCCGGCACGCATCAGGTACGGTGGCTTCAACGATTACCGTGGCGGCGGACGCTTCTCTGGCAGAGTCACAGTGGCACTAATAATGGCTGGCGCCATAGCCAAGAAACTCCTAAGCAGATATGACATCGACGTTTTAGCGTACACCCAATCAATTGGCAACATTAAAACTGAAAAAAAATTCAGCGCGGCAGAAATCCGCAAGAACCGGTATGCAGCTGCTACCCGATGCCCAGACTTAGCGTGCGCTGAGAAGATGGAGGAAGCCATAGTTAACGCCCGAAAAGAAGGCGAGAGCCTTGGCGGAATAATCGAATGCTTAGCTCTCAATATGCCTGTGGGGATTGGCGAGCCGTTGTTTGATTCGCTGGACTCGGATTTGGCCAAGGCAGTGTTTGCTGTTCCAGCGGTAAAAGGCGTAGAGTTTGGTGCCGGTTTTAGGGCGGCAGGGTTGACTGGTTCACAGAATAACGATGCTTTTTTGTTGAAGAATGGTAAGGTTGTGACTTCAACGGAGCATGCAGGCGGCATTTTAGGCGGCTTATCAAGTGGTATGCCAATCATGA
Source organism: Candidatus Bathyarchaeota archaeon (assembly GCA_963695285.1). Classification (GTDB taxonomy): domain Archaea; phylum Thermoproteota; class Bathyarchaeia; order Bathyarchaeales; family Bathycorpusculaceae; genus Bathycorpusculum. The sequence goes on from OY968763.1 coordinate 820,663, forward strand.
TTAGAGTGGCGATAAAGCCGACGCCATCGATTGCTAAGGAACAGAAAACCGTTAACCTCTCCTCAATGGAAAACGCTACCATAAGTGTTAAGGGCAGACATGACCCCTGCGTAGTTCCAAAAGCCGTACCAGCCATCGAAGCAGCAGTCGCCATAACCTTAGCTGACCACATGATCCGCTCAGGATACATACCCAAAATCCTCAAGGAGCACTAGACATGGACGAGATCCCAAAGCTGCGAAAAAAAGTAGACGAAATCGACGACCAAATCCTCATAGCTCTGTGCGAAAGAGTCAAAGTTTGCAAGACAATCGGCGATGCCAAGAAAAAACAAGGCAAACCCATCAGGGACACATCAAGGGAAAATGAGGTTTACAGGCGCATTAAAGAAAAATCAGCCCAATTTCAGCTTGATCCAGCTCAAATTGAACGGGTTTACCGCGAAATAGTTAATATGTGCAGTGCCGTTCAAGAATAAAGAACTCTTAACGGAGAGTCCAAACTGAATGCTCTACGAGATAAACGAGAAAGCCCTCAAAGTTGGAAAGTGAAGGAAAAAAGATAATTCGTTTAAACCTTGGCGACCCAGACATGGCTACGCCGCCTGAAATAGTGGAAGCCGCCTACGCTTCTATGAAGGCTGGCAAAACAAAGTATTCCTCTTCTTATGGCGAGCTTAAGCTGCGGCAGAAAATCGCTGAGGTGCATGGCGTTAAAGCAGAGAATGTTGTTATTACGCCCGGTTCAAAATGGGCAATTTTTGCTACCATGTTTTTGATGCTCAAAAACGGCGGCAACGTCATCATTCCCACGCCTTATTGGACTGCTTATGATTTAATCGCCAAAAGCTTTGGTGCAAAAACCAAGCTGTTGCGGACGGAAATGGAAGACGGCTGGAAAGTCGACTTAGACAAACTCGAAAGTTTAATCGATAAAGAAACGAAAATGATTATCCTCAATAACCCAAACAACCCTACAAGCAAAGTCATGGACGCAAAAACCCTTGACGGCATAGTTGAATTAGCCAACAAAAAAGGCGTCACAATCCTCTCCGACGAAGTCTACGGCGCAATCAGCTTTGTCAAAACCAAAAGCATCCTCGACTACAACAGCGAATGCAAACATATCCTTTCAAACGGCTTCTCAAAAACCTTCACCATGACCGGCTGGCGCATAGGCTACTTAGTCGCAAACAAAATGCTAATAGACAACGTAACCAAACTCAACCAAATCACAATCAACAACGTACCCGTCTTCATCCAAGACGCCGCACTCAAAGGCTTAGAACTCCACAAGCAAATCGCATCCAACATCAAAGCCAAATACAAACAACGCGCAGACCTCGCAAGCTCCAAGCTCTCGGCAGGAGGCTTCAAATTTACAAAACCAGACGCACCCTTCTACGTCTTCCCCAAACTTGAAGGCTTAGACTCAGAAAAATTCACCTTAGAATTGCTCGACAAAGGCGTAGCTGTGGCTCCAGGCACCGCTTTTGGCGACTACCGCGAACACTTCCGCATATCCCTAACCGCACCAGACGACCAAATAGAAAAGGGTCTGGATAAAATCTGCGAGGCGGCTAAATGAGGATTGCCGTAATCGGCGCCGGAAAAATGGGTGTTTGGTTCGCTAAATTTTTCCAGTCCAAAGGATACGACGTAGTGCTAGCTGATAGGAAAAAAGAAAAATTAGCCAAACTAAAAGACCTCCCAGTTGAATTAACCGCCGATTTCAAAGTAGCAGTCCAAAACGCTGACCAAATCCTCCTCTGCGTATCCATAAACGCTGTGGAAGAAGTGGTTAAAGCAATTAGCCCCGTTGTACATGAGGGGCAAGTTGTCATGGATATTTGTTCAATCAAAGAAGCTCCAGTCAAAACTATGCATCAATATCTGAAAGGCGTCACGGTTTTGGGTACGCACCCGGTTTTTGGTCCGGGAAGCAACGGCGTCAAACACAAAGCCTACGTTTTAACCCCAACGAATGCTAAAGAACAAGAGTTTGCAGAAAAATTCAAAAAATGGCTGGAGCAACAGGAAGCCCACGTATTCATTATGACTCCAAAGAAACATGACGAACTAATGTCAGTCGTTTTGGGGCTGCCACATTTTCTGGGCTTAGTAGCCTGCGAAACGCTGCTGGAGCAGAAGAATTTGTCCGAAACAAAAAAAGTCGCAGGCACCACCTACCGAATGCTATTCACACTGGCGGAAGCAACGGCGCTGGAAACCCCTGACCTCTATGCAAGCCTACAAACCGACCTGCCTGAAGCGGGAAAAATCGAAGGTCAGTTTATGGCGAAAGCCCAAGAATGGCTTAGCTTGATTAAAAAGAAAGATGCGAAAGCAATTGTTGAGCGAATGGAGCAACTAAAGAAAAAACTCAAGGAAACCGACAGCGACTTCGCAGAATCCTACGAAACTATGTACAAGATGCTGGAATCCACGGAAAAATAAGGAACAGCGTTGCAGCACAAAATCTAATTACTGCTAACTCCATGCATAAAGCAAACGTGACGTCTATGGAATCCTGCGCTAGATGTGGAAAAGAACTCGCTTGGCATGAACAGAAAATGGTTTTTTGGAACAAGCAGCTAAAGAAAGGCTACATAAAGTGGTACGTTATTGGTTCAAGTCAGATGGGTAAACAAAAAGAATTCCCCCAATACACCGGGAAGAAGCTTTGCCAAGTCTGTGCATACGAAGTATTCCTCGGCCCCTCCTCAGATCCACACAACCATGTAACAAACCCTAAAACAGTTCATCCAAAAGGGTCTATAGCCGATTTTGCTTCTCTGCGAGATTTCCTCAAAGAAAACGGCGTAATAATGTCAGCTTATAACTGCCCAAAATGCAGCAACATGGTGGACATCCCAGACAATGGAAAACTGTTAATCTGCAAACACTGCGGAAACCCAATCAAGCCAGTGGAAATATTTGATAAGATTAAATCCTTAGTAGAATAAACGGGTGTAATTTGGTGTGTCACAGAAAAACTCAAGTGACCATTTTTGCTTTTTACTAGTTTGAGCTGTTTTTATGGAATGGAAAAAAGCCCCAGTGGAACTCGTAGAATTCATAAATGAAAAAATGAAGGACAAAAACTGCGATTACAAAAAAATGTTCGGTTATCCAGCCTATTTTTTTAATGGAAACATGTTTGTGGGGGTTCACGGTGACAAATTGTTCCTGCGGCTGTCGGATTCCGATATGGCAGAAATTATGAAGGACCACAAGGGTGTTGTTGCTTTTGAGCCCATGCCTGGAAGAGCAATGAAAGGTTATGTTGTTTTGCCAAAATCCGTTTACTCTGACGACAAAGTTTTCGCAGAATATTTGGATAAATCAATGAAGTATGTTTCATCGTTACCACCCAAAAGAGGGAAAAATTAAGACTGAAATTGAAACTAAACGTAAGGTTGAACGGCTTTAGGGTATGAACCCAGAACCTTTACGAATATAGCGTATTTCTCTAATGCTTTTAATGCTTCGGCGCATTTTGGCTCGGTTCTGTGTCCTTCAAAGTCGAGGTAAAAGTTGTATTCCCATGCAGTTTTTTTGGTTGGTCTTGATTCGATGCGGGTTAGGTTGATGTTTCGTTTGGCGAATTCGCCTAGTGCGTGGTAGAGTGAGCCGGGTTCATGTTTTGCTGAGAAGATGATTGAGGTTTTGTCTTTTCCCGTTGGAGGTTCATCCTCTTTGGATAGGACAAAGAAGCGAGTAAAGTTTTCCTTGTTATCCGCTATATCCTTTGCTAAAATCTGCATGCCGTAGAGTTCCGCTGCCCGTTCGCTGGCGATGGCTGCGGCGTTAAGGATTTTCTGTTCTTTTATGATTTTGACGCTGCCTGCGGTGTCGTATGTTGGGATTATTTCCCACTTTGCCTTTTCCAAGTAGCTTCGGCATTGCGCCAAGGCTTGTGGATGCGAGTACACTGATTTGATTTGGCCCATGCTTGTACCTGGGTTCACGATAAGGCAATGCTCCACTCTAACGATGACTTCACCGCAGACTTTAAGGTCATAACTAAAGAACAAGTCGTAGTTTTGGTTGATACTCCCTTCAAGAGAATTCTCAACCGGCACCACGCCAGCCTGCACTTCTTCGCGTTTTACGCTTTCAAAAACATCCCTGAAGTCTCGGCAGGGTTTAACTTGGACTTTTGAGCCGAAGAACTGGTAGACTGCGCTTTCGCTGTATGCGCCGGGCTCGCCTTGGAAAGCTACGGTTTTCACTTTTTGTTTCCCTGCTTGTGATTCTTAATCAAGAGCTTGTTTATACCGTTTATCATTGCTTCAACGCTTGCCATGACGATGTCTTCTCTTGCGGCGCGGGCTGAGACTATGTTGCCTTTTTCGTCTTCAACTTTAATGACGACTTCGGCGACTGCGTTTGAACCGCCAGTTATGGCTTCAAGGCGGTATTCGCTTAGACGGATTTTTTCTAGGTTGTTCGTTAATTTCTGTATTGCCTTAAGGACTGCGTCTACTGGTCCGACGCCTGTTTCTGCAGCAATGTACTCTTTCCCATCTAAAACCAAGCGTACCGAAGCAGTTGGGATAACTTTGATGCCTGTCACGACAGCCATGTCGCATAAGTCAATGATTTTTTCTTCCCCAATCACTTCTCCCATAACCGCCGAGGTCAACGCTATCAAATCTGCATCGGTAACCATCTTGCCCTTGTCGCCTAAATCTTTGACGCGCTGCACGATTTCTTTTAGCTGCTCCTCCGTTGGGTGAATGCCGATTTCTTCCAACTCAGCTTTGATGCCTCGGGTTCCAGCTAGTTTGCCAGCGACTAGTTTTCTTGTGCGCCCAACCAGTTCGGGTTCTATTGGCTCGAAAGTTAATGGTTTCTCGGTTACGCCGCGCGTGTGTATGCCTGATTCGTGGGCAAACGCGTTTTCGCCGACAATTGCCTTGTTTGCCTGCACAGTAATGCCTGTTAAGGATGCAACCATTCGTGAGGTGCTGTAGAGTAAACGGGTGTTGACGCCTGTTTTGTAGTTGTAAATCATGTGCAGCGCCATAACGACCTCTTCCAGCGAAGCGTTGCCTGCCCGTTCGCCTAAACCGTTAACGGCGACGTGCACTTGGGCTGCGCCTGCTTCAACGGCGGCTAAGCTGTTTGCGACTGCCAACCCGAAGTCGTCGTGGCAATGGATGCTTATGGGAACTGTCACTACGGTTTTTAGTTCTTCGATTAGTTTGGCGGTTGTTTTAGGAATCATGATGCCGACGGTGTCGGGAACGTTTAGGCTGTCCATTCCTGCGTCCTGTGCGGCTTTGCAGACTTGTTTTAGGAAGGGCAGCTCTGAGCGTGTGGCGTCCATGGGTGAAAACTCGCATTTTACTCCATGTTTCTTCACGTACTCAATCGAATCTACCGTCGCAGAGAGTACTTGTTGAGGTGTCAAGTTTACAGCGTACTTCATCTGGACTGGAGATGTTGGGATGAAAACGTGGATTAAGCCGACATCACAGGCTAAAGCTGCGTCGATGTCGCCTTTTGTTGCTCGGGACAGTGCGCAGATTTCTGAGCTTAACCCTGCCTTAGCAATTTCTCGGACGACTTTTTTTTCTCCATCCGAAGAACTCGGAAAACCAGCCTCAATAGTGTCGACGCCTAGCTTGCTTAGTTGCCGTGCAATCTCCATCTTATCGTCGGCGGTTAAGGAAACTCCGGGGGTTTGTTCCCCATCTCTTAGTGTGGTGTCAAAAATTCGGATTGTTCTTGGGTTTTTATTTGTCATACTTTCAACCAGTTTTCGCCGTTAAAGCGGCAGCAATGGCTTCAGCCATTCCCACAGTCGTGGCGGTGCCGCCGCAGTCTGGAACAGATTGACGATTACGCAACGCGTACACTACTCCGTTCTCTATTGCTGCGCCTGCTTGTAAGCATTTCTTGTCGCCGTATTTTTCTCCCAGCCACTCCAACATCATCTTTGCAGAGAGTATCATGGAAATTGGGTTAGCGGTGTGTTTTCCTGCCCTGTTGGGTGCGGAGCCGTGGATGGGTTCGAAGAGGCCAAAGTTGTCGCCTACGTTTGCGCCTGGAGCCATACCTAACCCGCCAATTTGTTGGGCTGCCTCGTCGCTGAGGATGTCGCCAAACATGTTGCACGTGCAGAAGACATCAAATACTTGTGGTTCCTTGATTAATCGCATGGATGCTGCGTCAACGTAGAGTTCGTTAAACGCGATGTCTGGGTACTGTTTTGCTGTTTCGCGGCATACGCTTGCGAATAAGCCGTCGGTGATGCGCATGACGTTGGCTTTGTGGATGGCGGTTACTTTCTTTTTTCCGTTGCGTAGTCGGGCTATTTCGAAGGCTTTTTTGGCGATGCGTTCGCAGTTTTTGCGTGTAATGACCCTCAGGCATAGGGTGGTGTCGTTGCCTATGGTGAATTCTAAGCCCTTGTAAACGTCCTCAGTGTTCTCCCTGACAAAGTACATGTCGATGTCTGGGTGGGCAACTGGAACGTTCGGGTAAGCTTTCAATGGACGCAGATTAGCATATAAATCAAACATGATTCTGAGTTTCACTATAACGTCGGCTGCAGATTCGCCTACTGGCCCTTTTAGGCAGGCGTGGGAATCCTTGATTTTTTCCACTGTGTCTGCAGGGAGAGCGGCGCCTCGTTTGGCTAAGACTGCATCTCCCGCTTCTGCCTCAATAATTTGCAGTTTTATTCCGAATTTTTTCTGAGCTGAATCTAGGACTTTTAGGGTGGCTTCGGTTAATTCTGGTCCGATGCCGTCGCCTGGAATTAGGGATATTTTGTATTCTGTCATTTTTTCATTTTCCTTCGTAGGTTTTCGATTAATCCGCCATCTGCTAATATTTCTAAGATGAATGGTGGAAGCTTTTCTACTTGAAACTTTTTGTCGTTAGACAGGTTTTCTATTTTGCCCGCTTCAAAATCCACGGCTAACTCGTCGCCTGTTTCAACCGCGGTGGATATGCCTTTGCATTCTATTACGGGTAAGCCGATGTTTATGGCGTTGCGGAAGAAAATGCGCGCGAAAGATTCCGCGATGACGCATCTCACGCCCGAGTATTTTAGGGCTAATGGAGCCTGCTCCCGGCTTGAGCCGCAGCCGAAGTTTTTGCCCCCGACTAAGATGACGCCTTTCTTGGCTTTATTGACGAATTCGGTGTCTAAACTTTCCAGTGCATGTTTGGCTAATTCGCAAGGATCAACTAATATCAGGTATTTGCCTGGCAGTATGACGTCGGTGTCGATGTTGTTGCCGAATTTTATGGCTGACGCTTTGATTTTGCTGTTCATGCTTTTGTCTCCAGTGTTGTGGGGTCTGTTAATTTGCCTGTGATTGCTGATGCCGCGACTGTAGCGGGTGAGGCTAAGTAGACGCTGGCTTGGGTACTGCCCATTCTGCCGATAAAGTTGCGATTTGATGTGGATACGCATGTTTCGCCAGCAGCTAACAGGCCGATATGGCCGCCTAAGCAGGGTCCACAAGCGGAACCGCAAACGATTGCGCCTGCGTCGGTGAAGATTTCCATTAAGCCCTCTTTTATGGCTTGAAGGTAGACTTCTTGGGAAGCAGGAATCACTAGAGCGCGTACGCCGTCTTTTACTCGTTTGCCCCTTAATACTTCGGCGGCTAAGCGTAGGTCTTCGATTCTGCCGTTTGTACATGATCCAATGAATGCTTGCTCGATTGGGACGTTGCCAACTTCTGAGACGGGCTTTACGTTGTCAACTGATGATGGGCAAGCCACTTGAGGCTCCATCTTTGACACATCAAACTCCACCGTTCGCTCGTAAACTGCGTCTTTGTCGCTCTTCAAAGCTTCAAAGTTTGGCAGAGATTTGACTCTGCCTTCTAGGAACTTGCGGGTTGTTTCGTCGGGTTCGATTATGCCGTTTTTAGCACCCATCTCAACTGCCATGTTGCACAGCGTCATTCTGCCCGCAATGCCCATTTTTTTGATGGTTGGGCCCGTAAATTCAGCGCTCTTGTATATGGCGCCGTCTACGCCCATTTTGCCGATTATGTTTAGGATTAGGTCTTTTGGTGTAACGTACTTTTGGAACCTTCCCTTCACATTCACTTTGATTGTTGGAGGGACTTTGAACCAGATTTTGCCTGTGGCGAAAACCGCGGCTGCTTCAGTTGAGCCGATGCCTGTGGCAAAAGCGCCGAACGCTCCGTATGTACAGGTGTGTGAGTCCGCGCCAACGATTACCGCGCCGGGGGTTACGTGTCCTTTTTCTGGCATAACTTGGTGGCATATTCCCCCCCTTCCCACGTCGTAGAACGTTAGGTTTTGGTCTTTGGCGAATTGGCGCATGGTCTGATGCAGTTCCGCTGCCTTCACAGATTCCGCAGGAACCTGATGGTCCAGAATTACAACTACTTTTTTGTTATCCCAAACTTTTTTGGTGCCTATTTTTTTGAAGGCTTCAACAGCTAAAGGTCCAGTTAAATCATGCACCATTACCATGTCAACGTTTGCGTCAACGATTTCTCCTGGATGCACAACTTTTTTTCCTGAAGCTTTAGCTAAGATTTTTTCTGTAATGTTCATTGTTTTTCGCAAATCCCTAAATTAATCTAAAGATATCTAAGATAAATGGGGAATTCTAAAGAACAGGGAATTAAGGGTTTCCGTTTTGGTGATGCTGTTTATTCGTCGATTCTTATCGATTTTGCGCCCCGTGCCAGTGCTGTTATGCCTGTTCTTGCTAAGTTCTATAACTCCGTAGGTTTTCATGAGGTTTAGGAACGCGTCGATTTTGTCGGGGGTTCCTGTGATTTCAACAGTTAAACTGTCGGTTGATACGTCGATGATTCTGCCTCGGAAGACTTCTACACAGTTGATGATGTCGGAGCGTTCTTTGGAGCTCGGCACGTTAACTTTTATCAGCGCGAGTTCACGCATGACAAAGTTTCCTTGGGATAGTTCATCGACTTTGAGGACATCGATTAGTTTTGCGACTTGCTTGACGACTTGGTCGATTGTTTTTTCGTCTCCGTTGATGGTTATGGTCATGCGGGATATGTCCTGCTGCTGTGTTGGTCCGACGGTGATGCTTTCGATGTTAAAGTTTCTTCGGCGGAACAGGTTTGCTATGGCGTGGAGAACACCGGGTTTGTTTTCTACTAGGACGCTGATTACTTTGGTTTTTCCAGTTTCCATCAGTAGTCACCTCTCTGTTGGGGTAAACCGCAGCCTGGAGGCACAAAGGGAACCACATCGGTCTCTGAGCCAATAGGCACATCGATTACCGTTGTAACCTTACTTGTTAGTGCTGTCTTAACTGCTTTTTGGAACTCCGCGATGGAGGTTACGCGAATGCCTTGTGCTCCGTAAGCTTCTGCCAGCTTGACAAAGTCGGGTGTTTTGCCTAAGTTGACGGCCATGTAACGGCGGTTATACAAGGTTCGCTGCCACTGTGCCACCATGCCCAACACAGAGTTGTTTAGCACAATGACAGTGACTGGGATGTTCTCGGTAACTGAGCATGCTAGTTCCTGCTCGGACATTATGAAGCTGCCGTCACCCGCTATATCCACAACTGCTCGGTCTGGGCACGCGACTTTTGCGCCTATTGCCGCTGGGAAACCAAAACCCATTGTTCCCAGTCCGCCTGAACTGATGAATGTGCGTGGTTTTAATGCTTTAAAGTATAGAGCTGACCACATTTGGTTTTGTCCGACTTCTGTTGTGACTATTGCGCTTTCAGGCAACAGTTTTCTTAACTCAGTTAGCAGCGCTTTTGGAACTAAGTCTCTTGGAACATCTTTTAGTAATGGGCTTAGCTGTTCTTTGGCTTCTTTGACTCGTTTTGTCCATACTTTGCCTTCGCCTTTCTGTAGTTTCTTCGATACCGCAGCATGCAACATTTTTAGAGAGATTTTAGCGTCTGCAACTATGGGCACGTCTACTTCGATGTTTTTGTTGATTTCTGCAGCGTCAATATCTATGTGGATTTTTTTAGCGTTCGAAGCGAATGTGTCCAGGTTTGCGGTTGCGCGGTCAGAGAACCTTGTTCCTACAGCCAACAGGACGTCGGCTTCACCCATCAGTTTGTTTGCGGCAGGGTTACCGTGCATTCCGATGCTTCCAAGGGATAATGGGTGGCATTCTGGAAATGCGCCTTTTCCCATGAAGGTTGTGGCGACTGGCGCCATGAGTAAGTCTGACATTTGGGTTAGTTCGTCTGATGCCCCCGCGATTATGACTCCGCCGCCTGCCAGTATGATTGGGCGCTCAGCCTTCGCCAGCAGGTTTGCGGCTTCGCTTATTTTTGCTAAATCTGGTTCACCGACTAATTTGTATCCGCCGACATCAATCTTATCGGTGAATTCTACCTCGGCAATTCCTGCTTGAACGTTCTTTGGCAAATCAATCAGGACTGGTCCCGGCCTGCCCGTGGTTGCCAGGTAAAAAGCGCTCTTAACGGCGACTGGAACTTCGGCGACTGTTCTGGGTTGGTAATTGTACTTGGTGATGGCGGTGGTGATGCCGATGATGTCTGCTTCTTGGAATGCGTCCCTGCCAATCATATAGGAAGTGTTTACGCCTGTTGATGGAATTTGCCCTGTTAAGGCAATTACCGGCGATGAATCCATGTAAGCGTTAGCGATTCCCGTAACTAGGTTGGTGGCTCCTGGACCGCTTGTTGCCATGCATACGCCTGCTCGTCCGCTGGCTCTTGCGTAGCCTTCGGCTTCGTGGGCGGCGCATTGCTCGTGTCTTGCTAGGATATGGCGGATTTTGCTGTCGCATAATGCGTCGTATACTGGGAGGATGGCTCCGCCTAAGATGCCGAATATAACTTCAACGTTTTGTCGTTCAAGGGATTCTAAGAGTGCTTTTGCACCAGACATTTTTGCCATTTTCAATTCTGTCTCCTATTGGTTGAATCGTATATACTCTCGTCTAGGAAAGTTGTTTGCGAGAATTTTTTTGTGGCTTGTTTAGAGGGTAACCTGGGTGAATTAGAGAATATGTACCCGACTATCCCAGCTATTGAGGTGACGATCCCTCATGTTCTTGCCTCTTGAAACTCCACGTTCTTTAAAAGGTACATCGTTGTGCAAATAAAAAGTTTACGGTGCTTGCCTAAATTATTTACAGCTATTTGTGAATAATTAGCATGCTTTCCATGACATTTTTTTTTAAAAACCTCACCATAAATCAATACTAATTCAAAAGGAATTTTAAGGGGGCAAAAAGGGTTTATTAAGCGGATTTAGCCGTGGGCTAACTTTGGTTAAGGCAAAAATAGCAGCAGACGCCTTCTCCTTCGTTAGCCGCCAGACCCGCCCAATTTGGCTCTTAGTTAATTCGTCCTTACAATCCCTTACCGCTTGATTTGATATAAGGCAATGTTGTCACAGAATGAAACAACAACCGCTAAGTTCTTTGTTTGTGGATAATTACATCGAATTAGGGACAAAAAAGGAAGCGAAAGTTGCTTCCGCACTCTCCTTCTCTTCTCAATTAAACGAAGTGTACTTGCACTGCATGCGTAGAACATGAAATGCATGGGTCGTAAGCTCTAACAAGCATCTCTAGGTTTAACTCGATTTCTTTTTCACTCTTGTTTAGCAGCTTAGGAACAAATGCCTTCATGTCCAGTTCGATGTTGCCGTGGTTTTGGTTGGTCGGGATAATGCAGTTCGCTTTTGTGCAGACTCCTTTCGAATTGTATGTGTAGTCATGGAACAGTATGCCTCTTGGAACTTCAACCGCGCCAACTCCTCTTCCTGCTTTAACTTGTATGTTAGGTTTATTGTATTCAGATTGAGGCTGCAAGCCGGCGGCTTCCAGCTGAGTTATCAGGTTGATTGAATCTTCTGTGCTGTGAACAGTTTCGACCAACTGTGCTATGCTGTTCATGAATGGATTGTAGTTGATTGGCTTTAGTCCGAACATCTCTGCTATGCTTTTTGCCATAGGTGAAAGCTTGTCGTAGTTTATGTTGACTCTTGCCAAGGCACCAACCATATAGGAGTCCCGTGCATGTTTTGCCCACTTCGCGGTTGATTTTGGTGTGATGTATTCGTTTGTGTATGATAGGTATTCGTTTACTGGTGCTTTGCCCGTGTCAGTGGAGCATATTTGCCCATCGTAAAGGGCGTACTCTTTGTCGTCTCTTAAAGCAATGAATTCGGTTTCTCTGGTGAAATCTGGGAGTTTACTTGCTAAGCTTTTAACGAGTTTTGCAACAACTTGGAGGTCAGAAACAGAGTCCTGTAGCTTCTTCTTGAGGTCTGTCAGTTCTTTGGTTGATGGAATTTTTGAGAAACCGCCCGGTATCAACCTTTGAGGGTGTGTTGTTCTTCCGCAGATTAGATTTGACATTTCGTTGGCGTTTCGATGCAGCCGTATGACCGTTTTAACTTCCTCGGGGTTGGAAGACGCAAGCGGGATAACTGAACTCACACCAAGCAAATCTGGTAAAACAAGGTATCCTAAATGCAGAACATGGCTCTGTAGGTTTTCAGCGTGCATCGCAAGTTTCCTAAGTTTGAGGTCTTGTTCACTAATGGGTATACCCATAGCTGCCTCGGTAGCTTTTAGGGAAGCAAGCGAATGTCCAATTGAGCAGATACCGCATATTCGCGAAGTTATATGGTGAAGTTCAGTCCACTGTCGACCTACAACCATGGCTTCAAAAAACCTTGGTGCTTCAGGAACATTCCATTCACATCTCTCTAAAATTCCCTCTTTTACATTCACGTAAATGTTGCCGTGACCTTCAACTCTTGTCACGTGATGGACATCGATATTTACATTTTTGTTGTTCATCTTTTAGCCTCCTGCCAACCTGAATACAGTTTAAACTTTCCAATCGCATCGTCAACTGTCAAACCATTTTTAATCAGAATTTCTTTTTGGCTGTTCTCGTTTGGATTATCTACCAATCCACGGCATCCCCAGCAGACAGTTCCCTGGTTGATACAGGCGCTGTTGCAACCAGCTCTGGTAACTGCTCCGATACATGATTGTCCACGTTCAAATGCACAAATATTCTCGTTTTTCTTGCATTCAACGCATACTGGGTAGGTTGGTATATCGGGTTTTTTTCCAAGCAGAAGTGACTTTACAATTTGGATGAATTCGTCTTTGTCAATTGGGCATCCGTAAATGTACGCGTCCACTTTTACAACTGCGTCGATGGGTCTTGCTGCGTAGGTATCGAAAAGTTTTGCTTGGTCACCGTAAACTGTCTTCCTAACCTCGTCCAAGTCTTTATAGTTCCTGATGCAGTTTATGCCGCCGAGTGCTGCGCATGAACCGAAAGCAACAACGACCTTGGCATTGTTTCTGATTTGCTTTAGCCTTTCTTCATCTTGAAGCCGAGTGCAGGAACCTTCAACAAATGCGATGTCGTAGTTGTCGCTATGATCTTTCGTGACTTCTCTGAAACTTACTATATCAACTTGACCGAGCAGCGCGAGAATATCTTCTTCAAGGTTAGCGATTTGCAGTTGGTCTCCTTCACAGCCCGCAAAATCAAAGAAAGCAACTTTTGGTTTCATTATAGTGCCTCCGGTATTCCTTTTATTTTTGAATAATTAAACACAGGTCCATCCTTGCATACGTAGATATGGTTGATTTGGCAGTGGCCGCATTTTCCTACTCCGCATTTCATTCTTCGTTCAAGAGAGACAATTATGTGTTCGTCTGGGACATTTTGTTTTTTCAAATCCCTTATAACGAATTTGTACATCACTGGAGGACCACAAATGATTGCATGAATGTTCTCTGGGTCAAATGATACTTCCGGAATAAGAGTTGTGATGACGCCTGTGTTGCCTGTCCAAGCTTCGCCCTCTGGGCATCTGTCCACGGTTGATTTGAACTCGATGTCTTTTCTGCTTTTTAACGCAAGGATTTCGTCTTTAAAGAGGAGTTCGCGTGGTTCTTTGCAGCCGTACAGAAGGGTTATGCGACCGTAGTTTTTCCTGTTATCTAGGACATAGTTAAATAGAGATCTGAGTGGAGCAATTCCCAACCCGCCTGCGATGAAGAGTAGATCTTTTCCTTTGAGTGCTTCAGCATCGAAACCATTTCCAAATGGTCCCCTTACTCCTATTTTGTCGCCTACTTTAAGGGAATGTAATTTTGTTGTGACATCCCCGAGTTTACGCACGCAGATTTCAAAGGTTCCTTTCTTCGTAGGCGAGGACGAAATTGAAATGGGAGCTTCACCTATACCGAAAACTGAAATTTCCGCGAATTGCCCCGGTTTATGTCCTAAGTTCGAGTCATCATCAAGTTTGACCTCGAAAAGCGTTTCGTTGTCAGTCATCTTTTCTTTCTTCACTATCGACCCAAGCTTGGGTACATAGTCAATGTTGCCTTCTGTTTGGATGTTAACATCTACGTGGCTTGCTGGCGCTACTTCCTGACTTAAAGATTGTGATTCGCGGTATATGTCGTTGAAAAGTTGAACGGGGTTTGCGATGTCTGGAAGACAGTTGGAGGAGCATCGTCCGCAACCAACGCATGATACAAAGCCGAATCTGTCATAAAGGTACTTTCCTTTCTTGAAGTAGCGATGGCGGTATCGAGATGGCTTAGTTGGGCGGAAGTTTTCTCCTGAAGCGATTTTAGCAAAATCTTCCAGAAGGCATCCATCCCATGTTCGGATTTTCTCCCCTTTCTCAAGCGAGAGATCAAGATTGTCCTTTATGTCGAAGCAGTAACAGGTAGGACAAACCAGAACGCATGAGCCGCATCCCAAGCATTTCTCGGAGTGTTTTTCCCAAAAAGCGCTCGCACCGTAAGTTTTGCTTAGTAAATCTGGGATCATTTCTGGTGAGAACTCGAACTTTTGTTGTGACATGTTCATTATTTCACTTTTTTTCTGTCCGACCTGCTGTACATCACGGGCAAGAGCTTCGGTGACGTTTTCACCGTATTTTGATAGGAGTTCTCCTCCCTTTTGGGATCCTACAGTGACTGCGTACCTGTTTCCAAGGTCGGTTAGCATTAAGTCGTAGCCGTAGTCAACTATTGCTGAGCCCATTGCTGCTGAAAAGTTCCACGGAGTCATCTTCTGGATGTTTACTCCGATGATGATTGTTGATTTTCTTTTGTCAAAGTAGTATGGATCTGATTTTGTCTCTTTGAAAATCTCATCCATGTGGAACAAAGCCACTATGTCGTATGGGTGAACGCCAATAATGATTTTCGGCTTTGCCTCAGCCGGATTTTGGGCTGAAAAACCGTTTGTCAAACTGTAAGTGAAAAGGGTTTCTCGTTGAGGAAAAAAATATTTTTTTGGGGGAAGAAGAGTTACATCATAATCTAGCCTTAATTCGTCGGCTGATTCTAATGGTCCAAAAGCGAATTTGTTTCCTTTCGCCTTGACTCCTATTATGTTCCAAGCATTGTCTTTTATCAGGGTGTTAACAAAACTGGTAAAGTCTTTTTTGGAGATTATTTTCATTTATCTCAGCTATCTCCTGAATGCTGATAGACTTCTGTTTATCCATCATTTATCTTTTACTACTAAAAATAGCAAAATTGACGTTATTTGTTAGCATTTTTTAAATAAGTATGTATATTATTTATGATAATAATTATAATTACAACATTAATTAAACCGACATTAACAATTTTCCCACCGAAAACAGGAAATACATGATAAATGGAAATTCCAAGTTAGAACAAAAAGCACGTTAATTCTCCGTTGCATTTGTACCAAACGTAGCGAAAATGCATCTAACTTTTCAGAGCTTAAAAGTAGGTGCGTTAGCGGACGAGTTGCTAGTAAATCGGAGCAACGATTGCAGTTACGGTTCCCTGAATATGCGGAACATTCTTTTGTATTTGAGAAACAAGTCTTGTTAGGTCCACAGTATCTTTTGCTCTAACAGCGCAAATTACATCGTAGGGTCCAAAGACCGTATCAGCCGACAAAACCTGCGGAATGCTCTGAAGCTCTTGTTGGGCCTGCTCAAGATTCCTAGGGTTAGTATTCAGGAACAAGAAAGCAAATGGTTCCTCAACAAATGATGTGCCTTCATTTATAACTAATAGAGTTTGCGTTTTTTCAATCAAGGGTTCTTGAGCAGTTATTTTTCTAATAGGGTTAAACCATTTATCGACAAATTCTTTAAGATCTTTTATATCTCGGAATTGGACAAGAATATCAACGGGGCCAAAAAGCAAAAAAATTTCTCTCTTGGAAAGATTCAGTTTTAAAAGCTCGTCTAAAACGGTGTTAAAAGCGCCTTTTTTGCATGATAGCGCCATATAAGCTTTCATGGTCATCCAAAAACTAATGATGCTTCCTGCTTGATAAATTTTGCTTCTTTCGTTGTAACCCGACTCAAAATCCTGTTGTACAGAACACTATACGCTCCAACGCTTTAAGCAACAAATAACTTTCTAGCTAAACTTTGTATTCTCTTCATGTTTGTAGGGGAACAAAAAGTGCTATTTAACAGACGACTATCGATAACCCAAACTTTTTCTTCCAGTCTCTTTCTATATCTTTTTTAAGCGGGTCAATTTGGCAAAAACGCAATCAAACTTTGCAGAAGAACTTCGAGAGTGGCTAAGCAGCCCCAACCGAGTTGTAGTAGCTGGCATCGGCAACCTAATTCGGTCAGATGACTCTGTAGGCGTAAAAATCATCCAAGAATTGCAGGGCAAAACCTCCGCGAGAATAAATCTGCTTGAATGTGAAACTGTCCCCGAAAGCTTCATTGATGAAATCGTCGCATTTAAGCCCACTCATGTACTTCTGGTTGACGCTGCTTTGATGGGGCTAAAACCCGGCGAAGTGCGTCTATTCAACACAGAAAAGATAACGGATTTTCCAGCAATATCCACACATATGCTTCCGATGCCAGTGCTCTGCAAGTTAATAGCTCAGTTAACAGGAGCAAAGATTGCCCTCATACTTATTGAGCCAAAGAACACAGAAATCGGAGAGGACTTGACGGCGGAAGTTCAGAATTCCGCAGAACAGGTGGTGCGCTTGCTTCTCAAGTTACTCCCCTAATGCGCAGCTTGTTTTTCATAAGGTTAAGCCTATGAGTGTTTTCTTTGAAATTTTAGTGTCCGGTCTTCCACTTTTTTGATTGAGAGACAGCATAAGTGATGGAGAGCGATTCGTTTATTTTTCACTTCATAGAGTATGCTAATGCAAGGAGCCAACGGTAATGTCAGGCAAAAGCGAGAGAATCACCATGTTGCATGGTGCTGGCGGCTCAGTCATGCATGACTTCGTCAAAAACTACGTTGTAAAGTATTTTGGCGGGCTAGACACCGCTGCAGAAGTTCCACTAGAAGCCATGGATGACGCAGCAGTCGTCGGCGACATCGTTTTGAAAAGTGATTCTCACGCTGTTAAACCCATCTTTTTCCCAGGCGGCGACATCGGACGCCTAGCAATCTCCGGAACTGTGAATGATATTTCCTGTTTAGGAGCGGAGCCTTATGCTTTGGCTTGTGGGCTTGTTCTTGAGGAGGGATTGGCGCTTTCAGATCTGGAGAAAATCCTCGCTAGCATGAGGCAAACCTGCATTGAAGCGGGCGTAGGCATCGTTACGGGGGATACAAAGGTTGTGGAGAAGGGCAGTTTAGGCGGCTGCGTCATGAATGTCTCTGGCATCGGCAGGCGAACCCCTGCATTAGAGAGCAACCTTGAAGTGGTCAGGCAATATAGGGAACTTAAAACCCGCTGGACACTCGATTCCAACCTGGCGGTAGGGGACAAAATCATCCTCTCCGGCACCATAGGTGACCATGGTTTGGCGGTGCTTTCGGCGCAGCAGGGCTTAACGTTTGGGAGCAAGATACTGTCTGATGTGAAACCGCTCAACCACATGATTCAAGCCTTACTGGGTGCGGTCGGCGGAGTTGTTGCTATGAAAGACCCAACTCGCGGGGGCTTAGCGGATGCGCTTAACGAGTGGACTGAGAAATCCAAAGTTGGCATACTAATCCAAGAAGACAAAGTGCCAATTCGACTGGACGTGCAGACCGCGTGTGAAATGCTTGGGTTAGACCCCTTAGAAATCGGCAACGAAGGCAAAATGATAATCGGCGTTGTACCGCAGAAGGCTGAAGAAGCACTCGAATTCCTAAAGCAGACCAAAGAAGGCAAAGACGCCCAAATAATCGGGGAAACCACAGCGGAATTCAAAGGCGTCGCAATGCAGACGCAGGTGGGCGGCAAAAGAATAATCGCAAAGCCAGTGGGCGACCCAGTGCCAAGAATCTGTTAGGGCTTTTTTGTTAGCTGTCAGTTAAGACTACCATTGTCACAAGCCGTGCCAGCATACGATTATATCCGATGTAAAGTCTACAATTGTTGTGCCAAGTTGAGAAACACGCTTTATTGTGGTTAGGCTTTAGTTATGACTGCGAAAATCATTGACAAGCCAGCTTACAGGGACCGCGTATCTATTTTTAGGGATAGGTTTGAGGCTGGCAAGCTTTTAGCCGATGAACTCCAAGAATACGTTGGTAACAGAAATGTGGTTGTATTGGCTGTGCCTGCTGGCGGAGTTCCAGTGGGCTACATGGTCGCGAAGGAACTTGGTGTTCCATTGGATGTGGTAGTCGTTAGGAAGGTTCAGATTCCATGGATTACTGAAGCTGGGTTTGGCGCGGTAACGTGGGATGGCAAAATTTTCTTAAACGAAGGCTCTGGTTGAGCAGTTAGGTCTCACAGAAGAAGAGATAAAGAAATCACTGTTGGAGACCAAGAGAAATATTCAAGAGAGGCTTAGAAAGTTCAGGGGAGATAAACCCATGCCCAACTTAACGGACAAGATCGTTATACTCGTTGACGACGGGTTAGCCTCAGGCTTTACTATGTTGGCTGCCGCGAGATCCGTGAAGGATAGAGCACCTAGAAAAGTAATCGTCGCTGTGCCTACAGCTTCCTCAGGCGCTATTGAACTGCTCTCGCCCGAAGTAGACGAAATCATATGCCTCAACATAAGAAGCGGATCATCATTCGCTGTCGCAGACGCCTACGAGAACTGGCACGACTTAACAGATGAAGAAGTCCTAAAAATACTCAAAGAAAAGTGGCAATATTCTTAGAAGATTCATGCCTTCAATCGTTTTATTGAGCTGCCATATAGAAGAATAATTAATTTAAGACGTGTTTGCAGCGACGTTTTTTGCCCAGACCCGGCAGGTGCCTTCGCTGCTGACCATGCAGGCACCGACGGGTTTGGCTGGTGTGCAGCCTTTCATGAACATGGGGCATTCTTTAGGCTTGATTTTTCCGATGATTACCAGGTGGCATTCGCATCCCAGCAGGATGTCTTTACCCTGTTCTACGTGAACACCGTACTTTAACCGTGCATCATACTGTGCCAGAGATGGACGCAGCTGTAACGCGGAATCGGGCAGTCTGCCTATGCCGCGCCAGTTTCCCGCGGTCACGGTGAAGGCTTTCTTCATCATTTCCTGCGCTTTTGGGTTACCTTCCGGCTTTACTACGCGCGAGTACTCGTTCTCCAGTCGGGCTTCTTTTTCGCTGACTTGTTTTAGAAGCATGTAAATTGACATCAACACATCGATGGGTTCAAAGCCGCCCACAACCGTGGGCATCCGATAAACTCGGGTAAATAACTCATAAGGCTTCAAGCCAATTATGGCGCTTACATGTCCAGGCGCGATGAACCCATCAATTTGCAGGTCGCCCACGCCAAGCAAAAGCTCCATAGCAGGTGGAATCAAACGGTGAGAAACTAGGAAACTGAAGTTTTTGGGTAAGTCGCCGAGCGCCTCAACTGCTGTGGAAGGCGCGGTAGTTTCAAAGCCGACGGCTGAAAACACGAATTCTTTTTCAGGCTCGCGTTTAGCCATTTCCACCGCGTCGGAGACCGCATATACAATTCGGACTTCTGCTCCATCTGCTTTAGCTTCCAAAAGCGAGGATTGGCTGCCGGGAACACGCAGCATATCCCCAAAACAAGTTATCACTACGCCTTTTTGAGCCAGCTGCACTGCTTCATCGATTTCAGATGCTGGAACAATGCACACGGGGCACCCAGGTCCAGCGATAACTTCAACATTCTCAGGCAAAAGACTGCGTAAACCAAAGTGGGTTATTGTCCACTCATGGGTTCCGCAAACATGGCAAAACTTCACCCGCTCCTTCTTTGGAGCTACAGCCTTGATTTTTTCGGCTATGCTCTGCGCCATCTCAGGGTTTCGGAACCTCAGGTTTTGTTCCATTTTCTATACCTTGCCAGCTTATTCTCCAGCCGCTGAAACCTCGTTCCACAAACTCAGCGTTTCCAAGGCTTCTTTTTCCTCCAAAACCTGAATCGCGTAGCCTGCATGAACCAGCACGTATTCACCTACTTTGGCTTCAACAAGCGCTACATTAACGTCTCGCAAAATGCCCTCGCCGAAATCCACATGAGCTTTTGTGCCTTCGACGCTTATTATTTTAGCTGGAATTGCTAAGCACATACTTCAGTCTATTAAAGACGCTTTAAACGGCGATAAAAACCGATTGGTCTAAAACTTGCTAAATCCAGCGACAACTGCTTGACCAAACGAGACTCCTCCGTCGCCTGCTGGAACCAATTCGTGAACATAAAACTTTAGCCCAGAAGACTCAACGGCTGTGCGCATTATTTCTGCGAGTATTTGGTTGCAGGCGGCGCCGCCAGAGAACCCAACATTTTTTGCACCTTGCTTGAAGGCTTTTTCCACGGCTAGTGAAGCTAAGCCCTTTGCCAAGTAAGAGTGTGCGGAATATGCTAAGTCTGCAGTGGAGATTTTGCCAACGTTCTCAAACACCGCACTGAGCAAACTTGTGGAATCCAAGACGTCACCATGAAAAACGGGCTTAAGATTCAAACGGTCTTTTCCACGTAGCGCCGCCGACTCCAGCTTCATGGCAGGTTCGCCCTCGTAGGTTCGTTCAAAACAAACCCCCAAAACCGCAGCAACCGCATCCAAAACCCTTCCGCAACTCGTCGTCTGAACAGTGGATGTGCATTTTTTTAGTTGCTCGAGAATGAGTTTGGCTTCAGTTTCTCCATGAGCTAAGTGTATGCTGTTTTGCGTTAGCCAAGGTTCAATGTTTACGGCTGCTTTAGAGAGTATTCCCGCTGCGACACGTATTGGGTAACGGCTTGCTAAATCTCCGCCCAGCAGCGGCTGAGACTCCAAATGCCCAAGACGCTTAAACTCGGCTGATTCGCGTGTGCAAAAGAGGGTTTCGCCGCCCCATGCCTCACCGTCGGATCCGTAACCGTAACCATCACAAACTACGCTGACGATTTCCTCCAAACCGTGTTCCGCCATTAGAGCCGCGGCATGTGCATGATGATGCTGCACCTGAACCAGCTGTAACCCATCTGCCTCTGCCATTTCCTTGGCCAGAAGTGTCGTGGTGAATTTGGGGTGCAAATCGCAAGCTACGGTTTGGACGTGGCAGTTGGTTAAGTGTTGAAGGTGGCTGGTGGCTTCTTGAAGGAAACTGCGGGTTTCCACGTTTTCAACGTCGCCGATGTGTTGGCTTATGAAGGCTTTATCGTCAAGTAGCACGCAGGAGGTGTTGTTTAGTTCGCCGCCTAAGCCTACGACGCAGCGTTTAGATTTTTGTTTTAGCCTAATAGGCGCTGGAGCGTAGCCTCGGCTTCGCCTAAGAAACACTTGATGGTTGCCGTGGACGCGCATGACTGAGTCGTCACAGCGGTGGGCGATTTTGCGGTTGTGAAACAGGAAATAATCCACTGTGCCGCCGAGAATTTTGAGGGCATCCTCGTTATCTTTTACGATGGGTTGGTTTGGCGGGTTAGCACTGGTCATCACAAACGCGGGGTCGCTGACTTGGTCAAAAAGCATGTAGTGCAGGCCAGTGTAGGGCAACATGACGCCGACGTTATGCAGGTTCGGAGCAACTAACTGGGAAAGATTGTAATTTCCGCTTTTATCGAGCAATACCACTGGTCGTGCGGGGGAAGACAGCAATTCCTGCTCCTTCGAACCCACTTCGGCGAACCCTTTTGCAGCATCGAGGCTTTTTGCCATGATGGCGAAGGGTTTCTCGCGTCGATGCTTCGTTGCTCGAAGGGCTTGAAGAGGTTTTTCTTTGAGGGTTGAAGCGGCGATGTGGAAGCCCCCATAACCTTTTACCGCGACAATGCTGCCATCTGAGAGCAGTTTCCCCGCTTCCCTAACAGGATCACTGCTCTGAACGGGCTCACCCGTGTTTGTTGTTAAATAAGCTTGGGGACCGCAGGTTGGGCACGCTACGGTTTGAGCATGAAACCTCCGGTTAGCTGGGTCATTGTATTCTTTTAGGCAAAAGCCGCACAGGGGAAACTCCAGCATGGTGGTGTTTTCTCGGTCGTAGGGTAGGCGCTCAATAATGGTGAACCGTGGACCGCAATCGGTACATGTGATAAAGAAATACTCGAAACGTGGGTCTTTGGGGTCGCGCAGTTCTTGGAGGCATTGGTTGCAGATGGCTATGTCAGGCGGTATTATTGAGCCTGAGGTTTCCGCTTCTTGAGCACTCTTGTAGATTGCAAAGTTTTGGTATTCATTTTTTCCCGAAAACCCATTCCTAATAATTTTATCTATTTGTGCTAGAAGCGGCTTCTCCACAGTCAAAGCAATCATAAAATTATCTATGCCCTTTGCGTCTCCCTCAAGAAGGATTTCTACTCCAGCATCACCTCTATTGCGAACATAACCCTTCAAGCCATTCCGCACAGCTAAACGATAGATGAAAGGACGGAAGCCGACGCCTTGAACAATGCCTGAAACGTTGATTTTTACACGCAAAGAGACAGAGCCTTAACTTATTCAAGACAAGGTTTTCTCTTATACATTTCGAAGTAATTTTTGGCTATTGAGGATAAGTTGGTTAGTGCCGCAATATTCTTTTATTGTTGTATAAAGCCTAAGTTAATCTATGCATGAATGGGCATTGGCTGAAGCAATCCTGAAGTCGGCAACACAACTCGCTGAACAGGAAAAATTGAAAGAAATCACAGAAGTAACCATCAAAATAGGCGAGCTTCAACAAGTTGAACCCCAGATTCTGAGGTCTGCAATATCACAAATGAAAACGGACATTTTCAAAAATGCCAAGTTTCACATTCTAAAAGCTAAATCAACGCTCAAATGCAGGGTCTGCAACACCACTTGGGAGCTCAACCTCAAAAAACTCGACAAAAACACGGCTGAAGCGATTCATTTTGTTCCTGAAGTCGTGCACACTTACATTAAGTGCCCAAATTGCGGCAGTCCTGACTTTGAAATCGTCACCGGACGAGGCGTCTGGCTTGAGAACATAAAAGGAGCTAAATAAGAATGGTTGATCCACGGACATGCGTAATAGCTGAGCGTTTAAGTGGTATCGACCGAATTATTGCGGTTTCAAGCGGCAAAGGCGGAGTGGGCAAGAGTATGGTTGCAACCACGCTGGCACTGATGCTTTCAAAACGCGGCTGCAAAGTTGGTTTGTTCGACTTGGACTTCACAAGCCCCTCAACCCACATAATCCTTGGCGCCCCAAACGTGCAGCCTAAAGAAGAAAAAGGCATCGTGCCTCCAACCGTTCACGGCTTAGAATATATGACTCTTGTTTACTTTGTCGGCGACAACCCTGCACCGTTGCGGGGAGCAGACGTTTCAAACGCCCTAATCGAACTCCTGTCGATTACACAGTGGGGGAAGCTGGATTTTCTTGTGATTGATATGCCGCCTGGAATCGGCGATGCACTCCTTGATTTAATACGGGTAGTTGATCGCTTAGAATTCCTAATCGTTACCACGTCTTCGCTGTTGGCTTTTGAAACTGTAAAGAAACAGGTGGCTATGCTTTGTGAGTTGAAGCTGCCGATTATCGGTGTTGTCGAGAACATGAAATTGGATAAGGCAAAGAGCGTTCAGGCAGCAACCGAAAAGCTGGGGCTAAAGTTTCTTGGCGAAATTCCTTTTGACCAGATGGTTGAGGGTGCAATAGGCGATAAAGCGGAGTTGCTGAAAACTGCTATTGGCCAAAGAATCCGGAAAATATCAGAAACCAACATCCTTGACAAAAAATGAAAGATTAGTTTTTTTGTTGCAGCCAGCTGGATAAATAGACTTGGTTGGTGTTTCCTATCTTTTCCAGTGAAACAATTCCTCGCTCAGATAAGCGTGCAATGATTCTGTGGGTTTGGAGCCTGCTAAGACCTGTTTCGCTTCGGATGTATTTCTGGAGGTATTTGCCATCATGCGCATTTAGGACTTGAAGGATTTTGCGTTCATCTTCAGTTAGGGTTTTAGCAACGGATTCATAGGCGTTTGTGTCGTTTGAAGCTTGGTGTGCTGTTGCAATGTTTTGTGTGGTCTGAATAACTCCTACCGTTCCAACTCGAATTTGTGGGTACAATAGATAATATGCTATACCGATTACTCCCACTATTGTAACGCTGACCAAGACAGCGAATAAGATGCCGAAATACGTCAACGTCGGATTAGTGGTTACGGGCACCGTTCCAGTTCCTCCCATCATGCCGCCCATTCCGCTTGTGCTCGAAGCTGAACCTCCCCACATTTGGCTCATCCAATTGTATGGGTTCTGAGCTGACGAGAAGATGGCGAAGCCTATGGCGGTTGACGCTATTAGGGCTGCTATGGAAGCGATCAGTATGGTTAGAAACATGTTAACTCTTTTCATGTTATATCTAAAAAAGACTTATCGTCCGCAGATTTAAGGATTTTTCCATTCAAACCACTTTTCAACATCAGAAAACTATCAGAAATTGTTTCACCCAACCGTTTCACGCATGTATCAGCCAACTCTCAAACCACCCGCAAGCCAATAGTATGTTGAGGTGAAAAAGCAAAATGACCAAAACTAAAATCATCCTAATCACCTTGGCAATGTCGCTGGTAATCATGGCGGCAATCGGAGTAACCTACGCCCAATACGTCAACACTCAAAACCAAAACAGCATCTACAGCCAAACCCCTCAAGGCTACACAGGCAACTACGGTTATTTACCGCCAAACACTGGCAGCGGCTATTCCCAAGTTCCGCAGCAAGGCGCTTATCCTTACAGAATGGGTATGGGCATGGGTATGATGGGTGGACGCTACTGGTAAACCAGCAGCCCAAATCTTTCTTTGCCCTTTATTGTTTTTATTTTTTATTCCGTTGGCGTTGGCTTATAGCGGGAGAGTATTCCTTTTTTGATTTTAGGTTCCCTTGGTTTCCAAGCAGCTAGCCGTGTTTTGAGTTCTTTGTCGGATAATTCCACTTTTAGAGTGCGGTTGGGTATGTCGATGGTTATGGTATCGCCGTTTTTGAGAACTGCGATTGGTCCGCCATCGAAGGCTTCTGGTGCAACGTGTCCAATGCTTCCTCCATGTGTGGCACCTGAGAATCGTCCATCCGTGATTAAAGCCACGCTTTCGCTAAGGCCCATGCCAGCGATGGTGGCGGTTGGAAACAGCATTTCAGGCATTCCAGGTCCACCTCTTGGTCCCTCATAACGGATGACAACGACGTCGCCTGCTTTGACTTGGCCGCCGCGGATAGCGGTTAGGGCTTCTTTTTCTGAATCGTAGACTTTTGCTGGACCTGTGTGTTTTTGCATTTTTGGTGAGACGCCTGCGGTTTTTATGACTGAGCCTTTGGGTGCAAGGTTACCGGTTAAGATGGCGATGCCGCCTTCTTTGTGAACGGGGTTGGAGAGGCTGTGGATGACTTCTCTGTCAAGGACCACTGCGTTTTTGATGTTATCGCCCACCGTTTTACCCGAGACCGTTGGCAACTTTAGATTAAGCAGGGTTTTGAGTTCGTTCATGACTGCTGGAACTCCACCTGCCGCGTCCAAGTCTTCAAGGGCGAAAGAGCCGCTTGGAATCATGCTGCATAGGTGGGGAACTTTTCGTCCGATTTCGTCAAAAGCGGATAATGGTAGGGTCAAGCCTGCTTCTTTGGCGATTGCTGGCAGGTGCAGGGTGGTGTTGGTAGAGCCGCCCAATGCCATGTCGACTGCGATGGCGTTTTCGAAGGCTTCTTTGGTTAGGATTTGGGATGGTTTGAGGTCATCTTTGATTAGTTTGACAATTTGTTTGCCTGTGGCTCTGGCTAACCGCAGTTTGAAGGCGCTGTTTGCAAGGCTGGTTCCGCAGTAAGGCAAAGACATCCCCAACGTTTCCGTTAAGCATGCCATAGTGTTGGCGGTAAACATGCCGCTGCAGCTGCCGCATCCTGGACACGCAGTTGCTTCCATCTCAAACAGTTCGCCCTCCGTCATTTTTCCAGCAGCGACTTGTCCAAGTGCTTCCGGCATAGAGGAGTAACTTATTTTTTTGCCGTGGTGACGTCCTGCTGCCATTGGTCCACCTGTAACCATTATGGCGGGGACGTTAACTCGTGCGGCTGCCATAAGCATGCCGGGGGTAACTTTGTCACAGTTAGAAATCATAACCAACCCATCTAAACTGTGGGCTTGAAGCATTATTTCAACAGAGTCAGCGATTATTTCGCGTGAAGGCAAAGAGTAACGCATGCCATTGTGCCCCATAGCAATTCCGTCGCAAACCGCGATGGTGTCAAATTCAAACGGTGTACCGCCAGCGGACAGCACCCCTTCCTTCACAGCTTCCCCAATTGTTCGAAGATGAATGTGTCCCGGAACGATGTTTGTGTAACTATTAGCTACGCCAATAAGCGGCTTTGCAATGTCATCGTCTTCTAAACCGAGTGATTTTAGGAGGGCGCGGTGAGGCGCTTTTTCCGTTCCTTTTTTTATTGCGTCGCTTTTCAACTTATAGACCTCTACAAATGAATGATTGTGTAACTATTTGCTGAGTGTTGCTGTTAAATTTTTTGCGGCTGCCCCCAAAAGCTGCTTGATGGTGGTGGTGTTTTTTGTATTAAGCGCTGGTTTTCCACCCACACGACCTACCCCTCTATAGTTTCTGCAATGATTAACTATTTGGATCCTAATAGGCTCCTAATAGACTACAAATAGGTTGGTAAGCTACGCAATTTTGGGTAGCGATGAACCGTGAAATACAACACATCTCTAAGTGAGACTTTAAGCCGCGGCCAAAGGGAGCCAGCAGTGGAGTCTATCACCATAATTCTTATATTTGTGCTTGACCCCTTGAAAATGAATGTGATTTAAATGGGGTATTGCTTTATCCAACCATTTCCCTAAACAAATAAGATTTTTAGACACCACTCTTCGTGATGGTGAACAAACTCCTGGAGTTTCGCTTGTTCCTGAAAATAAACTGCGGATTGCTCAGCGGCTAGATGAGCTTGGCGTTGATGTTATTGAGGCTGGGTTTGCTGCGGTTTCTGAGGGCGAAATGGAATCTGTCAGCCTAATTGCCAAGCAGGGACTTCGGGCTAAGGTCTACAGCGCTGCAAGAGGAACAAAAAACGACGTTGACTGTGTCCTTAAAAGCGGCGCGTCGGGGGTAGCTATGATTGTTCCAACATCCGACTTACATATAGAGTGTAAACTGCATAAGACACGTGAGCAAATCCTAAAAACCACCCAAGAACTCATCGAATACGCTAAAGCTCACGGTTTAGCTGTGGAGTTCTTAGCTGAAGATGCAACCCGTTCTAACCCCGCTTACATGATCAAGGTTTTTCAGGCTGCGGTTGACGCTGGAGTTGACAGGATAGTTCCATGTGACACTGTGGGTATTTTGACTCCTGAGCGGACAGTAGAGTTCTTCTCGAGCCTTCAAAAAAGCGTGAAGGTTCCGTTGGGTGTGCATTGCCACAACGATTTCGGCATGGCAGTTGCCAACTCTGTTGCTGCGCTGGGCACAGGCGTCGATGAGGTGCATGCAACCATAAACGGGTTGGGTGAACGCGCAGGGAACGCTTCGTTTGAAGAAATTGTTGTAACGCTTAGAACACTCTATAACATAGACCTAAACATCAAAACTGAGTTGCTCTATAGCACTTCGGTGTTGGTTTCACGTTTAACAGGCATACCTGTGCAGCCTAACAAGGCAATTGTTGGCGAAAACGCTTTCACCCACGAATCAGGCATCCACACACAAGGCTTACTATCTAACCCATTGACTTACGAGCCGTTTGCCCCAGAACTGGTCGGCGCCACACGCCGCCTCTCACCTGGAAAACACTCAGGCTCCCACGCCATACGAGCAACCTTGGATAATCTGGGTCTTAAGCCCATCTGAGGAACAGTTTAAAGAGGTTTTCAAACGCATAAAAGAACTCGGCGACAAAGGCAAAACCGTTATGGATGCGGATGTGTTGGCAATCGCTGAAGCCGTCATGGGTTTGGGCGGAGTTAAACCAATTCAGCTTGAAGAAATGACGTATGTTGGCGGCGACAAAGTCACGTCAACAGCTTCAGTGCGTCTGAAACTAAACGGCAAAGTCGTTTGGGGCTCAGCGGTGGGCGTTGGACCCGTGGATGCAGCCATAAACGCAGTTAAAGATGCCATTGCAGAAACCGAGCCTATAACGCTGGAGCAATACAATGTTAAAGCCATTACAGGCGGAACAGATGCCATGGTAGAGGTCATGGTGCATATGCGCAAAGGCAACCGAACCGTTACAGCCATGGGTGTCCGCGAAGACATCGTTAAAGCCAGCATGGAAGCCGTCTTAAGCGCCATGAACGTGTTAACAACCGACTACAACAACAAAACCAAACAGTAGCTCCAAAGCGTCTTTGTGGTAGTGGCGCGACTACTGCAAACCCTTTTACTGTAAAACCCGCTGATTTTTGTAGTGACTTGCCCTAAGCGGTAGGTCTCTTTTTGGCGAAAAACAGAAAAACTGGTGTTCTGTATGGGTTTAGTTGAAGGAATCCAAATGAAAACTGAGCGCATACCCAAAAGGCATCTTACAGCCGCATGGAAAACCTTGAGCAGTAAGCCGATGCCGAAAGTTAAGGCGCTCAGGTTAAGCGATGAAGATTTTAACCATGTTTTGCAGCATCGGCACTGTTTGGAGGATGATTGTCGGGAGATTGGGGAGTGGGGTAGGGTTCTTTCAACTAAGGGTACGGATGCCTGTGTCTTTAACGGTGATGAAACTGACGACTCCGACTACATCATTTTAGTTAGGGAAAATCCCTATCACAGCTTGGATGAAATCATCGTTCACGAGTTAATGCATATTGCCCGAGGAGACCTCTAACTACATTTTGTCGGCGACGGCTTTTGCAAACAATCTTAACCCATCCATGCTCGGCAAGTCGCTAAAGTACAGCATAAAATAAGTTACCCCCAAATCCACGTAAACATGCAATTGTTCTAAGCATTCGTCGGGGGTGCCAGACAAATTGCCTTTCCTAAATTCCTCTAACGGTAAACCTGCAGGTTTCCGCTGGGAAATCATTTCTCTTAATTCTCCTCGGTCCTTGGCAATTATAACTTGACCTCCAGGCCAACACGAACGCTCAATCTCGCCAAAGTCTCTGTTAACGATTTTGCACTGTTCTTGTAAAACCTCAAGCCTACGCCTATACTCATCAATAGAAGATAGAGAACCCCAATCAAACCTGTCAGCATATTTCGCGGTAACTTTCAGCAGTTTTTCGCCGCTTCCTCCAACAGTTATGGGCGGATGCGGCTTTTGAAGGGGTTTTGGTTCACAAATGGCGTCTTTTAGCGTGTAGTGTTTGCCTTGGTAGGTTGCCTTCTCCTGTGTCCATAGCCGTATAATCACTTCCAAGGCTTCGCCTACACTCTCAATTCGAACACTTGCTTTCGGAAAACCAAAGCCATACGCCAAATGTTCAGCTTCCTGGCAACCTGCTCCAATGCCGAACTCTAACCTGCCGTTCGATAGGACGTCGAGTGTGGCGGCGGTTTTGGCGAGTAAGGCTGGGTTTCTGTGTTGGTTGCAGGAAACCATGGTTCCCAACCGTATCCTACTGGTTAATGAAGCGAGCGCGGAAAGGGTTGTCCATGGCTCGAGGATTGGCCATTTATTGTACATTAAATGGTCATCCAGCCAAACCGCGTCGTAACCTAACTTTTCACTTTCTAAAACGATTTTTTTGAGAAGACAGAAATATTCGTTGCAATTTTTTGCTTGGAAAGCGTAGAATGGAAGGAATACTCCAAATTTTAGTTTGCCCAAGCCATGCCTCCAACCCTGCTAAGCTCTAATGATTTAGAGACTATTTGGCGCAAGACAGTAATAGACTTTAGCATACCAACAATTGGCTTTAATAAACAGACACAGTTTTTGCCACGTTAAAATCGGTTGTTTACTTAGATAAGTAATTATAATTCATAAAGCCTATTTTTAAAACAACCTACCTTAACCAGTGGTTCCCAAATATGCCCTCAAAGCCATCTTCTACATTCGACCTGATGAAGGAAGAAAGCGAAAGCCAGGTTGATGAAGAAGCAGAAAAGCGGGCGCGGCGAAAGGAACTTTTGGAGCCCACAGGCGTTAAGGAACTTTTTAAGGAAGGCAAAATCAACATAAACAAGTTCACCTGCGTCGGTGGTCAATGCAGATTATGCATCAA
The DNA here is from genome assembly GCA_963695285.1 of Candidatus Bathyarchaeota archaeon. Classification (GTDB taxonomy): domain Archaea; phylum Thermoproteota; class Bathyarchaeia; order Bathyarchaeales; family Bathycorpusculaceae; genus Bathycorpusculum. The sequence goes on from OY968763.1 coordinate 851,141, forward strand.
AGCCTGCCCAACCAACGCGTTATACTGGAGCACAAGCGGCGTTGGAATAACGGAGGATTTGTGCGTTTACTGCGGCGCCTGCGTGCTCAGCTGCATGGTTGATGACTGCATAAAGGTCGAGCGGAAACGCGACGACGGCAAAGTCGAACGGTTTGGCAAGCCCAAAGACGTTATCATGCTTGGAGAGAAAATTAATGCGCAGAAGCGTTTGACGCGGGCAAAAGCAATTTTACCGTCCGTTGAAGAGCGCTGTGAAAAATAGGTTAGTAAGAAGCAGTTCTGCGTTTCTTAAAGCAAAAAGCAACAGGAAAACAGATAAGCAAAAACATTATTTTACAACTCCAGAAGGCAACCTACTTGAGTAAAACTTACAATATAGCCGTGCTTAAAGGCGACGGAATAGGTCCAGAAGTTACTGAGGCAACCGTTAAAGTCCTCGAAGCAGTCCAGGAAAAATCCAACTTCAAACTTAACTTTCTCTACGGCGAAGCAGGATACCACTGCATAGCCGAACATGGCACTAACTTGCCTAAGCAAACAATCGAGTTAATCAAACAAACAAACGCGTGCTTGAAGGGTCCGATGACTACGCCTGAAGAGCCAGGTGCACCTGTAAGCGTAGCTGTCACCCTGCGGCGAATGTTCAACCTCTACGCCAACGTGCGTCCATGCAAGAGTTTCCCAAGCGTTGAATCCTTAAAACCCAACATCGACTTAATCGTGGTGCGGGAGAACACCGAAGGCTTGTATTCTGGTGCTGAATCGTTGCTTGCACCGGGCGTAGGAGTAGCCCTGAGAATAATCACGCGAGAAGCCTCACTGAAAATCGCAGAGTTCGCATTTAAACTTGCCAGCCAACGCAAAAAACACTTGACCTACGTGCACAAGGGCAACATTCTGCGCATAACCGATGGGATATTCAAAGATGCAGTCAAAGAAGCCCAGCAAAAATACCCCGACATTGAAGTCGATGACCTGCACATTGACGCCGCAACCATGCAGCTAATCAAAAAACCCGAAGCGTACGACGTGATGGTCACTACTAACCTTTTTGGCGACATCCTCTCTGACGAGGCTGCGCAGGTTACAGGCAGTTTGGGTTTAGCGGCGGGAGCAAACATCGGCGCAACCTACGGCATGTTCGAACCCGTTCATGGCTCAGCGCCTAAATACACTGGCATGAACAGGGTTAACCCCATAGCAACCATAATGGCGGGCGCCATGATGCTTGATTACCTGGGCGAAAAGCAAGCCGCAGAAAAAATCGAAACTGCCGTCATAAACGTGCTAAAAGAAGGCAAAGTCAGAACCGCAGACTTAGGCGGCAAGGCAACAACAAGCGAGATGGCAGACGCTATAGTAGCAAAACTCAAGCATTAACGACAGAAGTGACGGTAGAAGCTCGGGTAGATACCTCTAATTTACCCCCAAACCCCTTTTTCACGTAAACATTTTTCAAATGCAGTTTATCGCTAATTTTTAGGTCTTTTAAGGCTTCAGCCTGCTCTCTCCAAGCAGAAACCCGGACGCTGCCGCTTTCGTCTTTCAAGTCAAAAGCTAAGAGTTTGATTGTTTCGCCCTTGGACGTGGTAACTTCCTTGTTTTCACGCATTGCAGAAACTGTGCCTTCAACGTCAACTATTTGGTTTTCAGCTAAGCACGCGATTTTTGTTGTGTGTAATGCGGCGGCTTGGACGTCGATGAATGTGTTGGAGTCAACGTGAACTTCTACTCCGCCATTTTGTCCTTCCTTCACCCTTGCATTAACCAGAAGCAAACGTGCATTTGCTTTGAGGGTGTTTTCCAGTTCAGTTGCTTTTTCATTCCAAAAAACCACCGTTATCTGACCTGAGTCGTCTGTTAAAGTTAGTCGTGTAACTGTGCCGACACTTGTATCGCTTCTGATGAAGGTGCTTTCGCCTAAAATCTCCTTTACCACGCCTGAAAGGTTCACGTTACCAGAAGCGGTGTTTAAGGTGTTGATTTTTGTTGCGAACTTGTCGATTGAGGGGTATTCGTTGGCTTTGCTTTGCGGCTCCACTTCGATTTGGCTTTTCGTGCCCAAATGCAGCTCTGTTTTGCCATAGCGGTCCTCTCGCGTGTAACCATGCGTCAGCCTAACCGTTTGCCCAGCTTTAAGTTCGCCTCTCTCAACCAACTCCGCTTTCTCATTCCACAACACAACCCGCAAAACACCCTCCTTATCAGCAATCATTAAAGTGGCAAACTTGCCTGATTTTTCTGCACCCTGAAAGGTTTTAGCTGGGAAAACAGCGATTAATCTGCCTGCCACCGTAACATCATACAACCCCGCAAACAAACGGCTTGTTGACAGAACTCCGCTGTTTTGGATTGTGTTCTGTTGGACTTGAACGCCGAATTTAGCAGCAATCAACCGCAACAATGTTTCGTCGCCAAGCAAACCTCCTGTTCGTGCCCTTTCAGCCTGCAGCCTTTCTTGGATTTGCTCTTGGCTGATTAGGGGGTTTTGCCGTTGGATTTCTTGGATTAGGTCTTGGGTGGTCATTTGGCGCCGACACGATAAAGATGTTCTGGGGCTTTTAATTTTTTGCATTTCTAAGGGTTGCCTGTTACGTTTATTAAAAACGCTGTTTCATCTTTAATTTGGGTGCTGGAGGCAAAACATTGGATCTCGCGGTTTTTTACGCAGTCGGCATAGCATTGGTCGTTGTCGGAATCGTAGTTATTGTCGCGGCGATTATAGTTGCCTCCATTGGCGGCGGAAAGAAAGGTAAGGTACGCGGTGCAGGTGTAGTCATGATTGGTCCAATTCCGATAATTTTTGGAACAGACAAAAAATCTGTCAAAGCCGTTTTGGCGCTGTCTTTAGCCCTAACCATAGTTGTCTTAATAATTATAGTTGTGAATTACTGGTTGTTGAGGTAATCTGGGCTTGTTGAGTGATGATGAAGCTGAAGATGTGGGCGTCGGGGTATCTGGCAGGCTTTTGGGTTTTTTGCTTTTAGGATTAGTGTTGGTTTTTGCCGGTATAACTGTTTTGATTGTTGCTTCAGTGGTTTTAGGCGGGTCAGGAAGCGTTGGCGGCGTAATATTGATCGGTCCCATTCCGATTGTTTTCGGCGCTGGACCTGACGCAGGCTGGCTCATCGGAGTCAGCGTAATCCTTACTGTTGTTAGCATAATTTTGTTTTTAGTTATGAATAGACGGGCGAGAAAGTTTAGCAGTTAAAAAGGGGTTTTACTCGGTTGTTTGCTCTTCTTCATCTTTACCGTAGTAAGCATACAGGAAGATTAGCAATAGAGCAATGAAAACTGAGCCTATGAGGATATATTGCAAGGTTACGAAGTATGCGCCTAAATCCATCAGGGTTCCTTCTTGTATTTACCTACTGTTGTAGCATCTTCATATTTAAGCAGTAGCTTTTTTCCACTCATTCATCAACATGTCAAAGCACTCGTCGCTTTCCTCAATCGTCTCAAACCAACCTAAATTCTGGGCAATCTTCTGCGTTAAAAGATGGTAGCACATGTGAACTTTCTTATCTAAAACACGGAAGTAGAAGTCGTCGCAGGTGCAGAATTCCGCTTCAGGCATAATCAAATAGTCACGTTCTCTGCCAACCACAATCCAAACCGTTCTGCCGCTGGGCTTAAAAATGTACTTTTTTACCCTGCCTTCTTTTAGGGTATCGAGGGCTTTTGTGAATCTGGATCCGAAAAGCTCGTAGAGTTCTGTTAGGTTTTCGCCTGACAGTTTGCCCGCTGCTTTTGCTTCCCGACAGATAGCATTTAAGGTGTCAATTTCTGAATTGCTGCTCATCATTGCACTGCTACTCTAAGGACTAATGTGAGGGTGGAGTTTTTAGGCTTTTACACTATATCGATTGGTTCGCCCTTGGGCTTGTCTGAGACCTCAGCTTTTGGAAGCACAACTTCTAAGACGCCGTTTTTGTAGGTTGAGTTTGCCTCTTTAACCCTTACTTTCACTGGCAACTCAACTTCCTTAAAGTACTTGTACTGAGGTGTATCAACTGAAATCGTCAAGGAATCTTCTGTGCCGTGCAGTTTTATGTCTGTTTTCTCGACGCCTGGCAACTCAACAACTACATGGACATCTTCGTTGGTTTCCATGGTGTCCACGAGCGGTTCCCGTTCCTCCTTAACCTGCGGCGCACCCTTCAATCCTTTTTTGATGTTGCCGAACTCTTGAATTTCAGGTTTACCGTCAGGACCTATCTTCATGCTGTAGCCATAAACGAAGGGTCCCATCTCCTTAACTGTGCTGCCGTCTGGCAGTTTACGTTCCTTAACGTATTCTTTTGGGACTTTGTCGGTGAAGTTTTTGAGTTCTTCATCCATCATCTTTTCCATTTCACGGAACATGTCATCAATGTTGCTGAAAGGGTCTTTCGATTGGCTGCGGCGTTTCTTGAACCATTCCGGAGTATCATCGTTATCTGAAGACATACAGTCACCAACCATAATCTTGGAGTTTTCAATCCAATAAATTTATTGTTACAAAAATAGGGATTGAATGTTGCGTTTGTTTTATCTATCTTTAGTAGTTGTTGTTGAACAGGTTGCTATACACAACAACTTCCGGTCGACTGCCCAAAACATTGCTTTTTTGTTTCTGGGTCCCAATAAGCTTGCTTTATTCCCATATCTTTTGCTTCCATAGGCTTATCCTACGCTTTGGTGAAATATTTTGCCAAAACCAAAACTACGGGATCAGGAACTCATACCGTACTTGAAGCATATCATCTGACCAACGGCGAAGTAGAGCTAAAAGACACCATTGTCAAGCCCATTGCCGCCATACTAACAATTGGATTGGGCGGAAGCGCCGGACCTGAAGGTCCAAGCTTGCTCGCAGGGAGGCGGAATAGCATCTGCCTTATCCAAACGATTCCATATTCAAGCTGACTTGCGAAGAAGACTATTCATCGCGGGTGCAGCAGCAGGATTAGCCGCAACCTTCAGAACTCCGTTAACAGCCATACTTTTTGCGCTGGAGATTCCATACAAAAACGACTTAGACAGAGAAACTTTCATTGAAGCTGCAGTAGCTTCGGTTCCGGCATATTTGCTTTCAGTAACGGTTCTCGGTAGCGAACCCTTTTTTGGAGCAGTAGGCAATACGCCGCTCACTTTCAATGTAATTGCCCTCTCATTGTTATTGGGTCTGATCTGTGGGGTATACGCGGTATTCTTTACCAAAACTTTCACTTGGACGGAGAATCTTGGTTTTAGGTTGCGAAAAAAAATTGGAAACATTGGACTTATAGTGTTTGGTGCAGTTCTGCTCAGTGTTTCAGGTTTCTTCTCATTGTACACAATAGGCGTTGGGTTGCAACTAGTGAATGCAATTATTCAAGGAACCACATTTAGCATTGCAGTCCTAATCATGATTGTTTTGCTAAAGACATTTGCCACATCAGTCACCTTGAACTTTGGAGGAAGCGGCGGACTCTTCTTTCCCACAATTGTAATAGGCGCAGGAATAGGCTACATATTCTCATCAATATTCGACGTTAACTTAGCGGTTATGTTTGTAGCTGTGGGGATGGCTGCACTACTCGCTGGAACACATAAAGTTCTGCTAACTCCAGTGGCGTTTGTGGTTGAAACTTTGGGCGGGGCATTTGCTATACCCGCGCTGTTGGCAAGCGGAGTAAGCTACGTCCTATCGGGAAAGCATTCGTTCTACTCTTTGCAGCCACGCACGAGACTAAAAACCGAAGAACTGGCGCTGGAAAGATTCTACTTGAAAGGAGAAAAGTTAATTCCGGAAAAACTGCGAAAGGTAACTGCAATTGACTTTATGACGAAAAATCCTGTTACATTGCATCAGGGAGTAAAAGTTAGAGAAGCGCTTGAGACTTTCAAAACCACAAAATTCCGAGTGTTACCCATAATTGACGATAAAACTCATGTGGCAGGGGTTGTCAACTTGGAAGACCTAGGGTACGTGGACGTTCGCCGTCAGGAAATTAGCCTTTCAGAGACTGTGATGCATAAACCTGAATTAATTGGCGACAAGACCAGCCTGGAACGCATCGCTCAGCTTATGATGGAAACTCGGCAGGACCACGTATTTGTAGTTGACGGGGAGGAGAAACTGATAGGTGTTGTTTCCGGCATTGACGTTGTTAAGAAAATACTCGAACTTTTGTCCTTATGAGAGCTCATAGCAAGTGCTATTGAAAGAGCACCCCTAACTCCGCCAAGCATCGCGATATTAGCCCAGACCTTTGACATTTTCCCACTTATCTTTCTAAAGACGGCAAATATTGGGTAAACAGTAGCTGCCCTAGCTGCAGTGACAGCGACAAAAGCAGCGGCTATGAGATAAATTGACTGGGGAAAAGTAGTAATGATGTTAGCTTGGAAGCCTATAAGAAGAAACGCTACTGAGTTACCCAAAAACGCCGCTATCTGCCAAAAGATTGTCACCGCTTCTTTTGATGCGGGTTCCATTGCTGTTCGAATAGTGTAATTGCCAAAATATAGGCCTGCAACTGTCACCGCAATCAATCCAGAAGCGCCAACACCAATAGCAAAAGCATAAGACCCGTAAACGACCGCAATTGTTAAAATGGTTTCAGCGACTCTATCCTCAATTAAGCTGGACAGGATTTCTCCTGCAAAAGCAACACCTAAACCGATTAAGACCCCCACCCCGAGTGTATAGCCAAAACTCAGAAACGAACCCAGTACACTTATTTGTGTTAGTCCTAAGGAAGAGAGGATTATTGTGAAAATCACGATTGCCGTGGCATCGTTGAACGCAGCTTCGGTATCTAGAAGTGTTGACAGTTTGGACGGAACTTTTACGCGTCGAAATACTTCTAATACTGTAACTACATCAGTGGGCGCGATAAGTGCAGCGAACAAGAAGGAAACGTACGGGGAAAGACCAATTACTTTCCATAAAATTAATCCTCCAACCGCAGTTGCTATCAAAACGCCAATAGTTGCTAGCGCTAATGATGGTTTAATTACCTCTTTCAAATCGCTTCCACGAATGTGAATCATTGCCTCAAATATCAAAGGGGGAACAATAAGGCCCACAAAAAGACCACCTCCGCCTCCTTGAATTAGCTGATCGTAAATCGACCGAATCTGAACAATTAGATTTTGCATAGGAGCTTGGAGCAAGCCTGTTTGTAATGACAATAGAATTGCAATGATGGTAATCGAGACACCTATGGAAACCAAAATTAAAGTATAAGGAACCTTAAGACGTGTCGAAATAAGCGCAGCTGCAAAAGACACTAGTAGGAATGCAGATATGACGAGTTCTATACTTGGCATTAAGCAGTTCGCCTTATCTTATGAGTTGACGCGTATTTTTTATTGCGATGTTCTTAATCAATCTCTCGTAACCAACTTCAAGGCTTATATGCTAAGCCAAACGGAGAGGAATCGCTAATCCCCAAATAATTTGATGTTCTGGTCCGTTAAGAACAAAGTGAAATATCTTTCCTTGCCTGTATGGGTAGGAAAAGGGCTCTTTGTTGTTGTATTCAGTAAACCACATAGATATATTAGCATACGTGAGAGCGGTAAATATAGGGGTAAAGGAGCCCCATTTTTTTGAGCTTGAATTTTTTCTGGCTCACAATTAAACTGGTTGGAGACTTAAATTTTTGGCTCAAATGAAAGTTGCTGTGAAACAAGCATTTGACTCTGTTGATGCAGTCATGTTTGAAGCAGCTTTAGTACTCAACGCCATAGAAACTCAATACAAACAAAAAGAATATGTCAGTTGATGTCGCACAAAAAACTTGCCATAAACAATTGAGTTCATTCAATTATCAATGTTTTTGGCAACTATTCTTTCTTTTCTGAGTTAGCTTGCTAGAAGAACTGCTTTTTAGTTAATTGTCATTTCAAGGTAAAATCTCTGCAAATGGGTTTTAAAAGTTTAAATGAAGGAAATCAGACTAAAAAGACACGGCTGGAAAAAACGGTGGCAAATTGCCGGGGTAGCCTAGCCTGGCTAGGGCGCCAGACTCATAATCTGGAGTTTGCAAGGGGCAAGCGCCTACAACCAGAAGTCGCGGGCTCGAATCCCGCCCCCGGCACCACTTTTTAAATAAGCTTTTCTATATTCTAACGAAAAAGGTGCCATAGTTCATGGATGCTAAAAGTAAACCTTGGTTTAATATGTGGCCAGCTGACGTGCCAAAGAGCATAGAGTACCCTGTTATCCCACTTTATGGGCTTCTGCAAAAAACTGCTGAAAAGTACCCTGAAAAAGTTGCTTTAGCTTTCGGAGAAGGCAAAATCACTTACTCACAATTGGAATCGCTCTCAAATCAATTTGCAAACGTCCTCGATAAATTGAATGTGAAAAGTGGTGACCGGGTGGCACTTTTCCTGCCGAATATTCCCCAGTTTGTTATTGCTTATTTTGGGGTACTTAAGGCAGGAGCAGCCGTTACAGCGATTAGTCCCATGCATCGTGAACGCGAAGTCGAATTCCAGTTGAATGATTCGGGAGCCCAAACCATAGTTGCGCTGGATTCGCTTTTCCCCATTGTGGATAAAGTTAGGGAAAAAACCCCGCTGAAAAACATCATAATCACAAGCTTAGATGAGTTCGGTTCCAAAACCGCCAACCCCTCAGGCACTCCAAATACCTTGTCTTTTCAGCAGTTGCTTAAAGACAGCCCGAACACGGCTCCAAAAATAAAGATTAGCCCCAGTGAGGATTTGGCGGCGCTTCAATATACAGGCGGCACCACGGGAACAGCTAAAGGCGCCATGCTGACCCACACCAACTTGGTCTCAAACGCCGTTGCCTTCGCTGCATGGATAAAAGGCACAGCAGCTCAAGAAACGTTCCTAACGGCGCTGCCTCTGTTTCACATTTACGGCATGACCACAAGCATGACTGTGCCCATCAGTTTAGCTGCAGAAATGGTTCTCCTACCCAAATTCGAGCCCCAAAAAGTCTTAGAAATCATCCAGAACCGCAAAGTCACGGTTTTCTGCGGAGTCCCAACAATGTACTCGGTTTTGCTGGCTAACCCTGAACTGGGCAAATACGATTTAACATCCATTCGCGTGTGCATTTCTGGCGCTTCTTCCTTGCCGCCGCAAATCCAAAAGAGGTTCATGGAGATCACAGGCGGGTTCCTTGCAGAAGGATACGGTTTGACTGAGGCGTCGCCGGTGACACATTGCACTCCTGTTGATTTGTCGATGAAGACCGTGAAGGTGGGTTCAATCGGGCTGCCCCTGCCTGACACAGACGCCAAAATCGTTGATTTGGAAACAGGCGAAAAAACGCTTGGGCAGGGTGAAACGGGCGAGTTAGCGGTGAAGGGGCCGCAGGTTATGAAGGGGTACTGGCAAAAACCAGCGGAAACAGCACTTGTGCTCCGTGGCGGGTGGCTACTCACAGGCGACATCGCACGCATGGATGGCGACGGCTACTTCTACATTACTGACCGCAAAAAAGACCTCATCAAATACAACGACTACAGCGTCTACCCAAGAGAACTAGAAGACGTACTCTACGAGCACCCAGCAGTAAAGTTGTGCGCGGTAATCGGCAAACCCGACCAAGCGGCAGGCGAAGTTCCGAAGGCTTTTGTAGTGCTCAAAGACCGCGCGGAGGCTTCGGCAAAGGAAATTATGGCTTTCGTCAACGACAAAGTCGCACCCTACAAGGCAATCCGCGAATTAGAATTCAGAAAAGAGTTGCCCATCAGCGGCGCAGGCAAAGTCTTAAGACGCTTACTCAAAGAAGAAAAACCGTAAACTTACCCTTTTCTTTTCCAAACTTTGAGAACAACTTTTTCGCCCACCCATGCAAAAAACAACAGAACACAGAATGGTCCCAAGAAAAAAGCAAAAACTAAGTCGTTGTTGTTGGTTGCTGCTTGCCCAAAAACATCTGGGTAGAGCGCGATGCCAGCGATAACTAAGCAAGCCGTCAAAACAAATGCAACAGCAAAAGTTATTCCTTTCATGTATCATCAGACATTCTTTGATAGATGGGTGTTTGTTTTAAATGTTGCCGCAGGCTGCTTCAAAAATTTTAGTCAACTTTATGCATCAGAAAGATGCAGGAAACATCAAAAAATCTCGGAGAAGCCCTGAATTTCTTTTTGAATTTAGGGTTTTTTGGGTAAACTATAAATGCTTAAACGCAATCCCAAAAGTGTACACCTCACGCGTTCGAATTGTTCCCTCGCAGGGACACCGCACTTTAGTCAGCTTAGAGTAAAATCTTAGTTGTGATACGGAAAGCCATATAAATTGCTTTTACGTGTTTGAATGCGCACTGGAGAAATATCTATGCCAAAATGGGGATACTCAATAATTGAAGAAATGCTTAATCCAGAAAAAACAGCGAAAGCAAGCGGAAGAGAACTAAAGGTATCCCATAAAGCTGCACGAGAAATCTGCAGAGCTGTTAAAGGCATGAACCTAACTCAATCTAAAGAGTTTTTACGCGACGTATTGATTAAGAAAAAAGCCGTTCCCTACTCAAGGTACACTAAAAAACTAGGACACAAAGGCGGATTGGAAAATCACTGTGTAGGAAGATTCCCCATAAAAGCTGCTGAACAAATCCTCCATGTTATAGAAGCAGCCCAAGCAAACGCAGAAAACAAAGGCTTAGACGTCGACCGCCTCAAAATCATGCATGCAGCAGCATACCAAGGCATCAAACTTAAACGGTTCATGCCAAGAGCACACGGCAGAGCCTCACCAAAATTCGACAAAACAACACACGTCGAAATCGTCCTAGAAGAGAAACCGACTCAAGGAGAGCAATAAATGAGCATAGTTAAACGGTTTATTACAGAATCAATTAAAAGAACAGAAATAGATGAGTTTTTACAGAAAAAGCTTGAACGCGCTGGATACGGCGGAGTAAACCTGTCCAAAACCCCGCTGGGTACACACGTAGTTATCTACGCTATGCGTCCAGGCTTAGTTATCGGCAGAGGCGGAGAAACCATAAAAGAACTCGCCTCAGCCCTTAGAGCAAAACTTCAAAGTTTCCAATCCTCAAATTTCCGTTTCAGAAATCGAAGTTCCAGAATTCAACGCCCACGTAGTCGCAAACCGCGTTGCCTCAGCCCTCGAGCGAGGCGTTCACTTTAGGCGCGCAGGTTTCTGGGCACTAAACCAAGTTATGGAAGCAGGCGCACTTGGCGCTGAAATAGTAATCAGCGGCAAACTTACCACCGAACGCGCACGCTTCGAAAAATTCAAAGCAGGTCACTTCCCAATAGTCGGAGAACCAGCCCTTCGCGCAATGAAAACAGCTGAAGCCCACGTCCAACTAAAACCAGGCATCATCGGTGTACGCGTAAAAATCATGCCGCCAGACGCATATTTCCCAGACAAAGTAACAATAATTGAGCCAGCACCCGAAGAGGAACAAGCAGCCGCTCCACAAACACAGGCTCCACCAACACCCGCGCCAGCACCAGCTGAGGCGGCACCAGTTGAAGCAGAGCCAGAACCAGAAGTGCAGGCAAAAGAAGTAGCTGACGAACCAAAGCCTGTTCAGCAAAAGCCTGTTGAGGAACCAAAACCTGAGGAGACTAAAGAGTAATGCGCGTAAAAGAAATCAATGGCTTATCAGCTGAAGATAGAGAAAACAAACTTACTGATTTACGAATAGAACTAGCACGCATAAGAACCATGGTTAACGCAGGCGGAGCCGTAGAAAACCCGACAAGAATAAGGGAACTGCGCAGAACCATCGCTCAAATATTAACCATTCAAAACGAGAAGAAATTGGGAATCAGACAACCAGCTGAAGAAAAAGAGGAAAAACAAGTAAAGAAAGCTGCAAAACCCGCCAAAGCACCCAAAGCAAAGAAAGAAGCTAAGGAGACCGTTTCCTAATGAAAGTAACTCCAGACATTATCCGTTATGAGTTTATTGGCACTCAAGCAAAAATCGCGCAGAGCGCCCACGCAGGTTACCTCGGCTTAGCTGGTCCAGTGGTAGCAGAAACAAGAAATACCCTAACTTTAATTCATCAGGGTCAACCTAAAAGTGTAATAAAAAACTTGGCTGTTTTTGACTTCAAGTTCGACGATGGTACAGTCGTAGAAGTTGACGGCTCACTATTAGTCGGCAGATCTGAAGACAGACTAAAGAAAAGTGTAAAGAGGTTATGGTAATATGTCGATGATTTTCAAGAAACCAAAAAAGACCTGTGACGACCGAAATTGCCCATTCCACGGCGAACTAGCTGTTAGAGGACGTGTACTGGAAGGCGTTGTTCACACAGCAAAGATGGATAAAACCGTTATTGTTGACCGAGAATTCCTTCAGTTCTCATCAAAATTCGTACGTTACGAAAGACGACATGGACACATCCCATCACACAATCCACCATGCATTGACGTTAAAGAAGGCGACCGAGTAAAAATTGCAGAGTGCCGACCAGTCAGCAAAACCGTTTCGTTTGTTGTTGTAGAAAAGTTAGGAGAGGGAAAGTAGAATGGCGGCTAAGGCAAAGCAGAGAGCTCTAACAGCAAAAGGTATGCTGTCTCACGGACAAAAAATCAGCCGTGGACTCTTAGCAGGCTCCGAACTTCGATGTACCGATAACACAGGCGCACGTGTACTGCGTTTGATTCAAGCTATGGGTTACAAAGGAAGACTGAGACGTTACCCATCAGCTACAGTCGGGGACAAAGTAACAGTATCCGTCAGACAAGGAACACCTGACATGCGCAAAAAGATTTTCCAAGCAGTAATCGTCCGCCAAAGAAAAACCTTCAGACGCGTTGACGGTGTTTGGGTTCAATTTGAAGATAACGCCGCAGTAATCATTACTCCCGACGGCGAAATGAAGGGTTCAGAAATTCGCGGTCCAGTAGCAAGAGAGGCAGCTGAGAGATGGCCAAGAATCGCAAGTGCCTCAAGCATAATAGTGTAGGTGTAAGAATAATGCAATATACAAAACGAGTAAAGAACCCTGGTAAACAAAGAAAAAGACTCTTTAACGCTCCCGCTCACATACGCCACAAACTCATGTCAGCACCACTATCACATGAGCTAACTGCTTCAAAAGGCGCAAAGACTCTTCCAGTGAGAAGAGGCGACACTATTCTCATTAAACGCGGAGATAACAAGGGCTTTGAAGGCAAAGTTTCACGCGTTGACCTAAAAGCATTCCGCATTTACGTTGAAGGGTTAACACGCGAAAAAGTCGATGGAACCAACATCTTCCTTCCCATACATCCATCCAAAGTTGAGATACGAAACCTCAACCTAGATGATAAATGGCGAAAAAATATCCTTGAAAGAAAGAAGGCAACAGCCAAGCCAGAAAAACCAAAAGCTAAGCCAGCAAAAAAAGTTGAAAAGGCTCCAGCCAAGGTTGAAGAAGTTAAAGAAGCAAAACCAGTAAAAGTAACACCAGTTGAAGAAAAAGCGGCGCCTGAAGTTGCAGAAGAGCAAGCACCAGCAGCAAAGAAACCTGCTGCTAAGAAAGCTGCCCCCGCAAAGAAGGCACCAGCCGCCAAAAAGACAGAGGAGAAAGAAGCCGTGCCAAAGCCGCGTGCTAAATCAAAAGCCTCTGAAAAAACTAAAGGAGAACAATAAAGATGGGTAAAAAAGGAAAAACTGCAAGGCTGAAACGTAAGCCAGCTCCAGCATTCTGGCCAATTCACAGAAAAGAATTGCCATGGATAGTGAAGCCTTCATCAGGTTCACATTCACTGAAAAAATGTGTACCTCTAGCACTGGTCTTAAGGGACATGCTGGGTGTAGCGCAAACAAGAAAAGAGGGCAAAATAATCATTTCGCAAGGCAAGGTAATAGTCAACGGAAAAGTCTACAAAAAAGACGACATCCCAGTTGGCTTAATGGATGTCATTGCTTTACCTGACAGCAACAAATACTACAGAGTCATGCCTTCACACAAAGGATTGTATTTAACTCAAATAAACAAGGAAGAATCCAACATATCTTTGCTTAGGGTAGAGAACAAAGCCACAGTCCATAACGGAGTACAAATCGCAGTCCACGATGGTTCAGTCATGCTAGTAAAAGTAGCAGACCCAAAAAACCCAGTTGAAGTGACATACGAAACATTCGATATCCTAAAAGTAACTTATCCAGAAAAACAGGTAGTTCAAAGCCTCAAAACCAAAGTAGGCAATCTGGCAGTAATCACTGGCGGAAAAAACATCGGCAAGCAAGGCAAGATAGTTGAAATCGAAAAGACCGAAGCTAAAAAACGTCGCCAAGCCCTAGTAGTCGTTGAAGACTCCGAAGGTGCGCGCTACCAAACAATCTTGGACTTCGTCTTCTCAATCGGAGAAACTGAACCGCTCATAACCTCATTGGAGGCACCAGAAGTTGTCTGAAGAAGCACTAATCAGTAATTGGAAACAGCATCCGATGCTAAAGCCACGAATCGACAAAGTCGTCGTTAACTTAAACGTTGGAAAATCAGGCGAACCACTAGAAAAAGCAAACAAAGTCCTCCAAGAAATCACTGGTCAAACCCCCGTCAAGAGAAAAGCCAAGAAAACCATAAGGGACTTTGGCATACGCGAAGGAGAATCAATCGCTGTCGTCGTAACCCTGCGAAAGCAAAAGGCTATTGACTTCCTCAAAAAAGTGTTGCCTGTTGTAGATAACAAGGTTGCAAAACGTGCTTTCGACGAGCGCGGTAACTTTGCATTCGGTCTTAAAGAACACATAGAGATTCCAGGCGTGAAATATGACCCTGAAATCGGCATCTTCGGAATGGATGTCTGTGTATCCGTTAATCGCCCTGGACAAAGAATCAAAATCCGCAGAAAACAAAAACAGTCGGTCGGTCCAAAGCACCTGTTAACACCGGAAGAATCAATCGTCTTCATAAAACAAACTTTAGGAGTCGAAATCGTCTAAAACAGAGAGTGAACGTATGGGAAAACAGCAAGTTAAGAAAGTAAGAAAATACGGCAAAGGTTCACGCCCATGTGTTAGATGTGGCGCGTATGGACCAGTCATAAGACGTTACAATTTATATCTATGTAGATGCTGTTTTAGAGAAGCAGCCCCAAAATTAGGGTTCAAAAAATATGAGTAGGAGCTAAAGAAAACAATGGATACTTTAACAAATGGTTTGATAACCATCAAAAACAACGAATTACGCAACAAGCGCGAATGCATAATTAGCCCCGCCTCTAAACTTTTGGGACGTGTCCTACGCATAATGCAACTTAACGGCTACATCGGAGAATTTGAATTCATAGACGATGGACGCTCAGGAAAATTCAAGGTTCAACTGCTCGGCAGAATAAACAAGTGCGGTCCAGTTAAACCACGTTTCGCAGTAAAAGCAACTGAGTTTGAAAATTGGGAAAAGAAGTTCCTGCCATCCAGAGACGTAGGCATAATGGTTGTTTCAACTTCTAAAGGCGTAATAGCCCACAAAGAAGCTGAAGGAAAAAACCTTGGAGGAAGGCTCTTAGCCTTCATATACTAAAGGAGTGTAACTTATGCGGCTTCCAGAAATATCTAAAACTGTTCAGGTTCCAGACAACGTAACCTTAAGCCTAGAAGGCAAAAAAATCAACGTCAAAGGCGCCAAAGGTACATTAACACGCGACTTCTCATTTGCTCCAATCGCCATAGAAGGCGAAGGCAAAAACGTCCGAATCTCAGCAAAGTGGCCACGCAAAAAGGAAGCTGCTCTCGTAGGCACGATCTACTCACACATCAACAACATGATTACCGGCGTAACCAAAGGCTACCAATACAAACTCAAAATCGTCTTCTCACACTTCCCTATCTCAGTAAAGCTTCAGGACAAATCAGTCTTGATTGAAAACTTTACGGGTGAACGTAGACCTCGCAGAATAAAATTAATCGGCAACGTCAAAGTGAAAATTGAACCCGACGACATCATTGTTGAAGGCGCAAACTTGGAAGAAGTCAGCCAAACCGCCGCCAACATTGAGCAGTCCACGCGTGTTCGAAACAAAGACCCCAGAGTTTTCCTTGACGGCATATACGTGTATGAAAGAAACGAAGGAATGGCATAATGACAGAAAAGAAAATCTCCCCCTCACGCGAAGCACTCAAACTTAGAGCACGCGCCAGAAACAAAAAACCCAATTTCGTACGGGCTGAGAGCTGGAAGTACGACCGCTTCAGCTTAAGCTGGAGAAAACCCCGCGGCTTAGACAACAAAATCCGCCGAAAAATCAAGGGTTGGCCAGCAGGACCCAGCATGGGTTACAAAGGACCAAAAGTTGCGCGGTTCCTTCACCCATCAGGATACCGCGAAGTCATAATCTTCAACGTACAAGGCTTATCAAGCATCGACCCAAACACTCAAGCTGCACGTATCTCACACACAGTCGGCAAACGAAAACGCGCCCTAATCATCGCAGAAGCCAAAAACCTCAGCATCAAAATCTTAAACCTCAAAGTCTCCAAGGAAACTGAAGAAGAGAAAACCGAAGAAGCTGAAGGCGAAGCGCCAGAGGCAGAAGCAAAAGAGCAGAAAGCAGAGAAAAAAGAAAAGAAGCCAAAGAAAGAAACCAAAAAGAAAGCACCTAAACAAACCAAGCCTAAACCCAAGAAGGGAGAAAAGAAACAATGACTGACTTAGCTGGACAAAGACGGTTAGCAGCCCAAATCCTCAAGATTGGGAAAAACCGCGTTTGGATTAATCCTGATCGAATGGATGATGTTGAAGGCGCAATTACACGTGAAGAAGTCCGAAAGCTGATTCACGAAAAAATCATCGTTTCATTGCCTCAGAAAGGCGTAAGCAGGTCCCGAGCAAAAGTTATCCGAGCAAAGAAACTGCTGGGCAGGCGTAGTGGACCGGGAAGCCTAAAAGGTGCTGCCCACGCAAAAGTCACCAAGAAAGAAGCTTGGATGCTAAGAATCCGTTCATTAAGACGCAAACTCAGAGACTTGAAAGCACGCAAAGTCATAACTGAAGAAACCTACACCCAATATTACAGGATGGCAGGCAGCGGAAGGTTCGAGTCTATTGCTGATTTAGAGCGTAATTTGAAAGCGCATGATTTATGGAGGAAACGTTAAGATGGCAAAAAAGGCAAATTACCGTGTACATCTGCGACGCAGACGGGAAGGAAAAACTGATTACCAAGCACGTAAGGCTCTGGTTACATCCAGAAAACCACGGCTTGTCACAAGAGCATCCAACAAGAACATGGAGGTACAAATAATAATTGCAAAGCCACATGGCGATGAGGTTTTGGCGTCAGCCAACAGCCGCGAACTCATAAAGACCTACCGTTGGAAAGCCCCAACAGGCAACATCCCCGCCGCCTACCTAACAGGCTTACTGTGCGGAACGAAAGCGAAAGCAGCAGGCATCCCAGAAGCAATCCTTGACATCGGCTTAGTCTCTCCTACTAAAGGCTCAAAAATCTTCGCTGTCTTAAGCGGCGTCGTCGACGCTGGCGTAGCGGTTCCTCATAGCGAAGAAAAAATTGTGAAGGAACGCATGAAAGGCGAACACATCGCTAAATACGCTAAAAGCTTAGGCGCAGGCTCAGAAGAATACACAGCCAAATTCTCACAGTACAACGCAAAAGGTGTTGCTCCAGAAAAAATCGCTGAGCACTTCGTGAAGGTTAAAGCTAACATCATAGCTGTATCTAAGGGCGAAAAATTACCTGAAGAGGTCGCTGAAGTGGTTGTTGCACCGAAAGCTGCCGCAAAGGCAAAGGCTCCCAAGGCAGCAGTTGAAGCTGAACCCAAGGCACCTAAAGCAAAGGCGCCAGCTGAGGTTAAAGAAGAAAAACCAGCAGAAGTAGCTCCTGTTAAAGAAAAAGTTGCAGCCAAAGCACCCAAAGAAAAAGCAGCTAAAGCGAAGGCGCCAAAGGAAAAAGCCGAAAAAGCCGCTCCCAAAGAAAAAGAAGCAAAAGCAGTGAAAGAAAAAGCTCCCAAGGCAGCAGTTGAAGCTGAACCCAAGGCACCTAAAGCAAAGGCGCCAAAAGAGAAAGCTCCCAAACCAGCAACCGAAGCTGAACCTAAAGCACCCAAAGAAAAGGTCGCTAAGAAAGGTGGAAAGAAAGCATGAGTAGAAATCCAAGAGAAAAACGAACCGTTAACTTAGAAGCCTGGATTCCCAAAACCAGGTTGGGCAAGATGATTCAGGAAGGCAAAATCACCAGCATCGAAGACGTATTCCTAAGCGGCATAAAAATCTCAGAATCACAAATCGTCGACTCCCTAATTCCTGACCTGCAAGAAGAAGTCATAAACGTTAACCTAGTACAGAAACAAACTGACGCAGGAGAAAAATCCCGCTTCAAAGCCATCGTTGCAGTCGGAAACCGCGACGGCTACATCGGCTTAGGCGCAGGAAAAGCCAGTCAAGTTCGAAACGCCATCGAAAAAGCCGCAGTAAACGCCCGCCTAAACATCATCCCAGTTAAACGAGGATGCGGAAGTTGGGAGTGCGGCTGCGGCAAACCACATTCAGTGCCATTTGAAGTGGAAGGTAAATGCGGCGGTGTCCGAGTAATTATCGTTCCAGGACCAAGAGGCTTAGGCTTAGTTTCAAGCGAAGTCGCCAAAGTCATCTTAGGCTTAGCAGGCGTTAAGGACCTTTGGATGAGAAGCTTCGGTTCAACAAGAACAGTGCCCTCTTATGCGTTCGCAATCTTTGATGGACTAAGGAAGACTTATAATTTGATTACCACAGTGGACTGGGTGAAGTAAAATGGCACAGAAAACCGAAGAATACAAGCCTCTTGTCGTAGTAAGGATCCGAGGAGTCGTTAGCGCACAGCGCGAAGCCAGAGAAACCCTTGACCTACTCCATTTAAACCACACTAACCACGCAGTCCTAATCGACAGCCGACCAGCCTACAAAGGCATGCTGCAACGCGTAAACAGCTACGTCACCTACGGCGAACCAACAAAAGAAACCGTAACCATGATGATACAAAAACGCGCACTCTTAGCAGGCGACAAAAAACTAACCGAAGAATACCTCACAAAAATCGGGTACAAATCAGTCGATGACCTCGCAGAAGCCATAGTCAGCCTCAAAGTGCAATACGGCAAACTCCCAGACATAGTAGCACGCTTCCGACTGCATCCACCAAGCAAAGGCTACAAAGGCAAAACCAAAAAAGGCTACAACGCAGGCGGCGAAGCAGGCTACCGCGGAGAAGCAATAAACAAACTAGTACAACGCATGGTCTAAAACCAGCGTTTATCCATCAATTTTTGTTCTGTTTAACTTTTTAACTGGTTTAGGCTAGCTATTTTATTAAAGTATTCTGGTCCAATCAACCAAACATGTAAAATGCAAGGGTATAGATTCTAGAGTTGCCGAGCTTAGAAATAATCTAAAAGGAATTTTCTTGAAAAATATTAAATGGATAGAATGCCTCATTATAGGTTAGGGCAAAATTATGTGTATGGCAAAAGTAGTTGTTTGTTGCCCCAAGTGCAAAACACCTCAGCAAGTAACAAGACCTGACAGTAAGCATGCATTTTGGTCAATTGAGAGGCCAGCAGAGAGTGAAGAAAGAGTCGATTCTGTGGAGCAGGTGTTGGACTGCAAGTACTCAGGATGCAATGAAAAATTCAATATCTACTGGTATAACAAGTAACATTGCTATTGAGACTTCTTAGTTCTTTAAGTAAGTAAGCGTATGCCCTAAATTTTAATTATGTCCTATAGCGCCTGAGTTTTAAGATATTTTGTTAACGGTTGAACATAATTTGAGGGCTTCTTCTTTTGAAAAGCCAAAATGCAAGGGCTTTATGACAGTTTGGGAACCATCAGGTGAATAAGTAGATTTTGTTTCTTCCAAACGGACATTTTTAAACTTCTGAACAATAGCCATTGTAATCATAGCCCAAGGGCAAATAACATCTTTAGGCTTTAGCTCATTGTGAATATTGGGAGCCCAAACGCAGCCTTCATTTGTAACAGTGTATTTGTTTTCGTTGTCTTTTTTGATTGTGAAATTCTTCATTGCTTGTGTTTTAACAAGGAATGTTGAGAAGTTTGCTAGTGCTTCATCTAAAGTTTCGGCGGTTACAAATTTTAGTTTTGCTTTTTCCTCAATTTTAAGAAGAAGGTCAATTGTGGGATGATAAAAAACCTCGTGCCCATCGCCTAATAATTCTGTTTGGGCTTTCTGTAATGAAAATAGAAGATTATGAAGTAAACTTCCAATATCGAGTGCCGGTGAATATTTCTCTGCCAAGTTTTCATCAACTTTATTACATGTAATGTTTTGGTGAAGGAATTTAAGGGCTGTGAATTTGAACTCTTTAGGTTAGATCAGCTATCTTTTGAGCCCCAATAATTGGCAATATGCGGAAACTTTGCAGCGCCATCATATTTGGAGCCTATTAGGAGCCTAATAGTGGTTCTATGCAGAAACGATAGAGGGGAGGGTAGCCTACGAACCTATTTGGATCCTATTAGGAAATCATTGCAGAAACCTATAGGGGGTAGGTCAGTATTGGTGTTTTCCGCTGTCATTAACATGTTAAAAGTAAGTACTTATGGGTAAACCGCCGCTAACCATCAAATCTTCCTCAATTACCCTGCTTTCCGCCGCCAAACCACCAGGTAATCGCCGTTTTCATGGATATTTTGCTTTGTGTTGTTCAGGGGATTTGTCACCGTTTATGTGCGATACGTTTTATAATGTCATCAGAGAGATGCGTTAGTTAATTGGAGGGGGACAAACACATGAGTGCAAGATGGAGAAGAACCAGTAAGAATCGGAAATGGTTAGATTTTAACGGGTTAAAGGATAAGAAACCTAAAGCAAACCAGAAGACTCAGCGACTCAAATCATCGGCATCTCCCCCGAGCTTTCGGCCATCCAAAAGCTTCGTCAAACGCAACTTAGTCGAACAGAAACCCTTAATTGACATCTTCCAAGAAAACGGCACAGTAACCATCGTCGCTGAAATAGTAGGCTTTAATAAGGAAACCCTCAAGATAAATGTGAAAGACCAGAAAATTACGCTGTCGGCAAAATCAAAAGACCGAAGATACTATAAAAGTTTAAATCTTCCGACGGTAGTGATTCCAAACGCGATGCACACCAAATTCAAGAATGGCGTGCTCGAAATCAAGCTTAAAAAAGCTGAAACATTAGATAAAGAAGCGGATCAAAATGCCACATAAACTAAGAAAAATCAGGAAAACAAGAGGCTCAAGAACACAGGGTTACGGAAGAATAGGTCAACACCGAGACAGCGGAAGTAAAGGCCACCGAAAAGTCGGACGCCACAAACACCTCTGGAGCCTAGTCGTCACATCTGAACCTAACTACTTCGGAAAACACGGTTTCACTTCACCCCAAAGCCTTCACACCAAAGAAAACCCAATCAACCTAATCAAACTAGACCAACTGGCACAAGGATCCGAAATCAACCTAACCCAACTTGGCTACACCAAACTTTTAGGTACAGGAAAAATCACCAAACCCCTAACCATACACGTAGCTTCACACTCAAAATCCGCGGCAGAAAAAGTTACAGCAGCAGGCGGAAAAATCATAGCTCCCCAAACTAACGGAGAGTAAAGCTGCTAAATGGTCGGAAGATTCCTCAGCCTCTTCAAACCAATAGGAAGAGTTCTACCTGAAATAAAAAAGCCTGAGCGCAAAGTCAGTTTTAACGAAAAAATCTTCTGGACCGCACTTGTCTTAGTTATTTTCCTTGTAATGACTGAAATCCCGCTTTACGGGGTTGCAAAATCAGCATCGGACCAATTTGGATCATTTAAGAGTAATTTTCGCCTCCAACCGCGGCACCCTAATGGAGCTGGGTATTGGCCCCATCGTCACGGCTGGATTAATCCTGCAGTTACTCGCCGGTTCATCAATCATCCAATGCGACATGTCAAACTCTGAAGATAGAGGACTCTTTACTTCAGCAAGCAAAGTCTTCACCATCCTACTTACCGGTATCCAAGCTGGCGCATACATCTTAAGCGGCATGTACGGACCAAGCCTTGCTGGACCGACTGTGCTCATAATTTTCTTGCAATTGATAGTTACAGGCGTAATCGTGATGTTAATGGATGAACTCGTCCAGAAAGGCTGGGGACTAGGCAGCGGAATCAGCCTTTTCATCATGGCCGGCGTCGCCCAGAACATTATTTGGTCAACATTCTCGCCGCCAAACGGATTATTCGTTGGGTCACTTTCAGCCTATTTAGGTCACCAGCAAACGTTAGTGCAGTGGGCGTTTGGCACTGCATCAGGAATCTACCCGTCACTGCTGGGCTTCTTCGCCACCATCGCAGTCTTCCTAATAGTTATTTACTTACAGGGAATAAGAATTGAACTTCCAATGAGCTACGCAGGATACAAGGGCTTCCGAAGCAGATACCCAATCAAACTCCTATACGTCTCAAACCTGCCAGTCATCTTTGCATCAGCCCTATTCGCCAACGTATACTTCTTCAGCCAACTACTATGGAGCCAATTCGGACGACCCAATCCAGGAACAAATATATTCTTCCAAATAATAGGCGACTACAAACAAAACGTAACTTCAGGCGCCGTTACACCTGTAGGCGGCCTAGCATACTACGTAACTGCACCGCGCAACATACAAAACGTCATCGCTGCACCACTCCAGGCAGCTGCTTACCTAGTCATCATCATAGTCTTCTGCGCTGTCTTCTCGCTGATTTGGCTTGAAGTCGGCGGCTTAGGGCCCTCAAAAGTTGCACAGCAACTCATGGACAGCGGTATGCAAATTCCAGGTTACAGACGTTCAGGAAGACCCATCGAAGCTATCCTCAAACGCTACATTCCAGTAGTCACGGTGCTAGGAGGTATAATCGTTGGGCTTGTAGCTGGGCTCTCAGACTTCTTTGGCGCCTTCGGTTCGGGCACAGGTATCTTGCTGTCAGTCGGCATCATCTACCAGTATTACGAACTGCTGATGCGTGAGCGTGCAGCAGAAATGTTCCCAGCGTTCAGAAGAATCCTGGGCGAATAGTCTGAATGATTCAATAAAAAACGATAGTACACTGGGAAACTTTCCCAATTTTATACATATTTCCTGAGCATTTTTCTCTTTTTTATTATCTCTAAATCTTTTGAAGAACAAAAAGACTCAATACGCATCAAAATTGAGTTTGCTAAACGGATATACTAAGTAACTGGTAATAGCCTCAGCCAACCTTAAACTGCATTTTTTTTGAAAAATGATTTCATACCCTGTTTAGAGTCTAAATAAGTGAAAATAGTTATTAACAAGAAACATGTAGGCATAGACTTAGAGCAGTAAGAGGAAAAACGTAATGTCTGAAGTAGTCACTTCATTGCCAATAGCAACTTTAATAATTATGGCAATTGCAGCCGGAATTGCTTTCTTAAACTCTGGAATAAACAGGGTTTTAATTAATTTCTTCGTCGGCTGGGAGCAATACCGTGTTATGCAGAAAGAAATGGCTGAATACCGCTCAGAAACCATGGCGGCCATGCGTGCAAACGATAAAAAACAGGTTGAGAAACTCAAAAAGAAAGATTCACAGATAAAGAACATGCAGGCAAAAATGATGAAGCCTCAACTTGTGCAGTTCGGAATATCCTTCGTTTACCTCATAGTTTGGTTTTTAGTACTAACGCCTGTATTTGGGCCCCGCCCGATGGCTTACATACCAGGCATCGGCACAATCGCTGGTGCACATCACATCGTTAGCGGCGTTATTGGACCAGCCATTCCCACCGCAATTCCAGTGTTCTTCTGGTATCCAATCTGCTCATTATTCTTCGGTCTGCTGTCCTCGCGCATCATCGGCATAATGCCCATCGAGCAGGGAGCAATATAATTCTGAAAAATGGGTGAAACGCCAAATGGCCAAACAAGAAAAAACCTGCGGCAACGCCAAAAAAACAGTAATCTGCATATCAGGATTAGCTGGAACAGGAAAAAGCACCTTATCCAAAAAACTCGCCGACAAATACCACCTAAGATACTTCTCAGGCGGCGACGTTTTAAAAGAACTGGCAAAGCAAGAAGGATACGATGTGTCCATTCAGGGTTGGTGGGAGAGCCCTGAAGGCTTAAAATTCCTCAATGAAAGAGTGAAAGACCCTAAATTTGACAAGGAAGTCGATGATAAACTTTTAGAGTACGCCAAGCAGGGGAACGTTCTCTTGGACAGTTGGACTATGCCTTGGCTGCTGCAGGATGGCTTCAAAATTTGGCTGGAAGCGTCGTTAGAGAAAAGAGCTGCAAGAGTTGCTGTAAGAGATGGAATAACTGTTGCTGAAGCGTTTGGGGTGTTGAAGGAAAAAGAGACCCGCACCAAAGCCATTTACAAGGCGCTTTACGGGTTTGTTTTAGGTGAAGATTTCAAGCCGTTTGACTTCATTTTAGACACTGATGACTTGAGTGCAAACGAAGTTTTCGAGGTTCTATGCAAAGTCATTGATAGCGTGGTTATTTCTATCCCTAACGTCTAAATAGTGCATGTAGAACTTTCTTCTATAACTTAGTTACAGACGACTTATAGCTATAGAGCAACAACTTAGCCCTATCTCGGCAATGCAACTTGGGGGGAAAGGAGAGGGGCAGAAGTGAAGACCTTAAATCGGATAGTGACGGTTCTCTTAGTAGAAGCAATAATTCTCTGCCTCATAGCCTCCTATTTTCTTATCTATAAATCTTATTCTGCCGCCCAAATCCAATCCACAGCAACCCTCGTTATCTTCAACATTATCTTTGTGTCTCTGTTTTTTCACCTAAATGGGACCTTAAACCTTAAGCTGTCCTTGTTGGCTGTGGGAAACTTTACAGGGCTATGTTGGAACTTTATCTTCAACAGCCTCGACATAGCAGGATCCATCATTTACGGAGAAACTTTCAACCGTCTATGCTTGATCTTCTTTCCGTTTCTTAGTTCGCTCTGGATAGTTTCCTTTTGGTCTCTTAGTTTAACCCTTGTTCACCGTGATAACCGTGTACTCAAGGAGTCTTGAGTTTGCTCCTTGAAGTTCTGGAAATATTTTTCCTGATCTTAACATTCATTATGATAGCTTACATAGTCAGACACTACATTTTCACCCTCTCCGTTCTCAGATCCGCCAAAAACAAAAAGCAGAACCCTCCCGAATCTGACAATTACAAACCCTCGGTTTCTATTCTTATCCCAGCCCACAATGAAGAAAAAGTTATTGGGCGACTGCTACAGCAGATAACCAACTTTACCTATCCAAAAGATAAAGTGCAAGTGATAGTTCTCGATGACGCTTCAAGTGACCAAACAGGAAAGATTGCAGACTCCTACAAAAGTAAATATCCATTCATTGAAGTGGTACATCGCGACAAAAGCAACGGCGCAAAAGGCAAAGCCTCAGCTATGAATCAAGGATTTAGTCTTTGCACGGGTGAAATCGTGCTTTGTTTCGATGCTGATTATTACCCACAAAAAAACATAGTGGAAAAGCTCACCCAGTGTTTTATCGACCCGCAGGTTGGTGCGGTGCAAGGCAGAGTTGTTGTCCTAAATGAACCCCAAAACATCGTCACCCGACTGGTTGCACTGGAACGAATAGGCGGCTACAGAGTTGACCAAGAAGCCCGAGACAACTTAGGCTTAATTACGCAGTTCGGCGGAACAGTGGGTGGTTTTAGAAGCAGTATCCTCAAAAGTTTGCAGGGTTGGGATGAATCAGTGCTGGCGGAAGACACCGATTTGACTTTTCGAGTTTACCTGGCAGGGTATAAAATACGCTATAAAGTAGATGCTGAATGTTACGAGGAAGCAGTTGATAACTGGAAATCTTACAGGCGCCAACGGTACAGATGGGCAAAAGGGCACATGCAGTGTTTCTTTAAGCATTCATGGAATGTCATAAAGAGCCCAAAACTAAGCATCCGAGAAAAAATTGATGGTTCGATGCTGCTAAGTGTCTATTTTATGCCTATTTTGGTGCTGCTTTCTTTGCTGATTGGTTTGCCCCTTGTCTTCTTAGATTTCCAGAATTCGCTCATAAACGCATTTCTTTGGTTGTCAATTCCCATTTCCCTTTACAGTTTTGTGGGAAATTTCGCTCCTTTCTTTGAAGTCGGAGCAGGCTTGTACTTGGATGGCAGAACAAGAACGCAATGGTTGATTCCCTGTCTGTTATTTACCTTCTTTTTTAACATTCCAATTTGTTTAAAAGCCTTCTTTGACGTGTTGGCCTCCAAAATAACGGGAAAAAAAAGGCATGTTTGGGAAAAAACCATGCATTCTGGAAATGGAAATTGTTATATTGAGAATTCAATCTAATGGAGTACCGATGCTGATGATAGATTCGTTGTTAATCGCCTTGGCGATGGCTTCCGTCGTTTCTATCGGACTTCTATTTTTGCCAGCGATTGTTGAGTTTAAAAAACCCCGCGATGCCGGACCAAGATTAATAGCTGATTTACCTGGACAAAAGTGTTTGAATGCACACAATATGGCGCGGCACAATCTTGAAGATGCATCAAAAATTGGAGATCCATCAGTTGATTTTACAAGCAATTTTTCCGATTCTACTCAAAACTCAGAAGCTTAATTTTTTTTGAACAGTAATTTTGCGTTTTTCCACTGGTCTTTCGCTAGCGATAGGTGACCGCTGGGGCTTCCGTGGAGCGAATAGAACACGTAGCAGAGGTAGTTGCATTGGGTGCATTCATGGTATGTTTCTCGTAGTTCTTTGAATTCTGGGCTTTTCCATTTTTTGGGTAAATCAAAAATTGAGCCTGCAAAATTGTGACTGTGGCAGCCTGCAACCCTTCCCAAATGGTCAACTACTAGGAATTGGTTTAGCGCTTGGCATTTCCAGATTCTTTTGCTCTTCTTCTTCATAGAGGCTTCGTAGCGCCACAAGCAGTTTATCTGTCATGAGGATTTTCTTGTTTTTCTTCTTCATCTCAATAAGCTGGTTGCATAAGTTAACCATTGCTTGCTTATCCGTTATCACTAAATCGTCGTTTTCTTTGCCAATCCTGAACAACTGTTTGCTATCTATTGAAGTATCATAAGAATAGAGGCAATACCAAACTGGGATTCCTTTTGCAGTAAAATGATTAGTTATGTCAACGATTTCATAGAGGTTCTTTTGGGAAATCGTCGGGGTAACAGCTGACTTTTATTCCTTCTTTGTGAAGGGCTTCTACGGCTTGAGTGCCACTTTTCCAAGCGCCTGGTACATTTTTTAGGTAATCATGCTTTGCTTCATCGAGGCTGTCGATGGAAATTGCTACAAAATCAGCTTTTCGCAGAACATCGATTTTTTGTCCAGCCATACTTCCATTGTCGTAAACCGTTGTGACAAATAATTTTGTTGCATAATCGATTATTTCGCCGATGTCTTCTCGAAGCAGTGGATCTCCGCCAGAAATTACGAGCTCAACGATGCCGAGTTCTTTTAGAATGTCTAACCCTTTCTTTATTTCATCAGCTGAAAGCTCTTTATGTTCTTGTTCTTTCCAGACGTTGCAGCCGCGGCATTGGTAGTTGCATTTTCTAGTGACTAGCCATTGTGCATGGTGAGGTTTGCCGGGAGTAAGTGAACGTGCTGCTATTGATGCTGCTTTCTTGAAACCTGACGTCAAATAAATGTCACTAGCCGATTAATTGTTATTACCTATCTCAGGTTGGAACTATAAAAACCATTATAAAACTTAGGTTCGGATCTGTTGATTCATTGTTGGGTTCTTATTTTATTTAAGATATTATTTTCTATGTAGTTAATGCTTTTTGGAGCCTGCAGTTGCCCATTGGCGATTTTATGGCAGCTTTAACGCGATAATGCAAGCCACAAGTGGTCTGAGGCTGGTCTTGGCAGCATCTCCGCCGAATCGTCCTTGTGAATGAGAATGCGTTTGTTTGGGTTTGGATTGAATTCGCCGATGACGTCAGCGTAAATGTGCTCCTGACATAGGGCATCGATTATTTTGTCTGCAGCCTGCGGCTCAGCAGCTATGAGCAGTGCTCCTGAACTGATAAGTTGCAAAGGGTCAATTTCGTAGAATCTGCAAATTTTAGCTGTCTCGGGCTCAACTGTGATTTTTTCCTCAAAAACCCGTACACCTAAGCCTGCAGCATCGGCCATCTCGTGGATGCCGTTTAAGACGCCGCCTTCGGTTGGGTCATGCATGGCGTGGACTCCGCCTGACCTGTAAGCGGTCAAAGCGTCTTTTACTATGCTTATTTGGTTGTAGAAGCGTTTGGCGCTCTCAATGATTGTGGGACTAAAAATTTTTGCAAGTTGCGCCTCGCGGTCAGATGCTAATATGGCTGTGCCCTCGATTCCCGCACTCTTAGTTAAAATCAACTTATCTCCAGTTTTCGCCCCTGCCGCTGTGACGTATTTGCCTTTTTCTGTTAAGCCCATGATGCAGCCCACCACAATCGGGTTAGCGAAGCCTGGCGTGGATTCGCAGTGGCCGCCGACGATGGCGATGCCCAGTTCCTTTGCGGCGTTGTGCATTTGGGTGCTTATGGTTTCAACGATTTTGCTATCTGCGTTCTCTGGAAGCATTATGCATGAAAAGAAAAAGGCTGGTTCCACGCCGAAAGTTGCAACGTCGTTGGCGTTAACGTTTATTGCTTCCCATCCGACGCGTTCAACCGCGCCAGTGATTGGGTCCATTGAGACTATGGCGTTTTTGTTGCCGAAATCCAGGACAGCGCCGTCTACTCCTGCGGATGGACCTAAGATTACTTCGCTGCGGGGGGCGCCGAGGTTTTTGAAAACTACGTCTTTTAGGATGTCTATTGGGATTTTTCCAGGCGGAAGTTTCATAGCTTATTCTCTGTTAAACCTGGCTTTTAAGCTGTGGGAAAATACGTAGAACCGCATGCATGACTGGGAACTGCAATTATCAGGCCGATGAGCATCTGCACTATGTTGAAAGGAACTTCCGCGGCTGCCAAAGCAGTTGGGTAGCCTAAGGCAAGGGTTTCGTAGAGGAAGTATCCGGCAACCATCTCGAATCCGCCGATTATGATGGCTATGGTTGCGCATATTGTGAGGCTTTTTATTTTTTGGTTGAGTTTTTTGGTTAGGAAGCCGACGAGGAAGCCTTCTATGCCTTTTATGGCGAAGGTTCCGGGCGCGTATTGTGCTGCTACAAGCGCATCGGCTATGGATGCTCCTGCTCCCGCCACTGCGCCCACTAATGGTCCAAAGAGCAGTGCGGCTACGTAGATGAGTGTCTCGCCTAGGTTGAAGTATCCGCTGGTTGCGGGTATAGGAATTACGAACAAGAGTGTGACGGCTGCGACGAGAGCCGCGAAGATTGCTGCCGCGGCGATTTTGAACGCAGACGATGAAGTAAAGTTGGTTTGCATATTTTACACCTTAGTATAGTTGTGACTTTAGTATAGTTGCAGCTATACCATCTAATAAATCTTCCCTGAACAATCACATAAGCAGTTGAATCTCATCAAACGCCGCTAAAACCTTCCTGCCACGTTCGGTAATGCGGAAGAATTTTTTACCGCTCTCCTCATAGCCAATCACCAACCCCCTATCTGACAGCTCATTGAGGTGCTGATAGATGGCGGCGCGCGTCATTATCTTGCCCAATTGCTTCCACAAATCGTAACCATAAGAATCTTTTTCGCTGAGAATTTTAAGAATTTTCTGCTTCGTACTTACCGCAAGCCCCAAACCTGCCGCCTTCTGCTTTTTTGTCAGCGCCTGTAGAACATCGGTCGCTTTGAGACCGCTTCCCGTGATAAGGCACACAACACTGCTGTCTTTCGCGATTTTGTTTTCGTCTATGAGTTTTTTCAAAGCTGCCACAGTTATTGCGCTGGCTGGTTCCGCAAAAACACCTTCTAGCTTTGCAATCTGAAGTTCGGCAGCCAGAATATCCTGGTCCGACACGGTTAAGGCTAAACCATCTGACTCGGTTAATGCTTTTTTGGCAAGTTCGCTTTGAAGTGGATTGCCAACAAGGATGGCCAAAGCGCGGGTCGTAGGACTGCAGGTTGATTCAGAGCCTTTGGCAGCGTTCACTATGGAAGCGCATCCGTCAGGTTGAACTCCAACCATTTTTGGCAATGTTTTCGTTAAGCCGAGTTGTTTTAGTTCTTTGAATCCTTTCCAAACTGAGTAGATGGTGCCGCCGCTTCCCATTGAAACTATCATCCACTCAGGAACTCCATTTTGTTCAAAGATTTCATAAGCGATGGTTTTTTGGGCTTCTACCACGAGGGGGTTAAGTTCTGCGGTTGCTTGGTACCAGTCTGTTTCTTTTGCTATTGCCTCTGCTTTGCAAATTGAGTCATCGATGATTTCGCCATATTCCTCAATTATTGCGTCGTAGGCAAGCATTTGGGCGAGTTTTCCTACGTCAACTTCTTTTGGAACAATTACGTGGCAGTTTAATCCAGCCTTTGCCGAATAAGCAGCCAGAGACGCTCCCATGTTGCCGTTGGTTGCGCAAACCAGCGTGTCCGAATTAAGGTCAATGGCGTTAGACGTTAAGAGTGCGGCAGCCCGGTCTCGGTAGGAGTTTGTTGGGTTTCTTGTTTCATCTTTCAAGTAAAGCTTTGTTAGCCCCATGGTTTTGGCGAGTCGTTCCGCCTTATGCAGGGGGGTTCCGCCTTCACCTAAACTAACCATGTGACGCACTGGCGGAAGCAACTGCCCATATCTCCAAAACCTCAGTGCCCCAGAAAACTTGACTGCTTGTTTCTCAGGCAAGTTTGCTTGATATTCTAATATCCCACCGCATATTTCGCAGTTGCTTCTAAGTGGGTAAACAGGAAATTTTGTGCCACAATGCACGCATTGAAGGCTTATGTCGTTATCTTGGGGCATTTCAGGTTAAATCCTGTCAACTACTATTACGGTTCCCCCATTTCTCTTTTATCCAAAAACTTTAGTGCTTTAAATAAGGTGGCTATAGTTTTCTGGGAGCGCTACAGATTGACCTGTTTTGGAAGGGGAAAATCTAAATGTGACTTCATCAAAGAATAATACAAACATCATAAGAGTTGCGTAAAATGAGCACTGTTAGAGAAGACCCAATTAAAATGCATAAAGATGCTAACGCTTTGATGGAAAACGGCAAGTACGTTGAGGCACGTGACCTCTTTGCCAAAGTAGCCGACCTCTACTACAAGGGACAGAACTATTTTGGCGCAGCAGAAATGAACTATAAAGCAGGCGAATGCTCGTTTGCCTTAAAAGATTACCAAAAAGCTGTGGAGCTCTTTACAAAATCCGCTGAAATTGCCCTGGGCAAGGGATTTGACCGATACGGCATCAGTGGACTTGAGCAAGCTCGCGAGAGCCAAAAAGCGTTGGGCAACACCAAAGAAGCAGAGGAATTGAACAAGAAAATTAAGGAAATCAACGATAAAAACAAAGAGCCCGAAGGCGAGTCAACGTTCTCTGTATTCTCCTAAATCTTCGATAGTACTAAAAATCTTCTTTTCTTTTTGATTCTTTGCTACAAAATGCTATAAGTCAGAGTTGGGTCTCTGCTGGTAGCGGCAAAGTCAGTTGAGGTTTGGATTTCAGGATTAAAATCTACGACGCCTAACATGTAAGAGGGATGCTTCTCTAACTCTACTTCGCTGGTGTAGAGTGTTTTTGTGAATCGAAGCACTGTGTTTGCTTTTTGGGTAGTTATTTCTTGTAGGGTGATGTTTCTTCGGTTGCTCTCATGAGATAGATAAGTTGCGATTATGATGATTCGGTGTCTTCTTGCAAAGTTTGCAAGGTAACCCATCATTTGGCTGTAGACGGCTTTTGCTTCTTGGTCATCCACATTGTCATTTAAGAATGAACATACAATGTCAGAGATGACTACGAGTTTTGCACCGGATGTTTCTACGGTCTCTTCTAATTTCTCCATTATCAGAGAAGTCAACCGATAAGCTGTGTACGCCCGCATATTAATGACTCGTCCAAGCGCTACTTTTGGGTCTAATTGTAGGAGTTCTGCAGCCTGGAAGATGTTTGACAGTGAAGAACTGTTGGCGCAGTCGATGAAGACCACGTTGCTTTCTAATCCGCCGAGATGTGCGGGTAATTGCGCTCGGACGCAGAGTTTAGACATTAAGGAAGTAACTGATTGAGGACCATAGACTACGGCGAAGTCTCCTGATTTGAATCCTGGAAAAATCCCATCTATTTCTGGCACCCTAAAAGTGAACTGTTTAGTGGTTGTTTGTGCTATTGCCGTTTTGAGTATTAGTTTTTGTTGCATCGTTACTTCACAAAAACCAGTTACGCCAATTTTGCCTATTTAAAGCATCGATATAACAACATAACACAACAGAGGAGGGGTCGGTGAAAGTGAATTGTTGGGAGCAATCAATTATAGCCTCAACCACCTTTAATCTAATGCGAATTTTTGGGGTAAATTATGCCTGCCTCATTCAAATCCCTCTCTGAACTGCTTGAAAGAGTCGAAGCGACAAAGAAACGTCTCGAAATCATAGAGCGAACTGCAAACTACCTAAAAACGCTGGGCGCCGAAGAGATTGAGCCCGCCACAAACATGATGGTGGGGCGAGCGTTTCCAAAGTACAGCCAAAAAACCCTCGACGTAAGCTGGTCAACCCTCACCCGAATCTTCGACCGCATAAGCGTCTTTGACTGGGACTTTTTTGGGCAAGCTATGGCAGCCACAGGCGACATCGGCTCAGCAACCAAAGTCGTCCTTGAACAATCCAAAGCAAAAAAACAAACTCAACTAACCCAAAAACCCCTAACCATAACCGAAGTCCAAACAACGCTGGAAGCCATCGCGCAGGCGCAGGGTTCAGGGTCAAGAACCAAAAAAGAACGCTTAATCACCACGCTGTTAGGCCAAGCCACGCCCGTCGAAACGAAATACCTGGTGAAAATCTTCACTGGTGAAATGCGTACGGGGCTCCATGAGGGTTTGATGGAGCAGGCGGTGGCGCGCGCTTTTGAGGTTCCTCTTCAAAGGGTGCAGCATGCCGCTATGGTTTTGGGGGACATCGGCGAAGTTGCAGCAATGCTGAAAATGCGTGGCGCCGAGGGCTTGGAAAAAGCAGGCTTCAGCGTTTTTAGGCCCGTAAAGCTTATGCTTGCGCAAACTGCGCAGTCTGTCCGGGAAGCGTTGGCGGAGCACGGCGGTAAGTCTGCTTTTGAATACAAGTACGATGGCGCACGGGTGCAAATCCACAAACAAAATGGCAGGGTCAAAATTTTTAGTCGAAGATTAAGTGACGTTACTGCGAGTTTGCCCGAAGTTGTGGAAGCAGTAAAACAAAACATCAACGCCCAATCCTTCATTGTGGAAGGCGAAGTAATCTCGCTGGATAGCGCCGGTTTCCCCATTGCGTTCCAGCATTTGATGCGCCGCTTCAAACGAGTCCGCGACATCAGCGGCATGGCAAAAAAAATTCCCTTAACCCTCTACCTATTCGACATACTCTACCTTAACGGAGAAAGCCTAATCGCCCAGCCCTACATCCAGCGCCGCCAAATCCTCGCCCAAAACGCTGGCGAAATCCGCTTAACCAATCAAATAGTCACCGACCAGCCAGCACAAGCCGAAAGTTTCCTAAAAGAAGCCCTCGCCGCTGGTCACGAAGGTTTAATGGCGAAAAAACCCGACAGCCCATACACGCCTGGGCGCAGGGGCAAACGATGGCTCAAAATAAAAACAATCCTTGAACCCTTGGACCTTGTCATCACAGCCGCAGAATATGGTTATGGGCGCAGAAAAGGTTGGCTCTCCGACTACTATCTTGCCGCAAGAGACCCCAAGACAGGCGAGTTTTTGAATATTGGAAAGACGTTTAAGGGCTTAACAGACGCTGAAATCATCGAGTTAACCAAGCAGCTAAAAGAATCCGCCGTCAACCTTGAAGGCCACCGCGTTAACGTCATCCCGAAAATCGTTGTGGAAGTAGCCTACAACGAAATCCAGCAAAGCCCCAAATACAAAAGCCAAATGGCGCTGCGATTTGCAAGAATCACCCGTATAAGAGACGACAAAACGCCTGAGGAAGCTGACACAATTGAGCGGGTTAGGGAAATATATGATAGGCAGTTCCGCAATAAAGGCAAATATAACACAAGCTAACAACACACAGTTTGGGGAATGACTAAAGGTGGATGCGGCAGAAAAAGCAGGCGTTTGCTAAGGAATTTTACAGTCGCCAGACCATACTCAAAGAGCTGGGCGAAAAAGGGCAGAGAAAACTTGCTAAATCCAAAGTTGCCGTCGTTGGCGCAGGCGGACTTGGCACCGTTTCTTCAATGTACCTTGCGTTGGCTGGCGTGGGCTACATCCGATTAATCGACCAAGACACAGTCGAAACCCATAACCTGCACCGACAAATCCTCTACAACACCGACGACCTGCATTACCCCAAAACCGAAGTTGCCGCAAAAAAGCTGGAAAAACAAAACCCCCTCGTAACCGTTGAGGCGATTCCTGAAAACGTGAATGCAGGCAACGTTGAACGCCTATTGAAAGGCGTGGACTGTGTGGTTGACGGGTTAGATAACATGGCTACCCGCTACCTCGTTAATCGTGTCTGCGTGAAACTGAACATTCCATACGTTTTTGGTGCAGCTATCGGTATCGAAGGTAACCTGTCCGTTTTTGCTCCGCCTGAAACGGGGTGCTTGGAGTGTTTGATGCCTAACCTTTCCGACTCAGACTTGCTATCTTGCAGTAGCCGAGGCGTCTTAGGAGCAACAACAGGGATAATCGGTGCCCTGCAAGCGATGGAAACCATAAAACTCCTATCGGGCGTGGGCTCAACGTTGAAGGGTAAACTGTTGGTCTGCGATTTCAGCGACATGGACTTCACAACAATAGACATCTCAAAAAGCACCCGCTGCCCCGTGTGCCATGGCGACGTAGCATCGATTGCGGGCGGCGAACGGCTGGTATGGCTCTGCGGCAAAGAAACCGCCAACATCAACCCCGAAAAACCCCTAAAACTCAACCTCGACGAAATCTACCCACAAGTCAACAAGCACTTCAAAATGCGCTTGAAATCGCGGTTAGCATTAATGTTCGATTACAAAACCTATGAGGTTAGCCTCTTTAACGGTGGACGAATGCTGATAAAAGGGGTTGGGGACGAAAAAACCGCTTTAAATGTTTACTGGGAAATCCTCAAGAAACTGGTTTAAAAAAGCTTAAACCCGAACATGGTTAGTTCCATCCATAGGACTAAGGAAGCGATGGCGACTTGGGCAATGGACAGGGTTGCGCCGACTTTGAGGTATTCTTTGAGGCTGATGTTTACGCCTTTGCGCCGCATGATTTCCAGCCACATCACAATTGCCAGCGACCCCAACGGGAAAAAGTGCGGTCCCAAATTGTTGCCGATGATGTTGCTGAAGACCAGGTTGGTTAAGGCTGGTCCAGTTACGGCTGCTTGGTGAATGCTGAGCATCCCCAGGATTGTCATGGGCCAGTTGTTCATGAAACTTGCCCCGACTGTTACAACCATGCTTGGTCCAAAAACTCCCAATGCGGATGGAAGTTTGCTGGTTGTTACAAGTGCAGAAGCCAACAGGTTCGTGACCCCAGCCGCTTCTAACCCCTGCACAACTATGAAAATGCTAAGCATAAACAGCACAATGTCCCAGTTGATATCCCTCGCCAATCCCACGAGCCCTTTTTTCTCGCCGTTCACCGACCCGTTATGCTTCAATGTAAACCAGTAAACAGCTACCAGAAAGACTGCGCCGCTGCAAATCACAAGCGAAACTGGGAATCTATTCAATGAAGTCAAAACGTAGCCAATATCAATCGCTACAAGAGTAACTAAGGTTATTCTCAGCAGGCTGGGTGAAATTGCGGGTTTTCCTTTGGTTAGGGAATCTGCCGCTTGTACATCGTAGGTTTTGGGAATTTGTTTTCTGAAAAACAGCCAAATCAATAGCAAACTGCTTAGAAGAACCGCCACTGCGACTGGTCCCATGAAAATTAGGTGGTCGATGAAGCTGTACTTGAAGTAGTCTGCGCTTAGGATGTTGATGGGGTTGCTGGTTATCAGGGGCATGGCGGCGGTGTCGGCGATTAATCCGGCTGTGAATAGGTATGCGAGCTTGCCCTTTTTGTCTATACCCAAGCAAGTTACAATCTCCAGCACAATCGGAGTTAAAATCAGAACTGCGCTGTCGTTGGCAAAAAGGATACTAACCGCCGCGGTCAACAGGGCAATGTAGAAGTAGAGTCGCAATCCACTTCCATTCGCCAATTTTACAACTCGCAGAGCCGCCCACCTAAAGAAGCCCATAGCATCCAACGTCACCGACAACGCAATGATGCCCAAAAACGCCAACGCTGCATCCCAAATATCCAAAAACGACTGTGCTGCCTGCCCCAAACTAACCGTGCCCAACAAAAGCGAAGCCACCGCGCCGATGCCCGCCGCATAACCCAGCCGTAAACCCCGCGGACGCTTAATCATCAAGAAAAGCGTCGCAACAAAGACCGCCAACGCAGCAACAACAATGTAGTCCAAGAGGGTGCCTCGATTGTTTTAGCATGCGTCGGTTTCAGGTATAAAAGATTAGCTTGGCAAACAAGCGAGAACTTAAGGTATAAGCTCAGACTAAAAAAAAAAAGTAAAATGGGAAAGAAGCTTACTGTGGCTTCTTCTGCTTAGGACGCAAAGACCGAACGGTTGCGCCTGCACGCCACATTTCGCTGTTGCCCATTTCTTTGAGTTCGTCAGCGAGTTTCTGGCGGTAATCGGGTGCTTTGCTCTTTTCCAGCACGATGCGTGTTTCTTCCCCTGCAGCGACAAGCTCGTAGAGTGAGTCAAACACAGGTTGGGTGGCTTCGCGGAAACGGCTTCTCCAGCGTAGTGCGCCGATGCGTGCGGTTTCGCTGCAGTTGCAGTACATCCAGTCCATGCCATTCTCATCTACAAGTCGGATTAGGCTCTGTGTGAGTTCTTCGACGCTTTCGTTAAATGCCTCGCTTGGGCTGTGTCCATGTTCACGCAGGGTTTTGTATTGGGCTTCCAGGATGCCTGCGAGTGCACCCATCAATGTGCCGCGTTCGCCTGTTAGGTCACTGAAAGTTTCTTTCTCAAACGTGGTTGGAAAGAGGTATCCTCCGCCGATGGCGATGCCTAGGGCTATAGCGCGTTCTTCTGCTTTTCCTGTTGCGTCTTGGAAGACGGCGAAGCTGCAGTTTATGCCGCTTCCGTCAACAAAGTTTCTGCGCACAGATGTGCCTGAGCCTTTTGGTGCGACAAGGATTACGTCTATGTCTTTGGGTGGGATAACGCCTGTTTGTTCTTTGTAGACGATGCTAAAGCCGTGGCTGAAGTAGAGTGCGTCTCCTTTTTTTAGGGTTGCTTTGATTTTTGGCCATACGGCTTTTTGTGCTGCGTCGGTGAGTAGGAACATTTTGATGGTTCCTTTTTTGGCTGCTTCTTCCATTGGGAAGAGGTTTTTGCCTGGAACCCAGCCGTCAGCAACTGCTTTGTCCCATTCTTTTTTGAATACGCCTTCTTTTTCTTGTCCAATGATTACTTTTATTCCTTGGTCACGCATGTTGAGTGATTGAGCTTGACCTTGAATGCCGTAGCCAAGTGAGACAACGACTTCATCTTTTAGGATTTTTTGGGCTTTTGCCAATGTGAATTCTTCTCGAGTAATGACGTCTTCTTTGACGCCGCCGAAATCCATTTTCACCATTTTTTATGTAACCTCGCAACTCCATTTATCGGACGCGGTAATTAAGAATTATGTTGGTAATTCCTTTGATAATTATGCCACAAGCCCTAACCAAAGAGTAATACCGAAATCGGCAATCTAAAGCCGTTAGCACTAGCGGGACTTGGAAGCGTTCAGTTTCACAGCGGCACGAATGAGGGTCTTGAAGGCTTCCTCGTCAATCTTCTCGCCTTCATGGATGTCTATGGCGCGCCTGACGGTTCCAGGCTGGTTGAACAGGTGAGAGGGGTCATCCAGCGAAGCGCCCTTAAAGAAAGTGAGCTTGACCGTACTCTTGTAGGTCTCCCCTGTGCAGATGCCGCCGTTGTGGGACCAGACTGGAGTCCCAGGATTTGTTGGCTTCACCCACTTCCACTCTTCAACTACTTCTGGGTCCGCCTCCTTGATGAGCCGGCGCACTTTGGCTAACGTTTCTCCGCGCCAGTCGCCTAGTTCCTGAATTCTCGCGTCGATAAGTTGTGAAGGAGAATCATCTTTCTTCGCACTGCTCTTTGCCATGTTGTTCACCTGTCACAATATTTCCTAATTAAGTGCTTAGTTAAATAGTTTTATTTACTCAGCATATTACTTATACCCATACTTTTTAGCGGAAGTCTACTTAATTTCTCAAACACATGCGCTATTTGGGCACTATGATTAGCCGATAGCATCTATACAGAACATATTTGTGCGCAGGACGTTGAGTACATCTGAGTTAATAATTATCAGGGGATTTTCGACACTAATTAAGAATTATCCCTCAAAACAAAGTCATCCCCCT
The DNA here is from genome assembly GCA_963695285.1 of Candidatus Bathyarchaeota archaeon. Lineage (GTDB taxonomy): Archaea > Thermoproteota > Bathyarchaeia > Bathyarchaeales > Bathycorpusculaceae > Bathycorpusculum. Next base: position 889,553 of record OY968763.1, read on the forward strand.
CTTTGTCATGCAACGTAAAGCAATTAAATCGTTTCCAACATAATGAATATTGATGAGCAAAAACAAATTCGCGCCGGAACTTTTGGCTCCCTGCGGAATGAACTGTGGAATATGCAAAGCCTACTTAGCATACACTCATGGCGTCCCGCGTGAAAGGGGCAAAGTAACGCATTGTGCAGGATGTATTCCCCGAGCCAAAAACTGCTACATCAAACGCGGCTGCAAACAACTCACTAAACACCAACTGCACTCCTGCAGCGAATGTACCCAGATGCCATGTGAAAAACTCTCCCACTTAGACAAACGTTACCGTGAACGCTACAGCATGAGCATGGTAGAAAACCTCAAAATGATAAAAGCCAAAGGCGCAGATGAATTCCTAAAAAACCAAGAAGAGACGTACCGATGCCCAAACTGCGGAGACGCGGTTTGTGTACATGATAGAAAATGCTACTCATGCGGCTATATAGCTGAAGGCTAACAAACCATTTGTGCCTGGGCACCCTTTCGATATACTTAAATCCAATTTTGAGAATGTTGTTTAGAAGTAAGTGTTGCTTTTGAATCCTGTAATCCTAAGAGAATCCGGCAACCTATCAAATTTGACCAAAACTGCTCCAACAGCTGATCAAAGAAACAGTCCAAAATCTTTGACAAGCTTGAGTGGACCTTTAATACTCAGTGGTCACCAGCCAACTCTCTTTCCGTATTCGGGTTTTTTCTACAGAATGTACCATTCCAACATTATGGACATCTGTCCCTATGACCCTTTCAGTCGGCACAGTGACCGATATCAGCACCGAGTAAAAATTGGTACAGATGACGACTGGAAATGGTTCACGCTTCCCATCGAAGTGTGTAATGGCTGCTCGATAATGGATGCTAAACTGAAGGTTAATCTGATGGATAACCGCTGGAGAGAATTAGAGTGTGTTTATGAGAAGTATCCGTTGTGGGGCGAACACAAGGATGCGCTCAAGGAGATATTTTTTGGTTACAAGTATCTTTGGGAACTTAACTTCAGGTTTATTCTATGGGTTAGAGATCTGTTGGACATTAAGACGTACGTTTCCATTTCTTACGGCGGCAAGGGCAATGACACTACTGAACGAATTGCTTTCCAATTCTCAGACTACGGCTCAGTTATTTATCTTGCAGGAAAGAGCAGCGCAGAGTATTTAGACATAAAAAAGTATGAGCGGTTAACGAAGTCAACCATCGCGATAGTGACATACACTCCTCCCGCACCGTTCTCAACTGTTTCCATCCTAACTCCCCTGCTGCTTTATCCCCATGAAAAAGTGCTTGATGTCCTCAACATACGGCGTGAACCCATAAAGGCAATAGTTAACGGCGTAGAATGTTGCTTAGATAACCTCGATCCAGGTTCTAGCGTTTAATTGCTTTTGTTGGGTTTGTGTGTTTTACAACGCAGAATGTTACATGTATACTTATCTACTTGAATACATAATTACATTAATTGCTGGTGGCATCAACTTGAACGAAACAACAACCATACGAGTTTCAAAGAAAACAGCAGAAGCGCTTGAACATCTCAGAGAAAATCTAAATGCAGAAAGTCTCGATGAAGCAATACAATCACTAATGAAAAAGCAACGTAAGAATATTTTAGAAAAAACATTTGGAATAGACCACGATAGGATAAAGCCTTTTTCAGAGGAAGACCGCGGTGAAGATCGTAATTGACTCTTACGCTTGGATTGAACTCTTCCTTGGACGCGCAAAGGGTCATAGAGTTAAGGAAATATTAGAAACCGCTGATGAAGTTTATACCCCAGATACGGTATTAGCTGAAATCGCCCGAAAATACCTCCGAGAAGGCGTAGAGGAAAGTATAGTTAAAGCAAGGTTAGAACAAATAACTGCAGCTTCAAAAATAACTTACTTAGATGCCAAGACCGCAATGGAATCGGCCAAGTGCTACATAGAGCTTCAAGAAAAGGCTCGCCAATCGGACTTGAACACGCCAAGCCTTTTTGACGCAATCATATTGGCTACTGGCAGAGTTCTGAAATCCAAGATTTTGACCGGAGACGAACATTTCAAATCTTTACCTGAAACCGTGTGGATTTAAAATTAAAAAAAAGTGCTTTAAGCACTTATCAAATGGAGGAAAATTGCTTTTGCCGAGTACAACCTGTTTTCTGCCTGCTCATAAATCACCGACTTCGGGCTCTCGATGGCTTCCGCGCTTATTTCGTATCCGCGGTGGATGGGCATGTCATGCATGATGTAGGCGTTGCTGCCTTTTAGCAGTTGGGCGTTGATTTGGTAGGGCATCATAAGTTTGATGCGTTTTTCCTTCTCTGCTGCGAACTTGGGGTCAGTGAAGAATTCCATGTCAATCCAAGTGTCAGTGTAGACAAAATCTGCTTCTGAAACAGCTTTCTTTGCATCTAAAGTTGATTGCCAAAGCCCTGTCTTTTTGGCATCAGAGAGCAACTCTTCATCTCTTGCCGCCTCGTTAAAAATAGGCGTGACCGTGGTTAGTTTGACTCCTGTTTTGGTGCAGCCTTCGATCAATGAGTTGGTGACGTTGTTGTGGACGCCGATGTAAACGAGTTTGGCGCCTTTGAGTTTGCCATGTTTTTCTTTAATGGTGATTAGGTCTGCTAAGGCTTGGCTTGGGTGATATTTCTCGTCGCAGCCGTTGATTACTGGAACGCGGGATGCATTTGCCATTTTGAGTAGATCGGAATCGCAAAGTAGCCGAGCCATGATGCAGTCGACGTTACGGGATAGGTACTGCAACTCGTCGGTTATATCGGCTAGAGCGAAGTTGGTTGTTCGCCAGTCAATGTACAAGCCGTGACCGCCCAACTGGGTCATAGCAACCTCAAAAGAAACACGTGTGCGAGTGGAAGTCTTCTGGAAAATCAACGCTGCAGACTTGCCCTCGAGGGTTTTTTGGTACTTCTTTGGGTTGCCTTTAACTTCTATGCCTAAATCAACAAGCGCGCTAAGTTCTTGACCGGTTAGTTCTTTGAAATTAATTAGATGCATCTTTTCTGTGCCTTCATAGACGGTGAACCAAGCATGCAATTATAAGCTTTATGCAAAAACTTTTTCCCTCACAACCATGACACAATAAGGGAACACCAATGATTCTGCTAGTGGCTTCAAACAAAGATATTGCAAGCCTAAACATCAAAGAACAAATCCTAAACCACTACCCCTTCCGCGAAACCGCCAGGAAATTTCAGGAAAATCCCACCTTCGAAGCAGACATAAACAACAAAAATGTGACACTGGTAACTCTAAACGAGGAATCTGTGAGAGCACAGAGCTTGCCTGAAAAGTTTCCAGAGGCAAAACTGTTCGTTTTCATTTCTAGACACAGTAGCCAAAGCGGCAGACCAACCCTGTCCGTTCACACACCTGGAAACTTCGGCGATGCCGAACTTGGCGGCTTATCTCGAACAGTCTCGGTTTCTCCTGCTTTAGCCATGCAAAATGCCCTCAAAGCGCTAATGCACTACAAAGGAACCTTACAACTCGACTTTGAAGTGACTTTTGAGTGCACGCATCATGGTCCAAGCTTAAACGTGCCGACAATGTTCGTTGAACTCGGCAGCTCTCCACAGCAATGGAGCGACTTGAGGGCTGCAGAAGCCGTTGCCCATGCCGCAATGGAGGCCATAGCTAACTTCACGGCGCCCACCAACACGGCAGTTCTTGGAATAGGCGGAACCCACTACAATCAACGCTTCACGCTTATGGCGTTGATGGGTGAGGCAGTTTTTGGCCACATGATTCCCAAATACGCTGTCAACCTGGTCGACCGAGAAATGTTGACGCAGTGCATGGAAAAAACTTTGGAGAAGGTTTCCTTGGCGGTTCTTGATTGGAAAGGCATCAGAAGCGAAGACAAACCAAACCTGCTTTCTGCACTGGAGAGTGCAGGGTTGCCGTTCAAGAAAGTTTAAGATGCCTCTTAAAGGATACTGTTAAGTTACCCAACATAAGAACTTGCCATAAAGCATTTAACGGGTCGCAAACAATATGAGAAATGTGCAACAACATATTGGCAGACACACAAATTGGTTAATTACCGGTATAGCTGTGTTAGTTGTCGGACTTCTTACAACTCTCTATGCATATGGTACAGGTTCCTGCAATTTTGATTGTTTTTGGAATAGCGTATCTCATAATGTATGTAACCGTAAAAAAATAGTCACAAACCTTAGAGACAAAACTAGTCTCTGAAAGGAACGTTTAAAAGTCTTGGTACAGTATTTTTTTAAACTAAAAAGTTACAGTAACGTTTATTATATATTAGTGAAATCTTGAGTGTGCGGTAAATATGGGTATAAAATCTTGGCTAACGCAGGCAGCACGAACCTTAAAGCTAGCTGTAAAACCTGGGCGCGAAGAGCTTTGGCTCTCCATAAAAATTAGCCTCCTGGGAATAGGTGCAGTCGGCTTAATCGGATTCATAATTAAACTGTTATCTTATGCAATAGGCGGCGCAACATCAGGCACAGCACCAACACCAACTCCTTAGAAGGACACTTACTATGGACAAGAAAGAAGAGCTAAATCAAGTAAAAATTTTCGTTGTCAAAACAACAACTGGACAAGAACGCAACGTAGCACGTCTAATCGCTTCCAAAGTAGACATGGCCCATATTCCAATAAAGGCTCTTCTTGTACCAGACACCCTCAAAGGCTATGTGTTCATTGAAGCAGATGGACCACACCTCGTAGAAGAAGCCATCACAGGCGTCAGACACGTACGCTCCAGAATCCCAGGGCTCGTAAGCTTTGCAGAAATAGAGCGGTACATAGTGCGTAAACCAGTTATGGAAGACCTCAACGAAGATGACGTCGTGGAAATCACTGGTGGACCCTTCAAAGGTATGCGCGCTAAAATTACAAGACTCGATAAGTCAAAAGGCGAAGTTACCCTCGAATTGCTTGAGGCAACATTCACTTTGCCCATCACAGTACATTCAGACTATGTAAAACTAGTTGAAAAAGCAAAATAAACGGTGAAACAAAATGGCAGAGAAAAAAATCGTAGAATTAATTGTCAGCGGCGGACAAGCCAATGCAGGCCCACCATTAGGTCCAGCTCTTGGTCCACTAGGCGTTAACATAGTGGCTATTGTCAACAAAATCAATGAAATCACAAAAGAATACGCTGGAATGAAAGTTCCAGTAAAAATCAGTGTTGACACTGAAGAGAAAACCTTCGAAGTAACTGTCGGTACGCCCACAGCATCCGCACTTATAGTAGCTGAACTCAAAGTTGAGAAAGGCTCAGGTACACCTAACACCGTCAAAATCGGCGACTTAACCATGGAGCAGATGGTGAAGATAGCAAAAATTAAAGGCCCTCAACTTTTAGCTCCAACCCTCAAGAAAGCAACTAAAGAGTTGCTCGGCACCTGCGTGAGCTTAGGCGTTACTGTAGAAGGAAAAGACCCCCGCGAAGTCCAGAAAGACGTTGACGCTGGCAACTACGAAAAGCTATTCGGTACTGAACAATGATAAGCGAATATTTTTATAATGGGTTTCCAATCCCTCATTGGCACGAGGCTTAAAAATGCCCCTAGACAACAAGACTATAACAGAAGCAATTAAACAGGCAAAAGCAAAGTCTGGACAGAAAAAATTCAACCAGACTGTAGACTTGATCCTCGACATCGTCGAGATCGATATGAAGGCGCCAGAAGGCAAAATCCAAGAAGTTGTAGAACTTCCTCACTTAACAGGCAAACCCAACAAAATCTGTGTCGTTGCTTCTAGTGGAGACTTCATTATGAAAGCGAAGAGCTCTGAAGCTGACAAAGTTCTTGAACGCGCAGACTTGGATGCGTTAAACGGCAAAAAGAAAGAGTTGCGCAAGATAGCCACCGACTACGACGTTTTCATCTGCGAAGCCCCCTTAATGCCGCTTGTAGGCAGAACGCTCGGTCCAGTTTTAGGTCCAAGGGGAAAAATGCCTATTCCAGTTCCACCGAACGCAGACATTGCAGCGCTAATAAAAAAGCACCGCAAAACCGTGGTTGTACGCATGCGTAGTCAACCAATCATTCAAGTTTCTGTTGGTTCCGAGCAGATGAAGGATGAAGAACTTGTCGATAACACAATGACTGTTCTCCGTGTTTTAGATGGAAAATTAAAGCGCGGCTTGAAAAACGTAAAGTACGCTTTCATCAAGACATCCATGGGTGAACCAATTAAAATTAAAGCTTAAGCGAGAAGAAAAACTATGCCATCCCAACAAGTATTAGAAGCAAAATCAACCGAAGTAGAGGCAATAAAAGACATACTAAAAGAGTACAAGTCCATCGGCATCGCTAGCCTCAAGAAGGTTCGCGCATCCCAACTTCAAGAAATAAAGAAAAGCATGGCTGGCAAAGTTTACCTTCGCGTCTTAAAGAACACGCTCATCAAAATCGCATTAGACGAGATGAACCAAGCAGAGCTCAAGAAGCTTGAGGATTACTTGGACGGATCAAACGTTTTCTTGTTCACTGACCTTAACCCCTTCAAACTGGCATTACTGCTTGAACGCGGCAAAGTAAAAACAACCGCCAAGTCAGGCGACATAGCCGCAATGGATGTAGTTATCCCAGCGGGAAACACAGCTCAGCCCCCAGGTCCAGTTATCAGCCAACTAAACGCAGTTGGGTTACCGACAAGAATCGAGTCAGGCAGCGTCTGGATCAGCAAAGACACATTGGTAGTTCGCAGAGGCGAAATCATCAATGAACGACTTGCAGGTGTCCTCTCAAAACTAGGCATAAAAGCAGTTGAACTCGGCATATCCATGCGCGCAGTCTTCGACAACGGCTTAATCATCACAGGCGACCAACTCAAAGTTGACGTTGACGCAACACGCAAGAGCGTTCAAGCAAGCAACGGCGAAGCCTTCGCATTAGCACTCGAAATAGGCTATACAAGCAAAGACACCATCAAACCACTGCTACAGCGGGCACACCAGAAAGCAGTCGCCCTATCCGTAAGCGCAACCATACCCACAAAAGACACCATCGCCGACATAATCCGCAAAGCCAACGCAGAAATGACCAGCCTAAGCACCGTCGCAGACAAGGCAAAGCCCAAAGCTGCTTAATCCTTTTTCCTTCATTTATCCGCTTTGCGTTTCGTTAAGTTGCATGATTGTAAACAAATAATCGGTAAGCTTCAAGCACTCGTTTTTATTTTCAGAAGCAGCGGTATTAGCTCTAATTACTTTCAAAACCTATCCCTAATGCGCCAATTTGTTTATTAGATATCGTGAGAATGTTTTTTTGAGGCTTTTTGATGAGTGATGAAGAAGCCAAAGGCAGAATTGAGAAAACAAAAGGTAAAGCTCGTGAAGAAGCAGGCAAAATGACAAACGACAGAAGCGAGCAGATTAAAGGCAAGACTGAACAAGCAAAAGGCAAAGTCCAAGAAGAACTAGGAAAAGCAAAGAAAAAGCTCTAAACAAAGCATTTTCTTTGAACATCCAGTGGATAACCTAAATTATCCATTTTTTTGATACAGATTTTACATTTAACTTGGATTAATTACCGGTTGAACCGTTGCCTGTAACTGTCATAGTCGGGCAATATGCGCTGGTATTCCTGGCACATTAGCGGCGAAGATATCAAAAAATCTGCTGAAGCTCGGTTACACGCAATGGGGATATTCCATACCGCGGCAACTCGCAGGAGCGCTTTAACGTCAGGGTCATGGGGTAGCTGCGCAAGCGGGTCCCAGAAGAAGATTAGAAAGTCTATTTCGCCTCGGGCTATGCACGCGCCGATTTGCAAATCCCCGCCCAGGGGTCCAGACTCCAAAATGGTGATGTCTAAGCCCAGTTCCTTTTCGATTAGCTCGCCTGTGGTTCCTGTTGCGTAGAGGTCATGTTGCCGTAGGGTGCCGATGTTGTATTTTGCCCATTCCATCATGTCTGCTTTTTTGTTGTCGTGGGCGATGAGGGCGATTTTCTTTTTGCGTTTTATCAGAGCTGAATTTACCATTTTGCCGTTTCCCTATTTAGAAACCTCTGGTTGGGTGGCTATAATTGTTGCGTTGTTGAACAGAGCCGTTGATGTTGGGTTTTGGGAATAAAGGTTATGTAGGTAAGGTTGCGATAAACAAATTGGGGAGAAGACGTTTATGGGTTCTTTGAAGAGTTTAGCCCAAGGCTTTTTGGTTGCAACAGGCTTAATCTGGATATTCAACATTGCCTCGCTCATCCAGGGTGGCGATGCGTGGCTGGGGTTGATGTATTTGTTAATCCTGCTTATCCCAGCGTCCAGCATAACAATCCTCAAACTGAAAAACACCAATCATGCGCCGCGTGATGATTCGCGTAAATGGCGGAACCTGCTTTTCTCTTTCCAAGGCGTCGCTTTAGGGTTCTGGGTGTTTGACATCATCACAACCATCTACGCCATAAACGTGACGGGCTTAGCCATCGAGCTAAATCCGCTGGGTTGGCCCTGGGGCATTTTGGGTGCTTTTGCTTTTTTCGGTCCAACCTTGGTGTTTTCCTATGTTTTGCTGTTTAGAATGAAAGAAAAAGTCTCCCTGTACGCTGCTTTGCCTTTAACGTTGATTACGCTGGGCATGGGCATGATGAATTTGGTTGCGGGAGCCCAAAACTTCCAGGTGTTCGTTGACACAGCCTTTCTTGCAAGCGGCGTCCGTTATGGCTTGTTAGCGTTGATTGTAACGGCAAACTTGGCTGTTCCACTAGCTTTAAAACGGATGGTTGCTCAGCCAAAACACAGTTTAAACCTGGAAAAACCTTAGGCGCGCTGCATTTCTTTTTTGGTTGGTTGAAGTCAAGAGCTAAATGTATTCTATCGGTTCAGCGGTTACCTTGTTGTTACAGTCTGTAACCACATTATTTTATATCTCTAAAATCCCACCCGTATTAGTAGGAAGGAGAAGACCCCCATAAAACAGTTGGGCAGGTCTGGCTGCAGGCAGTGGTAAGGTTTTTGCATTTTCTCCTTATCTTCGCTCTGCGCATGGCTAGGTCTGCCCAACGACTACTTTTTCCTACCTTCCATTAATTGAAACTAACTCCTTTTTTTAAAAAGGAAAATGACGTGTTTTTAGAGTCTTTTAGTCATTACGTAGGCGTCTTCGCCGTCAGAGTAGTACCCGTTGATGGTTCTGGTTATCTCAAAGCCCAGTTTCTTATAGAGCGATATTCCCAATTCGTTGGTTACACGCACTTCCAGGAAGCATTGTTTCGCCTTGTAGTATTCCATGCCTTCCAGCGCCTTTTTAATTAACGCTTGAGCGATACCTTTGCGTCTGCTCTGAGGCATCACCGCGATCGAAACCACATGTCCCTTGCGTATTAAGCCGCCGAAACCATAATTTGACAACCCAACTTCAATGCGGCACATAATGTACCCCGCGACTTTTCCCTCTTCTTCGGCTACAATGAAGGTTTCTGGGAATCTTTGGTGCAAATCCACAAAGAAGAAGTCAGTGTAGTTTTCTGGGAGGCAGACGCGGTTGATTTGCATTACGCTCTGCAGGTCGTCGGGAACAAATTTTCGCAGCGTGAAGGTTTGTTGCATTGTTTCGCCTTGCCTAAACCAAATTTCCACGTTGAAACTTAAAGGTTACGCTTTAAGGCTCAACCGCTCGCTTTCCAAGGGGTTTGGGCAGAGATTTTAGGTTTTTGCTTCTTCAGGCGCCTTAAACACTGGCAACGTGTAGCTGCCAAGCGGCATCGCCCAAACTCTGGAGGCTGAACCCGCAATCTTTAGCGCTTCTGCCAATGCATCGTTGACTGCCCGCGCGGTTTTGAGTTTGAAAATGCTTGTGGCGTAGTAGTCTGGCATGGATGAGACCAAGATTATCTGGTGGTTTTGCAGGGCTTTTAGGAGGTAGTAGGCTTTGTGTCCGCCGAAAACAAAGTTGCGTTTGATCTCCCGCTCAACATTTTTGAGGTCGCCCAACCGTGTCATCCAATCGTAGAACACTTGATTGCCATGTCCCTCGGGGCATTCGGCGACAAGAATGATTACTCCTCCACGCTTCACAGCGTCCAGGGCGTTGTCTAAGCCCTTGTAGGCCTGATACAGGTTCATGTCCGCTGGGTGCCCACCCGCGCTTACCACCAAAATGTCTGCTCGGCGGTCAATAGTTACACGGTACATTTCGTCAACAAGCTTCACCGCTTCCAAAAACGCTGCTTCCAAATCGCCGGCAAACGCTTTTACAATTTCGCCTTTCTTGTTCTCAACAACATTAACAATAAAATCCACTTTCGCCAGCCGCGCCGCCTCAGTCATATCCACATGCACAGGATTATCCTCTAAAATTCCCGTCCGCGCGTTAGCGTGCAGCAGAAGGGCATGGTTCTGCTTGATGGTTTCGTCACCGCATACCGCTGGCAAAACGCTTTTTCTTCCCCCGCCGTAACCCGCGTAGTAGTGGAAGCCGACATCGCCCAAAAGTACCTTAACGTCTGCCTCAGCGAACACGCGGTTAACATGTACTTTGTTGCCATGAGTCTTAGTTGTCCCAACGTAAACTAAATCCGTGGCACTGCAGCAGTGGCTGATTGTTTTCACCCGTTTAAGCGCTTCCACCCCAAGCAGTTCAGTTGCTTCTTCAGGTTTAACCGCCCTATGGGTTCCGCAGCCAAAAATAACTGTGACATTTTCGTCTTTGACGCCTGCCGCATCCAATTCGGCGAGCACGGGTAGCAACATCAATTCGCTTGGTGCTTTGCGTGTCGCATCATCAACAACAATCGCCACTTTGCTCTCTGGCTTAACAATCTCGGATAGGCGTTTTGTGCCGATAGGTTCCTTGAGCGCGCGTTCAACCTCAGCTTTCGCGTCGGCTGCGCCCTGCTGCTCTTTAGGCTCAATTGTGCCAAGCAAGTTTCGGGCTGGAACTCGAACGCACACGTCGGTTTTTCCGTAGGGAAGCCAAACATCAACCATGACAGGTCACATACTAATTTTAATCTACACGGTGCAAGAAACTATTAAGCCTTATCAAAGCAAAGGGCAAAGTCTAAGCCGATTAAAAAATCGTTTTCAAGAAGTCAATTTTTCCAAGATGCTTTCGGTCGTTCGAATAAACCTCGCAAATGCCCAATCTCATCATTAACGCAATATTTACTCCGTCGTTGAAATCTACTCCGTACGCGGCCATGTTGTTTGCGCCCATTAAGAGGTCGTCTGGAGTAACTTCAATTGTTTTAAGGGATTTGTATGATAGGATTTTTTCAAGTGTGGGTTCGATGTCGCCTTGTTTGCCCATGGCTTCAAGAACCCATGATATTTCGCATAAGACAAGCGTAGATGTTATGGCTTCTTCACCATTTTCTAGACGCGCTAGAATGCGTTTTGCGGTCTGTCCAAAGCTGGGGTGAGCGGTGAGGGCATAGATAAAGATGTTAGTATCTACAAAACGCATTACTGCATGTCCTCGACTAGTTTCTTCCGCATAAACTCTCTAGCCAACGTCTTCGGTTCGTCTATGGGTTTGTCTATCTTCAGGCTACCGTACAAAGCGTCGGTGGGCTTCTCGTAGGTTTTCACTGGCATAAGGCAGATGCGACCCATTGATTCAGTGACAATGAGCCTGAATCCTTCGTGCATATCATATTTTTTGCGCAGTCTTTTAGGTAAAACAATGCGTCCATATTTGCCAACTTCAACTGACACTCTTTGTCACCGACAAAATAAATAGAAAATGGCAAATAAAAATATTTTGCCAAAAAATTGAGTTTGCTATCGTAAGGAACTATTAAGCCTTATCAAAACAACTCAAAAATAGTTATGTGTCCCTATTTGTGTACGTCCCTATTTGTGTACCTACGATAATTTAGGTAAAAAAATGTTGCCGCAACGCTAAAAGTTGCTATCCACAAAATCGTTTCAATAGGGAAAGGCCAATCTATAAACATAGTTACACCTAACAAAATTAGAGTGAGTACCATTGTGAAAATGACAGCTAAAAGATTTGGATTTCTCATAATTTCTTATTTGTTTCATTTTCTTTTTAAAAGCTTGTTTTCTCCAAGCTACTCTTCCATACTTTCTAAGGAAATGCTGTCAGCGCCATCATATTTGGATCCTAATATCCAACCATTGCAGAAAACGAGGAGGGGATAGGTGCGCAGACATGTTTGGAGCCTATTAGAGGTTCTATGTTGGAACGATAGAGGGGTAGGTCGGTACGAACCTATTTGGAGCCTAATAGAATATCTATGCAGAAACCTATAGGGGGTAGGCTTTCACTAAGGGGGGAAGGCCGTATTGGCTGCTTTTGGAGCCATTAGCATGTTGAAATTCAGTTTAAAATGAAGAGGGGCTATAGAAGTAAAGAGCAGTTGTGTTATGTAGTCTAAAAAGGGCTAATAAACAGTAAAAAAGGCTTAAGTTCCATTTCCCATGGTGCGGTTGATTCTATGTTTTCCAGCCGGGTCCAGCTTTTTTGCCTAAAGCAAACACTTGGATATGCCCAACAATGATTATTACCATCCAAATTGAAGAGTAGAAGAAGTAGTAAACAAACAGTTCATGCAGCTTAATTTGGAAACCCAGCTTTCTTGAGAACCCATAGAAAACCGCAGCGGTAAAGGCGAAACCCGACATCGAAATGAGCAGAATCTTTAACACGTCCGCTGTACCCAGCGACAAGAGAAAAAGGGGCAATGCAAAGTTGAATTTAACTGACAAAAACAGCGAGAAAACCAACAGAGAATTATACACCCACAGTCCGGGGATAACTGCGCTTAAAACGAAAACGACGACGGATGGGTAGAGGAAAAATAGGCTGGGCAAGAAAACTTGGGGTTTCTTGATGAAGCGTCTAGCTAATTGCTTATACCAATCTTTGAGCCATAACGCTTGTCCAATTGACCATCGCCTGCGCTGAATAAACCATTTTCGCCAGTCTGAATGAACTTCGTTTTTCACTTCAACATCATGCGTGTAGGCGAAGCTGCTGTTAGCCAAGAATGCGCGTGTGGCAAGGTCGATATCTTCAGCCACAGCTTTTCGGAAGCCGTGGATTTTCTCGAACATTTCACGTTTAATCGCGAATGCTGCGCCGTTTACTGCTGGGCATTTGTGCATGTACCTTGAGGATATCCAAGCGCTGATGTTGAAGGTGAAGTATTCGTAATATGCCATTTTTGAGAGGAAAGATTTGTCTCTGGTAACTTTCTTTTTTATGTCCAGTATGTCGGTGTGCTGCATTTCCATGACGATTTTTCTGAGGTAGTCTGGGTCGTTTGGGATTCCAACGTCGGAGTCGAGGAAAAGTAGCACTTTGCCTGAGGAAAGTTTGAAGGTGCTGTTTAACGCGTTTGCTTTCCCAATTCGTTCCTTGTTAACGATGAATTGGACGTTCTCGCTCTCAAGCTGCTTTATTTTTTCGAGGAAATCCTCGGTCGGCTGGTCAACTGTGACAAAAATTTCTTTCGAAACGTTCTGGGAGGTCAGTTCCTTTAGCATTCCTGCTAGTTGATTGGATTCCTTGTAAACGGGAATGAAGATGCTGACGTCCACAGTTAATCCTTCAGTTTGATAACAATAAACTCACTGGGTTATTCTCAGGAGGCTTTTTAAATTATTCTACAGTCAGGTGAGTAAGCGTCTGTTTGTATGGTTCAAATTTAGAGTTTTGCTGTAACCAAAACCACTCCCAACACTGTGAGAACGATGCTTACCACCAGTTTGGGGGAGACTCGCTCAATCTTCCGCAGGTACAGGTAGGCAAACAATGCAACAAACACTGGCTCCATCGACAACAACGGCGTTATGACCGAAACGTCGTCGTAGCTTAAAGCGTAAAAACTCAGCATCCACGTGATTGCTTGACCAACCCCAGCAAGCCAGAACAAACGCATATCCCGTTTCAAAGACAGCTCTTTGCGGGTTGGCGCTGAAAAAACCAGTATCGCAAGGAAGGGCAGAAGAGAAGCGGTGTATGCGACGGCGACTCCTAAAACTGGAGCATCAAACAGGTTGAGGGCGTACTTTCTGAAGATGCTGCCAACACCCAAAGCTATACCACCCATAATTGGATAAATCAGGTCTATTTTGGAATGCTTGTTTTGGTTGGTGGCTTCTCTTGAGCTCCACTCCACAAGAATCCCACCCAAACATACCATCAAGATGCCCGCCCAATTTCCAGGCGCCAAAATCTCGCTGAGGAACAGCACAGCTAAAAGAGATGTGTAGAGCGGATAAATGGAGAACAAGGATGAGTTAACTGGGGTGCCCAGTTTTTTCATTCCTTGGTAGTACAGCAACCTCACAAATCCCGGGGTTAAGATTCCGCTTAAGGCAAAAAGAAGGATGCTTGCAATGTTGATTAACGAGAAATCCGTCAGGGCCACGGCAAGGGGCCAGAGAATCAGCATGCCCACCCAGCTTATGGCTAAACTGATGTTGAAGGTGCTTGAGTGACTGGAGTATTTCCTAACCAAGACTACAGAAAACGCTGAAGTTGCAGCGCTAAGTATTGCTAGGACAAAGCCAATCATGCCTTTTGATGCAGTAAATGCAGTAATTAAGTTTCTTGCTTGATTTTGGCGGGTTTTTCTCTATTTTATAGGTAAATTATTATTTGTGAGACCAGAATGCTATTGCGTTATGACTCGCGTTAAGGCTTTAGCGTTGCTTTCTGGCGGCTTAGACAGCATACTTGCCACAGAAATGATTCTCAAACAAGGTATAGAAGTGGTAGCTTTCAACGTTAAAAGCCCGTTTTGCCTCTGCAAAAAAGGCGGCTGCGCAGCAATAGATGCGTCAAAACAGCTAAACGTGCCCCTGAAAGTCGTGGCTGCAAAAGAAGATTATTTGCGTATGCTCCGCAACCCCAAACATGGCTACGGCAGAAACATGAACCCCTGCATCGACTGCAGAATCTTCCTTATGAAAAAAGCCAAAAAATATGCAAAAGAAATCGGCGCAGCTTTCATTTTCACAGGTGAGGTTTTGGATGAGCGACCCATGTCTCAGCATTATCCTGCTATGAAACTTATTGAAAAAGAAGCAGGGCTTGAAGGTAAAATTTTGAGGCCGCTGTCGGCGCGTTTGCTTCCTGAAACTGAGGTAGAAAAGAAGGGGCTGGTGGATCGAGCTAAGCTTTTGGATATTCAGGGAAGGTCGCGTAAGCCTCAGTTTAAGCTCGCGGAAGAATTCAACATTAAAGATTACCCTTGCCCCGCAGGCGGATGCCTATTAACCTATGAAGAATACGCCAAGAAAATCCGAGACCTATTCACCCACAAAAAACGCGTATCCATGGCGGATATTGCTTTGCTGCGGATTGGCAGGCACTTTAGGTTTGGCAAAAACAAGATAATCGTGGGAAGAAATGAAGAGGAAAACAAGCTCTTAACCGCACGGAAAACAAAAAGCGAATATTACTTCGAGCTCCCCGATGTGGTGGGCCCAATAACCATTTTGCAGGGACCAAAAACTAAGGCGGCTATTGAAACCGCCGCTAAATTGACTGCTTCTTATTCGGATGCTAAATCGGGAGAAGTCACTGTGAAGTTCGGTAGGGAAACCCTCAACAAAACCATAAAGGTAGCGTTGCCCCAGAAGGCTGATGTTGAAAAATTAAGAGTCAGCAACTTAAAAAAACAAGCGAAAAAATAGTGCTTTTTGGCAGGGCTCACCAGTTTGAAGTTAATTTGGTGCTTTCTGCCTTTACAGTGCAATCAATTCTTGGCTTAAACCCGTTTTTAACTACCAGTCACATTCACATTTTCACCGGCTGTCTTGTTAGGAATGCTTAGCTCGAAACGTACTCCTTTGCCGCGTTCGCCGGTTTCTTTAACGGTCCATCTATACAAGTCGCAAGTTCGTTTAATAAGGTATAATCCATAGCCTGTGCCTTTGCCGACGCCTTTCTCAAAAAGTCTTTGTTTAGTGGCATCATCTAAACCGACACCATCATCCTCATAGACGATAGTTGATGAGCCATCGCCGTTGGTTTGGATGTATACTTTAATTTGAGTCGCTTTTTCTCCGTATTTAAGTGAGTTTTCTATCAAGTTATGAAATATCGTGGTTAACATATCATCTGCCATAACTCTAAAATCGAAACATTCATTTTTGATTTTAATCCCTTTCAAATCGGAAAAAGCCAATGCCGTGTCATCAAAAGCCTTTCCCACATTCATTTGCGATAATGCCTTGCTCCCCAGTGACTCGTAATCTTTGGAAAAATCTAAAATCCCAACAATATTATGGCTAGCAATGTCAATCTGGTCAAGTTTAGCCATCAACGCAGGGTTATCTTTTGCTGTTTTTTTAGCCAAATAGACGTTTCCGTTGATTACTGCAAGTTTATTTCGAATATCATGCCTTGCAAAGGCACCCACGATGTTAAGTTTTTCATTTAGTAATTCAGATTGTTTAAGCGCTAAAGCAAGGTTCTCTTGAGCATTCAAAGTCAGCGTTTTTTGTTTCTTAAGATCAGTAATGTCACGATGGATATGGACTACTCCCATAAACTGCTCTTTTTCGTCAAAAATTGGGAACGCAGAAACCAAAGAGCACTTACCAGTTTGTAAGTCAAGTAATTCTTTTGAAATTGCCGTTTGGGTTTTTAAAATCTCTCCACAAGGACACCCTGACAAAACGTCGTCTTTACCATGTAACACTTCATGACATTTCTTACCTACAAAGTCCTTCTTATCATTGTTGAGTGCATTGAGAGTTGCTTTGTTGATTTTTATAATTCTCAAATCCTTGTCTAAGACAAGAATGCAATCTGAAATTGAATCAAAAGTCCTCTCCCATTCCAAAGCGGATTGTTGCAGGTGGTTCTTCAAGCGCTCAGCTTCTTCAAATTGTCTCTGATATTTCTGCTCGGAATCCCTGAGTGTTTGTTCAGCCTTTTTGTTTTCAGTTACATCCCTAATTATTGCCAAAATCGCATATGGCTCATGACGATTATTATAGATTAACGTGGATTTTGCAAATCGATAAACCCATGTTCCATTTTGATGTTTAATACGATACTCGCTTGTCTCTGATCCAGTTTTGATAAGTCGAACCATCTTTTCCTTTATGGCTGGCAGATCTTCAGGATGAACTCGCCCAAACCCGTCTGTCTCAACTTCGTCTTCTTTAAGACCCAAACTCTTAAAATATGCAGGATTTCGGTAAATGGACCTGCCATTAAGATCAGTTAGCAAAATTGAATCATCAGCATTATCAACTAACGCTCGATACTTAGCCTCAGAATCTGCAAGCGCTTCCTCAGCCTTCTTACGTTTTGTAACGTCTTCCGCGGACCCTAAAATTTGTGTAACATCGCCATTCTGTGTCCGGCTGAACGGGATGTCTATGCTATGCAACCAACGCCATTCCCCATCTGAATGTTTCATGCGGTATTCAAGTTCAAATCTCTCGTTGTCGCCAGCTTTGCTTAGTCGTAGGTGATGATTAGCAACTCTTTCAGCGTCATCTGGATGCAATATTTGTGAAAACAAAGTTGAACCCATCGTGTGGATTTGCTCGTTTGTGTAGCCTAAGAAAGCGAGTATTTCACGGTTAGCATAGACATTGCAGTGTTGCGTCAAATCGTAGATGTAAATGAGTGTGGGGGTTGTATTCAAAATTTTTTCAACAAAATGCTGGCTTTTCTTAAGCTCATCTTCTGCCCTTTTGCGCTCGGAAATATCGATTATTGATCCTTCCAATATTCTCTGTTCTAGATAAAGCTTCAGCGATGTCAGGCAGGTTTTAACTTCACCTTGCTTGTTTAGCATTTTGCATTCAAAATCGTTAATATGCCCTTTGGCTTGGAGTATGCGGACCATTTCTTGCCGTTCATTTGGGTCAGCCCAATGAATAATTGACGGTTTTCCTATGACCTCATCGCGGGTTCT
The DNA here is from genome assembly GCA_963695285.1 of Candidatus Bathyarchaeota archaeon. Lineage (GTDB taxonomy): Archaea > Thermoproteota > Bathyarchaeia > Bathyarchaeales > Bathycorpusculaceae > Bathycorpusculum. The sequence goes on from OY968763.1 coordinate 907,422, forward strand.
ATTGAAAATTCTGAGGAATTTGGCGTTGCAGTCAAGGATTTCGGAACCGTCCAATCTTGTCCTGAACATTCCAGCTTCAGAGTTATTGAATATGCTTCGGTATTTTGCTTCGCTTTCTCTAAGTTTTTCTTCAGCCCTCTTACGTTCAGTGATGTTTCTGGCGATTCCTAAAACAACTTGCTTTCCCCGGAAGGTTATGAGGCTGGCGCTAATTTCTACTGGAGTCTTAGTCCCATCTTTGGCGGTGTGCACAGTTTCAAATACCTGAGCCCCAACAGCAGGCACACTGTTCATGATATTGATAGCTTGCTCCGGGCTCAAGTACTTATCAACGTCTTTAATCCCCAGAGATAACAACTCTTCCCTTGAATACCCTAAGGCCTTGACGGCAGCCTCATTCACATCAACAAAATTTCCCTCAAAATCAACAACCCAAGCCGTATCACACATGCCATTAATCAAGTTCCTATAAGTCGTCTCACTCTCCCTCAAGGCAACCTCAGCCTGCTTGTAACTGGAAATATCTCTAATTACACCCAAAATTAGTTGTTGATTGACTGCTTGAACCACAGAAATTGAAATCTGCAAAGGGAATATTTGCCCGTTTTTTCTCACACCAGAAATTTCAAGATTCCGCACTTTTCCATCTGAACGTAGCTTGGAGACTATTTTTTCCCTATCTGATGGATTTGCCCAAAGACCAAGTTCTAAAGAAGTTTTGCCTATTGATTCTTGTCGGGTATACCCAAATACTTCCTCAAAACGTTCGTTAATCTCAAGAATTTTGCCTTCAACTAAAGTACCAATGTAAACCGCATCTGGACTTGTTAGAAACGCTTTCCTAAATTTTTCTTCACTCTCAGCCAATGCCTCTTCAGTTTTCTTTCGCTCAGTGATATCTAGGAACACACCTTGCACAGCCGGCTGCCCATTATATTCAATAAGGCTTGAACATGCCTGCAGCCAAATTATTGAACCGTCCCTTCGTATTCCCCTAAACTCATAAAATGATTCAATTTCAGCCCCTGATAAGCGCTTGCTAAAACGGTCAAAGAAAAGCTCTCTGTCCTCGGGATGAATCATCTTCGCAATTTCGTTTGGTGCCAAGGAAATTAATTCCTGAATAGAGAAACCTGTTATCTTTTCCATCGCGGGGTTTGCAAAAATAATACGTGATTTAGGACCTTGAGCAATTAGTAAACCCTGCAACAATCCTCCTATTAATTTACGATATTTAAATTCTGAGTCTGCAAGCAACTTTTTAGATTTTTTGCGTTCTATGGATTTAGTCAAGACATCCGACAATTCGCCGTAAACGGTTTCCGGGTCGCCTGATTTGTTGATGTAGGCATCTGAACCAAGGTTTAATGCCTTAATAGCCACGTCTTCTCTGCCTTTTCCAGTAAAGAGTACAAACGGAACATCATTTTGCTGTTCTCTGAGCATCTTTAAAAATGACAGCCCATTTTGGTCGGGCATTTCATAATCAGAGATTACTGCATCATACCGCTTCTGCGTCATCTTAAGCAAAGCTTCCTCAACGCCAGAAGCTACATCAACCTCAAATTTGCCGTTCATTTCTAAGATTTGTTTGGAAACGCTCAAAAAACAAGTATCATCATCAACGTGAAGAATCGATAATGCTTTATCTATACTGATACTGCAGTTGTAAAGTGGTACAGTTGTAGCCGATTCTTCCAAATATCAACACATTCTTACGTGTAGTATCAACATCATTATTCTGTAAGTTTTTTTAAACATTCTGAATATTAAATCAAGATTTTCAATAATTGCTGAATTTTTTTTAAGGTAAATCTCTGATCGCAGGGATTATTTAACCAAATTATGTTAAGATTAGGACTTGTCGATGTAAAACTAGTCTTTCTTCATTGCTTCTGCCTTAAGCTCTTTAGGCATCAACTCAATCGCATACCGTAGTGCGGTTCTTGGCATAACCGTGCGGTTTTTAATAACATAATCGAAAATTTCCTTCTGGTGTTTTCGGCTTTCCTCTTTAAGCAGCCACCCATAACCCTTCTGCACCATATCATCCCCATCCAACAACAAAACATCGCAGATTTCAAGCGCATCTTGCAGAAAAAGCCCTTTTTTCGCTGGAACGATAAGCGATACAGCAGAGGCCCGTTTAAGCCAGCGGTTTTGGCTTTTAGCCCAGCTTTTTACCTCCGCAATGGTTTCTGGGTGTTTCTGGATTAAGTCGCCGACGGTGTGGTTGCAGAACCCGTCACATTTAGCCCAATTGTCAATGTAGCTTTCAATCCAAAGTTTGAACGTTGCCAAATCGCCTGGCTCAAGATGATCAATGTAGCTTGGGAGCCAGAAGGCAACTATGAATGCTTCCTCGGTGTAGTCTGAACGGAAAAGTTCCTCGCATAAAGCAAAAATCTCCCGCTTATCTAAGGTCTTTACTTGGCTCCAGTATTTCTTTGCGATTTTGCCAACCGTCTCGGTTTTGACTCCGTAGTATTTTACTTGTTCTTTGAAGAAGCGCTGGAAACTTTTCTGCGTTTTCTGGTCTGTGGCAGCTTTTAGGTCAGCTCTGATTTGAGACAGGAGATGGCTCATGAGAAAACATTGGGCTTTAGGAATAATAGCCTTTTGCAAAACAAAAATAAAATTAAACCAAAAAAGAGGGAAGAGGGGTCTAGTAGTCTTCCATCTGGTAGATGCCGAAATCTATGTTTAACGGCTTTTCGGGTCCACAACTATCTTCAAGGTCGTAGAGGTTACTTGTTGCTTTCTCTAAACGGCTTTTTTTAACAGTCACTTTTTCTTTAACCATCCTGGTTTTCATTTTTCCTTTGGGCTTGCGCATTATGTGGGGCGTGGCAAGGATCATTGTGTTGTCGATGATTTTTGGGGTAACGTCAATTTTGGCGTCCTCAATCGATAGCGGAATCTTTAGAGCGTCCTCGTGCATGTGTTTAGTCAACGCCTTTGCGCCTCCAAACTTCAGCACTGATTAAGTCTCGGATTGCGACTCGGATGGCTTCTGCGCGGTTTGGATAGAACCGTTCGTCAACCAACTGGTCCAAAGCTTTTATATACGTTTCAGGCAGATACAGAGTGATTAGTTTCATTAGGATTTCTCTCCCTAACTGGTGAGTAATTATCTAAAACGTATATCCTTGGTTATACTTCTATATATTATGTGGCAAATATGCCTATAACATGTTCGTACCACTCCTTATAAATGCTGAAACAAGGATAAGCAGGTATCTGTCAATTCAGGCAAGGCAGACATTACGTTTTTATTCCTTGTTGAAGCAACTAACGAGCGAACAAACATGGTCAAGCGGGTTTTCATAAAAAACTTCGGCTGCTCCTCCAACACAGCAGACGGCGAAGTCATAGCAGGTTGCTTAGCACAAGCAGGATTCCAAATAGCCGCCTCAGAATCGGAAGCAGATTTAATAATCTACAACACTTGCGCAGTCAAAGGACCGACAGAAAACCGCATAATCGACGCCATAAAACACGCACCAAAAGATAAGAAAATCGTGGTTGCAGGTTGTTTGACCAAGATTAGTTTTGAACGTTTATGCCGCGAAGCCTATTTTGATGGTGCAGTTGGACCAGCAGTCGGTAAAGAAATTGTGGATGTTGTCGTGCGGGTTTTGGCTGGCGAGAGGGTAATTGATTTAGCAGCAGCCAAAAACAAGCCGTTGCTGAGTCTTCCCAGGCACATTTCCAACCCAGTCGTAAGCGTTGTACCGATAAATTATGGTTGTTTAGGTTCCTGTTCTTATTGCTGTGTCGTTTTTGCGCGCGGACATTTACGAAGTTACAGCATCAAAGAGGTGGTAGAGCGCGTGCAGAGCGATTACGCGGTTGGCGCCAAAGAGTTCTGGATTACCTCGCAGGATACAGCCTCTTACGGGAGGGAGTTAGGTACTGACCTCGCGGAGTTACTAATAGCGCTCGACGATTTAGCGGGGGATTTCCGCGTTAGGGTTGGCATGATGACGCCCAACTTGGTTACCGACATGCAAAACCGACTTATCACAGCTTTTGATAACCCCAAAATCTTCAAGTTCTTGCATCTGCCAGTCCAAAGCGGGGATGACATGGTGCTCCAGTACATGCGCAGGTTCTACACGGCAGAGGAGTTCAAGGGAATCGTGAATACATTCAGAAATGATTTTCCCCAATTAACACTGGCAACAGATTTGATCGTTGGTTTTCCAGGAGAAACTGAGGAAGCTTTTGAGAATACGCTTAGGCTGTTAGAGGAAGTTAAGCCTGATGTAGTTAATGTTTCCAAGTTTTTTGCCCGACCTAAAACTATAGCTGCCAGAATGAAGGAGGGCTTGGTGAATAAGGAAGAAACCAAACGCAGAAGCACAGTCACTGCCGAGTTGGCGAAGCGGCTTTCGGCTGAGCGGAACCTGCGGTGGGTCGGCTGGACAGGAGAAATGCTCGTTGATGAAAAGGGCAAGGTTGAGGGTTCGTGGGTGGGACGCAACTTCGCCTACAAACCAATCGCCATAAAAAGCACGGATAATCTGCTGGGTAAAACCTTGAAAGTTAAAGTTGTTGAAGCTACTGCGACTTATCTGAAAGGCTTAATCGTGGAAAGCTAAGCTCGACTTATTTGATGCAGTAGAAGCCTACTTGCATATACGAGTACCAAAGCAACTCAACGGTTGAGAAGCCTGTTTTCTTAAGCAGATAAAGGTGTTCTTTGACGGTGATCGGGTGGTATTCAACGCCGAATCTTTTCAAATGTTCTTCAACCGTGCGTATGTCTCTTCCTTTTGCGATTTGAAAAAGTTTCCAATTCTCTTTTCCAATTGCGGTACCTTCAGGAGTAGATGGTCGGATGTTTTCGAAAGTAACATACACACCTCTTGGAGAGAGCAATTCAAAGCAGACAGCAGTCGCCTTTGCTCTTTCATTGGGCGTTAGGTAATGGTGGGATTGTATTGCGGTTATAACATCGAATGGCTCTTTGTGCCACACTATGTTTTGCGTAGATGAAGCGCTTAAGAATTCCACGTTTGCATGGCTTGCCAGTTTATTTTTAGCGGCATCAAGCATCTGGGGAGAAGGGTCCACCAAGACAAACCGCGTATTTGGAAACTCAGTTATCGCTTTTTGAACCAGCGTACCTGTCCCACATCCTGTATCAAGCCACGTTCTCGGCTGCAAATGCGTAGCTTTTATGAAGTTTATTGTTTGTTCATGGAATGCGTCATAATACGGTATGGTGTTACGTACTTGTGCATCGTAAGTTGCTGCTGAATGAGGCGTAGAATTGTCAGATCCAAACATACTCTCGCATCACTTTACAACTGGGAGTTTTAGTTATTTAGCGTTTATGAGTTAACTGTAATTTGTTGCCATGTGAATGCTTAAATAATTTCGGCTCTGTATTTTGTTCGAGCTGAGAAAGTGACATCCGCGCAGTCAAGCATTTGTTTTTTTAACACTTTAACACGTAAAAAAGAAGTTTTTAAGCCGTTGGAAGCGGGCAAAGTGAAAATGTACACTTGCGGTCCCACGGTTTATGATTTTGCGCATATTGGGAATTTTCGGGCTTTTTTGTTTGAGGATTTGCTGAAGCGTTGGCTGGTTCAGCGCGGCTTCAAAGTTACGCATGTCATGAACTTGACAGATATTGATGATAAGACCATTAAGGGCAGCCAAAAGCAGGGTGTTCCGCTTCGGCAATTCACAGATTTCTATGTAAAAGCGTTTTTTGAGGATATCAAAACCCTAAACATCCAGTCCGCAGATGTGTACCCAAAAGCCACCGACCATATCCCCGAAATGGTCAATATAATCAAGACTTTGATGGCTAAAGGCATCGCTTACCGCAGGTGAAGATGGCTCAATCTACTATGCTGTTTGCAAGTTTGCGGATTACGGCAAATTGTCCAAAATTAAGGTTGACGAACTCAAGGCTGGGGCAAGGGTCAGCCAAGACGAATACGCCAAAGAAGAGGCGCAGGACTTTGCACTTTGGAAAGCATGGACACCAGAGGACGGCGACGTGCTTTGGGAGACGGAGCTGGGTAAGGGCAGGCCAGGCTGGCACATCGAATGCAGCGCCATGAGCATGAAGTATCTGGGCGAAACCTTCGACATTCACTGCGGCGGAGTCGACAACATGTTCCCCCACCACGAAAACGAAATAGCCCAAAGCGAAGCGGCGTCGGGCAAGAAATTCGTGAATTACTGGATGCACAACGAGCATTTGCAGGTTGAAGGCAAAAAAATGTCCAAAAGCCTCGGCAACTTTTACACGCTCCGCGACCTTTTAGCCAAAGGCTACGACCCGATTGCCATTCGCTACCTGCTAATGTCAACGCATTACCGCCAGCAATTCAACTTCACGTTTGAAGGCTTAGAAGCTGCTAAAGGCGCAGTGGATAGGTTGAGGAACTTTGTTCGGCGCTTACATGACACCGACGGCAAGGAAAGCGGAGGAAAAGTCGCCACTTTCACCGCGAAAGCTGAGGCATGTTTTGGCGGTTCCATGGATGATGACTTAAACATCGGTATTGCGTTGGCGTCGCTGTTTGATTTTGTGCGTGAAATAAACAATTTGCTGGATGCTAACATGGTTAGCAAGGCGGAAGCGGCTGAAGTTGGCGGTTTAATGATGCAGTTTGATGAAGTTTTAGGCGTAGATTGGCAAGGTGGAAGTTGAAGAAGCCCTGCCCAGCAGACATCGATGCATTCGTTCAGAAACGTGAGGAAGCCCGAAAAGCCAAGAACTGGAAAGAAGCCGACGCCATAAGAACACAGCTTAAAGCCATGGGCATCGTGCTTGAGGACACAGCGCAGGGCGTGCGGTGGCATAAAGAGAAGGCTTAAGCGGTTTTTCCGCTGAAATTCCATTCTTTTGTTGAGTATTTTTCTTTGCAGAGCTTTTTTGCTATTTCGTTTTCTTTCTGTGTTAGTTCACCGGGTTCAAGCTGGATTTTCAGGATTGCCTTGAAGCCTTGTGCAAGTGCATTAGCAACTGTGTCAGGCGATATTTTATGGGCCAGTTCGTTTTGGATGCTGGTGATTTTGCGTTTCCCAATGTCGGCGGCTAAAGTGCAGCTTAAGTCTTTGAATTTTAGAAGCTGGAACATTTTTGGCAAATCAACATTTACCAGTATCGTGCCATGTTGGAGGACGACGCCGTGGGTGATGGTTTGGCTGCTGCCAGAGATTTTTTTGCCGTTAACGGTTAGGTTTGGGCAGTTTTTTGCGTCTCCGCTGCTGAAATCGGCTGGTACCCCAAGAAGACGGAGCGCATCGGTTATTGCCTCGTAAATTTTGAAGTAAACGGTGGTTATGTCTGCTGTGCCCATGTCTGATACTTTGGCAACCACGCTGTAGGTGACTTCGCCCTCGTAGTCATGGTAAACTGTGCCGCCGCCGCTGATACGCCTAACAACATCAACGCCTAGCTGTTTGCAAGCGTCAAGGTAAATCTCGCTTCTCGGGATTTTGGTTTTTGCCGATGCTCACGGCGGAGGGCTGCCAACGGTAAAAACGCAGAGTATTCGGAACCTCCCCAGCGATTCGCGCATTCAAAATTGCTTCGTCGATTGCCATGTTCATGAAGCCATTGTTGGTTTCTAAGGGAAGTAAACGCCAAGTATCCATTACGGTTCAATCCTTCGCAATGAAAAATTAAGTTACACTTAAAACTGTTACGCAACTTTGGTCACATAATCGAAGTAAGTTAGAATTGGATATGTTCATATCCCAGTTACAGGGTAACATTATTCTGTGGGTTGTTGATGGTTGCTCGTAAATTCACAGTTTTACTCGAACCAGCAGAAGAAGGCGGTTTCATAGTCAAATGCGTGGAGCTTCCAGTTGCAACTCAAGGCGAAACAAAAGAGGAAGCCTTAAGCAACATCAAGGAAGCCATCGAAGGTTATCTTGAAGTAAAACTGCTTTTTAACCCACGAATTATGATGATAAGCCTTAAAACCTAAACCAGCATTTCTAAAGCAAAGAGGAAGCAAATAATGAAGGTTATCTCTGGTCCAGCGTCCAAAGAGCTTGCTGAAAAAATCTCAGCCCTAACTGGTTACCCAAACGTTCCTGTTGCATCGAAGATTTTTCCTGACGGAGAATCCTATGTTCGTTTAGAAGGCAGCGTGCAAGGCGAAGAATGTGGCGATTGTGCAGACAACTTGTCCTCCAATGCAGGATGGGAGGCTTTTTCAGTTGGCGTTCATGGCTGATGCGGCTAAACGTGCGGGCGCCAGCAAAGTCACCGCCGTAGTGCCTTACTTGGCGTATGCTCGGCAAGACAAGATGTTTTTGGCAGGCGAAGGCATAAGCGTAGAAACCATCGCGCGCATGCTCAAAGCTGCTGGAATCGACGAGTTCTTAACCGTTAACGTCCACTCTGAACCCACGCTCAAACAGTTTCCGTTTCCAGCCAAAACGTTAAGCGCCATCCCACTGTTGGCAGAGTATTTTGTGCAGAAAGGCCACAAAGGCGCATTCGCACTCTCACCTGACAAAGGCGCCATGTACATTGCAAAGCAGGCGCAGGCGGTTTTAGGCGGCGACGCGGGACACCTGAGACAAGACACGCGACCGCTACACTGGACAAACCAGTCCAAACCGCCGAAGGCTTAAACGTGAAGGACCAAACCGTCATAATTCTCGACGACATCATCAGCACAGGCGGCACCATCGTGGGCGCAGCAAAAATCCTCCGCGAACAAGGCGCCAAACATGTTTTCTGCGCATGCGTCCATGGCTTGCTCATCGGCGACGCTGAAAAACGGATTTTGGATGCTGGCGTGGAGGAAATCGTTGGCACCGACAGCGTCCCAGGCAGCGTCAGCAAGGTTTCGTTGGCGCCGCTGATTAGTCAAGAGCTTAAGGCGCAGAAATAGTGCCTAAACTTTTCTTTTTGTTATCGGGCGAGAACAAGTCGCTGCCAGCCGCTGAAGTTAAAGCGATTTTGGAAGCCGAAGGCTACAGCTACGCGAATGCTCAGGAGTTTGACCAGGTTCTGCGGTTGGAAGCGGAATTGGGCAGCGTCCAAACGGTGCAGGTTCGCTCAGCGTACACGCGGGTTTGCGCCTTGGAACTGTTTCGTTTCAAACGCAAACCACGATGACATCGCTAAAGCGGCAGCGGAAACAGACTTCAAAGCCGTGCTTAAGCCAGGCGAGAGCTTTGTTGTACGGATAAACCGCATAAAAAACTACGCTGACGAAGCCCTAAACACGATGGTGCTTGAGGGCAAATTGGGCAAGCAAATCCTAAACGGCACCGAAGGCACAAAAGTAAGCCTAAAAAACCCAGATAAAACCTTCATAGGCATAATAACAGACGAAAAACTTATTTTAGGCTTAAAACTAACCGATATAACCAGCAAAACCTTCTCGGAACGCCGTCCACGCAAAAAACCGTTCTTCCACCCGTCAGCGATGCCGTCGAAGATGGCGCGTTGCATGGTGAATTTGGCGCATGGCAAAGCAGAGGCGCTGGTGCTGGACCCTTTTTGCGGCACAGGCACCTCGCTTATCGAAGCCACCTACATTGGGTGCCGAGCGGTTGGGGTTGATGCGCAGAGGCGGATGATTTTGGGACAAGAAAAAATCTGCGTTTCTTCAACATTGATGCGGAAGGGTTAGTTTTGGCGGATTCACGAAAGCCTCCGTTTTTCAAGGTTGACTGCGTGGTTACTGACCCACCGTACGGCCGCTCTTCAAGCACTCTTAAATCAACCACCAAACAGTTGGTCCAAGAAGTTTTAGCTTCATCGCTGGAGTTGCTGGGGGTGGGGCAACGGATTTGTATGTAGCTTCACCTAAAACATTAAACATCTCGCGTCTTGGCACCGAGCTCGGGCTATCGGCATGTGGAATCCCACTTTGCCTATATTCACCGGACCTTGACGCGGGAAATTGCAGTGTTCGAAAAGGTGACAACATGAGTCTTCGTGTGGTGTTTCTGGGAACAAGCGGCAGCGTACCAACGCTGAAACGCAGCTTGCCATCCGTGGTGGTGCAGTGTCCGCGAGACCAGTGGATGTTTGACTGCGGCGAGAACGTGCAGCGTCAAATGATGCAGGCAAAAGTTAGTTTTCACAGAAAAATGAAGATCTTCATAACTCACTTGCATGGCGACCACGTGTTGGGTTTACCTGGGCTTCTGCAGACGATGGCTCTAATGGACCGCAAGGAGCCGGTTCAGGTTTATGGTCCAGTGGGGCTTAAGGATTTTCTGGTCTGCACCAAAGAAACGCTCAACTTTGGCTTAACGTTCCCTGTGGAAATCAGCGAAATTCTTGGAGAAGGCGTTGTCTGCGAGGAAGAAGAATACACCGTTGTAGCCAAAAAATCTAACCATGCCGTGGAAAGTTACGCCTTCGCGTTTGTGGAGAAGCCGCGTCCAGGCAAGTTTTACCCCAAAAAGGCGTTGGCGCTGGGAGTTGCAGCTGGCGAGTTGTGGTCTAAGCTGCAGGGCGGCGAAGAAATCACTTTGGCCAATGGCAAGGTGGTTAAGCCAAGCGATGTTATGGGTCCGCTGCGCGCTGGACGCAAAATCATCTACACAGGCGACACCAAACCATTCAAAGCGTTCGCAAAATTCGCGGAAGGCGCAGATTTGGTTATTCATGACTGCACCTTCGACGATTCTCTTAGCTGAAAAAGCCGCGGTAGATGGGCATTCAACACCAAGCCAAGCGGCTGGGCAAGCGAAGGCGGCTGGGGCAAAACAGCTGGTTTTGTCACATATCAGCGCGAGGTACCCAAACGCGGGGCTGCTTTTGGATCAAGCCAAAAAAACCTTCGCCAACACCGTGATGGCTGAGGATTTTATGGAGTTGGAACTGCCGCTAAGCGAGTAGCTGCTTTAGTTTCTGGATGCTTTCAGGAACGTGGATCATTGATTCGACTATGACGCTTTTGTCGTAGCCGTTTTTCTTTAGGGTTTGCGCAAACCAGTTCCAGTCGATGTTGCCTTCGCCGATGCCGAAGTGCTGGTCGTCTGCGCCGTTGTTGTCGCTGGCGTGGATGTGGATGATTTTGTCGGCGAGCAGGTTGAAGAAGGGCTGGATTTGTCCTTCCAAGTTGGCGTGTCCGAGGTCCATGGTGATGCCGACGGGCAGGTTGGTTTCCTTGTACATCCGCATGAATTCTTCAGGCGTATTCATCAAAAACCAGTATTTTGCAGGCAGGTTCTCTAAAGCGATGTTTACGCCATATTCCTCCGCGTCGCTGTAGAGTTCTTCGATGCTTTGGCACATCTGTTTGAAGTCGGCGCCCGGATAGAATTGCCCGATTCCTGTGCGTTGTCCAGGGTGGAAAACCCAGAGTTTAGCGTCCATTGCGCTGGCGTTTTGGAGGGATTGTTTGAGGCGTTTCATGGAGGCGTTTAAGAGGGGTTTGATGGGTGAGGCAATGTTGATGTCCGCGAATGGGGCGTGCAGGGAGTATTCGAGGCCGTAGGTTTTTGCGGCTTCCTTGAGAACGGCGATGCGGGGTTTGTTCAGGTCGTAGGTGCCGTCATCCAAAATCTCAATGTATTTGGTGTTCATGGTGCCTAAGCGTTTGACCATGCGGTTGAATGGTTCGCCTAGGCAGTAGAGCATTGAAACGCCAACTTTCGCTTTAGACATACAGTTCCCTCGCTTGTGAATTGGAATGTTTCTGGTTAAAAGCCAACCCTACCTAAATAACTTAACCCCAAAATGAGCGCGAATCTATTGGAAATGGAATTTAGGTCCAAATTACGCCAAAAATAGCTTTTTACGGCGAAATGGCAATTTTTTGGTTTTTTTGTACTATCTCAACATGGCTAGTTCTCACAAAAAATATTCGTGTGTTAATCAAATTATGGGAATAGTTGTCTTCCCCACTGATTCGGTCGATCTGCAGGTCTTGTAGTTTTGTACTGAACCTGGCGAACGCCCAATGCAAGTTCAGTGAATTCTTTTATAGTTGTGTAGCGGAAGTCCCACGTCGGCGTTCCATACCGCAAACCGCTGCACATGGTGTCCGCGTAGACGTAGAGTCGGTTTCCCATGTAGTCGTATGCTGCTTGGTTGGGTTCGCCATATTTGGGTTCGGAGAGGACTTTGAAGGGCCAGATTTTGCAGGCTTCAGGCTTCATGCCTTGCAAGCCGCAGATAGTAATTGTTTGTTTTGTTGCAGAGGAACCCGCAGGAGCCGTCGCTTGTGCGTTTGATGTAGAAGCGATCTAAACCTGTCACCGTGGTTTCGGAGCCGAAGGATTTGGCGATGTTTAGCCACTCAGTGAAGCCTAAGACGACGCTGTAGAGTTTACAGCAGTAACCGCACGCTTTGCAATGCCAATCTGCAACGTTCTGCCAAGGAACAAACTGCATTTTTCTGAAGCACTCTTTGCGAAACAAAAACTACAGAGGATTAAAACCTTTTCCAGCCAACAACGAAGAAAACTAAGGTTTTCTGTAGAGGTAAATCGTGTGTGAAGGATAGCCCAGCTTGGGGTTTTCGCAGAAATTCTGAACTTGTTCAGGTCGCCAACCGATAATCTCGTAGTCATGCGAGACCACGCGAGCGCCTTTCTTGAGGTCACTTTCCAGTTTGGGCTTAATTTTCTCGTTGGCACTCGTCGTCAGGTACAGGTAAACTACGTCGGCGGAGGTCAAGTTTACGTTGAACATGTCATCGTTCATGATGGTTACTCGGTCATCAAGACCGCACTCGTGGATGTTGCCCATCGCTTTCTTCGCCAAATCCTCGCGCAACTCAATGCCGACTCCGCGGGCGCCAAAAGTCTTAGCCGCCATAATCACGGTTCTGCCATCTCCTGAACCCATATCGAAGAGGACTTCGCCAGCCTTCAAATCAGCCAGCTTAAGCATATATTCTACAACTGTTGTTGGGCTTGGGACAAATGGAGCAATAAACATTTCAGTTTTTCCTTCCTTTCATAAAATAAACTGTCATGTTTTATGCCACGTAAGCGTCTTTTTTCGGTTGCGGTCTTTTTGCTTCGCCGCATTTAACGCAGCTTTGCGCGCATAAGTCAAGGTATTTTTCTTCATCTGCTGAGCCGACTGCCTTTGCAGCTTTGGTGCACATTTCGCTGGGTTCACTGCAGCCTTCTTCTCTGCATAGATTTGAGATGTATTGGCAAACTTCCTGCACGTCTTTGGGCTCCAAAACTGCCCTGTTGGTGCGTACAAGCAAACATAGTTCCCGTGCCATAACGCAGGTTTTAACGTATTTGATGCGTTCGAGAACTTCATTGCGCAGGTTCCTTCGGCTTATTTCCAAATTCTTTTCTCCTATGAGCTAACAAGCAGATAAGCAAAATAAGATGCTTTAAGCTTAAAAAGTTGCTGTTATATCTGAGAACCTGATGAGTTCACGAAAAGCTAATAACTTGTTCCAATACTTTTGGTAAAAGGTGAAAAACCTCCCTTCACCCAAATAGAGGCTAAAAGGCGAAGTATACGAAGCTGTTTAACAGGAAAAACTTGGCAGTAACAACACCTGAACTTGTATTGAGATGGTAAAGAGAAGTGCAATCTAAAAACAAGAAAATCCTCATCTTAGTGATTGCCATAGCAGTAATGCTAAACGCTTTTACTTTTCTCGCTGCCTATCCAGAAACATTTAAGCCTATGTCTCCAATGTATGCAAGAGATTTTTCTGCTTACTACATTGGAGAATGGAGATTATTACACAATCCATCCACAATTTACATAGGCGGCAATCAGCCGGGCGATTACCATATTACTCCAAATGTCCAAACCTTCAAGTATATGCCTTCTTTTCTGATTTTTTTTGCGCCTTTTATAAATTTAAGTTACCAGAACGCGCTTAACGTTTTTGATATACTGCAATTTGTTTCTATCTTTGCCTTAGCGTTCTTTGTTTACAAAATTGTTAAAGGCAAAAAGCTTTTATGGGGTGCCATAGCAGCCGTCATTGTCTTGGTTGCTTTCGAACCTGGTTACTATTGGGGCTATGCTCAAGCAAATGCCCACATAATTCAAGCTTCTCTCGCGGTAGGCGCCTTATATTTTGGGTTCTCTAAAAAACCATGGCTTTCCGCATTGCTATTTGCGGTAGCCGCATTTGATCCACGCGGTGCTCTTCTTGCACTTCCACTGCTTCTATGGTACAACAGACAAAAACTACTGAAGTTTGGGGTGGGCACAGTTGCATTTCTTGCGGCGTTAAACTTGCCTTTTTTCTTCTATTACAACATAGGATTAAATTTTTTGCAGACGGAAGTTAACGGGGACATTGTCTCACAGATTTATTCTTACGATTTGATTCCTATGATCGCTGTCGCCACACTAACTATACTCGAAGTAATCACCATAATTGACAAGAGAACGAATTTTAGTTTTCTAATAGAAACTAAACTCTTAAAGCCAAAAAAAGACGCCAACACGACACCTTCACCAGAAAATCCAACTAGAACAAAAACAATAATTACTGAAAACTCAGCATTACCTAAACCGTTTGCTAATCACTTTTCGTTCAGCTTCCAGAACTAACTCGTAGAACTTGTCGGAAAGCTTGGGCTCCTTCTCCAAAACAGCTTTAACATCCGCTGCTGAAACCCGCCGTGCACTCAAAGCCACCGCAGCCGCCTTACCGTACTTCTCAATTAACTCTGCTGTCTGTTTAGCGTGCACCTGCATTTTCTCCTCGTTCTTCCCCAATTTTTCGCCCCGCTTCTCAATCAGCGGCAAAGCCTTCTCTTCCTCAACCTTGAGCATGCCAATCGCAAAAGACCCACACCGTGGACACTTAGGCTTATCAGGCAAGTCTTTGATGCGGATCATCTCCATGTAATCCCAACAGCTGGTGCAGACAAAATTTCCCGTCTCGTTGAGTAACCGTGCTTTTGCGGATTCAACAAGGACAGCGCGCATTTGCTCGGGCGGAATAAGATCAGTTTTCATACTTACTCGTTCAATGCCTACACGTGCCACAGGAGTCGCGTTGCCACCTGTCTCAACAACCTGCAACCTAACCAAGCCGTCACGCAGACGCCCCAACACCATTACAAGCCCATCGGCGTCAAGGTCTTTGGAGAAAACTTCTTTGAGCCCTTCCTCGTAAATGGGGGTTCCCTCGAAACTTGTTATCAACTTTTGGATGCTTATGCTGCCGAAGTCAGCCCACTTTTTTAATGCGCCAAATCTCCGGGCCACCTGAATTACGCGGCGTTTGAACAAGCCAGTCTTCACTGTGGACAACGTTAGCGTATTCCTTATGGCTTGTTCGTTCATGCCCTGAATTTCTTTTAGCACTTCAACAAGCCGCTCAGCCGTCATGGCGCCCATGGTTTGCACAAAAATGCGGTACGGGTCATGCTGAACCACTATGCCGCGCCCCAGTTTATCAGACAGCACTTGCCCTAAAAGCTGAGCTAAAGCCCGGTTAGTCAGCGAACCAAAATTTGAGTGAACGATAACGAATTCGCCCCAATCTTCAATCACAATCCGCTCCAGCGTAGGAACAGGAAAGCCGCTATGCACTTGCTCTAGCGTTTCCTCTAAAGCGTGCAGAATAGTCTCTTTATCAGCTGGGTAACGTTCAGCGAGCAGAGCGCTTATTTGCTGTCCTGAGTAGCCGCTATGACTTTTTTCCTCCACAAACCCGCGAACCTCCGCTAGCTCCTGTGCTACCTCGTAAGGAACGGGGATTTCTTCTCCAATCCAGCTGGGTATGGAGCCTGTTGGATCGTCGACAGGGCGAACGTAAACTTTGTCTTCAGTGGCGTGGATTATTTGCCATGGGCTGCCACGGATGATGAATTTTGTTCCTGGCTTGCCGTATTCTGCCATGAAGGCTTCGTCTAAAACGCCGATAGATGAGTCGGTTGATTCGTCGATGACTAGGAACTGTTTTTCCTCAGGAATCATGGATAAATTATCGAAATAGTATTCAAACAACGCTTTGGTTCGCTGGGGTCGTAGCACCACTTGGTCCTCGAAAGATGCCCAGGCTAAGCGGGGAAACCGATTGTGCATGTACTTGAGAATCTTTTCTATGTCAGCTATCGTCAGGTTTTCGTAGGGTGCGGCGTTTTTGAATATTTCTAAAATTTCGTTGAACGCCAAACGACGGTTCTTTAGCAGCAACCCCGCGATTTGATGCGCCAAAACATCATAAGGCTTGTCAGGCACTGACAGCGGCTCCAACTCTTCTGTCAAAGCGCGCCTCGCAATAACCAACGCTTCAAGAGTATCATCGGAATCCATCCCGATAATTACACCCTCAGACAGTTTTCCGTAAGTGTGTCCTGCTCTGCCAACCCGCTGGATAAGCCGAGAAACCTGCCGCGGACTCATGTATTGGATAACTAAATCGATGTGGCCGACATCTATGCCCAACTCCAAGCTGCTGGTAGCGATTAAGCCTTTGAGGGCACCTTTTTTGAGTCCTGTCTCAGCAGCGATACGTGAAGGCTTAGCTAGAGACCCATGATGAATTGAAATGGGGAAATCTGCGTCCCACACTTTGAAGCGTGAAGCCAAAACCTCCGAAACCGAACGCGTGTTGGTGAATAGGAGCACGGATTTGCGTTTGCTCATGTAGTCGCGGATTATCCGCAATCTAGCTGCCACTTCAGGGTGGGTGTAGATTTTGGAGGCGAATTGGGCGTCTTCTTCGCTTGGCTTAGGATAAATAACCTGTAGCTTCACCATTTTGGCGACTGGCACGCGTATGATTTCGACGGGTCGTTTGTCGCCGACGAGGAACTGGGCGACTTTGTCTGGGCTGCCAACGGTCGCGGATAAGCCAATCATCTGGAAGTCTTTGCCGATTAAATCTCGGATACGCTCAAGCGCCAGCGAGAGTTGGCTTCCGCGTTTGCTGTCGGCTAACTCGTGCACTTCGTCGATGACTATCCACTTCAGGCTTTGCAGACTTTGACGCAGCAGCCACCCGGTAAGTATAGCTTGCAGAGTTTCAGGCGTTGTTATGAGGATGTCGGGTGGGCAGTGGGACTGACGAGTCCGCTCTTTTGTTTCAGTGTCACCATGGCGAACCGCCAATTTAATGTCTAAATTGTTGCACCACCATTGCAGCCGCTCAAGCAAATCACGGTTCAAAGCCCGAAGCGGCGTGATGTAGAGCACTTTTATGCCGGGAGTTTTCGGCTGCTGCAAAAGCATACTTAAAATTGGCAGAAAAGCGGCTTCGGTTTTGCCTGTGGCCGTGGGCGAGATTAAGAGGACGTTTTTGCCTTCGAGAATTTTGGGGATGGTTTTTTCTTGAGGATCAGTCGGTTTAATGAATCCTTTCTGTTCAATGAGCCTTCGCACTGGCTTTACGAGCATTTCAAAAGCGTTTTCAGAAGTTGCTTGCAATATAAAGTGAACCTCGAGCCTTGAAGATAAGCTTGGATTCAGCTATAAAAAATGTTGGGGCAGAAATTCAACGTTAACAGGGGTTTTAAGCGATTTTTTGGTTAATCATGATTTATTGGTATTGTTTTAGGCGAATTTCTAAGTGTTCAACATGGGCTTTCGACACTTCTTTTACCATGCAGCGACAGCCATTGACAAAAAAATGTCTAATCGCAATGATAAAAAGAAAAATATCTATGCGAAAGCTACGGAAAGTTTTTTATCCTATCAGCCTAAAGCATGGAAGAGACAACATGGAGGAAAATTAAATGGCTAAATGTCCAAAATGTGGAAAAGAAGCAGCAAAGCCAAAAAAGACATGGAAAATGGCAGGTCGTCCAGATAAAGCTGGAAAACGCATGCAACTAGAAATCGGACTATACGAGTGCCAAAACGGCCACGTATTCCGCGAAGTACTAAGTAAACAAAAAATCTAAACTCGCAACTAACAAAAAATAGTTGCTCTCTATTTTTTCTTTTTTTCAAAAACGGTAGTTTTAAAACTAAGCTTTTGTTAATGACTGAAACATTCAGGTTCTGCAGATGGCAAAAAAAGTGGCGGATTTAAAGAAACTGTGGAAGAACGACTATTTCAAAACTGCAGTCGCCATAGCATTGATCGTTGTCATCGTTTTAGGGTTTTTCTTCGGCATGCAGCTGGCACTCGGAACCGCAGTGCCAATAAGGGTTGTGGAAAGCGGTAGCATGTGTGTACCCTACGATGGCAGATGCGACGGTTGGAGCCACCCCTTTGACCAAACCCTACATGTAGGCGACATCATAATCATCCAGAACGTTAACCCAGCGGACCTCAACGCCAACTATCCCAACAGCGACATCATCGTCTACAGAAACCCCCACGGAGTCACCCCCATTGTTCACCGCATAGTTGCGAAGCAAGAAATCAACGGCACCCTTTACTTTAAAACTAAGGGCGATGGCAACGGACCCGTAACGTGGCCAGAGGTTCCAAACTATTATGACAATATCCCTGATTCACGGGGAGTCCCTCAAAACCTCGTTGAGGGAAAGGTTATTTTGCGTATTCCATGGTTCGGCTGGATAACTCTTTTCATGAGAGGAAATTCTTGGGCTTTGCCAGTGGTTATCGGGCTTATACTTTTGGTTATTGTTATCGAGTTTGTTCTGCCGATGGTTAAGGCGAAGAGGAAAAAAACTGCACAACAGAAAGATAAAGAGAGCTAGCCATAGGTGTATTTATAAAGAAAGCGTATGATAAATGAACATTCAAGCAAGGCGATAAAGCCGAGGGAAAAACTGTTTGCCAAAAATTAAAGCCACAATAAGCATCGAAAACGTAGTCGCATCCGCAACACTCAACCAAAAAGTCGACCTAAACGCAGTCGTCAAAGGCTACCCAGGAGTTGAATATCGTCCGGAACAGTTCCCAGGATTAGTTTTCCGTTTAAAACGCCCAAAAACTGCCACTTTGATTTTTAGTTCCGGAAAAATGGTTTGCACAGGCGCAAAATCCGAAAAAGAAGCCAAAAGAGCCGTCATGAAGGTTGTGAAGGAACTCAAAAAAGGCGGCATAATAATCATCAGTAAACCCGAAATGAAAATCCAAAACATCGTTGCTTCAGGCAGTTTAGGAGGCATGATAGACCTTGAAAAAGCCGCATACACACTGGGGCACGCGATGTATGAGCCAGAACAGTTCCCCGGCTTAATCTACCGTATGGCAGAACCGAAAGTTGTGATTCTGCTTTTTGCCAGCGGCAAACTGGTTTGCACCGGCGCCAAAAAAGAGCAGGATGTCTATGAGGCAGTAGATAAATTGCATGCGCTACTTGAAGAAACCAGCCTAATCTTCTACGAATAAACCCTGTTTTTTAATGTTTTTTTACTTGTTTTAGAATAGTCTTCAGGTTTTCTTCGTCAATTGCACCTATTTCATAGAGCGTATTTGCCATTTCACTTATCTTCAGCAGCGAATGAAGTTTTATCCCGTTCTTCTCAATCACCTGTCTTCCGCCTTCTTCACGGTCCAAGAAAACAACAGCTTCACTGACAACTCCGCCTTCAGCTCTCACAGCGTCACCAGCTTTTTTAAGCGTTAAACCAGTGGTGAGCAAATCGTCTATGAGCAAAACCCTATCGCCTGAAACCAGAATTCCCTCAACTCTGCGCTCTCTACCTTGCAGTTGAATATCTTTGCGCACGTAAAGGAAGGGTTTTTTGAGGTTGTAGGCGATTTGGGAGGCGAAGGGAATTCCTGCAAGGGGTATGGCGGCGATTCGGTCGAAGTTTTTGACCCCGATTTCGCTGGTTATGTACTTTGCGTAGGATTCGCAGATTTCGTGGAAAGCATCTGGGAAACTGGGGATTACTCGCAGGTCTATGTAGTAGGGGCTGGCTTTTCCACTTGAAAGTTTGTAGACCCCGAATTTTACAGCGTCAATTTTAAGCAGTATGTTTGCCATTCTCTCTTTCTGAGTTAAACTTGCGGTTTTTGTTGCCATAATCTTTTCACTTCCTCTTTGACACTTGGTAGATTTTGTTTTGTTCAGGAATCAAGCATGCAGTTCTAGGCAGCTCCTTCTTTAGCAGCTCCGCAAACTCCTTCTGGCTTGCAGCCGTCGCCGTATGATAGGGCACTGCGATTTGTGGTTTAGTTAACCATGCGATGTCAAAGCCTGTTTTCGGTGTGGCGCCCGGAGCTATGCCGACTGTGCAGAAGACCATGTCAAAGTTTTCTTTTTGACCAAGTTTTGCTAATTCTGGGAAAGGTAAACTGTCTGCGGTATGGTAGACTTTGACTTGGTCCTCACTTGTTATGATGTATGTTACTGGTGCTTGAGCTGGGTGGTTGCTTTTTTCTGCTTTCACGCAGACTTCGCCGATTTTGATTTCTGCGCCAGGCTTAACTTCTTGAAGTTTACCGTTGGGGATAGCGTGTTGGAGCTTTTTTGTTGACGCGGCGTCGGCGATTATTGTGCAGTTGGTTTCTTTTTGGATTTCTACGATTAAGCGTGGGTCCAAGTGGTCGTAGTGTTCATGAGTTATTAGGATGGCATCCACGTTCTGGAGGGTTTTGGGTTTTACGTCAACGGGGTCTATGGCAAGCGTTTTAGTGGGGGTTTTTAGGAGTATCCCTGCGTAGTTGTTGAGCCATACAAAGAGTATGCTGTTTTTCTCGGGCGTTTTCTGAATGGACATTTTCTTGATTCCTCAAGAACTATTATGTGGGCTGCGTTTAAAAGAAGTTGCGTATCCACTGAATTCCAACATGCTAATGGCTCCGAAAAGCGCCAATACTGACCTACCCCCAATAGGTTTCTGCAATGAATCTCTATTAGGATCCAAATACACCGATTTAACAGAGGCAGCGCATAGCACTAAGAATCTAAGCTTTGCAAGTTGAAAGTAAATGTGATTTTGTTTCGGGATGGGATGGGTTTGCTTGAAGAGATAGGTAAAATTATATCTGGAAGTGTCTCATTTAGAGTGCCCTGTGTGGGTCCGTGACGCAGTACGGATAGCGTGTCAGCCTTCTATCGCCCAGCATGGGTGTGAAGACAGCTGAAAGTCATGGGTTCAAATCCCATCGGACCCGCCATCCCTCGGGGATTTTTATAATGCAAATAATAATTATTTTATTTTCTTTTTTTGAAAAAATAGTGCATGAAAAAGCTTTTATCCTTAACAAGATAACACAAAAACAGGAGAAAAGAAAATGACTCTTGAATCAAGCAAAACCTTAGGCGGCGTCGGCGCAATACTGATGTTTATAGGCGTTTTTCCATACGTCAACTACTTCGGTATCGTCGAACTCATCGGCGCTATACTCATTTTGGTTGCATTGCATGGGTTCGCTCGCATCTACAAAGAAAACGGAATCTTCGACAATGCAGTCTACGGCATAATCGCTGGCATAGTCGGTGTGGTCTTAGCAGCGGTAATTGGAATTGCAATCGTCTTGCCGAACATCAGAGATTTCATCTTAAAGCTGTACCCGAGCTGGAATGGCGACTGGTCAACCCTTTCATCGCTTTCAGGTATGACTCCAAACACAAGCAACATCAGCTTCGGAGATATTATTCCCTTCATTACAGCGGCAATCGTGATTTTTGCAATACTTTGGATATTTGCGATAATAGCCACTTTCTTCATGAGACGCTCACTTAAACAACTTTCAACGAGAACAAATGTAGGATTATTCTCAACAACGGGATGGCTACTTTTAATCGGTGCAGTACTGATTATTGTTTTTGGATTCGGCCTACTTCTGATATGGATTGCAGCGCTAATCTTAGCAATTGCCTTCTTCACAATGAAACAACACGAAACACCACCCCCTCCAATGTAACGCCACATCCCCCTCCGTTGCGCCTTCAAAGCAAAAATTATCTCTTTTTTCTTTTTTTTGTATTAACAAACTTTGAAAATTTTCGTAGTTTATAGCCACATTTGTGCCGGAAATAGCCTCGGTGGATGCCCTGCATATTTCCAAGCAGGATTGAAGATGCAAGTAAGCTTTAGGTGCTAGGTTCCGTTGGGTAACGTCCTAGTGCATCAAGTATTTCTTCGGTAGTGGTCTTTTTTCCCACATTTCGAACAAAGTCTGAAGATACTACAATGCCAACCAGCTTGTTGTTCTTTAGAACTGGAAGTCGTCTTATTTTATTGGTTGACATAACTCTGGCTGCTTCCCTGAGCGAGGTGTTGGGGTCAATTGTTATGAGTGTTTTGGTCATAATTTCTGTTACTTTCACGTCTGGTGAAGCGCGTTTCGCTACAATTCTCCTAACAATATCTCGTTCAGTGATTATTCCAACAGGAAAAGCTTTGATAACAACTATTACACAGCCTATACCCTTCGTCGACATGAGCTCTGCTGCTTCAAAAACACTTTTGTTTGACTCAATTGTTACAACTTCCTTTGTCATGATATCTTTAACTGCGGGCATAAAGTATCCAGCTAAGCAGAAACTTTTCTGGAGATAAAAGGGTTGTTGTAGACGGCCGTGGGCTAAACAATTTGCTGAAGAGGTAACAGAAGGTTTTGTGGGAATTTGAGGCATTATTTGAATAATGAGCCGGCTTTGTGCATGCCCTTGATCTTCAAACAGGCAAGATCAATTGGGTATTCACCCGTGGAAGCGCTGGATACCAAACTCCGTACGGCATATGGTCTATATGGCACTTTGGCTCACAAAGCATTGGCGACGGAAAGCTATTCCTCTCAGAAGCCCGCATGTACGATCCGCCTCTAAGTCCAGGGATGCAACGACTTGCAATAAACTGCACTGATGGAACGTTGGTATGGAGCATATTGAGTTTCAGCGGCCGCGCACCAGGTGCTATTGCAGACGGCATGATGACCCAATGGAACAGCTACGACAAGCAGATATACACTTTCGGCAAGGGTCAAACCGCTATAACAGCCTCAATCAAAAATGACGTAGTAACAGAAGGCAGCAGCGTACTGGTTAATGGCTTTGTTACTGACCAATCTCCAGGCACACAGCAAGACACTCAGAAAGCAGACTTCCCAGATGGAGTTCCAGCAGTATCTGAAGCAAGCATGAGTCATTGGATGGAATACGTATACATGCAACAGCCCAAACCAACCAACGCGTCCGGTGTTCCAGTTACGCTCAGCGTCCTTGACTCCAACGGCAACTATAGAGAAATCGGTAAGACAACAACTGACTTATCCGGGTTCTACAGCTTCCAATGGACACCAGACATCACAGGCCAATACACAGTATACGCCTCATTCGGCGGAAGTGAATCTTACTGGCCATCAAGCACAGAAACTGCCTTCGCAGTTAACCCAGCTGCAGCAACACCAACACCATCTCCGATGCCGCTACAATCAGTCGCTGACATGTACTTTGTTCCCGCAATCGCTGGCATTATCGTTGTAGTCGCCATAGTGGGCGCATTATTAGCAATCTTAATGCTAAGAAAGCGAGCATAAAAGACATACAACCAAAAAATCATTTCCCTTTCTTTTTTATTTTAAAGTTTAAGCAACTGAATCTTCAAGCTTAGAGTGCTTTTTGCTTATAAATGGCGTTAGACCTCCCCTCTATAGGTTTCTGCAATGAGTTTCTATTAGGATCCAAATATGCTCGTTTAACACAATGGCAGGTTTGGGGTAAACCTTATATTTCCTCCATTGCTCCCTTGCTTTAAGGAGAATTAAGTTTTGCAGCAACCAAACACGCAACAACCAGCTTCTAAACGCCAAAGAGCAACCATAGGCTTCGCATTTTCCCTTGCCGGAGCCATTCTGATTTTAACTCGTGGGCTCATCAGAATTGTAGCGGGCGACATCATAACTTTTGTTGGTTCAGACGAGGTTAGAAGAAGGTTCCTTGCAGGATTAGCCCTAAATATCATCGGCGGAGTCGCCGTCCTATTCGCTGTTTTAATCATAGCTGGAGCATACTTGATCTATAGTGGAGCAGAAACGGCTGGAGGCATAATCGTAATTGTCTTTTCGGCTCTTAGCATTTTTGTAGGCAGCGGCTGGCTAATTGGTTTAATTTTAGGTTTAGTAGGCGGCATATTGGGTTTACTTAAGAAATAATCTTGCAAGTGGAAAAACCTTTTTTTCTTGCATCCACAACGAATACTCATTAAGGCGTTAATTAACGATGGACAGAAAAGATTACCTCAAAGAACCCGTAAACCACATAAAAATAAACGGCACATTAACCGTCGACCAATTAATGCAGCAGTTCAAGAATTCAGGCTCATTGGGTGCTGGGCGGTTATCGGCTGCATGTGACATTTACGAGAAAATGCTCAGAGAAAAAGACTGCACCGTGTTCTTAGCGTTGTCGGGGGCGGTTGTTCCCGCGGGAATGCGCACCATAGTTACCGACTTGATACGGAATCACCTTGTAGATGTGATTGTGAGCACGGGCGCCTGCATGGTTCACGACGCCATAGAAGCAGTAGGCGGGCACCATTACAAAGGCGGCTGGGCAGTTAACGATGTGGAACTCTACAAGTACCATCTATTCCGCATTTATGACATTTTTGTTCCCGAAGAAGACTACGTCCGATTAGATTTCAAGTTGTCAGAGATGTACGCTGACATCGCCAAGGAACGCAAAGGAGAGAGTTTAGCTTCAAACGAGTTCGCGTATGAAATAGGTAAACGCTTAACAGACAAAAACTCTATCCTCCGCGCAGCCTACGAAGAGAACGTTCCCATTTTCCTTCCTTCTGTGCGCGATTCAGAATTCGGCTTCATCCACTGGCTCCACGCCTCCCAGAAAGAACAGAAAAACGTGCTTTTAGTTGACGCCTTCAAGGATGTGCCAACGGTTTGCGGTATCTGCGCGAAATCACCTAAAAACGGCATGATAGTCATCGGCGGCGGAGTCCCCCGCAACACCATCCAGTCCTCGGCGCTTGCATCCAAAAAAGGCTTAGACTACGCAGTGGTTATCACTTTAGATCGCCCTGAAACAGGCGGTTTGTCTGGTTCCACATTGGAGGAGACGGTGAGTTGGGGCAAAATGAAGGGGGCAGCCGACCACGCTACGGTTATTGGCGAGGCATTGATGGTTTTCCCTATTCTTGTGGCTTCAGTAACTGAACGGTTAGGTCCAGATTTCAAACGAGACTCTTTTTTGCAGCGTGAAAGGCTTGCGGGCAGGGAAATCTGAAATGGAAAACAACGGTGAAAAGTTCTGCGGCAACTGCGACAGCCACAACAGCTATGAGTACCCAACCAAAGTTTTCTGTTCAACACGCTACGGAAAAAGCCAAAACCCAATAGTAGATACGCTCTGGTGTTGCAGCGACTACAACAGAGTTAGCCAAGAATGCTACTGCGTACGTGAAGCATTAAAACAAAAAAACAATGGCGACGCGGCGGAAAGTTAAAGTTAATAATTGGAACCCTGTTTATTTGAAACCCTGCAGCCCGGTGGTGTAGTGGTCAAGCATAGGGGCCTCTGGAGCCCTTGACGAGAGTTCGAATCTCTCCCGGGCTACTGAGAGTTTCTCGTGGAGCTTTGTGTATTTTCTTAAAAAGACGTACAAACGAATATCCGAAGAGAACTACTATTACAATAAATGTGGAAGAATTTCCGCTCAGAACCACTTTAAAAGTGTGTAAGGGGTTTATGCATTCCCCTTTTCTCCTATTTCGGTCAAGTGGTTCTGAAACTTAATTTTTCCTATGAGTTATTTTCCAATAAACAAAAGACAGAAAAACCTATGCGCACATATTTCTGAGTCTTAGGTGGTGTTGGCGTTGGAGTGTTTTCTACCTGACAAAACCATTCTGATAGATGCTTCAGGATGGAGCGACCTCTTACTGGGAGTTGTAGTAGGCGCAATTAAGCCTCCACACCCAATGCTGATGGAACGCAGAATCCCCACCGCTTCTTTTCAGCCGCCAAACTTCCAAAACAAAAAATATTTAGAAGACGCAGTAAAAATCGCCAACGAAATCATCACTGTAATGCAGCCTGATGCTGAAACCTGCTTTAAGGTGTGTTCAGAATACGTCCTGTCCAGCGTAGTCGCGTACTTGCAGAGCCAAGGGTTCAAAGTTCAAAGAGTAGAATCCACAGGTGAGCTTAAGTCGTTGGTTGAGAGCGCTTACGTTAGGTGGTGCGTTGAAAAAGGCGTGCCTGAAGAAATGCTGCAGGGCAAGAGGCGTTTCTGGGCGTTTCTTGAGTGGGTTGCTGAAAAACCACACCTAAGAGAGGGTCTTGTGAAGACGGGTTGGGCTAGCTGGGAACAAAAGTGGCGCGAAGAAATTTTTAAGAAACCGTTAAACCTGCGCGGCTAAGATAATTGTGTTGGAAAACCTACCGTGATGACTGTGGCTAAAACAAAGAAAATGCCAAAAAACCTGAAATTATCCAAGCAACTGACTCTGGACAATCTGCCCGACGCAACCAAAAATGAACCAGCCAAAGCAACCGGACATCTCCAAGAAAAACAGATAACCATAACTGAAATCGGCACCCAGACCAAAGAGGATGAATTAGCCCTTAAAGTTGCTTTCAAGCTGGTTCCCTCAAAAACCGCGTTTTCAAAGGTGCAATCGGATTTGTGGTTTGACAACCAAAGAATCAGTTCCGTCTCAATCAGGATTCCTCAGGGTTCTTTGGCGGCTGACGAGTTTGAGTTAACGCCTGTGCTGGACATGAAAGGGATACCCGCGGGCTCTCACAGCATAAAAGTAGAAATGTACGAGCTGTGGGAATCTGTGGAAAAACTTTCCCAAGCCACTCGGAAGCTAACTGTGGATTATGTGCCTCTAACCCGAGAATTCAGGCTTGTTAAAGTTCCAATTGTAAAAAGTGTTGCAGGGACAGGTTTAGTGGTTGTTTCTGAATCGGAGAAAGGCATTTACTACGAAATTGAAAAAACAACAAAGAAGGAATACATTAGCAAACGGGACGACTGGTAGCTTCTGCTACAGTGGTTCTAACTTTTTAAAGTCCAAGAGGTTATTTCTTTTTTCCTTTTGGAGGAAGTTGGCTTAACATCGCTTTCTTTTTTGCTTCTTTTTCTCGTTCCAGTTTCTTTTTTTGTTCAATCTGTGTATTTTTGTTTTTTCTACTCATAACACTCATATTATGCACTACAAGCAAACAAGTAACCTTCCATCCTCTAAAACTTTGCTATTCCCAAAATACCCGTTACCAAACTTTTTTTTGAACGCTAAATTTAATTCCGAGATAATCATTATGAGCTATGATGACCTCAGTGGATATAGTGGCTTTGTTTGAGGGGCGGCAAATTTGACGACTAAGACTCTTCTCTGCGGATGTGTTTACGAAGAAAACGAGTGGATGCTTGTTAGGGTAAAAGAATGTGAGAAGCATCATAAGCAGCGGCATAAAAAAGTGGAGTACAGGCCAAAAGCGGAATGTAACCGAAATGACACAAGAGGTGAGTAGATCCTCAGCCCGCTATGCGTTTTTATTGGCTGTTTCGGCGGTTTGTTTGGGCGGCTTAATGTAGAAGAGCAATGGCAACCCAAGTAGCGGCAGCGACAGCATCCATAGGTCCATGTTGTGCCCAAGGAACCAAGCATACCAGTCGTTCCATGTGTTGCCTCCAAAGATAGCCCAGCTGAAATAGTTCCATAAAAAGTACGTTCCAAGCGCCAAGATGATTGCGCCAACAGCTCCAAGTTTTAAATCATGAATTGACTCTACTCGAACCGATTTTTTGGTTAAATAGCCTGAATAAATTGCCAGCGCCAGCAAGCCGAACGCTGTTATAATGAAACTTACCAAGTGTTCTGGATGAGGCATTACATGGTTTATACCGTTTAATTTTGTCACTTCAACCCACAGATAATCGATACCTTTTGCGTTTATGACACCTATCCACATGCTTGTGTTAACTAGCCAGAAAACGGTTATGTAGAGTGTACCTGTGATTAACCCCCATTTTATTGGCGATTTGAGCGGTTTGTTGGGGCTGAGTTTTGTAGTTAATACAATTAGGGCAGCGGGTACCGCTATTGCTTCAATTATACTTGGTATGGTCGTCAATAAAATGTAGTTAAGCGAATCCAAAGTCGACAAACGATGCAAAAAAAGCGGAATATAGTAAACGTTGACGCCAGCAGTAGGTATGAGCGTTATCCAGTAAATTGCCTCAAAAACCAAAATCAACTTCAGAATTCGGTATGTCTTCTGGGTTGAAGGTAGTCCTTTGGAAAAGTAGAAAATGACGGAGCCAACGGCTATGATGCCTGCAATAAACCTAAAAATAACCCCAACAAACGAGGTGATGTCTTCGAGGAAAACTGCCAATGAAAACCCACCGAAACGGTTCCACTCGCCAACCCATTGAAGCGTAAACAATGTGTGTGCATTAAATAGGAAATAAGAGAGGGCGACGATTAGTAAGCCTACTTTTAGCGGAGAAACTCGTCCATGTTCTGTCAAAGAATCAACCTTTTGGTTGAAAAACAATCGTTTAGCTAGATATATTATACTTTCTGTTTCGTCGGCTACATGAATTAAAGTTTTATATACAAAATTGCCCAATGAATATTTGATAACTGTTTATCTGAGGGTCTGCTTGGAACAAAACAATAAAATTACAAATGCTTTATTGTTAGCTCTTCAAGGTGTAGGTGCAGTTTTCGTAGGCATTTTCCTAACGGCGTATCTGGGTGGCATGTTTATGAATCCTTCAACCACAGTTTTACATTCCGAACCTGCCTTCAGGTATCCGCTTATCGTTTTGGGGGCGGCGCTTTTAGTGCTATCGTTAGCAATTGTTGTTCTCTACGCTTTTTCAAAGAACAGAAAAACTATTTAACTTACGGTTTGCCTTTCGCCGTTACGGAACAAGTAGACGTCATTTATGAAAGACGATTTTCCATCATTGTAAACGATGGCTGAACCTTTGGGTACAGCAAAAATATCCTGTTCCTTCGATAACTCTTTTAATTCTTTATCCATGCCTAACTTGTAATGGGCCTTAAGTGTTAGGTCTACAAGTCCAAGTCCATCGATAACTTTGACCGATGAATTGCTCCGGTAAGTTATTACGCATTTTCGACAGAGTGCCAACGCTCCTGCGCTTCTTCCAACAATAACTCCTTCAAAATCCTTCAGTAAGCTGTCAACGCCTAATTTTCTCAGGCGCTCTATTAGCATGCTGGGAACGCCACCCGTTAAGTAAACAAGGCCTGATTCACATATTTTTTCCTTTATTTCCTCAAGCGGCGTTGAGTAACTGACTATGTTAACGGTGCTTGCGCCCAAACTTTTAAAGTAATCAAATATTATTTTGCTTTTACTGTAGGTGTTGTCGAAGGATGCTCTAGCCCAAGAAAACACGAGAATTTTCGGTGCTTCACCTGCGTCGAGGAAGGCTCTCAGATTTACTTCCTCTGCATCCCTTTTATGGGTGTTTTCTCCGCCTAAAAGATAATACTTGGGCATACAGGTTTTGGGGCTTTGAGGTTTAAAAAAGTTAACCCTAAATCGCATATCAAATTTACATTTTCAACCTCTCTTTGCAAATGAATGTGCTGGTGCGTTAAACAAGGCTTATTAAGTTTAAAAGAAGAGTTAGGCACCGATGTAAAATGGCTCCTGAAGGCTACATTGAATACAAACGCAGAGAATTCTGCAAAGACGTCAAGTGCCCCGTGCAAATGGAGTTAAACAAACAAGCCGAAGGCACACCATCATATGAGAAGACAAGGCAAAAATGCAGCGCCGCCTGCCTATACACTACATGGCAGTTTCACCATTGGCTCATAGAAAAAGGTTATTTAATCGTTCGACCCTTAAAGGAAAAGGTTTGAAACATATTAAGCCTATCAATTATTGAATCTGCTAAGACTACTTTAAGGTTGCTTTGTGTTCTTTGTGCCAATTCATGTCTAAGGATTTTAGCCCGGGTTTGTCAAAGGTCATGGATACAAAACGATTGAGTCACATTTGGTCTTTATTCATAGGTCACTAACTCGAGAAATAATAGTTTATGAAAAAACTTAGGCTGTCTACGGTTACTTCAATTCATTTTTTGAGATAGGAAGGCTTAAAAAAGCAAGTCAACATAAAACTAAAGGAGAGAAAAATTTTGGAAAAAACAGCGACGATTTATTCACTCTTGACTTTTTCGGAGTAGTCTTTTTTGGTTTTGGGTGAAAATATATGAAAGATTTTAAGTGCCCAATATGTGGTGGACCAACTGAAAAGATTTGGGAAAATGCAACCAGAACAAGATACGGAATGAGATGTACGGAAGGCCACAATAAAACAGGTGGCAAATCAGAGGGTTCAAAAGAGTACCCCACAATTCTTGTTCCAAGTAAAGAACTTGTCTAGTAAAGAATAGACGCTCTTTTGAGTGAGAAATATGTTACGTTCAGTTTCCTAACCAAAGTAGAAGGCGCTTAAGCATGAAAGCAAAAAATATTGAAACGGGTTATAGCCAACAAACCAGCCCACTACCGTTACAGTAAGATAAAGCGAGAAAAGAAACGTGGTGTCTTAATTAAAACGTAACTGTAACATCAATCAAATAGAGGTTACATAGTAGTAACAATGCCTTTTTTTGAGCCTATACATAGAACATACAATAAAATTACTTATTTTAATAGGGCTGATAGAGTATGTAATATAATTACACAAGGCTTTTGTATTGCTGTTTATGTTCATTTTTAACTTCTTTATTTAGATTTTTTATATTTCTTTTATCTTTATTTAGATCTTTCATAATGCTTTTAACATTCTTTTTATCAAAATTTTTCTCAATAATTGTTTTGTCTTGATTTTCACAGAATCGAATCATAGCATTTTTACATTTCTTTGAACATGTGCCAAAATCAGTTATACGAATTGATGTTTGTCCTTCTATTTGATGGGTTATTGGATTTGTTGCTGTAATTCCTCTGTCATGTTTATACCAAAATATTTTATTGGGGTTAAGTTTTTTATCGCAAACTTGGCATCTTTTACCATCTATGCTACTATGTATTTTAACGGTTTTGCACTCGGGGGTTTCACTGATTACTTCACCCCGAACTTTTTCTTTTGCTATTAATTCATCAATTTCTTTTTTATAGCTGTTTGTCATGTTCTAACCTTCTTAAAGTTCCCATTCTTCTTGAATACTCTTCTGATTCGTCTACTGCTATTTCGTCATAAGAATAAATATTTTTGACTTTTTCAATAAATGCTAACGATTCAACTTTAAAGTTTTCATCTTTTCTCATTTCACCCGCTCCCCTTTATACTACTTGACAAGAAATTTATGTGAATTGAAATTGTATCTATACAGCCTTAGTGCGTGCTTCGGAAGATAAAGCTTAGTCTTGAGAAGAAACTTGGCAAGAAAGAAACAGATTCTTTCTTTTTTGTTATGGGTACTAAAATTTAATTAGAACCACACCTAAAACTTTTTGAAGGCCAAAGTTTGTTTATTTGACAAGGATAAATCTTGATGGATAAAGCTAAAATTAAAGATGAAATGTGCACGTGTGGGCATCTTAAAAGTGAGCATTCGTATTTTTTAGATAGAGTATGTACTAAACCTAAATGTGAATGTTACAAGTTCGTTTTGAAGGACGAAAAACAAAAGCTTAATTTTTTAGATTCTGCGTGCTAAAGCATGGTAATAATCGCTTCGAATGATACTGCTAGGAGGTCCAATAAATGGTAAAAATCAACCTATTGACCTATTTGACTTTCAATTTGAACATGCTCGTTGACAAAGGAAAAGGTATGCCGATAAAAGAGACTAGGCAGTTATGCGAAAAAAGAACAATACTTCGAGAGTTGCAAGGGCGATTTCCTTTTGCAGAAACACACCTCGACTTATCATTACTAAAGTTGCAGCCAGATGCCGAAGAAGAAATTGAAAACATTTTCTATGATATGGCAATTTCATTAAAAGACAGCGAAATATGTGTGGCAAACAACGGTTTATGCCTGTTGATTGCATACGCTCAAGAACAGATTCAAAGAGAAGCCAGAAAACTTGAAGAGAAAAGAGACGACGAAAAAGCCTGATAGCCTAAATCTTTTTCTTCTATAAATCCTATCTTTGGACGATACTAAAATGAACCAAAAATGCCCCCGATGCGGAACCACAACAACACAAGGCTTGATTTATGATAAGGTACACAAGAACTTACTATGCCTTAAGTGCGTGAAAAAACAAAACCCAAATTATAAGGTGCCCTCTCGCAGGTAACGTTTGCCGGGTGTTTGTCTGGAGTCAAGAGAGAACTTATTAGTTCACTCACAGAGATAGTGGTTACACCCTCAATTAGAAAGAGGCTTGGCTATGCTAAACAAATGGGCTTGAACATGAAAGAAACAAAGAACGGCAACGGTGCGAATTTGGGTTTTGAGGCGAAATTGTGGACGGCTGCGGATAAGATGCGCAATAACATGGATGCTGCGGAGTACAAGCATGTTGTTTTAGGTTTGATTTTTCTGAAGTACATCTCTGATGCTTTTGCTGAGGTTTATTTGGAGTTGAAGAATGATCCTGAGAAGCTTTCGAACCCCGAAGACAAAGACGAGTACAAGGCAAAAATGCAGCACAGCCTGCCTATACACTACATGGCAGTTTCACCATTGGCTCATAGAAAAAGATTATTTAATCCTAAAACCGAAAACTTGAACAAAAGCTGCATTTCTTTCAAGGGGCTGCTTAAGGATAGGTCATCCTTAGCCCATTGTCGCAGTGTGGGGCGTGGAGTTCGACGTTTTTACATTTTGGGCACTGGTAGCAAACGATGCTTCCGTCTTCGGAGATTTCTCCTTTAGCTTCCATTACTGCGCTGCATTGAGTGCATTTGTACATATTTTCACTGTTTCCATTGTTTTGTGTTTTAACGGTTAACAAAAATATAAACATGGTTATGATTTGTGCATAACTTCTCATAAACACTGGTCAACTGTTAAATGTGTTGAAGGGCTGGATGACGCGGTCAAAAAGACAGTAGCCCACAAATTCCGCGCCAGTCACATTGAAATAACTTCTTCAAAGCATAAAGTTATTTAATTCTTAAACCAAAAGCTTCCTCGGAGACATGAATTATGGAATGGGGAATGAAGAACCGCTTAAGTAGACTCATCCAGAAAGACGGCAAAGCCCTCTTTTTACCCGTTGACCACGGCTACTTCCAAGGACCAACACATGGCCTTGAGAAGCCTGAAGAAACAATCAAACCGATATACCAATACGCTGACGCAATCATGCTTACGCGTGGCGTTTTGAGAAACTGTATTGCCCCGGACATCGAGAAACCGATTATTCTGCGGGTTTCAGGCGGAGTGTCGGTGGTCGGCGAAGACCTTTCAAACGAAAGCGTCGTAACTTCAATCAATGAGATTCTGCGGCTCAACGCCATGGCAGTTTCCATGTCAGTGTTCGTCGGCACCAAAAACGAGAACAAAAGCTTAACCAACCTGTCTAAACTCGTCGACGAATGCGAAGACTACGGCGTTCCAGTAATGGCAGTAACATCAGTGGGACGAGAACTCGAAAAAAGAGAAGCACGCTACCTTGCCTTAGTCGCTAGAATCTCTGCTGAAATCGGCGCAAGAGTTGTTAAAACCTACTACTGCGAGAACTTTAGCAAGGTAGTCGAAGGCTGCCCTGTACCAGTCGTCATCGCGGGCGGACCTAAGACCGAGACACAGAAAGAAGTCTTCGACTTCGTCTATGACGGTATGCAGGCTGGAGCGATAGGCGTTAACTTAGGAAGAAACGTCTGGCAAACCGAGAATCCCGTCGCAGCAATCCGTGGCATACGCGCAATTATCCACGACGGATACACCTCTCAAGAAGCATTCGACCTCTTCAACCAGGTAAAAGCCGGCAAGGCTTAACCAAACACTTCTTTTTTAGTGATAATGATGCTTGCCGCCGTCTACTACAACAACCATGACGTCCGCATCCAAGAGATGCCCGTTCCCGAAATCGGCCAAGACGAAGTCCTGCTTAAAGTGATGGCGAGCGGCATATGCGGCAGCGACGTTATCGAATGGTACCGTGTTCCCAAGGCACCGCGGGTGCTAGGCCATGAAGCCACAGGGGTCATCGATAAGGTTGGCGCTAAAGTCTCCAGCGTAAAAGTCGGCGACCGCGTCTTCGTTTCTCACCATGTTCCCTGCTACCAATGCCGCTACTGCAAACGAGGAAACCACACAGCCTGCCACACACTACACACAACCAACTATAACCCAGGCGGCTTCGCACAGTACATCCAAGTTCCCAAAATCAACGTCCAATACGGCATCTACAAACTGCCCGAAACAATGAGTTTTGAAGAAGGCACATTCATCGAGCCACTCGCTTGCGTGTCGCGGGGGCAGCGGCTGGCAAACCTTCAAAAAAACGATACCTTGCTCATCATCGGCACCGGCATTTCGGGGATTCTGCATGCGCAGCTTGCCAAGTTCAAGGGCGTGGAAAACATCGTTGTAGCCGACATCAACCCGTACAGGCTGGAGCTTGCAAAGAAATTTGGCGCAAACCATGCGCTTAACGCCAAAGAAAACTTGCCTCAAAACCTCAAAGAAATTAACGATGGGCACTTAGCTGACCAAGTCATCGTCTGCACGGGCGCAACCTCAGCAGCCATGGCAGCGCTGGATTGCGTGGAAAACGGCGGAACCATCCTGTATTTCGCCGTGCCCGACCCAACCGTAAAACTGCCTGTTCCCATTAACCAGTTCTGGCGAAACGAAATCACCATGCGCACAAGCTACGGCGCCGCCCCAAATGATCTTGGAAGATTCGCTGCGGTACTTGGCGACTGGACGATTGAACGTTAAAGACATGATTACGCATAGGCTGAGTTTGCGTGAGGCGCAGGAAGGTTTCCGTTTGATGGCTGAGGCTGGTCAATCGCTGAAAGTAATTTTGGAGCCAAACAGCGAATAGAGATAAAAAGAAAAACACACATAAAATTAGCTATGCCAGATCTGTTAGATACTATTAAAGCGCGGCGCAGCATCAGAAAATACCTGCAACGCAAAGTTCCCAGCGAGGTAGTTGAGGAGGTTTTGGCGGCTGCTGGGTGGGCGCCTTC
Source organism: Candidatus Bathyarchaeota archaeon (assembly GCA_963695285.1). GTDB lineage: Archaea > Thermoproteota > Bathyarchaeia > Bathyarchaeales > Bathycorpusculaceae > Bathycorpusculum. Next base: position 942,326 of record OY968763.1, read on the forward strand.
TGCTCATAACTCTCAACCATGGCGTTTCATAGTTTTAGATAATGCCTCGGTGAAGCGAAGATTGGCGGTTGCTATGGCTGAGGCGTGGGCTGCAGACTTGGCAAAAGATGGAGTAACGGTTAAACCTGAAAAACATGAGGAAAAGGTTGAACGGTTCGCAAACGCTCCCGTACTCATTTTGGCGTGCTCAACAATGGATGGGCTCAGAAAATTTCCCAGATGAAAAACGTCAAAAATGTGAGCGTGATTTGGCGATGCAGAGTTTAGGTGCGGCAATGCAAAACCTGCTTTTGGCTGCGTATGCCGCGGGTTTGGGGGCTTGTTGGTTTTGTGCACCTGGATTTTGCAAAGAAACTGTGCGGAAAATGCTGACGATTCCTGAGGCGGTGGAGCCTGAAGCGTTAGTTATAATGGGGTATGCTGCGGAGACACCTTCGGCGCCCCCAAAAAAATCGTTAAATGAATATTGCTTTGTGGATGAATGGGGCAGGAACCTTTAGGATTTGATCATGGTCAGTAACATTTTGAACTTTGTTTTCGCTGCCAAAGCGTGCGGCTGGTTTGCGGGCAGGATGGTCATTTCGCCTTTCTTCACCTTCACAGGTTTGCCTGATATGGTAACGTCCACTTCGCCGTCAAGCACGTAAACCATCGCGTCGTAGGGTGCAGTGTGCTCACTTAAGCCTTGGTTTTCATCAAAGGCAAAAAGTGTGACGGTTCCTGTTTTCTTGTCGATTAAGGTGCGGCTTACAACTGAGCCTTCCTGATAATCAATTAAGCCTTCAAGGTTTACTGCTTGGGCTTTTAATTCTTGTTTTTTATTTGACATATTAACCACTTTTGTTATGCGGTTGGTACGAGTTATTTCTTTAGTTCAGCTCTTTCCTCATCCCAACGTTGAAACACTTCGTCAGCGATTTTTGGTCTGAGCGTGAAGATGTCTTGAGGTTTGTCAACGTAAAGGTAAACCAAGTATACCCTGTCCGCACTGGTTGAGCGGATAAACGAGTATTCTGGTTTTCTTGGCAGAATGCGTGAGTAACTATCAAAAATTTGGTTGAATAGTTGGTCTAGTTTTTCGGTTGGGATGCTGTGGTCAAAGCCGATTTCAAACGTGTAACAGTAAAGGTTGTGGGTTTTGGAGGATTCATGGAGGTAGTTAGTTATGTCTCGGTCCAAAATTTGCAGGTTGCTAACTGAAACTGTGTTGTTTGCTGAAGTTAAGATTTTAGCGTAGTTTATGGTGATTTCTTGGACTATGCCTTCAACGGTGCCGATTTTTACGTAGTCACCGACTTTGAAGGGTTTTGCCGCCAAGAGGAAAAGTCCAGCCAAAAAGTTGCCGACTGTTTTTTGTGACGCAAAACCCAACGCGGCGCCGCCGATTGCCGAAACCGACAAGCAGCCATTCTGCTTGTACTCCGCCCAAGCTGCTTATGGCTAGAACCGCAAATATCAGGATAAGTATTCGGAAGGTTAAAACAAGGTTGTTGCTGGTGCTGGGTTCAAGCTTGATGCGTTTGGCAAAACCTGTTAGGTAACGGCTGATTAATCTTTCCAGGGCAACCGCTACTATGACAATTACTATTATGTCAAATATCGTGGAAAGTGGAATTTGAACTCCGAAGATGTCAGCCAAAGCTGAACCGCCTGCTAACTGCCACTTGCGCTAAGTCGTCTATAACTCTTTCGCGTCAACCTACGTTTTTTTGTCTGGAATAAAATCCATAGACATCGAATTAACACAGTGCCGAGTGTCTTTTTCAGTAAAGTGTTCGCCGGTAAATACGTGTCCAAGGTGAGCGCCGCAGTTAGCACATTGGATTTCTGTTCGCCTTCCATCAGGGTCAGGAAGCCGTTTTACTGCGCCTGGGATTTCGTCGTCAAAGCTTGGCCAGCCGCAGTTTGCTTCAAACTTGTTTTCTGAGTGATACAGTTTTGCTCCGCAGCGTTTGCATACGTAGGTGCCTTTTTCCCAGAACGCATAGTATTTGCCTGTGAAGGGCATTTCGGTGCCTTTGTGAACTATGACTTGTTCCTCTTCAGGAGTAAGCTGCTTGAAGTTGGTTTGTTTTTGAGAAGCAGACAATAAAACACCAATATAACTATACATTTGGAAAGTAAAAAACACTTCTACAGAAGCAGACCTTAAAAAACAGATATAAAGAAGCGCTTGATATTTACTATCTGAAGGTTTTTAAATGGTTGAAATTACAAAGATATTTTGGAAGCCAGCATATACCTCAGACGGTTTCATGCTTGGCGAAGTGCAGAGCGCAGAATTAAACATGAGTAACTGGCAAATAATCAATTTATTTGTCGCATTAAGTGATGAAGCATCGAAGAAACTGGGGTTTAAGCATCCTTATCTTGGCAAAGTACTGGTTTGCTTACCTGTTTCCGCCGTTGAGGACATCACAGATAAGGTATCTTTAAACAAAACCTTAGAGGAATTGCGCACCCTCAGGCAATGCAGAGAATAACTAACTTTTCTTTTTTTGCTGATTAAAGTTTCTGCTTCGCTTACTAAGACCCAGCGATAGGACGGTGCCGAACAGCGCAACTGAGGCAACTATAGTAACTGCAATGATAAATGGCAACGGCAAGACACCGTTAAAGGGCGAAAAAAGCACCAGGTAAACTGTAGAAATTAAAGCTATGATGAACAGTAGAGCTGCGATTTTCTTCACAGTTTCACCGTTTTTTATTTGATTGGTTTAAGTTAAAAGCGTTCTCGTCAAGGTTTCTTGACTAAACCCAGATTTTTTTAGTCAAGGTTTCTGGACTAACCAAAAAGATTGATTCTATATGCCAATTTGTTTTTCAGATAGAAACATGGAACAATCAATTAAGGTTTGACTGAAACTTTATCTATTGGTTAATGGGTTTTCTGAGTTTAAGCACGCAGTGTGCTACCTAAAATTAACTTAAGGGTTAACCCTTATGACTGAGGCAGTATCAACCCCAACCCAAAGTAAAGATCAACCCATCAAAGCTTCCGAACTGGACCCAAAATTCAAGTATGAACTCCAAAAAATGCACGGAAGCGAAAAAATCCTAAAATGTTTCCAGTGTGGAACCTGCACCTCAGATTGCCCAGTTGCAAGGTACAGCGACAGTTACCGCCCCAGAACACTAATTCACATGGCGCAACTTGGATTGCGTGACCGAGTTTTAAACAGCGACACCCTATGGCTTTGTGCAGCCTGCTTCACATGTACAGACCGCTGCCCACAAGACGTCGAAGTAGCCGCTGTCATCCGCGTTTTCCGCAACCTCGCCGCAGAAAAAGGCTGCGTCCCACAAGTCTTCAAAGACCAAGCCCAAAGCCTACTCGAAACAGGATACGCTTACAAAATTCCCGAACTCAGAGTAAAAAAACGTGAATCCCAAGGGCTCCCACCTCTTCCAAAAGGCAACCCAGAAAACGTCCGCAAAACCCTGAAGGGCGTAAAATTCATCGAGAAAATCCAAACACCCACAGGAGACAAACAAAGTGGTCAATAAGTACCTCATGTTTCTTGGATGCGCCATTCCATACCGCGTTTCAGCCTTCGAAATTTCCTCACGCAAAGTCCTCGCTAAACTCGGCGTTGAACTTGTGGAGATGCCCGAATTCAACTGTTGCGGTTTGCCCTTAGATCCTGTAAGCCACGAAACCATGCTTATTTTGGCAGCGAAGAACCTGGCGTTGGCAGAGCAGCAAGGCTTAAACATCCTCACGCTTTGTCCAGGCTGTGCTGGAACCCTAAAGAAAGTTAACAAAATCCTAAAAGAAGACAAAGTCCAAAAAGAACAAATCAACAGTCACCTCAAAGAGGTAGGGTTAGAATTTAAGGGAACCATCGAAACAAAACATCTCCTCCAACTCTTAAAAGAAGATGTTGGTTTAGAAAAAATCAAATCTTTAGTTGTCAAGCCTTTAACAAACCTTAAAGTCGCCGAGCACAACGGCTGCCACATTCTAAGACCCAAAGAATACATCGGCTTCGACGACCCAGAAGACCCACAAACGCTCAAAATGCTCATCGAAGCAACAGGAGCAACATGTCTCGACTACATTGACGAAACAGAATGCTGCGGCGCGCCCAGCGTCGGCGTAAGCGACAAAGTTGCATTGCAGTTAGCCAGGGACAAACTAAATCACATAAAGCAAGTTGAAGCCCAAGCCTTAATCACGATTTGTCCGTTCTGCCACATAATGTACGATACAAACGAGTTACGCATCGAAAAATTGTTTAACGAAACCTATGGCATACCAATTCTGCATTACCCGCAGCTGCTTGGGTTAGCTATGGGCATAGCACCTGAAGAATTAGCTTTCAACGAACTGCGAGTAAATGCTTCTAACTTGCTAAAACAGTTAGTCAGCCATTAGTTTAGACTTGCGGAAAAAACCCTAACATGTCAGGGTAAACTCTTATGTACGCACAATAGATACTTTAGGTATAGAACTGGGATTTACATGCAAACGCAAACACCTAAGCCCCAACATAAACGAATAAGACGCGAAAAGACAACCATAGGATACATGGTCGAACTCTATTGTAAAGACCACCATGGAACCCACGGTGAAATATGCCAAGAATGCAGACAATTCAAAGAATATGCATTTCTGCGGCTTGACAAATGTCCGTTCCAAGAGAAAAAAAGCACATGCGGCAAATGCCTAATCCACTGCTACAAACCTGACATGAAGGAAAAAGTCAAGATCGTGATGCGTTATTCTGGTCCACGCATGCTTCTTCATCATCCGAGTTTAGCCCTGCATCATGTGTGGGATGGGCGCCGGAAGCCACCGACACTGGGCAAGAAAGCAGCTTAGTTGCGAGCTTTTGTTGCTTAGTTAGGTCTCTTTTCTTTTGAAAACGTATGTGGCGCTGAGCTTTATTTTGCCTTTGGAGTAATCGGTTTCTTTCACTTCAATTTGGTCCTTGCTTACCCAATTCACCGTTATTTTTTCTTCCAAATCCTCTTTTTCGTAGCAACCCTTCCAACTCAACTCAAGGGTTTTGTCGTCTATCCAGTCGCCCACATGGTCATGAGCGTCGCCTTGGGAGGTAACGCTGAAAAGATGAACTTTACCGGTTGCTTGGTCAAAACTCCAAAGGTCACTCTCCAAGTAATCGTCAACTCCTTCAATATGCATGTCCATTTCCGAGTTTACGCCCAACTGGGATGCCATTTCTTTGGCAGTCATTGTTCCGCAGCCAGAAAGAACCTTGCCGTTGGATTCTTTCATGGCTAAACCTACAGCCCATTCGCCGACCAACTGCTCAAGTAACTTTAGCCCTCTGATTTGTTGTGTCATAAAATCAACCTCAAAAAACCAAGCATCCAACAGATGAATTTGGGTAATAAAGGCTTGTGGTTGATAGTTTGCAACAACTGTCAAAGTGGTTATATTAATTAGCCAGTTTCCAGTTAGCATTCTGCAGTGAACTTGTTATGGCTGGTAAAGCAGTAATAATTATGGGTTCAGAGCGGGACTTGGATTTTTCCCGTGAAATAGCCAAATACCTAAAACTTTTAGGCGTAAGCTACGAGTTTCGGGTTGCTTCAGCCCATAAGACTCCTGAGAAAGTGCTTGAAGTAATCAAAGAATTCGACGCAGAAAAAGTCGTTTACGTCACTGTTGCAGGCCGCTCAAACGCACTTAGCGCTTTCATAGATGGCAACACAACAAAACCTGTCCTCGCTTGCCCACCTTACAGCGAAAAATTCGGCGGCGCAGACATAATCTCTTCGCTTCGAGTGCCAAGCGGCATCGGCAGCGTCGTAACCATCGAGCCTGAAGGCGCAGCAATTGCAACGGCAAAAATCCTTGCGCTCCAAGACCCACAACTTGAAGCCAACGTGAAAGCATATCAAGAGGGCAAACGCAAAGAACTCGACAAAGCCAACGAATCAGTCAAAAAACTAAAGTAACTTCTTAAGAATAGCCTCACTAATTAAAACAACTAATTTTTCAACATGCTAATGGCTAAGCAAAACCCCCAATACGACCTACCTCTCTTAGGGAATGACCTCCCCTCTATCGTTTCTGCATAGATCTGCTATTAGGCTCCTAATAGGCTCCAAATATGCCCTTGCCTCTGTTTTTGAAGCAAACGCTAGATAAAGCGATATAAGCACAAAAACAGTAATTACAAAATAATTTGAGGCAACCAAGATGGGCAGCGTAAAAGATTTACAGGTAATCCAGAAACCAACCCAGACAGCCATGGGAGTCGGCAGATTCCTCTTCTCTGACCGCTACAGCGTTTTTGACTGGGGAGAAATGCCCGATCACATCGACGGCAAAGGCGCAGCCCTCTGCTTGATGGGTGCTTACTGCTTTGAGCAACTGGAGGGGATAGGGGTTAAGACCCACTATAGGGGCTTAGTTAACGAGAAAGGCAAAGCCGTTAAAGTTGCCGAGTTAAAGCAGCCCTCAAACACCATGGAAGTGGCTTTAGTTAACGTTTACAAACCAAAAACAAGCGTAGCCAACGGCAAAATCGTGCATGACTACAGCGTTTACACTTCGGCGCTGAAAAACTGTCTCATCCCGCTCGAAATTATCTACCGCAACGGGTTGCCTGAAGGCTCATCGGTTTTCAAACGGCTCGCGCAAGGAAAAATAACCCTAAAAGATCTCGGATTAGACCACCAGCCTAAACCAGGCGAAAACCTTGCCAAACCCATTTTTGATGTCAGCACTAAACTGGAGGAAACTGACCGTTACTTGACATGGGCTGAAGCTCAGAAAATTGCTGGCTTAACCGACCAAGAACTTGCCGACGTGAAAGCTGTCCTGCTAAAAGCGGACGAAACAATAACAGAAGTTGCCTCGAAAGCTAATTTGAAGAATGAGGATGGGAAAATAGAGTTAGCCTTCGACGACAAAAGAAAACTAATGGTGGTTGACGTGGTTGGAACCCTTGATGAATGCAGGTTCACCTACGATGGCGTGCATGTGAGTAAGGAGGTTGCGCGGCAATTCTACAAGAAAACGAGCTGGTACCAGGATTTGGAGCAGGCGAAAAAAGAGGCGGAAGCCAAGGGCAAACAGGACTGGAAGGCACTCTGTAAGTCGCAGCCTCCAAAACTTGACCCCAAACTTAAAACAATCATAAGCGAAATGTACAAGGCGGCAGCAAACGAGATGACTGGTCACAAAATGTTTGATTCGCCAAAACTATCCCAAGTAATAGCAGAGTATAAAGAATACATTGGTGAGAAGGCATGATAACGAACGAAAAAATTAAAGAAACAATCAGTAACTATGACCTAAAGAAAGTTCGAATCGGAGTTTTAGGTTCACACTCCGCGCTGGAAATTGCGTCAGGAGCCAAACAAGAAGGTTTCCAAACCGTAGTGGTGTGCCAAAATGGAAGAGAAAAAACCTACGCTCGCCACTACAAAAACATCTTTGACAAATTCATTTTCCTCGACAAATTCTCAGACATAACTAAACCAGAAAACGTAAGGCAATTAACTGAACTTAACACTGTTTTTGTTCCCAACCGCTCGTTTAGCGTTTACGCAGGCTACGAAGCTATTGAACAAAAATTCGACGTGCCTCTGATGGGAAACCGCTCAATGCTCCGAACAGAAGAACGCAACACACCAAGAAACCAACTCTACCTGCTCCAGAAAGCAGGCATAGCAACCCCAAAAACATTCAAGTCACCCAGCGAAATTGACCGTTTAGTTATTGTAAAAGTTCCTGAGAAAGAACGCGCCATCGAACGCGCCTTTTTCTACGCTTCAAATCCAGAAGAATATGAGAAAACAGCCCAGAAACGCATAGAGCAGGGCATAATCACCCGTGAAGCGCTAAAACAAGCCGTTATAGAAGAGTACGTTATCGGCGCGAAATTTAACGCTAACCTGTTCTGGTCACCCTTAACTGATGAAATAGACCTTTTAGGCTTTGACAGACGCATACAAACAGACCTTGACGGCGTATTGGATTTGCCAGCCCAAGAACAAATGGAACTAAATATTCCAACTCAAAACATTGAAATCGGGCACATGGGCGCAACCATGCGGGAAAGCCAGATAGAAAAAATCTTTGACGCAGCCGAAAAATTCGTAGCCGCCTGCAAAAAAGAGTATCCGCCTGGAATGATAGGGCTATTCGCATTGCAGGGTGCAATTACCAAAGACTTGGAATTTTACGTTTTCGATGTTAGCCCCCGTGTTCCAGGCTGCCCGTGTGTTGAGCCAACTTCGCCTTACATGAAGTACAAGTACGGCGTAGAGGTGGGTCCTGGCAAACGGGTTGCTATGGAGATAAAACGTGCGCTGAGGAAGCATCGGCTTGCAGAAGTGGTAACATGATAACGGCCACAGACATCGGCAAAATCATCGGAAAATACGACCAAAGCAAACTGGCAATCGGCACGTTGGGCTCGCACAGTTCGCTTAACATTTTCAAGGGCGCCAAAGAGGAAGGTTTCCGAACCGTCTGCATTTGCAAAGAAAAAGACGCCATAATGTACCAGAAATACCCGCTTGTTGACGAATTAATCATAGTTAAAGACTTCACTGAACTTTTAAGCGAGAAACTACAGGAACGCCTACGCAAACTGAACGTGGTTTTGATTCCGCATGGCTCATTCACCGCTTACCTGAGCACTGAAGAGTTAACTGACAGCCTAATGGTGCCCATGTTTGGGAATCGCCAGCTGCTCCATTGGGAAGCTAACCGCAAATCCCAAGAGGAATGGCTACGCCAAGCCGGACTCCGACTGCCCGCTACCTTCAAGTCACCTGACGACATCGACCGATTAATCATCGCTAAACTCCAAGGCGCCAAAGGCGGCAGAGGCTATTTCCTTGCCAACTCACCGAAGAACTTCCACAAACAATTCAACGAAATGGTCAAACGCGGCATGCTAACGCAAGATGATTTATCAAGCATCCACTTGCAAGAGTACGCACTAGGCGTAAACGTTTACCCAAGCTATTTCAGCTCCATAATAAATGACGATGTGGAGATGCTCTGTGTTGACAGACGCTACGAATCAGCCGTGGATTCCATAGGTAAAATCCCTGCAAGCCAACAGCTGGAAATCGACATAAATCCCACATACACGGTCGTCGGTAACTTCCCCATTGTTCTCCGCGAATCCCTATTGCCTGAAATCATGCGCATGGGCGAAAACGTCCACAAGAAAGCACGCGAACTCGCGCCGCCAGGAATCATCGGACCTTTCTGCCTTGAAACCGTCATAACTGACGACCTTAAAATCTTCACCTTCGAAATCTCCGCCCGCATAGTCGCAGGCACAAACGTTGGCATCGGCACATCACCCTACGCTTACCTGAAGTACGGCGAGAACATGTACATGGGCAGACGAATAGCCATGGAGTTCAAAGAGGCAATCAAGCAAAAAAGACTGCAAGACATCGTAGCCTAAAACTTATGAAAGGCACATCTCAAGCAAGCCTTCAAAATTTCCTCTGTTTTGGTTCTTTTTAAAATTTTTTAAAGCAGCAATTAGGTTCAACCTGTTTTTCTTGCCGAATACCTCATCCAGCATCTTTGCTGCCCTGCTGTTTCCCATAAAAAGAAACTGGCAAACCGATGTAACATTAATTACTTTTCGCACCACGCTTGCGGTTTCAAAGTCAACAATAAACGGCTTATCCTCCTTATCCACAAGCAAGTGTTTAGGTGCCTTGCTGAGTTCTCCATGGTCCAAGCCTGCTTCGTCCAGGTGCCAACACTGCTCCAGAATGTCAACCAAAACCTTGCGGATAAGCACTTTATCCCTGTTGAGTTTCGAGCCAATCCTCAAGTAAATCGCCGTCAATAAGTTGGGAAAAAAGAAAATTGGTACTTACGGCAATAAACTTGGGACCGACCCCGATTGCGTTGGCTTTCTGAAGCATCTTGGCTTCATGATTGAAAATCTAGGCGGTCAGCGTCTATTCGGCGCATTTTCAACGCCACCTTTTGCCCATTCACATAAGCAAGCACCACAACGCCGACGTAGCCTTTGCCCAGAACAGGAATGTTGGAAGCATTGGTTTTTCCACTGAACTCAAGGGCTTCAACCCCAAGCTGTTGGAGTTCCTCTATCCGCCTTTGCATTTCGGCAGGGTTTGATCTGGGATAACATACCACTGACGCGTAAGGCTCCTCGTCAAGGTTTTCCACGGACACAACGGCTGGCGGCTTCACTGCTAGTCCTCTTAATAGCTATTGCAACGGGGTTAGTTAATTAAAGCTTAAGTGGAGTTTTTGTAAAGTAGTCGGGTGCGAGGAGGAGAGATTTGAAGTTACCTGCATTGATTCGATTTAGGCTTGGCAAATGGCAGCTTGTCGTCGTTGTGTTTGCGTTAGCTTACGCTTTTCTGGTCACCCTAAACTTGGGCTACATTCCGCTGCAGTGGGATGAAGTAAACCACTTCAACGGCGCCATCCTACTCGGCAGGGGACAAATCTGGCAGTACGCCGCTATAAACTCGTTCTATCCGCCCCTGTACAACCTGGTGACCGCTGCCTACTTTGCGTTGGCAGGTGCAAGCGTACTGACGGGCAGGCTTGTGACGGTAACGTTTTCGGTTCTTTCCATATTCATTATCTACAAGATTGCCAAGGAAATGTATGGCGAAAAAACCGCTGTGGTCTCCGCGGTGTTGTTTGGGGTGATGCCGGGAATCGTTTGGCTCTCGGGTTTGGCTTTGATTGAAATGATGCTTCTGTTCGTTTTCTGCGTGTCTATGCTGTTCTTTTTTAGGTGGCTGCAAACTGACCGAAAACTGGACTTAACATTCAGTCTTGTTGCGTTGGCAATAGGAATAGTTGTAAAGTATCAAATTATTGTTGTAGTACCAATTATTATGATTGTTAGTCTGCTTGTTTTTGGGAAAAGCAAGTTCTTTAAGACTCAAACGGCAGAGTTCATACATTCAAAGCGGTTGTGGCTTGGTGTTTTGTTGATTGCTCTCGCCGCAATTCTGCTGTACGCTTTCTACGCCTCGGGACTGCTGAGCGTATGGCTATACGCTATCCAAGTTGGCAATTCGGGTCAATCATGGTACAGCAACCGCTTCTCCGCCCCAATATTCTACCTGCTCGAAATGACGGTGCCATACAACGACAAGCATCCAGTTTCGCTGTTGCTCTACGGGTTGGGGCTCGCAGGTTTAGCTTTCTTGGCGTACAGGCGGAAGCCTCAGGACAAGTTTTTGTTCGTCTGGTTCATAATTATCTACGTCGTTTTCACTCTAATTCCCAACAGACAATGGCGCTACGTTACACCTCTGTTTCCTGTGTTGGCGATTTCTGCCACTGCATTAGCGGCGTCAGTTATCGGTTATGCACAGAAAACTTGGCAATCAGCAAAAAGTAGCTCCACCAAAAAGCGCCTTGCGCAGTTTTCAGCGGCAATCCTGGTTCTCTTCATTGCAACAGGCATTTTCTACAGCTCTGCGGATGCTTACACTTGGTCGGCGCAGGGTCAACCGCAGATTCCCATCGCGCAAGCCACTGCATACGTCGCGTCCGCAACACAGGCAAACCAATTGGTTTTAGTCCTCTGCGCGCACAACTTCTTCAACCGAGACATGGTTTGGTTCTACCTAAACAGCAAAAGTGCAAGCCAAACACAGGTTTACCAGTATCCAGCGTTGGCTGCGGATGCTTACTCGCCTGAATTTAACATAGATGAACTGGTTAATTTCTGCCAGACCAACGGCACAGGATACGTCATGCTCTACGAATACGGGGGAACTATACAGTACTTTGACAGCAACTTAACCGAACAAGCAGTCTATGGCATGTTAAACAGTACGGGCAGATTCGCACTGCAAGCAACCTTTGGCGAGGCGCCGCAGCGAATCTTCGTATTGTCCTTCAAATAACATAAAAAAGATAATATGCACATAAGAGCATTCATATCGGGTTACCTATGCCGCGGTTTAAACAAATCCTCGAAATTCAACAGTTGATGAACAGAAAAGAGCTCATCAGAAACATAGGCATCATTGCGCACATCGACCACGGCAAAACAACGCTTGCTGACTCGTTGCTGGCTGGGGCGGGTTTGTTGTCGCCGCGGATGGCTGGCATGGCACGGGTTCTTGATTATCTTGAAGAAGAGCAGAAACGCAAAATCACCATAAAAACAGCCAACATCAGCCTACTCTACAAAACCGCAGGACACCCCTACATTATAAACCTCGTTGATACGCCGGGGCACGTGGATTTCACAGGCAAAGTCACCAGAGCCCTACGTGTCATCGACGGCGCCGTAGTTGTGGTGGATGCAGTCGAGGAAATTATGGCGCAAACCGAAATCGTCACACGGCAAGCCCTCGAAGAACGCGTGCGCCCAGTGCTATTCATCAACAAAATCGATAAACTAATCATCGAGCTGCAGCTAAACGAGGAACAAATCCAAAAAAAACTCGACCAAATAATCAACCGATTCAACGACCTTATCGAAACCTACGCAGAATTTCCTTTCAAAAACCAATGGAAAATCGGCGTCTCAATGGGTAACGTGGCTTTTGGTTCAGCTCTGCATGGTTGGGGCTTCACTATGAACATGGCAAAGCAGCATGGGATAAAGTTTTCAGATATAACCAAAGCGTACGCTAATGGTCAGCAGGCGAAACTGCAAACGACCTTGCCGGTTTACGAGGCAGTTTTTGAGATGGCAATCAATGTGGTTCCGAATCCGCGGCAGGCGCAAGCTTACAGGATTGAGAAGGTTTGGGCTGGCCAAATCAACTCCAAGATCGGCAAATCATTAGTTGAATGCCAAGATGACGCGCCAACAATCATGTACGTAACCAACGTGCACTCCGACCCAAACGGCGACACCATCGCCACTGGACGAGTCTTCTCTGGCAAAGCCCAGAAGGGTGATAAGTTGCACCTTGTTGATGCCCTATCTGAAACCGAAGTTAAAGAAGTGTCCATCGATATGGGTTCGCTCCGAGAAGAAGTCAGCGAGATTTCCGCTGGCAGTTTAGCCTCTTTTACCTTGACTGGAATTGTTAAGGCTGGCGAAACGCTGGTTGACTTGGCACATAAAGATGGCATGGTACCCTTCGAGGGCATATGCTACGTTTCCGAGCCTGTTGTAACTTTAGCGGTTGAACCTAAAACCCCCCAAGACATTCCTTTATTGCTTGATGCGCTTGAGAAGCTTGCCAGTGAAGATCCAAACCTTAAGGTAAGGGCGGATAAGCAGACGGGTGAGTACCTGCTCAGCGGTATGGGTGAGTTGCATTTGGAAATAGCCATCCACCAACTAAAAAGCAACGGCATTGACGTAACGGTTTCTTCACCCCGCGTTGTTTACATGGAGAGCGCGCAGAAAAAAGGCGTGGTTGCTTTGGCGAAAAGCCCCAATAAGCTGGATAGTTTTTGGGTGCAGGTTATGCCTGAAGCTGAAGAAGCTAACGCGTCAGTTGAAGAGGAGTCGGGCAGTGTTATCTCTGTCGATGAGCATCGGAACGTGCTTTTGGATTGCAGCGGAAAAACCGAGCAGGTTTCTGAACAGGAGTTGGAAGCGATTATTGCAGGTTTCGAGTACGCTTGCAGAGCTGGTCCACTCTGCGGTGAACCCGTGCGGCATCTGCGAGTTAACTTGGTTGATTTACAATTAAGCCAAAGCAGCGATGCCGATTCAGAAATTATGCATGGCGTAGGCAAAGCACTCTTCGGCAGCTTCCTAACCGCTGACCCAGTGCTCCTCGAACCCATTTACAAAATAATCATATCAGTCGCCACCGAACTTGCAGGCGAATCCTCAAGAATCCTCAGCACCAGACATGGAAAAGTCACTTTGTTTGAGCAAAAAGGACTCATAACCGTCATCAGCGGCTTTATTCCCGTCTGTGAAACCTTCGGCTTCTCAAAAGAACTCCGATCCGCAACTTCTGGCAGGGCATTTTGGCAAACATTCTTTGATCATTGGGAAAGGATGCCTCAAAAACAAGCTTCTGAGGTTATTGCCGATTTGCGGCAGAGGAAAGGCCTTGCGCCTGAGGTGCCTAAACCGGAGAAGTTTATGGAGTAGTGCAGATGAGGCTTGATGTTGCGTTTGATTTGGATTTTTCGCTTTGTTGCGGGCAGGTGTTTAGGTGGCGGAAGATTAATGGTTGGTGGTATGGCGTTGTTGGCGAAAACGTAGTTAAGGTTTGCCAGTGCGGTGCGGAATTACAGTTTGAGAACGTCAACAAAGAATTTGTCCAAACGTATTTTGGTTTAAACGACGATTTAACCCAAATCAGCCAATGCATCGGCAAGGACGATTACATTCGGAAAGCATTGCACAGGTTTGAGGGATTGCGAATTGTTCGGCAGGTGCCATGGGAATGCCTCATCAGCTTCATCTGTGCAACCTACAAGAGCATAGCCGCCATTGAATTGATGCTGAAAAAACTCTCCATAAAATTTGGAGAAAAACAAGTTTTCGACGGCATGGACTTTTACACTTTCCCAACTGTGAAGCGGTTGGCTAATGCGAGCGAGAATGGGTTGCGGGAGTGCGGTTTAGGTTACAGAGCAAAATACGTGCAGACGACAGCTAAAAAAATCCAGGACGAAAACATAAACCTTGAAGGCTTAAAGAATTTGTCCTATCTGGAATCCAGAAAAAAGCTCTTGGAGTTCTCTGGGGTCGGTTTGAAAGTGGCTGATTGCGTGCTGCTGTTTTCAATAAGGAAACTGGAGGCTTTTCCCGTGGATGTTTGGGTTAAACGCGTTATCCTAAACCACTACGCAGACCAGTTACCCGAACCCTTCGTGAAAAAACTGCAAAGCCACACCTCCTTAACCAACAGCGAATACCAGAAAATCGGAGACTTCGCCCGAACCTACTTCGGAGCCTACGCCGGCTACGCCCAAGAATACCTCTACCATTACGAGCGAACACAACGTTAAAATGGCGACAAACAGCATTTGCCTACTGGTGCGCATATGAGTGAGGGCAAAATTGAAGAATTAATCAATCACAAAAGAGTTTTCCTAAGACAAACCACGAAAGATTATTCTGCAGGCGGCAACGACATGCTCGACGACGTCGACGCTTTGTTGAAAGAGGCAAAGGCAGAAATCACCCATAACTTGGAACTTGCTAATTGCCTCCGCAAAGACGAAGGCGAACAAGCATGGCAAAAAGACTGCTTATCCATGTTTAACGCATGGTACGAGAAATGGTTTGGTACACCCTAACCCTTGACCGTTTAGTTGCTTAACGGCGAGCGGAAAATGTTTAAATCTGTTTTGAAACAGCAGTATTAAGAGTGCATCTGTTTGGGCCCGTAGCTCAGATCGGTAGAGCGCCAGACTCATAATCTGTTGGTCAGGTGTTCAAATCACCTCGGGCCCACCATATTCATCATGCTCAAACAAAAAAATGTTGGCTCGCGCTCTTAGCAGCTTTCTTTAGTAGTTGCACCTTGTAATCACAAATATTAAAAAACAGAGCATCCGTAACTATTTTGGTGATCGATTTGTTGTTTTTGGTGACTTTGGTTCATCCTCCAGAATTGTGTTTTGCAAAAAAAGAGTATAACGAAGAAGGCAAACAATGGTTCGCTAACATGAAAACTTCCGCTGAACAGCAGGGGATAAAACTGCAGGGAGCTTGGGTTTGCCCAATTGAGCATGTTTTCTACATTATGCTGGAATCCAACGATTTCAAAGCGGTATCGGGCTTTCTAAGTCCACCCATATTGACGCACCACAACGGAAAAATCTCTCCACTAATCACAGTAGAAGAAGCCTTTGAAACGGTAAAACCACACTGATTTCGCGCCTCAACATAACATAATATTTGCTCTGTTTCCTTGTAATAGTTTACTTTTTGCGGTATCTTTCGATGCGATAAGTTATATATCCAGTTCTTGATTCCTTATTTTGGGCAAACAGGCATTCGGCGATTCGGATGATTGACACTGAAAACCTCACAAAAAAATTCGGGGACCTAACAGCTGTAGACAACCTCACTCTTCACGTGGATGATGGCGAGGTTTTCGGTTTTCTTGGACCAAACGGTGCAGGAAAAACCACCACTGTCGGATGCTTTGTTGCCTAATATCAAAGACAAGTGGAAGCGCCAGAGTAGGCGGGTATGAAATAGGTAACAAGGAAGATTCTTTGAAAATCCGCAAAATCATCGGATTGGTTCCTGATAATGTTGGGTTATCTGAACATTTAACCGCTTATGATAACTTCGACTTTTACGGAAAAATATACGATTGCTCGGATGCTCAAAGGAAAGAGAACATATAAACGTTTCCTTGAGATGTTGGGGCTTTGGGATAAGAGAAACGTGTTAGCAGGAACCTTTTCTAAGGGAATGAAGCAAAAACTCGCCATCGCGCGTGCTCTAATTCATGACCCAGAAATCCTTTTTATGGATGAACCAACCGCAAATCTTGACCCAGAATCGGCGAAAACAGTTAGGGATTTATTCTTGAATTGAAAAAGCAGAAGAAAACAATTTTCTTAAACACCCACAACCTCGATGAGGCCCAGAGGATATGCGATAAAATAGCAATTCTGAACACGAAGCTTCGGGCAATAGGTACTCCTGATGAACTTGAACGATCTGTTATGGCAGAAGCACAGTTATCACATTGGAACAGCAAGTCAACGATGCGGTTTTAAAGCTCTTTAAAGAAGTTGTCGCTTAGAAACCTCACTGTTGACGGCAACAAGATAACGTTTGATGTGGTGGATCCTGATAAAGAGAATTCGCCAGTTGTAGAAGCCCTCGTGCTGGCTGGCGGTCACGTGCGAGCCATTAACGTTGTGGGTTCGACTTTGGAAGATACCTATTTGAAGCTTGTGAGGGAGTCTGCATGAGATTATCAAAAGCATGGCTTGTTGCCTCAAGAGATTTTAAAATATTTAAGCGTCAAAAAAATATTTGGTACTCAATCATCGTTTTTCCCATTATAATTTCAGTTCTCTTTCCAGCCATACTAGAGTTTGCTGGACAACGAAACGCCGGGCTCCTCACAACTGCAAATCTTCCAAACCTATTAAATTCATTTTCATTCTTCATTGTCATTGGAGCGGCGTACATTCCATTAGGAATTGCTTCTTATAGCATAGTCGGCGAAAAAATCGAGAAGAGTTTAGAACCGCTCCTCGCTACTCCTCTTACTGACGGAGAGATTTTGCTTGGAAAAGCAATTGCTGCACTGTTGCCAACTTTAGCTGCAATGTATGCTGGAGCGACAGTTTTTATGGTTGGCGTTGATGCAGTGACTTTCGGGAAGCTTGGCTATAATTATTTTCCAAATTGGACATTTGGCGTTTTGCTGCTGGTCCTAGTTCCCGTCGCTGTTGTTATGAGCGTGCTATACAGCGTTATTGTCTCATCGAGAGTTAACGACGTACGCAGCGCTAATAGTTTTGGGATATTTATTTTCTTGCCATTTTTAGCAATTTATTTAGCTAGCGAAATACGCATAATAAGTCTAGACATAAACGGGATTCTCATAATCGCAGGTATCCTTTCCGCGATTGATATCGCTCTTTATTTCGTAAGTACAGCGGCTTTTCAACGAGAGGAAATACTAACAAAGTGGAAGTAGCAAAGTTGGAAGCGCCGAGGAGGAGGTGGGAAAAGTGGTGGACATGAAAGATTATTATCAAACAAACAAAGGGCGACTCCTTGGAATTGGGGGAATATTAATTGTTGTGGGTCTTGTCCTCTATTTTGCAAGAGGCCAAGAAGTAGTGCTCGTATTACCCATCGTTGGGATTGTTTTGTTCATTGCCGGAGTTCTTTATAAGCCTCGAAAGAAAGCAGATAGCGCCCTTAAGGTGACTGAATAGGTTAAGCATCGGCAAAATATGTAGAGGCAGTTTAATGTTCAAAGCGCAAGCAGGAGATAGGTAAATGGGGTTTTACACAAAAAAACGAATAGCTATTCTGATTGTCGTAATCATTGTTGTAACAGCAGTATAACTCTGCTTAGACACTTCTAGTAAGAGAGCAGCGAAAACAAGAATGCTACTTCACGATTTCTTGGATTATCTCATTAACCGGCATTATCTTGGCGTTGTAGACGTAGTCTAGGTATTTTAGGTCCTGCTCGTGGTCTTCGTCAGTGAATGCCTCAACAGCGTCCCTTGCAACTATTATTTTGAAGCCTCTGAAAAACGCGTCAGCAGCGGTGTGGCGGATGCACATGTTGGTGTGTAAGCCGCCGAGAACCACGGTTTTTACGCCGTTGCCTTTGTAGAGACTCCGAAGAAGCGGGTCTAATCCTGTCTCGTAGAAGCCACTGTAAGTGCGTTTTTCAACAATGTAGTCTTTGCCTTCTTCAGGCTTGAGCTCCGCGATAACCTGGGCGCCCTCGGTGCCTTTTATGGCATGGCTGCCCCATTTCCGCGTGACCTCAATGTCTTGGGGGTAATGTGCGTCGATGCTGTAGATAACTGGCACAGAGTTTTTGCGTGCAGCAACAACTAGCCGTTGCAGCGGCTCAATTATGTTGCTTACCCTGCTGGTTTTTAGTGGACCAGTAAAAAAATCGTTCTGTACATCCACAAGGATTACTGCTGGATTGTTAATCAAGACAGCACTCTCAACTAGAAAAAGGTGGAGCGTCTATTTAGTTTTATCTTACAGCAAGTAAGATGCAACCGTTAACTTTTCAGCGCCATCCCGAGTAACAAGCACAGTATCTTCGATTCGCACTCCACCAAAACCTGGAACATAGATTCCAGGCTCATCCGTCACCACATTGCCAGCGTCCAGCACTTCTTTGCTGTCAGGGCTCAAGATGGGTGCTTCGTGAACTTCCAAGCCGACGCCGTGGCCAAGGTTATGGACAAAAAACTCGCCGAACCCAGCCGCTTCAATCACTCGTCTCGCCGCCATATCCACGTCGCTTGCTAAAACGCCCGGTTTGATTGTTTCGAAGGCTTTTTGCTGTGCTTGTTGGACGGTTGAGTAGATTTTTCTCTGTTTTTCTGATGGTTTTCCAGCGATGAAGGTTCGTGTGATGTCTGAACGATAGAATTTGTGGGTTGCGCCTAAATCAACGACAACCAAGTCGCCTTCTTTGATGATTTTTTCCAAGTTGCTTCCATGCGGGAAAGCTGACGTGACGCCTGAAGCCACAATGGTCTCGAAGGCTGTTCCGTCTGAACCTGCCTTGCGCATGGCATATTCGATTTCCGCTGCCACTTCCTTCTCCTTTACGCCTGCCCCCACGGTTTCAGAAGCCGTTTTCATGCCGATGTTTGCTAGTTTGCAGGCTTCGCGGATAAGTTGGATTTCTTCTTGGGTTTTGGTTTTGCGGAGTTCACGGATTAGATTGTTGGCTGGCTGGAGTTTTTCTTCTCCGCCGACTGCTTTGGCTAGGGTGCGCCAACTCTCAACTGGTAATGTGTCTACTGAGAATTTTTTGGCTGGGGCTTGTTTGGCGATTTTTTCCATCAGGTTTTCGCCCCGTTTTAGAAGTTCCACGCTTGCGCCTTTGACTTCTGCTTTTGCTTGTTCATAGTTGACTCCTGAAACATAAAGCACGTTTTCGCCTTGCTCGGGAATTAGTAGCGCTGTTGCTCCTGGAAAATTGGTGAAGTAGGTGATGTTGGTTTGGTTGAAGATTAGGAAGTTGGATGGTTTGCCTTGGTTGGCGGCTGATTGTTTTAGGGCGGTGGTTCGGTTCAAGGTTTTCGCCTGTCTGAATGGGATTGGTTTGGGTTGGTTTAAGTTTTCGCTTCTCTGGGTGGTTTAGGAGGGCTGTTTATTGCGTTGTGTATCAAAAAACAGGTCGAAATTAACCGTGATTTTTTAAACGAACAAGCCATTAACTTAATATACTTTTCAGATGCCTACTAAGCTCAACAAATTGAGGGGAAAAAAAGCATGTTTGCTTACGCAGGAAAAATTTTACATGTTAACCTCACAACAGGAGAAACAAAAACCGAACCTTTAACCGAAGATATGGCTAAAAGCTACATCGGCGGAATCGGCTTAGGCATCCGTTTACTTATGGACAATTCAAAACCAGGCACAGACGCCTTTGACCCAGACAACCCAATAATTTACTGTACGGGTCCACTTAGCGGCACCATGGGACCAACAGCCGGCAACGGTTACGCAGTGGTTTCCAAATCACCAGCCACAGGCGGAGTCGGCGAAGCTAAAGCTCACGGATTTTTTGGTCCTGACCTAAAACGTGCAGGATACGACGCTGTAATAATTACTGGTAAAGCACCTAAACTGTCTTACCTTTGGATTGACGATGACAAAGTTGAAATCCGAAACGCCGAATACCTAAAAGACGCAACCGTTAACGATACCGATAACAAAATCCGAGATGAACTCGGAGACTTCTATATTCGTGTATCAGCAATCGGTGAAGCAGGCGAAAAACTCTGCAGGTTTGCAGCCATCATAAATGACGAGTTCCGCGCCATCGGACGCACCGGTATGGGCGCAGTGATGGGCTCTAAAAACCTCAAGGCAGTCGCCGTAAGGGGAACAAAAGACGTTAACGTCGCAAACATGGAAGGCTTCAAAGAATACATAAAAATGATTCATGAACGCATGAAGGGTCCAGCAACCAAGAAATACAAGACCTTGGGTACACCCGAAAACGTTCTGGTTCTCAACTCGCTTTCAGCGTTGGCAACAAGGAACTGGACAAACGCTACTTTTGAAGGCGCCAACAAAGTCAGCGGCGAATACTTAAACGAGCATTATGTTAAGAAAATTGTGGGTTGCGCAACTTGCGGTATGCGTTGCGACCACATTGCTGTTGTTCCAGAAGGACCATACAAAGGTTCAACTTCACGGTTGGAGTTCGAGTGCCTCTGGAGTATGGGACCACTCTGCGGTGTTGACCGTTTAGACGCAATTATAGAAGCCATGCGCATAGTAAACGAGTACGGCATGGACGGCATCTCAATCGGCGTCGTTGTCGCGTTCGCGATGGATCTCTATGAGCACGGCGTAATCACCAAAGAACAAACCGACGGAATCGACCTAAAATTCGGCAACGCTGAAGCCCTAATCGCTATTATCCACAAGATTGGCAAACGTGAAGGCTGGCTTGGCAACATCCTCGCTGAAGGTGTAGCAAAAGCAGCTGAATTAATCGGCGGAGACGCATACAAGTACGCTTGCCACATCAAAGGCTTAGAACTTCCAGGCTACGACCTAAGAACCCTAAAGACTGCAGCATTAGGCTTCTCAGTATCATTCCGAGGTGCATGCCACCTAAGAAACGGAGCTTACTCACCTGACGTTAAAGGCAAAGTAAACCGCTTCAAAATCGAGAAAGGCAGAGGCAAAATGATTACTGACGAGAGCCACATGTACAACATCATCGACTCACTTATCGTCTGCAAATTCAGCAGAGGCACATACTACGACGGCTGGAAAGACCTCGCAAACTACTACACCTTAGCCACAGGCATCCCAATTACTCCTGAAGAAATGACT
Organism: Candidatus Bathyarchaeota archaeon; assembly: GCA_963695285.1. Classification (GTDB taxonomy): domain Archaea; phylum Thermoproteota; class Bathyarchaeia; order Bathyarchaeales; family Bathycorpusculaceae; genus Bathycorpusculum. The sequence continues at coordinate 963,757 of OY968763.1, forward strand.
AGAAGACGGCGACAGAATCGAAAACCTCGCAAGACTCTTCAACATACGCGAAGGCAAAGGCACACGCAAATTCGACGATGTCCCATACAAGATAAAGAATTTCCCAGTACCCGACGAAGGACCAGCTAAAGGCGTCTGCGTCAGCGACGAAGAAATGGCAGTTGGCTTAGACGACTATTACGCTTCACGCGGATGGACAGCTGACGGTATCCCAACGGTTGAACGCCTGCAACTGTTAGGTTTAGGCGACTTAGCTTACATTGCTGAGGATGCAATGAAAGCAGCTAAAGAAGCCAAGCCTCAAGCGGCAGTAGCCACTGTAGGAGGAAACTAAAATGGTACGCCCACAAGACAGAAAATTCGTAACAGCAGACCCAGAAAAATGCATCGGCTGCTGTAGTCTGCGAATACGCCTGCAGCATGGTTAACGAGAAAACCTTCAACCCAAACAAATCACGCATACGCGCCATGCGCCTCGGTCCACTGGTAAACCTTGCAGTTACCTGCAGGCACTGTGAAGACCCCGCATGCGTAGCAGCTTGCCCAAGAGACGCACTTAAACAGGAAGAGACAGCGGCATAATCCGCGTTGACGAAAACGCTTGCAACGGCTGCGGATGGTGCATCAGCGCATGCCAATTCGGCGCCATGAACATGCATCCAGAAAAGAAAGTCGTATTCACATGCAACAGCTGCACAGACAACGAAACCAAAGAACCCCAATGCGTCAAATGGTGCCCCGAAGAAGCCTTAACCTACGTTACCGCAGAAACATTGGCACAGAAGTACCGACAGAAAGCGGTTAAGAACCTGTTCCAAACAGCCGAAGCAGAAAAAGCAAAATCCAAATAAGCTTAACGCTTTTTTAGCGCATTTTTTTTAGCGCTTTACTTTTCCTTTTTTAATCTTCAATTTGATAATCATTCTGTTGAATCGGTGTGTTCACATTTGAGAAAGTTTTTTCTTTACCGGTGATAATGAACCAAATTGGTATGCCTGCTTGACCAAGAAGGTGGCTCATTAAGCTATCATAAAAATGTAGAGGCGGAATAGAGCAGAAATTTTACAGTGAGAAATAGTGTTCTTAGTAATTATGTTTTAGCCGCCTGTCATCAGCGACATCAAAATGACGGTGTCGCGGTCTTTGAGCGGAGTTTTTACGCCTTGGAGTTGGTCCATCAAAACGCCGTTTACCATGGCTACAAAGGATGCTTTCATCTCTTTTTTGACTGGGTCATAGACTTCAGTTTTGAATTGGTTTGCCGTAGTCCTCAGCGATTTTGTCGAGCAGTTCCGACAGTACTGTGCCGTTTGGGAGCGTGAATTCGTCTTGGCTTGTGTTTGTGTAGGATTTTACTAGGCTGATGTAGTGGACTTTGACTTGCATTTTCTGTGCCTTCTGCTCTGGATTAGTGTTTGTTTTTGGGTTCTGATATTTCTTTTCTCTGCTTAAACAGGTTTTTACCATGAAACTATGGATTTTAACGCTGTTTCAGCAGTAAATAACGGCGTTTACGATTCAAAAATAAGCCATGAATTTCCAAACAAAGAACCCATTAACTTAATATATTGTTCAACAGCACTAAATATTCTAAACTCTTGGAGAGAACAAGGTTTGCTAGGTTACGCAGGAACAATCTTATACGTTGATTTAACCACAGGCAAAACTCGCACGGAAAAACTAAGCGAAGAAGATCGCCAAAAAATACATCGGCGGCATCGGCCTTGGCATGAAACTCTGGTTATCCAACTCAAAAGCAGGCGTTGACCCGCTTAGCCCAGAAAACCCGCTTGTATTAGCACTTGGGCCAGTTTCAGGAACAATGTTTCCCACAGGCTGGAAACGGCCACGCATTCATATCTAAATCACCCGAAACAAACGGTGTCGGCGAAGCAGTAAGCCACGGCACCTTTGGAGCAGAACTAAAAAGAGCAGGATACGACGCCTTAATTTTAACTGGGAAAGCTGAGAAACCAGTTTACCTCTGGATTGACGACGACTCAGTCCAGCTGCTTGATGCATCACAGCTTTGGGGTAAGTCACCCGGCGAAACTGAAGATGCCATCAAAAACGAAATCGGCGACTACTACGTTCGAGTAGCCTCTATCGGTTTAGCAGGCGAAAAACAATCAAAAATCGCATGCATAATAAACGAGAAAACCCGTGCTGCAGGAAGAACCGGGCTTGGCGCAGTCATGGGCAGCAAGAACCTTAAAGCCATCGCTGTCAGAGGAACCCGCGACATAATAGTTGCGAAACCTGATGAATTCATGGAAATGGTCAAAGAATTCCATGAACGCATGAAAGGCCCAGCCGCACAGAAATACCGCACCCTGGGCACACCCGAAAACCTCATGATTACAAAACACACTCTACTGCATGCCAACACGCAACTTCAACAACGCCCATTTCGAGAACGCTGAAAAAGTCAGCGGACGAAACACTCAACGAACGATACATTGCAAAAATCATCGCTTGCAACTCATGCGCAATGCGGTGCGAACATGAAGCACTCATCCGCGAAGGACCCTACAAAGGCACCTTGGCACGAATGGAATACGATAATCTCTGGGCGCTCGGACCCAACTGCGGCGTAGACAAACTGGACGCAATAATCAAAGCTGCTGAACTCTGCAACTACTATGGCCTTGACGCAACAAGCGCAGGCGTAACTGTCAGCTTCGTGATGGACTGCCACGAAAAAGGCATCCTAACACACGAAGACCTCGGCGGATTAGATGCTCACTTCGGAAACGCAGATGCATTAATCCAACTTATCGAAAAAATCGGCAAACGCGAAGGAATCGGCGACATGCTCGCGGACGGCGTAAAAGTAGCTGCAGAAAAAATCGGCAAAAACTCAATGGAGCTTGCGCAGCAAATTAAAGGCTTAGAAGTTACAGGCTACGACCTGCGTTGCCTAAAAACAACCGCGTTAGGCTCTGCAGTTTCGTTCCGCGGAGCAGACCACAACCGAAGCGGCGCTTACACCATCGACTTAAAGGGCAAAGTTGACCGTTTGAAAGCTGAAAAAGGCCGCGGCAAACTCGTTAAAGACGCAGAAGACATCTACGCGTTAATCGATTCACTTATCATCTGCAAAAACGCTAAAGGCACCCTCTACAAGGAACTCGCCGACATGGCAAAACTCTACAGCCTAGTCACAGGCTCCGAGATGACGCCAGAAGAGCTTAAAGTTGCAGGCGAACGAATAAACACAATCGCCAAACTCATCAACGTCCGAGAAGGCAAAAGCCGCAAAGACGACACTTTGCCATGGAAAGTCATGAACCAGCCGATTCCAGATGATGGACCAGCAAAAGGCGCTATCGTAACCCAAGACGAACTTGACCTGCTACTGGACGATTACTATCAAGCCCGAGGCTGGAACGTCGAAGGCATACCGACCAAAGCTAAACTCCAAGAATTAGGTTTGCAAGATTACCTCAGTATAATTGAAGGAAAAGAGGCGTAAAAGAATGGTTAAAGAACACGAAAGAAAATTTGTTTCCGCTGACCCGGAAAAATGCGTCGGCTGCCAAATATGCGAGTACGCTTGCTCATTCACCAAAGAAAAAGCCTTCAACCCACTTAAATCACGCATCCGAGTAGTTAGAGTTAACCAGTTAGCAAACATGGCGGTTACATGCAGACTCTGCGAAGACCCAGCCTGCGTAGCCGCTTGCCCACGAGATGCACTCACACAGTCAGAAGATACAGGCAACATCGTTTTAGACAAGGACAAATGCAACGGCTGCGGCTGGTGCATCGAAGCCTGCGACTACGGCGCCATAATGCTGCATCCAGAAACCAAAGTCGTCTACGTCTGCGACATGTGCAAAGACAAAGCTGATGGACCACAATGCGTTAAATGGTGCCCTGAAGAAGCAATAACCGTAGTTACAAGCGATGTGCTGGCGCAGAAAGCAAGAATCGGCGCAATCAAAAAACTCTTCCAAGAAAAGAAAAAATAGAAAAAGGCAATTTTTTTCAGCCCCAATCCATTATTTTTTAAATCAATTTTAACAAGAATTACATTCAGCATTTTGCAAAACCTATTAATAATAACCTGCCATCAACGTTTGCAGGTGCCAGCATTTGCTTGACCAACTACTCACCACAATAATCCTCGGTTTAATCCAAGGCTTCGCAGAGTGGCTGCCCATCTCCAGCACAGCTCACTTAAGAATCACGGAGCATTTCTTGGGTTTTCAGGCAACACCTCTTTTCAACGTGTTTTTGCACATTGGCACCCTTGGGGTTGTAATCTTTTATTTCAGGCACGACATCAAAATCGTTCTTACCGCGTTGGTGCATCGAGATTTCCATTCAGAATACGGCACGATTCATCCCACTAATCATCGTTGCAACTATCCCCACAGGCATAATCGGGCTACTCTACGACAAATTCATAGCCGACACACTACCAAACCCTCCTAATCATCGGAGTCACCTTCCTATTCGGCGCTGCCCTGCTGTTCTTCTCCAAATATGGCAAAGAAAACCAAACTCAAATCTCCTACAGACAAAGCACTTGTTATGGGTGCTGCCCAAGGCGCTGCGAGTTTTCCGGGGCTCTCAAGAAGCGGCTCAACCATATCGAGCGGGCTTTTGCAGGGCGTTAAACGAGAAATGGTTTTCAAATTCTCCTTTCTGCTTTCTATCCCAGCCATAATAGGCGACTTAGGCGTGGAAGCCTACCTGCAGCGAGGAAGCTTTTCCCAAGGCATCGGCATCAGCCCGCTTAACCTTCTGGTCGGTTTAGTGTTTACGGTTATTGCAGGCTACTTAGCCATTGTACTGGTGAAAAAACTGGTTTTGAGCAAAAGATTCCATTACTTTGCTGCCTACACGTTTGCTCTCGGAGTTATCTTGATAATTTTGGCGCTCTCAGGCTTCTAGATTTTTCCATGTTCCCTTTCGTGTTCTATCATGCTTAGATGACTTTTTCTAAGTCAGCGATGAAGCGTTCAAACACCTTTAAGCCGCCGCTCCAGAAGCTTGGGTCTGCCACGTTTAACCCAACGATTTCGCCAATTTCCAGCGGCGACACGCTGCCGCCCGCAGACAACGCCTTCACCAACTTTGGTACAAACGCTTTGCCCTCCTCCAAATACCGCTCGTACAGCGAGTAGACGAACATTTGGGCGTAGACGTAGGGGTAATTGTAGAAGCGGTAGTTTGCCATGTAGTAGTGGGGTTTTATGGTCCATTCGGCTTCCATTTCTGGGAACCATGTGACGGCGTCGCCGTAGATGCGGTCCCGAGATTTGGTCCAGTGGCTGCAGACGGTTGGGTAATCCAAGAATTCGCCCTGCTCTATGGAGGCGTAGAGTGCCTGCTCAAACCACACCCGTGCAGTAACCTGGAAAGCTGTCATCCCAGCCTCATCCAAAACCAGGCACAGCAGCGCTTTGCGTTCCGCATCCGACTTTGCCCCATCCAGCAGCAAATCAGTGAGCAACAACTCGCCAAAAATCGACGCCGTCTCTGCCACGGCGGAGGGAACGTTCATGTTAAGCAGCGTTTGGCTTCTTGAAGCGTACCAGTCATGGGTCGCGTGCCCAAGCTCATGTGCCAACGTGAAAACATCAGTCAACGTGCCGTTGAAGCTTTGCAGAATATAGGCGGATTTGCCGTTGTAGTAGCCTGCGCAAAACGCGCCGTTGCGTTTGCCAAAGCGTGGAGTGGCGTCTATGTGGCGTTTTTGGAACATTTCTTTGACTGCGTTGGCGTATTGGGGGTCGAAGCGGCTGTAGGCTTTGATTACCAGGTCTTGCGCTTCTTGGAATGTAAATTTGAGTTCTGGCGCATCTGGAAGCGGAGCCATAATGTCATGGTTTCCCAGCGTGGGCAGATTCATCAGTTTGGCCTTTAACTTGAGGTAACGCCGATAAGTCGCAGCGCCCTCCTCGACGGTTTTAAGCAAGTTGCCAATGATGCCCTCCTCGGTGTCGTTGCTAATTAAGCTGGATTCCATGGGCGAAGAGTATTTTCGGCGTTTAGACACTGTTACCCAGTCGTTGCAGATGCTGCGGAGTGCCGCGGAGAAGACTTCGCCGTCTTTTCCTAGCAGCCCATAAATTGCGCGGTTAGCGGATTCCCGTGTGGCACGATCAGGGTGAGGCAGCAAACCGTTGGCTTCCCCATAGTTAAGGGTCTTTTTCTCCCCCAAGACCGCGACGTCGAAGAGGCGGGTGTTAAGCCATTTGCTCTGCAGCTCCGACCAAGCGTTTACGCCGAACTGGTCTTTTTCGATTATGAGTTGCTCTTCCACTTCGGAGAGCTGGTGTTCGACTCGGCGGTGGACACGTTCTAGCGAGTGTCTGTAATTGGATAAGGTTTTCTCGTTGATAATCTGAGGGTTTCTTTTGACCAAAGCGCCAAGCTCCAGAGAGTAAAACGCCAGTTGCTTACCGATGTTGGCTGAGAGTTTGTCTACCCTGTCATTTAACGCCTGCGCTTGGGGCTCCGTCATGTCTGCCGCAAAGATCAGGCTTGAAAACAAGGAAATGCCGCTGATTTTTGATTCAAAAACCTCAACATCCCTAAGGCACTGCAATAAACCCTCAGCTGATAGGCAGGTTATTTTGCCGCGGTAAGCCTTCTCGAACGCGTCTGCCAAAACGGTGGCTTCTTTGATGGCTTGGTTAACTTTAGGGTCATTTATGCTTGGGAAAAGTTCAGTTAAGTTCCATGTGTCTTGTTGAGTTACCAAATATGTTCGCCTCTGCTTGGTAGTGTGGGCTGGGTTATTTTGGGTTATTGTTCTCGCCCCAGGATTGGGGCTTTAATCGGCATTTTAGTTAAGTCAAGATTGCTGGTGCTTCGCACATTTGTGCTGAATCAAAGTTTTCGAGAATTAACTTGTTGCCTTTTTTGATGGTGACGTAGTCGGTTCCGCAGACTGGGCAGGGAACAAACTCATGTTCTCCTACAGCGTCGAACTCGAAGCTGGAGTGGCATTCGGGGCAAACAAAAACTATCGATGCGTCTATTATTTTCATTTTTCTATCCTCCTGAAAAAATCAAGTTTTCAAATAATTATTCTAATTTATTTTTGTGACTGTATAGAAACAGATTATTTGTCTCTGTTTTATAATACGAGTGATGACATGCTATTAACTGTATCCGTAAAAAACTGACTTTTATATGTGTTACAGTTCTTTTTTAGCGCTGTCCAGTTGTTCTTCCAGTTTTTCTCTGCATCTAAGTACTTCGCTTTCTTTGAGGCCTATTTGGTCTGCATTTAAGCTCTTCATTAAGTCTTTGTCGCTTAAATTTACTAATTTTTCAGTAAGTTCTTCAATGAGCTTGCGGATTTCTTGGAGTTCCAAAGCTATGCCCCTGAGGTTTCTTTTGTCCTCCTCTGTGAAAACTGTTTTAACCAACCAAGTCACCAAGCTAAACTCGTATTTTACAAGCGCGGGCAGTATTAAAATTTCCCTAAAACATGGAAGATTGTGGTGTTTGGGCAGGACTTGAACCTGCGACATCTGAAAATCGCTTCGACTTAATCAGCGAAAAATGAGTCACTTTAAAGTTTTGAGTTGCCCAATTAATTCTTTTTTCATTTTTTCGTTAGCTACAATTTCCTTTCGCGCCTTTTTCCAATCTGCAGAGCAATGTCCATAGCTTGACTGCTCGCCTATGTACTTGTGTATGACCGCATCAATCTTTTCTTTGTTCTTTTCGTTTACTTCTACTCCTGCCTCTTTCAAGACAGTACCAAACCATTTCCAACAAGTCATATTATCAAAACACCATTATTATGACAAGGTGTTTAACGAAGCCTATTTGCTTTTCGCTCTCCTTACTGAGCTATTAGAACCTGGGCAAAATACCGGTAATTTGAGATTTTGGCCCTACGGGCAGGGTTTAGGTTTGTGGGAAGATTTTTATCGGTTGAAAAAGTAATCCCTTTATACGTCTATAGCTATAGTTATAGCGAGGAATTCATTTGCCCACAACTGTTCAAGTAGACGAAAAAACCCTGCAGATGCTAAACAAAATCAAAAAAGAAATGAAAGCCAACAGCCACAACCAAGTCATAAAATCACTGATTCTTGAACGCAAAAACATTCCCGGCTCCATGTTTGGGTCAAACCGCAAACTAAAGCCTTTTACACGGAAAGACGAAGCTGAATTCCATGACCTCTAAATATGTTATAGACGCTTACGCTTGGATAGAATATTTTAGAGCTTCCGAATACGGTGAAGTTGCCAAAGAATATATAGAAAGTACAGATTCAGTCACACCAAGCATTGTTGTTTCAGAAGTAAGTCGAAAACTGCAAAAAGAAACAGAGCTTGGAAACGAGACATCGGAGGGCAGATTAAAACGCTTAGAATTCATCAGTGCAACAAGCCAAGTCGTCGAGTTGGATTTCGAGCTTGCTGTGATAGCTGGAAAAACCGCTTGTGAAATGAATAAACAAGAGAAGGGCTGGGGTTTAGCAGATGCCATTGTTCTCTGTACGGCAAGAAACCTCGGCGGCAAAGTGGTAACAGGCGATGAACATTTCAGAGACCTAAAAGAAGTTATTTTTATAAAGTAAATTGGTGCTACGGGCAGGATTTGAACCTGTGAACCCCTGAGGGAAAGGATTCTTTTTTTTATTCATCGTAAACTTTTTTGCGGTGCCCAATAGTTCGAATAACAATTTTCTGCTCAGAAACTTGATAGATTACCCTGTAATCACCTATTCGAAAGGATTTAAGCTCACTTAAACGTCCAACTAACTGTTTACTGACAAAAGGCTTGACCTCCAAGATACGTAGTTCTCTAAGCATTCTAACTTGGGTTTGCCTGTCAAGACGTTTGAGCCTCTTAAGAAACTCTTTGGTAAAGATAAGTTCAAATTTCTTTTTCATCGATGCTCAATTCTTGCAGCATTTCTTTATAACTAAGTACTCGGCCCTCTTTGACATCTTTTAGGCTTCTATCAATGCTCTTCATCAGTTTTTCGTCGCTTAAAATTTCCAATGTTTCCATAAGTTCTTCAACTACTGAACGAAGTTTTGGAAGTTCCTCAGCAATGACTTTAAGGTTCTTCTTATCTTCATCCGTGAAAACTGCTTCAACCACCCAATATTCACCACTGATAATGTAACATTACAGACTATGTAAGGTATTAAAATTTCCCCAAAAATGTAGAGAATTTTGGTGCTACGGGCAGGATTTGAACCTGCGAACCCCTGAGGGAAAGGATTTCCCATTTGGGCGCTTAAGTCAAAGCGTCGAGATCTTGAGTCCTTCACCTTTGACCTAGCTTGGTTACCGTAGCAACTTTTCGGATAGAAAACTGTCTGGCTCCGTCTTATTAATCATTTCCCGTCTACCGCAAAAGTAAAACACCAATGCAACGATACTTAGAGGCAATGCAAACCCAGCACAAAGTAATCCTTGGCAACAGCCAACAAATGCCCGAACTCGCAGACGGCAGTGTCCAGCTGATGGTGACCTCGCCGCCTTACCCCATGATTGCGATGTGGGACGAACTCTTCTGCAAGGCTGACCCAAAAATCGCGGAATTATTCCACAAATTGGATGCAAATTGCGAAGAAGAAACTGTGGGGCAAATCTACACTGCCATGCATGAAAACTTGGCAAAAGTCTGGGCAGAAACCTACCGCGTCCTTGTCGACGGCGGCATCGCATGCATCAACATCGGCGACGCAACCCGAACCATAAACGGCAAATTCCAACTTTACCCCAACCACTCCAGAATAACCGAGATTTGCGAAAAAATCGGCTTCACCACACTCCCCTACATTCTATGGAAAAAACCCACCAACAAACCGGCGTACAAAGGTAAAGGCGCCTTCTTGGGATCAGGTTTTCTTCCCCCGAACGCCTATGTAACGTTGGACTGTGAGTTTATTTTGCTTTTCAGGAAGGGGAAGCTTCGCAAATTTGAGCCCAAAGACGGGTTGCGGTATGAGAGTGCTTTCACTAAGAAGGAGCGTGACGAGTGGTTCAGCCAAATCTGGTCTGTCAGGGGTACACGGCAAACCGCAAGCGAACTAGAACGCAGAACCGCCGCCTACCCGGAAGAAATCGCTGACCGCCTGATCCGAATGTTCAGTGTTAAAGGTGAAACTGTACTTGACCCCTTCTTAGGTTCGGGAACAACTACAAAAATCGCCTTTCAAAACGAACGCAACAGCGTCGGATACGAAGCCGACCTAAACCTGTTTCCTGTGATAACTAAAAAAATAGGTAGCTTGCTAATGGGGCACAATTTGGAAATAATCAAACGTTAAAACGCCATCATATTTGGATCCTAATATCCAACCTATGCAGAAAACCTATAGGGGGGAGGACTTGAACCCTCCACTCGGTGGAGACATCACCCGCATTTCCATTTTTTTGTTCAAATTAAAGTTCATCAAGGTGTTCGTTTGACTTTTGGTTTAATTTAGCGCGCGTGAAACCGAAGTCTTAAGTATGGGTTTCGACTAAGGAAGAAATAGAGGAATTTTCATGGGATCGTCTAATTTCAAAAAAGAGTTCCCAAATATTCTCCACAGCGCACATGCACAGCACAAAAGCGAGCTTTCGCGTCTTCAACATGTCAAGGAAATAATGAGTCGTGTTGTTGTTACCATAAGACCTGAAGCGACAATGCAAGAAGCCGCCGTTTTGATGGGCAAAAAGCATATCGGAAGTTTAATTGTAACAAGAAATGGCGTCTCTTTGGGTATTATCACTGAACGCGATCTTTTGACTAAGGTTTTGGCATGTGGCAAAGATCCAGCAAAAGAAAGTGTTAAAGAAAACATGAGTTATCCACTCATAACTGTCGGTCCTGAAGTTAAAATCAAGGAAGCAGCGCAGACTATGTACAAAAAGAAAGGTCGACTCGTCGTATTTGACAATGGAGAATTGATAGCTATTGTGACAGCATCCGACCTTATACGTAGCATGCCTGAAGTTCCAGAAACGCAGATTCAAGTCGACGACTTCATGACACGAACCGTTGTCACCGCAGACGAAAAAACTTCTGTTAGAACAATATTGAAGACGATGGGTGAAGAACGCATAGGCAGCATTGTAATAACCCGCCAAGGAAAGCCTTTTGGTATTTTTACCGAACGAGACTTGTTAAGCAAGATTGTAGCAGAAGATAAAACATTAGATATCCCAGTTGTAGAAGTTGCTTCATCACCATTAATCGCAATACCTTCCGGAACAAGCGTTCACGAAGCTGCTGCCACCATGGCTATTAAACACATAAAACGGTTACCCGTAGCCGCACCAGACGGGACCCTCGTAGGCGTCATCACTGCGCGTGACCTCGTCGAGGCATACGCAAGATAAACTTTTCCAAATTCAGGTGCGACTGATTCCAAACAAAGAAAATCACCCTTCGTAAACCCTCGGTATGTATTACCATAGTGGTGCCGGGGTGGGATTCGACATTGGCATATTTGGCAATCACAGCAATATGAAATGGTTCCTGTAAAGGTTGAAATATTATCTTGCAACTTTATGCAAACAAAGGTTACCGTAATTGGTTAAAAGAATTTCAAAGGAAGACCCGTTAAAATCTGGAAAAATTTCCAGAAGGCTCAGCATGTCAAGCAACCGCGCCAAGGGCAACATTGCCAAGGACCGTTTTGCGTTTGACCAGGCCATGCAGGGGCATGATTGCCGAAAAATTCGGGATGGCGGAGATTTTGTTGTTCAGAAGCGTGATTTTTTTGGGAATAAGGTTGGTGATCCCACAACTTACGAGGTTAAGACTGGAGATTCTAAGTTGACGGAGGCGCAGGAGCAAAGGCAGCGTCGCCTGGGCAGGAATCGCTACAAAATCGCTAGGTATTAGTCATAATTGATTGCTTAGAATACCTGAGAGGAGTAGGCTGTATTGGCATTTTCTGCAGCCAAAAGCATGGTAAAAACCAGTGCAAATACAAATAAGCACCAACTTAGCCCGGTTATTTTATTAAAAAAGCATTCACTTGAGCGGCTTATGCTTAGATGAACTGCACTGAGTCTTGTTTGCTCGTTGTAACTGTTTATTGTTGCCCTTTCCCATTTTTGCCCATGCAACGTCGAGCCGAAAAGTTTTTTTCAATCAGATGCTCTATGAATGTTTATTAGAGATTCAGTTTAGACTCATTGTGAATAAAAATGTTTATATGCAACGTAGGCGGCTTGTGTTTGTGCTCTTAGAAAAGTTAGTTGAACCCTTTTTCGAGTTGGAACTATCCAGCATCGGAGGAAATGAAAGAGTGAAACAAATGCCCTTAACCCTGACCAAAAATCACAACAGTCATCATTATTTTATGTTAAATTTATGGGAGAACTGAAAACTTGACTAATGTACAAAAAGAAGATATCCATTATCTTTTGAAAACTTTCTTCAACGAGAAAGGCTTAGTTCGCCAGCACCTTGACAGCTACAACGAATTCATCGACCATGGACTCCAAGAAGTCGTGGATGAAGTAGCTGAAATCCCCATTGAAGTTCCAGAGAGCCCTTACAAAGTGAAACTTGGTCAAATCTGGGTAATTGACCCGCAGTCACGCATTACTGGTCCATACGCCACAGAGGTGGATGGAACAAAACATGAAATTTACCCAATGGAAGCCAGACTACGCAACTTAGCGTATTCAGCGCCTATTGCACTTGAAATGACTCCCATCGTGGATGGAAGAGAACAGGACACTGAACTGGTTTATATCGGAAATATCCCTGTTATGCTGAAGAGCAAACTTTGCTTCCTCAGCCAACTCAGCAAAGAAGAACTCATCGCGGCAGGAGAAGACCCTGATGACCCAGGTGGATACTTTGTCGTTAACGGCTCCGAACGCGTCATTGTTGCCATGGAAGATTTGGCGCCAAACCGCGTAATCGTTGACATAGACGAAAAAGGCACATCGCCAGTTTATCAAGCAAAAATCTTCTCAACAACCGTTGGCTTCCGAGCCCGAATCGAACTTAAACTCAAATCAGACGACGCAATCTACGTCACCATGCCAGGAGTCCCAACAGAAATCCCCTTCGTCGTCATCATGCGCGCATTAACCATGGAAAAAGACAAAGACATCGCCGAATCCGTCTCCCTCGACAGCGACACCCAAAGCCAACTGTCCGCTTCATTCGAAAAAGCCATCGGCGTAGACACCCCAAGCGACGCCATCTTATTTATCGGCAACCGCGTTGCCCACGGACAAGTCGAAGAATACCGACTTCAAAAAGCAGAAACCGCCCTCGACAAAAACTTCCTGCCACATTTGGGAAGAAGCGATAAAAACCGCAAAGAAAAAGCCATCTTTTTAGGCGAAATGGCATACCGTGTAATCCAACTAAAAACAGGCAGAAGACAACCCGACGACAAAGACCACTTCAAAAACAAACGTCTAAGACTCGGTGGTCCACTGCTTGCTGACCTTTTCCGCGTCTCATTCAGAAACTTAACACGGGACATAAAGTACCAGCTTGAACGCATCGGCGTTAAAGGTCCAATCATAACTGTCTCCGCAGCTGTTCGCCCAGGAATCATCACCGAACGTTTCCAACATGCGTTGGCGACGGGTAACTGGGGCAGAGGAAGAGTTGGAATTACTCAGCTTCTTGACCGAACAAACTACATCTCAACTCTCAGCCACCTACGCAGGCTCCAATCGCCACTCAGCAGAAGCCAACCTAACTTCGAAGCCCGAGACTTACACCCAACCCACTGGGGACGCTTATGCCCCAACGAAACCCCTGAAGGCTCAAACTGCGGGCTCGTAAAAAACCTCGCATTATCAGCCTCCATAGCAGTAGGCGTAAACCCGGACAAAATAAAGCAGTTGCTCTTCGAAATGGGCACTGTACCAGCATACGAGGCCACTATTGAGTTGCGTATTTCAGGAGCTAAAGTTTTCGTTGACGGCAACATCATCGGATACTGCAACAACCCACAGGAAATGGTACAGTCCTTCCGACAGAAAAGGCGAGCAGGCGAAATATCCACAGAAGCTAACGTTACTTACTTCTCTAAAGCTCAAACTGAAACCGAAGAAGTACACGCAAACTGCGACGAAGGAAGAGTCAGACGCCCACTCATAATTGTCGAAAACGGCGTTTCAAAACTTGGGTCAAAGCATTTTGAAAAGATAGGTTTAGGCGAATGGACTTGGGAAGACGTTGTCAAGAACGGTTTAGTTGAATATTTAGATGCTGAAGAAGAAGAAAACGCTTTCATCTCACTCACCTTCGACGCGATTGCCCCCGAAAACACCCATGTGGAAATTGCAACCTTCACAATCCTTGGAATCTGCGCTTCAACCATTCCATATCCAGAACACAACCAGTCACCAAGAAACTCATACCAAGCCGCAATGGCTAAACAGGCACTTGGAGTTTACGGCACAAACTTCCACCACCGAGTAGACTCACGCTCACACATCCTCCACTACCCACAGGTACCTATGGTTCAAACCGAAAACATGGATGTCATGGGATACAAGCAACGGCCAACAGGACAAAACTGCGTTGTTGCTGTGCTCAGTTTTGAAGGCTACAACATGGAAGACGCCATCATCTTCAACAAAGCATCCATCGAACGCGGCTTAGCCAGATCAACCTTCTACCGAATCTACGAAGCAGAATGCCGCCAATACCTAGGTGGCTTAAAAGACAAATTCACCGTTCCAGAACCAGGCACCCGTGGCTACCGGGGAGAACAATACTACCGCTTACTCGAACCCGACGGAATCATCAGCTTAGAATCCCAAGTTGTCGGCGGAGACGTCTTAATCGGAAGAATCAGTCCTCCAAGATTCCTTGAAGAATACAAAGAATTCGAAGTTAAAGGACCCTCAATGCGTGACACATCCGTGGACATGCGTCCCTCCGAAACAGGCATCGTCGACGGCATATTCGTAACGATGTCGGGCGAAGGAAGCCAACTCGTCAAAGTCCGCGTACGCGACCAAAGAGTCCCCGAACTAGGCGACAAATTCGCATCCCGCCACGGACAAAAAGGAGTCATCGGCCTAATCGTTCCACAAGAAGACCTGCCCTTCACAGACGACGGCATCACTCCAGACCTAATAATCAACCCACACGCAATCCCCTCAAGAATGACCATCGGACAATTCATCGAATCACTCTCAGGCAAAGCCGCATGCGCAAGAGGCAAACCAGGCGACGGCACACCATTCTCAAACGAAGGACCAGACGAAGTACGCAAGAACCTTGTAAAACTCGGCTTCAGCCAAACCGGAAGCGAAGTCTTCTACAACGGCGCCACAGGCGAAAAATTCGTTGCCGACGTTTTCGTTGGAATCGTTTACTACCAAAAACTACACCACATGGTTGCAGACAAGATACACGCCAGAGCCCGCGGTCAAGTGCAAATGCTCACACGCCAGCCAACTGAAGGTCGCGCAAGGGGTGGTGGTCTCAGGTTCGGAGAAATGGAGCGAGACTGCCTCATCGGTCACGGAGCCGCTATGCTACTGCGAGATAGGCTGCTGGAAGAATCTGACAAGTACACGCTCTACATATGCGAGAACTGCGGACAAATCGCTTACTTCGACATGAAGCAAAGGCGCTATGTCTGCAAGATATGCGACGAGAAAGCAAAGATTTCACCAGTAATCGTGTCTTACGCTTTCAAGCTTCTGTTGCAAGAACTGCAGAGCTTATGCATTACACCAAAATTAAGACTAAAGGAGAAGGCATAACATGTCACAGGAAGAATTGATACATAAAATAGTAGATGAAATCTCATTCGGTTTAATCTCACCTAAAGACCTCCGTAAACAATCAGTCGTTGAAATCCAAACGCCAGACACCTATGACGAAGACGGCGCACCAATCACAGCAGGCTTAATGGACGGCAGACTAGGCACTCTCGAACCGAGGCAAAGATGCAAAACCTGCGGCAACACAGCCATCCGCTGCCCAGGACACTTCGGACACATCGAACTTGCCGTGCCAATTGTGCACATTGAATTTACAAAGATTATTTTTGACCTCTTGAAAGCAACTTGCCGCACTTGCGGTCGCATTCTCCTCTCAGAAGACGGTACTAAAAAAGCACGCCAAAGACTTGAACGCTTCAACGAGCTCCTGGGAACTATCCCTGATGAAATTTACAAAGAAATCCTAACCGACATCAAAGCAAAACAATGCCCCTACTGCGCAGCTGCACAATTCAAAATCACCTTCGAGAAACCAACAAAGTTCATCGAGCAAACTGAAGCAGGCTCAGAACCCCTAACACCCAGCATGATACGCGAAAGGCTTGAACGTGTCTCAGACGAAGACTTAGAAATTTTGGGCTTCAACCCCAAAGTGGCTCGTCCAGAATGGATGGTTCTGCAAGTTCTACCTGTTCCACCAGTTTATGTGCGTCCATCAATTACGTTGGAATCAGGTATCCGGTCAGAAGATGACTTAACCCACAAACTCGTAGACATCATCCGCATTAACCAGCGTCTAAAAGAGAACATGGAAGCCGGTGCACCAACCCTCATTATCCAAGACCTCTCTGAACTGTTGCAATACCACGTTACCACGTACTTCAACAACGAGGCATCAGGTATTCCGCCAGCAAGACACCGCAGTGGAAGAGCCCTAAAAACCCTCTCTCAACGGTTGAAAGGCAAAGAAGGACGTTTCAGAAGCAACCTCTCAGGCAAACGTGTCGACTTCTCAGCCCGCACAGTCATTTCACCAGACCCTAACCTTGACATAAACGAAGTCGGTGTTCCACAAGACGTTGCCATGCGACTATCCATCCCAGAAAAGGTAACTGCATGGAACATTGAAGAAATGAAAAAATTCGTGATTAACGGTCCAGAAAACTATCCAGGCGCACTCTACATTATCCGCCCAGACGGCAAACGCATCAGGCTCGAATTCGTAGTTGACCGAACAAAAATTGCGGAAGCAGTCGAATTAGGATTCGTAGTTGAGCGTCACCTCAAAAACGGTGATATAGCTATCTTTAACCGCCAGCCTTCGCTTCACCGCATGTCCATCATGGCGCATTATGTTCGAGTTTTACCGTACAAGACTTTCCGATTACACCTTTGTGTTTGTCCACCCTACAACGCTGACTTTGACGGCGACGAAATGAACCTACACGTTCCGCAGAGCGAGGAAGCTCGAACTGAAAGCTTGCTGCTCATGCAGGTTCAAGACCAAATCCTCTCACCCAGATTCGGCGGACCAATCATCGGCGCCATCAGAGACTTCATCACAAGCGCATACTACTTCACCAAAAAAGGCAACTACCTAACCAGAAGCCAAGTTAACAGGCTGCTGACAACTACTAATTACACTGGACCTGTGCCCGAACCAGAAATCAAAGACGCCAGAACCCATGTGGTCAGGCAAACAAATCTTCAGCCTATACCTACCAAAAACTCTCAATTACTCTTTGAAAGCTAACATTTGTCAAGGCTGCACTAAATGCGAAGAAGAAGAATGCAAACATGACGCCTACGTAGTGGTTAAGAACGGCCAGTTGGTTACAGGAATTATTGATCGTAAATCTATCGGTTCTGAGCAGTCTGAGAGTTTACTTCACAGAATAATCAAAGACTACGGCACCCAAGCTGGAAGAGAATTCCTAAACAAAGTCACACACTTACTCAAACTATTCATTTCCATGCGAGGCTTTAGCTACACCTACGACCAATTGGTTCTCTCACCGAAAGCCCGCAACCGCATGGCAAAGACAATGGACCGTATCCAAAAGAAAATCAATGAACACATCGAAAACTTCCGCAACGGAACTCTACCACGCTTGCCAGGACAAACCCTTGAGGAATCCTTCGAAATCTATGTCATGCATGAACTCGCCAGTAGCCAGAGATGAATCAGGCAAAATAGCAGACGAAGACTTCACATTGGAAAACGCAGGAATTGTCATGACAAGAGCAGGTGCAAGAGGCTCAAGCTTAAACATCGGTCAAATGGCAGCTTGCGTTGGGCAACAGTCAGTCCGAGGCAAACGTATCCTAAGGGGTTATGCTGGAAGGGCACTGCCGCACTTCGTTGATGGCGACCCAAGCCCAAGAGCAAGAGGCTTCGTCTATAACTCTTATCAGACGGGACTTGACGCGATTGAATTCTTCTTCCACGCTATGGGAGGCAGAGAAGGTCTAGTCGACACAGCCGTCCGCACTCAACAAAGCGGTTACATGCAAAGACGATTGATCAACGCCTTAGAGCACATACGCTTAGAATACGACAGCACCGTACGGGACTCCGCAGGAGACATCATCCAATTCAGGTACGGTGAAGACGGCGTAGACCCAGCTAAAAGTGACCATGGTAAAGCAGTAAACGTCAACCGGCTAATCGAGCAGATAAAACTCGGCGAAGAAAAAGGCGAAATAGCATCTGCAGAACACATTAAAAAGCAGCTTAAGAACGTAGAAAACCAGTTAACACCTATCCTGCTGAACCAGCTTAAACAGAACTTTGCAAAGAACAAGTTAACAACCAAAGCCGTTACGAAAGCCGCAACCCAAACAGCTGAACAATACAAGCGTGCTTTGATGGAGCCAGGGGAAGCAGTCGGCATTGTTGCAGCCCAATCAATCGGCGAACCAGGCACCCAGATGACTCTTAGAACCTTCCACTACGCTGGTGTCAAAGAACAAAACGTCACCTTAGGCTTACCAAGACTAATCGAAATCGTTGACGCACGCAGAATCCCGTCAACCCCAATCATGACTATCTACCTAAAAGGCGAACATGCCAAGAGCAAAGAAGGCGCAGTTGAAGTTGCACGCAACATCATCTACACTTCAGTTGAAAACTTGGCTTCAGCAATCTACGAAGACCCAGTTCGCGAAGAAATAATCGTCGAATTAAGCAAGCAGATGATGGACGACAGAGCCATAACGATGGATGAACTCAAAGAACGCATGGAACTGCAAAACGCAACCGTAACAATCACTGAAACAACAGTTGAGATTAAACCTAAGAAAGCTGAGCAACTAAAGCGTATGCTTGCCAAGATTCCAGGGTACCAAGTTAAAGGTGTCCCAGACATTAAACGAGTCTTAGTTACAGAAGAGAGCGGCGAATGGGTAATACGCACTGATGGCTCAAACCTGTCTAAAGTCTTAGAAGTCATAGGCGTTGATACTTCAAGGACAACCACCAACAACATCCATGAAATCGCAAAAACCCTCGGCGTCGAAGCATCCAGAAACGCATTGGTACACGAAGCCAAAGGAGTCCTGGAAGACCAAGGCTTAGACGTAGATGTCCGACACGTAATGCTTGTTGCAGACATGATGACTACAACTGGTGATGTGCAGCAAATCGGCAGACATGGAATCAGCGGCAAAAAAGCAAGTGTTCTCGCGCGCGCCGCATTCGAAATCACTGTGCCAAACATTGTTGAAGCAGCCGTGAAAGGTGAAAGTGATCCCTTAGCTGGAGTAACAGAAAACGTTATAGTTGGGCAATCAATACCAATCGGCACAGGCTTAGTTGAATTGTACATGTCAACATTTGAAACGCAAGAAAAAGATGGAGGAAAAACAGAAGCATGATAGACATAGATAAAGCATTAGCGTCAGCAGTGAAAACAGGAAAGGTATCCTTTGGAACCAATGTTGCATTGCAAAACGCCAAAACAGGCAAAGCTAAGATGATAGTTTTAGCTACAAACTGTCCAAAAGACATAAAAGAACAAATAGAATACTATGGAGAACTCTCTAAAGTCCCCGTTATAACCTACAAAGGTGGATCAATGGATTTAGCTGAAGTCTGCAAGAAACTCTTCATTATATCAGCCTTAAGCATCCGCGAAACAGGGGATTCAGATATTCTCAAATTAACCGAGGAAACTCAGGTTCAAGAATAAAAAAATGGAGGAAAAAAAATAACAACCGGCATAAAAATTACCTGCGACGAAATGCGATACATTGCCTTATTTGAAAGCATCAGCGGCGCCAGCGTAAAAGACTGCATCGTAGACGAAGTAGAACAGCGAGCAATATTCGTTGTCAACCAAGGCCAAGTAGGCGTTGCCATCGGCAAGGGCGGACGAAACATCCATACCCTTGAACGAATGACAGGCAAAAAACACGAAATCATCGAGTACAGCGAAGACCCAGCAACATTCATGAAAAACGCACTGAAACCCGCAGCAGTCAGAGAAATACGCGTCACCGAAAGAACTGATGGCAAAAAAATGGCAGTCATAACCGTCAACCCTAAAGATAAGGGCGTCGCAATAGGTAAGAACGGCAAGAACGCCGAACGTTTGCGCTTTTTGGCAAAACGGTATTTCGACATTCAGAACGTAAGCATCTCCTAAGTAGTCCGTAACTGCGGCTATTAGGCGATGAAAACGTCGCTGACTAATCGTGTATTGTTAATCCTAAACGGCAATCTAGCTTCACACCTGTGGCTTCCTCAATTGTTTTGATTCATTGAGCCCATTTTTGGTTGTTAGTCAAGAAATCTTTACTAATTTTAGTCAACAAACCTTGACGAGAATTCTTTTATTGCAAAGAACTAATGGCTAGATTGGTGAATGCAGATGCCGAATCGTTGAAATTATCTAATAACAAAATAACTCTGAAAAGAGGAAACTTTTTTGTTGTTTTTTTAGTTTCTACTTTGCTTCTAACAATTACACTTGGTTTTAGCCCAAGTAGTGTGCACGCTCAATCCGGGAATTTTAAAATATCAGGTTATGTCTTGGACTCAAACGGCATTGGAATTGCCAAGGCAGACGTTATCTTTAATGCCCCTTCGATTGTTCCGGGAGTTTTTACAGATAATTCGGGTTACTACGAAACTTATGGTCCTTCAGGCACATACCACATTAATGTTTGGCCACCAAACGATTCCAACTACATTAATTATGACGAGACAGGATTTACAGTTGTTTCCGATGTCACAAAAAATATGACATTGCAGACAGCCTTCAAAATCTCAGGTTACGTCATTGATTCCGCGGGGACACCGATGGTGGGAGCGGCGGTTTTGTTTAAAACCAGTAGTGGAGTATATGGTTCAGGATATTTCACTACCAGCTCAGGATATTATTTCATAAATGTAGCCGCTGGGACCTATACAATTGATGCTCATCCTCAAACTGCTTTTAACCCTAACTATGCAGGTCCATGTACTCCTTTTCCAACCTATTATGAATACAACTTTGCAGTTAGCGGAAACATGAATAAGAACATCACAGTAGGTGGCACCGGACCAACTGTGACCCCTGCACCGACAGCTCCGCCTTCCAATGGATCCAGCAATGATAATTGGTCAATGTATCGCCATGACCTCCAACGCACAGGACTATCAACGTCAGCAGTATCCAACGGCAACCTGCTCTGGAAATTTTTCACAGGTGCCTCCTCCACTCCTTCCCTCGCTGATCGGTTGCGTGCAACTCCCACTATCGTTGACGGCATCTTATACATGGGCTCAAACAACAGTATGTTCTACGCTTTGAATGCGACGACCGGCTCCCAAATTTGGGGAGTTAACGTCGGCGCAAATGTGGATTCGTCTGCTGCAGTCGTTGACGGTGTTGTTTACGTTGGCATCCTGTGGGATGGTCACAATGGATACGTGGATGCATTGAACTCTACAAATGGCGCAGTGATTTGGCGATTCACAACTAACAGCGGTATAGAGTCTTGTCCTGCATTACTCAACGGTGTACTCTACATTGGCTCATCAGGAGGTTACATTTATGCACTAAATGCGGGTAACGGCGCTTTAATATGGTCATACCACACGGGCGGTCAGACAATTTCCTCTCCAGCCATAGTTAGTGGTGTCCTTTACATTGGCTCATTGGATGGAAACGTCTATGCTTTAGACGCCAACAACGGTGCGTTAATATGGAAGTCCCATGTCGGTAACCAAGTCTATTCTTCTCCTGCAGTCGTTGATGGTGTCATCTATGTTTGCTCAGACGAAGGCTATGTTTGGGCTTTAAGAGCTAGTGACGGTGGAGCGATTTGGCAAGCATACATCGGCAGCGGTAGCGACCATGAAGATGATTCAGCCGCTGTAGCAAACGGCATTGTTTACATTGGAGCACGCAATGGTTTCTACGCCTTCAACGCTACCACTGGACAGCAAATCTGGTTCTTCACCTCGCCATACTCGCCACGTCAATTAACTGGCTTCTTTTACTCGTCGCCCACTGTAGCTGGCAACGTTGTCTATTGTGGATCAGTTGATAGCTATCTATTCGCTTTGAACGCTTTTAACGGCTCCATAATCTGGTCATACCACACCGGGGGCTTTCTATTTTCATCGCCTGCTGTTGTCAACGGAGTGGTCTACATCGGCTCATATGACGGCTACATTTATGCTCTGGGCACTTTATCATCTTCAACGGCGACTCCTACTCCTCAACCGACAGCTGCTCCTTCACCGACCGCAACTCCGACGCCCACACCAACCGCTACACCTTCTCCTACCCCTCAACCAACTCCAAATGTTACAGCCACACCTACGCCCGTTCCAACGCCAACTCAAGCGCCAGCTCAACTATCTACATCCAACACTCAACCGACAGCGGCACCAACGCCTGTTGCTGACCAGAAAGAAAACACTTCCGACTGGCTAATATTGGGAGCAATTATCATCACAGCAATGACTGCGCTGATATATTTCGTGCAAATCCTCAGAAACCAGGACACTCACTGAAGTCACAAGCCGTTTTCACCAAAAGAAACTCTAATACCAAGCGAGGTGACCAACACAGAAACCCAACAAAAAAATGAATAGCTGCCCATGAGGAAGAAAAATGCTATCCCATTTTTTCCCATATATTTTTGTTTTTTTGTGTAAATCTTATAGCTTGCTTATGCATAACTAAGCTATATGGCTGAATCGCACGAAGACGAAATTTACTCAACGATGTTCAGTTCGCTAAAGCATCCAGTTAGACGTAAAATTCTTCGAATGCTCGGAAACAAATCCATGACTTTCATGGAGATGGTTGAGCAACTTGGGGTTTCAACGCCCCATTTGACTTACCACCTTGAAAACCTCGGCGAACTGGTATCTAAAACAGACGACGGCATGTACAAGCTATCCGCGTTTGGATTAGCTACTGTAACCGCCATGAAGGATGTAGAAGAAGTTCGTGAAATTGAACCGAAGCGTCGTGTGATGACTGTTAAGTGGAAAGCCCTTTTCGGAGTTCTGATGGTTGCAGTATTGATTTTGGCTAGCGTGTCTGCCTATCAGTTCAACTCTGTAAACCAACTTTCAAGCTCCCAGAATACGGCTTCAGCTGAAAATCAACAATTGTTATCTTGGGGTATGGGCGCAGATAAAGTGGCTAATTTCCTGAAAAATATTACCCAGATTGATACGAGAAATTACACAATTTCTTTACTAAGTGACACAATGACAGTAGCGCATGGATTTCGGTGGTGTAGCTGAAGAAGTTCATCCAGTACTCTCTTACGAGCAGTACAAGCAATTTGAACGTGAATTTACGGTTCAGGAACAATCATTTCTCGCGGTACGACCTTAACATGATTGAAAGCTCACCTATTTTCACGCAGATTCAACCTAACGATGCCTTACAAAATGCTAAATACATACTTGCGCGTTACAAAACCTATTCTGGTGACGCGTACTTAACGAATATGAGCAACATTTTAGCCACTATTAGCACACTAAATAACACAGAAGTTACCCGGGGCAACATAAAACTTCAGACTTCTGTTTCAGGGGGCACTGTCTCGTTTTTGTGGATGTACACGCAGGACGACATTGATTACCAAGCTAAGGGTTTGCAGATGATCTTTCAAAATAACGTGTTAACAACTCTGTCAGACGGCTACTTCTTATTCACGGTAGGAAGCAATAACTTGGCTACCTCCCAGGAACAAGCGGTAAATACTGCTAAAAACTACGTGAAAACTCTAAGTTGGACCATTGAGGGACAACGAGTCTCTGGCTTTACCGTCATAGACCCGCCTTTGTCGTTCAACTTGTGCCTCATACCCGAGGTGACTCAGTAGCGCTGATTCCTTATTGGTACGTTGAATTAGGCCTTAACAAGATTTACGGGGGAGGCATAAATGAAGTTGCAATTGGAATCTACGCTGACACAGGTCAAGTGTCGGATGTGCAAATGTTAAGCGTCAGCACCTAAACATAGAGCTTCAAGCCCCAATCTTCGGGTCAAAAAATTATCATGACCTGGTTTCGTAAACTATAACTGAATCAGCCTTAATCTGCATCACCAAGTCATGCCCTTCCACAATTTTCCTCAAGTTACCCATGCTTTCCCTGGAAAGGTTAGCTTTAATGTTAATGTGATACCCATTGTACAGTGGGAACATGGCTTTCTGCGGTATCAACGTGACGGTGGCTC
The DNA here is from genome assembly GCA_963695285.1 of Candidatus Bathyarchaeota archaeon. Classification (GTDB taxonomy): domain Archaea; phylum Thermoproteota; class Bathyarchaeia; order Bathyarchaeales; family Bathycorpusculaceae; genus Bathycorpusculum. The sequence goes on from OY968763.1 coordinate 988,099, forward strand.
CATCTAAACCTGGACACCTGTCAACGATTTCCCGCAACAATATGGCGATTTCCGCGAACTTCATAAATTTAACCTATTGAATATTTGTTAGATTGTGCATAAAAAGCCTTCACAAAGATTTGTGTTTCTCCATGTTAAACATTGGGTTTTATATGATTTATCGTTGAAAAGTGACCTCTGTTGGTAATCGCATTTACATTGGAGGAAGGTTAGGGTTGTTTGCATGCTCAAAATGGCATTTGCTCGAATGATTCAGCTGCATCTTTGCTCAGGGTTAATCTGCATAAACATGTCAAATTGTTTTAATAAGACGTTTTTCAATAGTGTGAACGCTTCAAAACGAGGCAAAGAAGCTTAATGTTAATCCAAGAAGTTATACTTGAAAATTTCATGAGTTACGAATACGCTCGAGTGCCCTTTAAACAGGGTGTAAACATAATTGGGGGACCGAACGGAGCAGGAAAATCCTCTCTGCTACTGGCGATTTCGGTTGGTTTGGGGCAAACCTACACGGAACGCTCCAGAAAACTCAGCGACCTGATCCGCTGGGGACAAGACCAAGCAAGAGTCACACTAATCCTGGACAACAGCAAACAAGGAAACAAACGACCCGTCTCCAAATACAGCAAAGACCAACTCTTCCTCACCCGCGTCCTGCGGCGAGACGGAAAATACTTTTTTGAACTCGAAAACCGCGTCGCCAGCAAACAGGACATTGAACGATTACTTGGCAAATTCGGTGTTGACCCAGACAACATGCTAATCATAATGCACCAGAACATGGTAGAGCAGTTCAGTGTGCTTAGCAACATAGAAAAACTGCGCATGGTTGAAGCAGCTGTGGGACTTGAGCCTTTCCGCGAAAACGTTGTGCAAGCCAAAACCAAACTAACACGCATTCTAAGCCAAGAAGAATCAGTCAGCAAACTCCTAGAACAAGCCCAACAAACACTCAACTACTGGCACGAACAATACGAGAAGTACCAAGAGAAAAAACAGCTGCAGCTTAAACGGCGCTTTTTGGACCGGGAACTAGTTTGGGCAGAAGTTGAAAAACGCGAAGCCACAATCAAAGGGTTGCAGGCGAATTTTAACAAGAACCAGCAAGCACTGGGCAAAATTGAAGATGAGCGGCAAACAATAATTGGCGAACTTGATGGCCAGCAGACCCAGCAGCAAACACTCAAAGGCGAATCTAAATCGGTTTTTGACCAGCGTTTAAGCCTTGAGCGTGAAATCGCACAGAACGAATCCACTTTATCCTTAATTGAACAGTTTCTCAGCGAAGCCCAAGCTTTAGAAAACGCAGTCGCAAACAAGAGCCAGTTTAAACTTCTCCGAAGCGAAAACCTCAAAAAAATGCTTGAAACCTCAAGAAAGCAAATTGAGAAGGCAAACGAGCAAGTTAAAGAAAACCAGAAAAAAATGCTCAAACTCGAAGATTCCACTGAGAAAACTTCGGCTGAGGCGCTGGATAAGCGTGTCACTCTTGGTTTGCTGGAGTTTAAGCGGGCAAACGCCATTGTCGAGATGAAAACTATTGAGAAACAGCTCAAGGAAGCCGAAGAAAACCTAAACGGGGCAATCCAAAAGGCACAGCAATCTGGCGAGCGCATAGCGGTCCTTAAAACCAACGCTGAAATCCAAGATGAAATCGGCTTAACCAACGGACACTTAGCAGCTCTCGCTGACGTTTCAGAAGATATCGAGCGCCAGTACGAATCGTACTCAAAGCTTTACTTGGAACTTAAAGATAAAGCGCAACTGGTCGCCGAGAACCGCGAGAAAACCCTTGAAGAAGTCAAAACCCGCATGCAATCTTGGCGCACAGTTATGGAGAACCTGCTTGAACGCGTCAACGTTGAGTACCAAAAAATCATGAGCCAAACCCTGGCAACTGGCGAAGTGAAGCTTTCCAGTGCTTTGGATATTGAGACTGCTGGCTTAGAAATCTACGTTGGGTTTAAAGGCAGCAAACCCGTCGCTTTAGATGCTTACACGCAGAGCGGCGGCGAAAGAACCACGGCGACGATGGGTTTTCTGTTGGCGCTTCAGCAGCATGTGCGTTCACCGTTCCGCGCAGTCGATGAATACGACATTCATATGGACCCCAAAAACCGCGAGATGATAGCGAAGGTCCTGGTTTCAATCATTAAGGACGCCAGCGCCCAGTACGTGGTGATTACTCCCAGCCAAATCACTTTTGCACAACATGACGCCAACGTTATTACGGTTCAGAACATTGAAGGAAAATCAATTGTGCGTGAGGTTGCCTAATGCAATCCGCTAAACATGACAAGAAGCTGGGCACTGAAAAGCTTGAACGCATAATTGAAATGTGCGTTGCCATCGAAAACCGCCAGGTTGAACCCTTCACACTTAACGTTGACGAAATCATCAAGATAGTCAAGCAGTATTTTCCGAATTGGGAAAACCCAGACGAACTAAAACTTGACGCAGAAGCCCTCCACCACTTAGCCACAGTCATCAAAATGCAAAGCGAGTGGGTAAAACAACGCTCAACCTCCCTCTACACTGACCCGTTTCTGTTGGAAGAAAAAATCCGCCAAACCGGCAAAGAAGGGATGGTTGATGCTTTTCTTGGAGCTTGGAGTCCGCTGATTGAGTTTGAGCAACTTAGCCTCCACAGCTTAGCACAGGGATTACTGTATTGGGAAGCGTTGGCTCCTATGGGCGACAGATGGAAAGACATAGATGTCACTCAAGTTGCCATGGGCTCAATCAGCCGTGATGAACTCGTTAAGCAACGCGTTTTAAGCGACCGAGAATTCTCCGAGGAACTGGAATGTTACTGGCAGGAACTCAAAGTTAAAGTCGCAGAAAAAGGCGCAGGCGGCAAAATTGCGTATTGGGATTTCATCGGCGCTGACACATACGAAGAAACTGTACAGCGTGCTTTCCTAACTGCTTTTTTGGTGACTTATGGATACGCGACTTTGGAGATTGACAGGTTGGAAGAAACCGTCTTCATACTGCCATTTGATAAACCCCGAAAAGTAGCTTTAACTGAGCAGTCCACGTCGGTTCCCATCGCTGTATCATGCCAAGATTGGCAAAAATGGAAGCGAGGCGAACAAATTTGAGCAGCAAGAAAAAAGGCGTTTACGGCAGCAAAGTCAAGAAAGCAACCCAGATGCTCTTCTACAAGCGACATCAGAAACCCGGCGTGAAAGGCTGGGAACTGCACAAGGCGTTAGGTTCCGATTACCCTAAAGTTCTCGACTTACTCGAAGATTACCTTAAACCGCTGGATTTGCAGGTAAAAGTGGTTTTTGAAGAGGAGAAAACCCCGGAAAAACCAACCATTGAGGAGCTTGATAAGGCAAGGTTCTTCGTGGCGCTGTCAAGTGGCTCTGTGACTAAGGATAAGTTGATGGGTTGGCGCATAGACGATTTAGCCGGCTTAGCCATCACAATCAGCTACATAATCAGCAAGAAGGGGCAAGCAGCACGCAAAGACGTCGAGAAACTGCTGAGCGAGAAGATGCCGAACTGGAAGATTGGCTTAAACCTTGACCGTTACATACGCTACGGCTACTTGATGCAGGATGAGAAGGGACAGCTGTTTTTGGATTGGAGAACAAGGGCAGAAGTAGACCAGAAAGCCCTAATCAACATGCTGCTTAACGCGGAAAAACAGAAAGAAGAGGCCGCTGAGCCAGAGCCAGAAGAAGTTGATGAAGCAGAAACTGAAGCCGAAGAGGAAGACGCTTAAACTCGACGGATTTTTTTAAAGTACACCACCAAACCAGCGCCCAACACAGCCACTACAATCAATAAAGGTGCTATGATGAGTGCTTCGTTGGATTTGGGTGGAAGAGCCGCATTCACGGTCACTGGCGTCGCTGTGGAATTCATTGTTGCTCGAGTTTCTGAAAAGAATTTTTAAGACGTAAAAAGACTGGAAAAGCCCAGAAAACACTAAAAAAGGCTTAAATTCCATTTCCAATAGTCAATTTTTTAAGCATGCGTTAAGTCGCTAACACTGCAACATAACAGTTCACGGCTTCGTCATCGACAAAAGAAACCAATTTCAAACCTGAACCATCCAAAACATCCATGAACCCAGCCAGCGGAAAAGCCTTCTTGAGCCCAGTCACCACAACCCTGCCATCATGCTTGGCGACCCGCTTTAGCTCATTTAATGTTTCAGAGGGTTTAGGCATGTTCTGAAGTACCGTAAAGGCGAACACAGCACCAAATAAACCATCCCTAAATGGCAAGTGGTCAGCGTCTGCTTGCAAAACAAAGCAATTCTCAAAATTCTTCGCGTGTTCTTTAGCTTTAAGCAAAAGTTTACGCGAGACATCAATGCCCACAACTATATCCGCTTGAGCTGCGATTTCTATGAAAAACAGTCCTGAGCCGCACCCAACATCCAAAACCACTTTTCCCGCAACATTGACGTTTTCTAACGCTTTCTTGTACTTTCTCTTTTGCTCTTCTGCGTACCGCTCATCGTACATCTCCGCCGTCAAATCGTAACGCTGCATTATTCTGCGCTTGTTTCTCCAACCAGTCAATGCCTTGTCCTTCAAGAAATCTTATGTACCCAATGCCTGACTAAAATAGTTGGCGAAAACAATAATGCAACAACCAAACAAACTCGCGGTCCTAACTGAACCAACGTTGGCGGAAGCTGCCGTGCTCATCGAGAAAGCATTTGCGCAGAGAAGAACACTCATTGTCGCTGGCAACTGCCACGTGCAGTATGTCGGCAGAGCACGGTCAACGCTGGAACCGGGCGAACGCCTCCTAATCATCAAATCCGACGGCTCACTTCTTGTCCACCGACCAGTCGGCTACGAACCCGTCAACTGGCAACCTGCAGGCAGCATCTTCCACGTCCAAGTCAAAGACGATGGATTAGAGGTTCATGGGGTTCGCCAGAAACCGCGGGAAAGCGTCCGCGTAACCTTCGCCAACATCTACATGGTTTCCTCGCTTAACCTCTCCGATTCAGGAGATTTCCTCCTACACGCTAGCGAAGATGATATGCACCGTGCGATTCTTCTTAAGCCTGAACTTCTCGAAGAGGGTTTTAAGCCGATTAGCTGGGAGAAAAAAGTTGAGCCTGGCTTTGTGGATATCTATGGCGAGGACAAAAACGGCAAACTCGTCATCGTAGAGGTTAAACGCAAAACCGCCTCCAAAGAGGCTGCGCTACAGCTAGCAAAATATGTTGAACCCATCAAAGCTAAAGTTAACCGTGAAGTCCGCGCGGTGTTGGTTGCGCCCAGCCTTGCTAAGGATGTGCAGCGGATGCTGGTTACGCTGGGCTTGGAGTATAAAGCGTTAGACCCGAAGGTCTGTGCGGAAGTGCTTAAGAAATCTGAGAACTCAAAATTGGAGCGTTTCTTCGACCAGAAGCCATAGTTTCAAACTTATGGGTTGCGGTTTATGCGCCAAGTCAAGGCGCTATAGACTGAAATCAATAAAAGAGCGACTAAAACCGCAATTTTGATGACGTGTAAACGCTTGAACTGTAGACCAGAGTAGGATTGCCGCTGGAAATGGACCCGACCAGAAGGTAGAAGAAGATGGCTACGGCTAATCCATAGTTGTGTTTGTAGTCTTTGAGGCTGCGTTTCCCAAAATACAATGCAGCTATTCTGCCTAAGCCGTAGGTGCATTTTTTGCAGTGGTAGCAGGGTCGAAGGCAACCGAGGAATTTTAGGACGCCGTAGATGCCGATGAGCGCAGCAAAGAGGAATGTGATTCCAGCGGTCCAGCTGAAAAGCCACAAACCTGCAATGTCTAGTACAATCCAGAATGCGACGGCGAGGTTGCCCAATATGGCGAAGGTTTTTGGGAACTCTATAGTTTCGCTAATTTTCCGCTTCCCCGCCAGCTTAGTGTGGAACGATGGATAAGAAAGTTTCCAGCTTAACCACTTTCACGATTTAGCATCTATAGAAAGCTACCAGAAAACTGGGCAAACTACAAAAATTTAACATGCTAATTACTAGAAAATCGCCAATACGACCTACCCCCCCTTAGGACTCCATACCAGCGACCTCCCCCTATAGGTTTTCTGCAATGATTGACTATTAGGATCCAAATATGCCCAAAATAATTTGTGTGCTGAGCCATGGTGTTATACTGCTTTAAGAATTAAATTGATGTTGAAACTAAATAGTGAAAAGCATGCAAGTCCAAAAAGAACATGCTTCAACCTTTTTTTGTTTTATTCTTTTGGTTTGTTGTTTTCTGCTGGAACAAAAACTGCTGCTGCAACAGTGGTGGTCCACAGCCCGTTTTTGTCTCCTGCTGCAGATTGGGTTATGTTAGCTGTTTTGATGATGAGCCCGGTGGTTTTGAAGAGTTGTTTACGTTCGTCCCATGCGGTTTCTGGGTCAAATTGGATGCCCATGGTTGTTGCAAGCATAGTGGCGGCGAGGTCTTCTGCATAGTCGCCTGCTGACTCGTCGGTTTGTCCGTAGGAGTGGTGTTCGCTGAGGTAGCCGTACTGGTTTTTGCCTGAGGGAATAGCTACGCCGATGGATGAGGCTACGAGCCTGTGGGGTTCGTTGGTGGCGTTGCGGGCGATGACGACAAACGTGATTTCACCGGGCTGAATCAGCTTTAAGCCTTTTTCCCGTGTGAGCAGTTCACATGCAGGCGGAACAATGCTTGATACGCTGACGAGGTTGCACATTTGTATGCCGGCGTCTCGTAGGGCTAATTCGAATGATTGGAGTTGCTCTTTATGTTTACCAACCCCTTTAGTGAAAAAGAAGTATCTTGGTATCATGTTAGTGTCGGAAAATAGGATTGCTGAATGCATTTATTAGTGTTTTGTTTTAAAACCTCAGTCTGTGGATAGATACACCTCATCTCTTGCACACTTTCCCTTTTCTTTTTCGTGATAATTAGCCATTTCTTGCCTAAGATTTGTCACCAATTAAATGGGTTTCCACACATGAGCAAAACTATTCTGATTTCCAAGATAAACCGCAAAAATACGAAATGCCTGATGGCATTACCTATTCGGTTGTTCGTGTTCATGGAGAAGAAAAGCTCTTTGATTTTCAGAACCGTCGATACTACAGACCAAACACTTTTACCAAGAAAAATAAAAAGCATTTCATGAGAGTTAGAGCTGACGTTAATCTAGCTATCACTAAAACAGAAAGAATTGATTTCTTAACCTTAACAACAAAGTACGAAAAGGAAAATCCACAGAACAGGCTTGATAGAATCGACGATATGAATTATGCTTTTACTAAACTAAAACAGAAAATAGAATATTATTGGCAAAAAAAGCGTTATTTAAAATTCTGCAGGAAAAATTGTTTAGAATCTTTTGAGATACACGCTCGCAAGAAAAGCGTAAAGTACCCTGAATATTGGGATATGTTCCGCTCTAAATTGAAATACATTAAAGTTAAAACATCTGAAGGTGGAGGAGTCTTGCACATTATTTTCCATAAGCCCAGAGATTATCCACCGATTCCAAAAGAATGGTTACATAAGCAATGGCTTAAAATTTGGGGTTCTTGGAATACATCGATTGAGAACAAAACTAAGCCTGATTTACGGGGGGTTTGTGGTCTTGATTTTAATGTTGCTCTTGGGTTGCATTACCATTGGTGGGATTGTCGTCTTGGTTCGCCGAAATGGCAAGGTGGCTATAACATTACGATTTGGCTCGATAAATAACAAAACCATTTAAAGGATATTATTTGGCGATAATAGATTTATGCGCTCTAAGTACTCTACGTAGAGCAATTATACTATGCCAGTCATTCATAAAACTTATTCTCATAGTCACAAAAATTTAAATCAAGAAGATGATAGATAACAGGGTCAGGACTGAAGCTTTGTGGACAAAGCAGACTTAGAAGCTCTTGATAAATCTGAAAACGAGCGTTTGGCAGAGATCGGTAAAAAATATGAAAGGGATCAGCTGCCGGTCTTTTCTCACTTTAAGGACAAAATTGTAAAACAAACTCTCGGAATGGGTAATCAAGTTTTTATGAGTGGATTTTACAGAGATATGCTTCCAGCGACAGTTCCTTTTAGTGATCGTGTTTTCGTTCAGATTTGCAATTCTTGTGAGTGTAGTAAAGCCCCAAATTTGCTCATGCCTTATTTAGAGAGAGGTCTAATTGTTCCAGTACTTAACAACGATTTTGCCCTATATCGTCCCGATTTTATTGACGCAATTACTCAATTTCCTTTCATTTCAGCAGCGGAGTTTTTTGAGATTCGCAAGTTTGAATTAAAGCGAGAAAGTAAAATGGCTCTTGCAAGCCAACGTGAAATAGAAGCAATCGAGAGAAAGTGTTACAATTCATCAAAGAATTTTCCCAATATTTCAAATGAGCTTGAACGGACTCTTGCATCTATTTTTAATGACTTGCAACCATTCTATTCTTCGGATATAGATATTCTTCTGAATTTGATGGAGGGGCTAGACAAAAAAAATGCCAGCGAAATTAATAGAATTTACGATCTTAGTAGCATTATAGGAGCCTTCAGGACAAGTCAAGTACTTCCGTTTACACCTCAAGTGTTGGTTAAACCAAGCACATTAAAAGCAATACCAAGAGAATACAAAGGGATTACTTTTGATTCCTGTTCTCTTGAAGATGAAATAATGACGGGACTCAAAATCTCATATAATCCTTCGGTAGGGCTTGAGCAATATTTGGATATAATAGCAGAACGTAAATCTAGCATTCGAAAAATAGTACGAAGTCTAACGGAGCAAGTTAATTCCAAAAACGATTCTTCCTTAAAAAACCTTAAAGCAGAACTTGAAAGGATTAATAGCGAAGTTGAAAGCCTGAGGACATCAAAAAAATTACAGACCATAGACATAAGAACTAACTTTGTAACTCAAAACACTACTAGCTTGGTTGCAGGACTTGTTACAAGCGCCAGTATGGGTATAGGCGGATTAGGAGTTATTAATTGCGGTCTCAATGCTACGACTAAGAAAAAAGGAAATGCTTCAGCAAAGAACGCTATTGGTTTCCATAATGGTACTTTTTTTGATTCATCGTATGAACGAGTTTTAGCTAAAACACTCTCAACTGACATCCGTGTTATTCAGATTTGGGAAATTAGAAATAAGCTTGGAACATAGCAATCGCTTTCCGATTTTCCTATTTTTTAATTTCTAAGTTTATGGCAAGAAGCGGATTGAGGCAATAATACCGTTGAATACTTCACTCGAGTTAAGGTATTTTTCTTCACTATCTGTAAAAGTAAAACTGTATAATGCTTCAAGGTTTGGAACGTAGATAAAAATAAAGCATTGACACAGGTTAATTTTTTGCTTCTTTGAGCCGTCGGCTGCTATGGTATAACTGAGAACTGCTTTTAGGCTCTTTATTCCATCAACAAGTATGAATTCTTTCGTAAGGTTAACATTTTCGTATGAACCAAATTGTGCTTGAACAGTCATGAGCCCGAGTTGCACTTCTCCCTGAAGGCGGTCTTCGTACAGCTTATCTACGTCTGTTTTTTTTATGTCTATCAATTGAAAGCTTTCTAGTTTGCCGTTGTTTGTCGCAGTCACTTTAAGTCCTTCAAGATTTTTATAGAAAAGCTTTAGGTCCTCTTTGCTCTGATAGGACACGACAAAATTTGCAACTGTCTCACCCTGCCTTTCAACCTGTTTTTCTATAAATTGGTAAAGAATGCCTTGTCTTGGCAGCCACCTTTCAGGTCTTGAGAATACCAACTTATGTTTTTCGTCAACCTCAATTGAATGTCCGGGCGGTGTGGGTGCACCCCTAATTAACTTACTTTGCAGCTCTGCAATTTGGTCTCTGTACTTTGAGAGCTCGTCAGCAGTCACCTGTTTATAGAACTGAAAGGTAATTGATGTCAGCAGGATTGCGCTGAATGCGAATCCAGCGATAGCGCCCCCCAAACTCCAATTCTGAACGGTAACTTGAGCTGTTGACTGCAAAATGCCAAAAAAAATCCAGCCTACAAGCACACTTACTGCAAAAATGGTGATGCCAGAAACGAGGGCAAATAACATTCTGTTATCGGAAAGTTTATTCATGCCTGAACGCCAGAGAATCAAACATATTTATTTTGTACTATATTTATTTTTGTAAAATTGACAGAGTGATTGATAGGGAATACCGCAAAAGAAGATACGGGAATAAAAGCCTTAACGAAAATGCTCTAAAATAACTAGCGATTGCTAGATATATTTACTAATTACAGGGGCGGATATGCTCCCTCCCTGAGGCTTACTCTCCAATAAACAAATTTCTTAAGCCGTAAAAGTGTAAGCCCCCTCCTCTATTGGGGTGTCAACCGCAAGCCAATAAATGAGGGGTTCCTTGCTTGCAAGGGGTGCTAACTTGGAAAAGCTGGTTAGACTAAAAACGGCGAAATGATAATCAACGGCGTGCAGATGCACTTTTACCATAAGCCTGAGCGTTTCAGAACGCCTAAATTTATTAGGATTTCCTGTAAAATCATATGTTTGTGTTTTAAAACCTAATATTATCCAAAAAGAATACAGTCCTTCACCTGAGGAATCTTCAGATGGCGCCGCATCAAAGCGTGTTCAAAGACGAATCCAAGCTTGACATAAACTACATTCCTCAGAAGCTGCCGCACAGGGAAACCCAGCATCGTCTTCTCATGGAATTCTTCAACTTTATCCTGCGGTGCCCAGAAAAAATGGCTCAGCGAGTCATCTTAACGGGCGATGTGGGCACGGGAAAAACCGCGCTTGCACAACATTTTGGCGCAAGCATTACTTCGGAAGCTAACAAGCGGGGTATAAAATTCCGTTATGTCCACGTTAACTGCCGGGAATACCGAGGCAGCCTCCAACCGATTCTGCATCGTGCCGTCACCGTTTTCCGCCCTAACTACCCCTCACGTGGCTATGGCGCCGAAGAAGTCCTCTCTACGCTCATGCAGGTTTTAGATGAAGAAAACGCCCACATGATACTAACCCTCGATGAGTTCGATAGCTTAATCGAGAAGGAAGGCTCAGACGCAGTCTATAAGCTTACTCGGCTGCAGGAGATGCGGCAGGGCAAACCACAGAGGTTATCTTTTATTTTTATTATGCGTGACTTGAAAGCGATTGGGCAGTTGGATGAGAGCGCCAAAAGCACCTTGCAACGCAGCATCATCAGCTTGGAACGCTACGGCAAAGCCCAACTCATCGATATTCTAAACGACCGCGTTGCAACGGCGTTTGAGTATGGCGCCGTTCCCGAGGACGTGGTGGATTTGATTGCGGAGTTGGCTTTCACCGAAACTGGCAACGCTCGGTTTGGAATTGAGTTGTTGTGGCGTTCGGGCAAATACGCTGATGCACAGGAAGCGGGTTGTGTGGAGCCTGAATGTGTCCGCATGGCAGTGTCCAGCATCATTCCAGGGTTGCGGCGTAGCGAACTGGCATCTCTGGGGTTGCATGAGAAACTGTTCCTGCTTGCGGTTGCGCGGTATTTCAAGGAGAATGAGCAGGCTTACGTTTCGCTGTCTGAAGTGGAGAAAGCCTACGCGGTTGTATGCGAAGAATTCGATGAGGCACCCAACGGTCATACACAAATCTGGAATTACGCCCAGTACCTTTCAAAGCTTGGGGTTTTGAAAACTGAGGTTGCAACCGCCGAGGCACGTGGACGGACAACGAGGCTTTCCCTGCCGTCGATTCCTGCGGGCGAATTAGAGAAGGAATTAACTGCAAGTTTGCATGCGGAAAAAGGTCGGATTTAGGATGGAGCTTGAGGATGTTCTCTCGTCGAAATCCCGCATGAAAATCCTAAAACTCATCTACCAACTGGGTTCCCTCAACGTTTCAGACGTTGCACGCCGCTTAAAACTGAACTATGCCTCAACCTCGGAGCACCTCAAAGTTTTGGAATCCGAGGGCATTCTGCAAGAGCACAAGTACGGTCGCGTTCGGATGTACAGGTTTAATGATGGTTCAGCAAAGGCTAAGGCTGTTGTATGTTTGATTGAGGCTTGGGAGAAACCGTAACTATTGGAAATGGAATTTAGACCTAGGCTTGGTGAGTTAGTTTTTTAAGCGTAGACTCGGTAGAATTACTAAGTAGTGTTTTGTTTGTGCGTTAAACGTTAGGAGCAGTAAACTTAGATTGAATAAAAAAACTGTCTGGGCGGTTTTAGCCGCCGTGCTTGTTGTTGTGCTTCTTGTTACAGCTTTAGGCATCTATCAGTTTTTTCTTAAACCAGAAAGTAAACCTGACGTTTTCGTAGGGGTAGATGTGGGCTACGGGGACGCAAACGCCGTTTACACAATTGCAAACGCTGTTTCTGGATACGCCAACTTGATCATTATAGGCTCCACTGAGGTTACAGCAAACACAACAGCACTCACCAACGTCTGCGACTACCTGTATCAAAGGGGCTTTTACTTCATAGTTTACATGGGTCTTGGTAACGGAACCTTTTTTCCTCCTCAAGGTCCAACTTCCACGTTTTTCCAAGTGGCTAACAGCCGCTGGGGTACAAGGTTTTTGGGCACCTACATGTTTGACGAAGTAGGTGGAAAACAACTTGACTTTGCCCCGAACAACCCTGATAGGCCAGCTCGTGTGGCAAGCAACTTCAGCAATGTTGCCATTCAATATTTTATTGGCGTGCAACCTTATCTGTCTCTTTACAGGGACGTCTATTACTCTGCTCCCCAGATGAAACTGTTTACTTCTGACTATGCCCTTTACTGGTATGATTACGCTTCAGGTTACGATGTGGTTTTCGCAGAATTTTTGGGAAACCAAAGTCAAAATCAAATTGCAGTTTCTCTTGACAGAGGTGCGGCAAAGTCTCAGGGCAAAGACTGGGGAGCTATCCTGACGTTTGGTCCTTCTCCTGGGAATATGTCACATGTCGCTGCCTTCGAAAACGTTAATCTTTACGACGAAATGTTGCTATCTTGGCAGAATGATGCTAAGTACATCGTTGTTTTTGATGCGCCAGGAGCAAACCACACAACAACCACTCCGTACGGTGTCCTGACAACTGAAAACTTGAACGACATGAAAAGCTTTTGGAACTACGCACACACCCATCAGAGACCCCAACTTGATCCAGCGCAGACTGCTTATGTACTTCCCAAGGACTATGGCTACGGATTCCGCGGTCCAAACGACACAATATGGGGTTTATGGCCTGCTGATGCTCTTTCCCCAAAAATATGGAATGATGCAAATAGTTTGTTGTCAGCTTACGGCTTTAACCTGGATATAGTTTACGAAACCAAAACCGACGGTGTGCCCATTAATCTGCAATATAAAACTCTGATTTTCTGGAATGGCACAACAATTCATGCTTAAAGAAACTCCTTGTCCTTGAATTGGGCATCGACTGTGGTTTGTGTGTTTGCATCAATGAATAAAAGCAAGAAAAACAAACTATACCAAAGAACAAAACGCTGTTAGGAAGGAAAACGAATGGCTATGGTAGATGTTTCGGGAAAAGCAGAAATTTACAGGGAAGCAACCGCGACTGGAACGATAAAGTTGAAGCCAGAAACGATTGGTTTAGTTCAGGCTGGGAAAATCGCTAAGGGCGATCCCCTATACACTGCGAAGATTGCAGGTGTGCTGGCGGCTAAAAGAACAAGCGATTTGATTCCTCTGTGTCATCCGCTGCCGTTAACGAATGTGGAAGTGGACGTGAAAGTTTCTGGTAAATCCACCGTTGCGGCTACAGCCACAGTCAAAACAAAAGCGCAAACGGGTGTGGAGATGGAAGCCCTCACAGCTGTCTCCATGGCGCTCTTAACGGTTTGGGACATGACCAAGCAGTACGAAAAAGATGCTGCTGGACAGTACCCTTCGACGGCGATTGAGAATATTCATGTTGTCAAAAAATTTAAGCAGGCGTAAAATATGAGTGAAAGCTCCAAGTCACACAAGGCGAAGGCGCCTAAAACGTTGAATTTCGGCATCTACATCTGCAGCACCTCACGCTACAAGCAGATTGAGCAGGGCGAAAAAGAAGTCAGCGACGTCGGCGGAGACACCATTGTGGATTTGCTGGAAAAGGCTGGACAGAAAGTTCTCTTCAAAAAGATAATTGCCGACGACGAAACCATGATTCAAGACGCAGTGATGTATGCTATGGGTTTGTCTGCTTTGGATGTCGCAATTTTCTCGGGCGGCACAGGCATCACGCCTACAGACATCACGATTGAAACGGTTCTGCCTTTCTTAGATAAGGTCCTGCCGGGGTTCGGCGAGTTTTTCCGCAGAATAAGCTATGACAAAGTGGGTTCGGCAGCGGTTTTGTCCCGTGCTGTGGCTGGTGTCGCGAAGGGTAAGGCAATCTTTTGTGTGCCAGGTTCGCCTGATGCTGTGAAGACTTCGGTAGAAATGCTTATTTTGCCCGAGGCTCCTCACATCGTTAAGCATGCACGGGAATAACGATGAGTTTAACAGACAACTGTGGCAGACCGCTGCTTAACCTTCGCATTTCAATTACTCAGCGTTGCAACTACCGCTGTGCCTACTGCCACCGCGAAGGCGAAGTGCAACGTGCGAACCGCTCTGCCGAATTGATGTCTGTAGATGAAATTGTGCGCATAGCCAAAACCGCCGTAAGCTTGGGAATTGCGCGGATAAAGTTGACTGGCGGAGAACCACTCATGCGCAAGGACCTTCCCGAAATCGTCTCGGGCGTAGCCGCGGTTCCGGGCTTGCGGGATTTATCGTTAACAACTAATGGGCTGCTGCTAGGCGGCGGCATGGCAAAGAAGCTGCATGACTGCGGACTTCGCCGCGTAAACATCAGTTTGCCATCCCTAAACCCAGAAACCTACCACAAGTTAACGGGCGGAAAACTGGAAGCCGCGTTAGAAGGCATCAAAGCAGCGATTGAAGCAAAATTCCTGCCCGGTGAAGCTTAACATGGTTGTTCTAAAAGACGTCAACGTGGGCGATGTGCCCAGCATGATTGATTACGCTGGGCAAATTGGCGTTGTGCTACAGCTAATTGAGCTTGACCCAGTAAACGTCGGCGACAAATACTACAATGAACACCACCGCAGCCTAGACGAACAGGAAGATATGTTGCGTGCGCAGGCAGTCTCAATCGAAAAGCGCCCTTTCATGCACAACCGCCTAATCTACCACCTCCCAAACGCAACCGTTGAAGTTGTAAAACCCATCGAAAACAGCGACTTCTGCATGCACTGCACCCGAATGCGCATCACAAGCGACGGCAAACTAAAACCCTGCCTAATGAGAAACGACAACCTGACCGACATTCTCACTCCGATTCGCAAAGGAGCAAGCGACGAAGAACTAAAAGAGCTATTTGTTAAGGCGAACTTGTTAAGGGAACCATACAACAAAAGCAATCAATAATTCAGCGTCACCTGTTAGAGTTCAGTATTGTTGAGGTTAGCTTGGATTTGATGCGTATTTTGTTCTGAACCTGTTTTGGGCAGCTTTAAAATCGTTTCTGATGGATTCGTTTTCTGATTGGGCTTGTGCTGCTTGTTGCTTCTCTGCTGTGCCCTTTACTTCCAGTAGCTTGTCGGCGCATTCTTTAGCTTCCTCTTTTCGGTTAAGCCTTGCCAACATTATTCCTTTTCCAAGCAGTGCATCTGTGAAGTCAGGTTTAAGCCGAAGTGCTTGCTCAAAAGACGCCAGAGCTTTCTGGTAATCTGCCAGGTTTCCCCACATGAGTCCGATGTAGTAGTCGATTCTGGCGTCAGTTGGTCTTTGCTTTTTTGCGTCTTCATAGACATTTGAGTGCGTCTTCAAACCGTTTGAGTCTTTGAAGAGCAATAGCTAAGCCCAAACGGAACTCCAAGTTATCAGGATTCAACTCCACTGCTTTGACGAAGCATTCAACTGCTTTATCATTCAAATTCATTGAGGTATAGGTGGCTGCTTTTAGGCGCCATGCATCCGCAAATTGGGAGTCTATTTCGATTATTCTGTCATAGCATTTGATTGCTTCGCTGTATCTGCCCTGTTTGCCATAGATTACGCCTTTTATGAGCCAAGCGTCAACATAGTTATTTTGGAGTGCAAGGGCTTCTTCAAGTGACATTAGTGCGCTTTCATATTTGCCAGCGCTTTCGTAGGCTACCGCGTTTTTGAGTTTGATGGCTGCGTTTGAGAACGTTGACAATCCATTGCTTGCGTTTCGGTCAAACATGTCATCAATCTCTTGGTTCTTTGCAGTTAGAGAAGAGACACAAGGGACAACTTGATTTATAGCTAATCGCCCTAAAAAATGCAAAATACCCTCGGGGAAGGATTGGGTTTACAATGCCTGTTGATAAAACGCTTCTGCATGGTTAATCTTCGCAGGGTAAAGAACCATATAAAATGCGGAAGAAAAGATTTTTTGGTATAAATACCAGACTATTACTGACCAAATGTGTACCTTAAAGTTCGATTATTCTTGCCTCACTCTTAGCGGTATCTAAAATCGCTAATGTGGGTTTTCCTGTTAGGTACCCGCAGAGTTCGCCGGGGTTTATGGATAGGGTTTTGCCTTTTTGCTCGATGCCCCTGTTGTGTGAGTGTCCATGGATTACGGCGTTAAAGTATCCGCTGTCGATTATGGCGTCCAGAAGTTCGGTTTCGTGGCCATGCAGCAGGGCGATTCTGTAGACGTCTATGGTTACTTGGGTGAAGCGGTCGTGGATTGTGCAGTTGGAGGTTTCGCTGAAGCGTTTTTTTAGGAGTTCATGGTCGCCGTCGTTGTTGCCAAAAACGCCGATGAGCGGACAGTTTAACGCTTTGAATTTGGGGATAACAAAACCCGCCACGTAGTCGCCAGCATGCAGCACCAACCCGACTTTCTGGTCATTTAGGATTTGTACCGCTTTTTCTATCCGCGGTAAATTATCATGAGTATCTGAGATTGCACCAATCAACATGCAAATTCACACCAATGTTTTTTCTCACCTAAAGAAATAAAGGTTTACTAATGCTCAATAAAGGAAGCGTTTGAAACATTAAATAACAAAAACCTATAGTCATGCAAAACAACCCAGCGTTGAATTAAAGCCTTAAAAAGAAAGCCCAACATTAAAGGGAAGAATAGAAGTGACAAACAATAACGAGCGGTAAATTAGATAGAAGAGATAAACTCGGCATTATGGCGGACATCATAGAGATAGCTAAAGAAGGTACCCTCAAAACACAAATAATGTACAAAGCAAACCTTAGCTTCACACAACTAAACAGTTACCTGACCTTTTTGCTGGAAAACAATTTAATAACCCACACAATTTATGACGGCAGAGAAGGGTACGTGATTACGGAGCAAGGCAAAGACTTTCTCCAAAAACACAGCGAATTAATCCAAATGCTTGAAAGCCACGGCGGCACCAAAAAAATCGCATTTTCCCCTGCGAGCCCTCTTAAAAAAACCTAACCTACATTTCAATAACGCTCAAGCACCACAGGCAATTCGCTTAGGCTCTTTATGGTTTGGTCAGGATAAAACTTCCCGATTTCCTGTAAACGGCGCTCGATATAGATGGTTTTCATGCCAACAGCTTTTGGTCCCTCAATGTCAGCATCAATGGTGTCGCCCACAAAAGCTGCCTCAGATGAAGAAACCCCCAGCATTTTCAAGGCGCTTTTGAAGATTTCTGGGCTTGGCTTGCGCTTGTTCACGGCAGCAGAAACCACAACCACATCAAACAACCCGTCCAAGTTGCTGGCTTTAAGCAGTTTAAGCACGCATTCGGGGATGGCAAAGTTGGAGACTACGCCCAGTTTGTATTTGCCGTGTAGATGTCTAAGCGTGGCTTCAGCATCCGTGTCGATGCGGACGTACTTCATGAATTCTTCACAGAACTCGTTTGTGGCTTGGGTCACAAGAGGGCTTGAAACATCGTAGTTGTAGCCTAAACTTTTCAATGCTTCAAAAACTCGGACATTGAAGTGGGGTTCCTCAAAATTCAAATCTGCCTTGGCATAAAGACAGTCACGCGCCTCAACGTAGGCGGCATTGAACTTGTCGAAGGGCACATCTATGCCTTTCTCATTGAGGTATCGGTACATCCTCATCAGGGACGGGCTGTAGAACTCATGATTCTTTTCAATGAGCATCAGCGTGTCGAACATGTCAAATAAAACGGCTTTAATCGGCATTGGGGTTCCTAACTTTAACGCTGGTTGAACCTTAAAATTCTTATCGCACCCTAAACCGGTTTTTTCTCATATTGCTCCTTCAACTTTTTCCGCACCGCGTAGATGGCTGTTCCAACAACCAGAAAAACAACGCCGATTATCCAGGCATCTGTTGAAGCTAAAAAGATAAACATCAACAACAAAAGGCACGTTGCCAACCCCAGCAACGGCACAAACCTGCGCCAACCGCTCCCATTCTTAAGTTTGAAGGCCGCCACGTTAGTGATTGAATAATTGAACAAAAGCGCAAAAGTGCTAATCGCCACAACCCTGTTTAAATCCACAAACAAAACCAAAACCGCCATCAACACACCACTGACCAAAATCGAGTAGTAGGGCGTGAAAAATCTGCTGTGCAAACGAGAGAGGGCAAAGGGCAAATCTTTTCGTCTCGCCATCGAATACGCCATTCGAGAAACACCTAAAATCGAAGTAAGCAGGACGCTTGCGGTAGCTACCAATCCGCCTACAGATATTATTTGAATCGCCAGCGTATTACCTGTAGTACCAATTGCTGTGCTTAAAGGCGAAGGCGAACCTGCGAGCCCAGTGGAGCCAACTAAACCAACGGCGACTAACCCGACTAGAATATAAATTGCCATGGAAATTCCAAGCGACAAAAGCATTGCGCGAGGCACGTTCCGCTTTGCATCTTTGACTTCCTCAGCAACCACCGCGACCCGTGCAAATCCTCCGTATGCGAAGAAAATGAAGAATGCACCATACAGTACCCCGCTTGATAAGGGCACAAACGGAGCAAAATTGCCTGCACTTACATGGAAAACACCGAAAATCACAAAAAACGCCAGAATCGCAAGTTTGATGGTGACAAGAACGTTGTTAACGCTTGAGGACTCTTTTGCGCCGACCAGATTCAAAGCCGTAAACGCCAAACACATTGCAGCCGCAACGTATCCTGTGGGCAAACTGGGAAAAGCCGCAGTTAAATAATAGGCAAACCCAAGCGAAACTGCTGCTCCCGTAAACGTGTTGGCAACCATCCACATCCAGCCAGCCAGAAACCCAGCGTAGGGCGAAACCAGCTGGCGCCCATACTCGTATACGCTTCCTTCTACTGGCTGCCAAGCCGTCAACTTTGCAAAACTCAGTGCAGTGAGGAACGCGATGATGCCGGAGATAATCATGGAAACCACAAGTGCTGAACCAGCGTAGCCGGCAACGATGCCTGTGACAACGAAGATTCCGCCGCCTATGATTGCGCCAACGTTGATGGCGACGGCGCTCCATAAACCGATTGAACGCTTCAGTTTTGGGGGTTCTTGGTTTTCCACTGTTAGTCACTGTTAAGTGAAAGAATCAATAAATTGCTTATTAAAAGCTTGTAAGGTACAACATTAGCTATTTAACATTCTCAAATGATTTCTTTCGGTTGAAACACCAAGTTTTGTATCTTAGCCTCCAAAAAACCTAGAAAGCACAGCAATTTGTTAAATGGCTGCGTTTTCGGTTCTTTGTGGAAACGCGCCAACTGCCACATCTGAAGATTTGTTATATTAGAAAAACTTTTATGCGTACCGACCTAATCTTAATTAGGGGTGTAAATAAGATAGCAAGTTCTATCGATGTTACCCAGCAGAAGGCGAATAAGCAGATTCCTTCTTTGAACCATTCTTTGCAGAAGCGGTCCCAAATTAAAGATTACGTTGATTTAAGTGAAGGTTTTCTTGAAGAATTAGGTGTAAACAGGCTGCAGTTCAAAATTTTAGTTGACAATCTTCCTCAAGCCGCAGGCGTTTACAGAATGCTCTATGACAAGAAAGGCAAGCCAGTTGACTATGTTCTCCTTGAAAGCAACAAGGCATATGACAAAATTCATTTTTTTAAAAGAGAACGAGTCGGAAAAAAAGCCACACTTTTCATCCCTGAACTAAAAAACGATTCAATAGACTGGATAGGAATCTATGGGGAAGTAGCTACTTCCGGCATGCAAAAGAATTTTGAAATCTACTGCAAGACAGAAGATCGATGGTTTCAAATCTACGCTTACAGCCCAAAGAAGAGGTTTTTTATTTCTATCTTTATGGATATAACTGAACAAAAAAAGAGGGCTGCGCGTGAACTTGAGGAACAAAAGAAATCCGAGCAGAAACTCATGTTTTCAGAAAAAAGGTACCGCAGACTCTACGAAACAACACAAGACGGAATCATGGCGCGAGATCCTCAGGGAAAAATGATTGATTGCAACATAGCCTACGCCAAAATGCTCGGTTACTCAAGAAAAGAACTAAGAAACATGACAATTAGGCAGTTGTTGCCTGAGAAGTGGCATGAACAAAGAGACAAAATCGTTAAAAAAGTCCTGCAAACCGGCCACTCCATCGTGTTTGAAAGAGAATACCAGCGGAAGGACGGCTCGGTTTTTCCGGCATCTGTTAGAACTTGGCGGTTAACTGATGGAAAAGGAAAAATTGTAGGCATATGGTCCATCGTTCGGGATATCACCGAGCAGAAGGAACTGCAAAAAAACCTTGAAGAACATGCCGGCATCTTGGAAAAAATCATTGAGGATCGAACAAAGCAGCTTAAAGATTCGGAGCGTCTAGTGACTATTGGTCAAACTGCAGGTATGGTTGGGCATGACCTTCGCAATCCGTTGCAGACCGTTATCGGCGAATTGTACTTGGCGAAAAATGAAGTTAAATCCCTTAGCGAAGGGGAAGTTAAAAGCAACCTGCAAGAGAGCATTCAGGTAATCGAAGAGCAAGCGGTTTACATGGATAAGATTGTTTCTGACCTGCAAGCTTTCGTGCAACCCGTCAAAATAGACAAAAAACCGCTCAGGCTAAAAGAATTGGTAAACAACGTTTTGGCGTCTGTTGCCGCACCAAACAACATTATTGTGAAAACAAAAATTGACAGTGATTTTCCCCAGATAAAAGCTGATCTCCACCTTATGAGACGTGTATTAATTAATCTAGTAACCAATTCGATGCAGGCTATGCCTGACGGCGGCAAATTAACTTTAACTGGAAAAGTTAACCCTGAAGGACAAGTCTTAGTTACCGTGCAGGATACGGGTGTTGGGATAGCTGACTCTATTAAAAACCAGATTTTCACTCCTCTCTTCACCACTAAGCCGCGTGGGCAAGGATTCGGTTTAGCGGTGTGCAAACGGGTTATTGAAGCGCACGGCGGCACCATCAGCTTCGAAAGCACTGCGGGAAAAGGAACAAAATTCTCAATTCAGTTTCCCGCTAATTAAGGCTCAACCATTTCCTTCTGGTTTGGGGTTCCCTTCAATCTTTGCCTAAGGCTGTAGACAAACGCGATGAACCAGAAGGCAACAGTTGCCCACCCTAACGCGAAACCAAAAACATTCCCTAAAAGATAGTAAGCTATTTCAAACCCAACGATGGAAACAAACGTCAAAAACGAACCTGCGATGCTGTAGCCGCGGAGGGCTTTTCTGTTTTTAACTACTGCCCTCAACATTAGGAGTAATGCAACAAAATTTATGACACTTGCAAAATCCAGTACCAAATTCGCTAAACCGATAGTATCCATTTACATAGTTTCCTAAAGCGAAAACGGTTTGCCGCAACTTAAGATTATCGTAGGGCACCGAGCTCTAAGATGTAAATTACCTTAAATTCCATCATAACCATGTTATTTTAATCCGCGAAGGACAAGGGGTGAACAAAAAAAATTGATTTCGCGAGATTGCGATGGCTGCGGACAACAGAGGACCTGCATCAAACGCTTCAGCAAAGTTTCTGAAGGCGAAAAAGTCTATTGCCCTGACGGAACAGCGCATTTGGTAGACAACGCAAGCAACAAAACTTAGAAAAAAAGAATACCTAAAATATTCTTAACCAAAATTTTTTGTTTTAAACAACCTTTAATTTGTAAATAAATGGGAAAACATGCAATATGGGCGCGTTTTGGGGGAAAGTTAAAAAACCATAAATGCTTCAATGTGACTATAAGATTGTTCGGGGAGATTCAGGTGAAGTCAATTCGAAAATCAGCTATCGTTGCCACAATCACTATTGCTATTATCACTTTCGCTCTTCTTAACAGTGGACTTGTTTCCGCCCTTAACCAAGATGAAGCCTCTGTACGAGTTTTCTTCGTTCCCTCGACACTTACACCGGGGCAATCGGTAACAATACAAATATTTTTCATCACTAACTCCACTGACAATCTCCAAATAACAAATGTAGGTATACATTTTGACTGGATGGCCGCGGATGGCTTTTACGGTTACGATTTATCTAGTGCCCCCGTCACAATTACAAGCGGCAGCGGCCCCTACGCGTTTCAGTCAATATTTGTTACTGTTCCTTTGAACGTAACCGGGGGGGTACACACTTATTTTGTCGGCATTGACGGAAAACAAGGAGCTTCAGCCGCAACTTTTTCCTGGAGTTCTCCTGTAGCAGAGGTAGAAGTTAATGGAACCAATACTGGGCCAACACCCACAGCCACAAACTCAGGTGGACAGCCAGCGGGACAATCAAACTTGCTTCTCTACGGAGCAATTGGGGCAGCCGTTGTAATCGTGGCGCTGCTAATAATTGTTCTTATGGTGCGGAAAAACCGAGCAAAGCCCAAGCAGCCTAAATCTGAAACTAAAGAAGGCACAACCCCACAAGAGAAACCCAGTCCAGAAAAGAAGCCAAGTCCCGAGCAAGACTTCAATATTTAATCCATTTTCAAAAACTGGCGGATAATTTAAATTCGCCTAAAATACACACTTTGGTTATCTCTTACATCTGGCATGACTGCACTAATTTTTGTTTCACCTATTCTTTCGGCTTTTTGGCTTTTCAGTTTGTAATAGAAAATTCACGTCTAAAACACAGCTAAAAATTATTGCTTAATGAAAGGGTACCAATGCTCATAGAGTTAGCGGTTGGTTACTTAACTCTCGCTTGGAACTAGTCAAGCCTTTTGTGTTAAGCAGTTTTACTATGAATTTAGTTCCCCTGCCAACCTCACTTTCAAAACTTATGGCGCCGCCTTGAGCTTCTACTAAACGCTTAACAACAGCCAAACCTAAACCCTGACCTTTAGATTTAGTTGTAACCATCGGCTGAAACAGTTTAAGCTTAAGTTCCTCAGGAATGCCAATACCTGTATCCTCCACAGAAATTAACACATTGCTATCTCTACAGTAAGCCCTGATAGATAATTTGCCGCCCTGCGGCATAGCTTGCACAGCATTCTGAACCAGATTAGTTAATACACGCTTAAGCATGGAGAAATCAGCTGTAATCAAC
The DNA here is from genome assembly GCA_963695285.1 of Candidatus Bathyarchaeota archaeon. Classification (GTDB taxonomy): domain Archaea; phylum Thermoproteota; class Bathyarchaeia; order Bathyarchaeales; family Bathycorpusculaceae; genus Bathycorpusculum. The sequence goes on from OY968763.1 coordinate 1,011,485, forward strand.
GGAAAATTCTTCTCAACCTCTATAATAACCTGCAGGTTATTTGGGATGGGGACAATTAACATTACGTCTGCAATTACTTTTTCCACGTCAACCTTCTCTAGGCAGGGCAATAAGCGCTTAGAGTAATTTTTTAGGTCTTCAACAATCTTATCAATGTACAGCAAATTTTCTTGGATGCTGCTTACGCTTTCCTGCATGCTTTTTTTACGGTTGTCTTCAGGCAAAAAAGCAATATCGCAATCTAACAAGTAAAGGTCACCTGCAATGGACTGTAATGGATTGCGAAGGTCATGCCCAACCATACCTGCAGTTTCACCGATAGTTGCCAAGCGTTCTTTCTCTTGAAGCTGTTTAGTTCTTTCCTCAACAAGCTTTTCTAAATTCTTAGTGTATTGTTCAAGTTTGTTTTCCATTTGTTTACGTTCAGTTATGTCAGTTATTACTCCGCCTAAACCGTAAATTTTTCCCTCTGAGTCTCTGAGGGGAAACTTGTTAGTTACATATGTTCGCGGAACGTTGTCTATTGGGATGGTTTCCTCGTATCGAAACGATTTCCCTTCATTAAACACCTTTTTGTCCCAAACCATAATTTTTTCAGCCTCATCTTTGGGGTAGATGTCATAGGGTGTTGTTCCCAGCGCTTTCTCAACAGGCATTTTATAAAGTTTGGATTGAGTTGTGTTAAGCAGTATCAGTTTTTCATCAAGATCTCGGGCAATAATCACTGCGTCTGTACTGTTGATAACATTCCTGAGCAGCTCTCGGCTTTTATAGAGTTCATCTTGAGCCTTCTTTCGCTCAGTGACGTCCTTACTATAAACCGTTACCCCATCAGCTGAAGGAAACACAGTAAATTCTTTAAACATACCATGGGTATAGACAGTTTTCCATTCAAAACGCCTAGTTTCCCGTTTTTCCATTGCTTCAGAATAGCTTTTTTCAACAATGGTTCCCGCTAGCTTGGGAAACATTTTCCAAATATTTTTGCCAATAATTTCTTTCGGTGGAAAACCGAAGTCTTTTGCGGCGGTTTTGTTAATGTAGAGAAAATTCCAGTTTTTATCCAGTGAGTACATGTAGTCGTCGATGCTTTCGAGGATGTCAGCGGCTATTCTTTGCTTACTCTGCTTTGACTTTTGGGATGACTTCAAGTTACTAGAAGTGTGAGAAGCATTAACCATAAAATCTATCCCTTAAAGATATACAGATTGTTTAGGAATTAAAGGATTTGCAAGAAAACCAGCATGTAAATTGGATATTTATAGTTTGGTGGACGAGGCGGGATTTGAACCCGCGACCTCCACGATGCCAACGTGGCGATCATGCCAGACTGATCTACTCGCCCAAAGCATCTGGCTTCTAAACTAAAATCCTCCTCGTTTAATAAGCGTTTCTTATGGCGTCATGCCAAGCCACCAAAAAAGCATCCTCAGCAGAGAAGTCAATTTATGCTTTTATTCTATCCTTTTTTTGAGTACTGCAGTAGCTATCAAGAGAAATATAACAGTGAACAAGAATAACGCGCCAATATCGATAAGGTAAATGTAAGTAACTGCCGAACTGGATAAACAGTTTTGTAGGGCTTCAATGGAGTAAGTGAGTGGAAGAAAACGGGCAACAACTTGCAACGGTAGAGGGTAAGTCGCCAAAGCTACAAAAGTTCCCGAAAGAAAAGTCATCGGAAACCTCAAAAAGTTAGCGTACATCTGCGCATCTGGAACCCACTTTGCATAAACAGAAGTTATTATCCCAAGAGCCGAAAACGCCATCGAGGCAAAGGCAATTGCCACCAAGGCGAGCAATGGATTCATAACAGTTACACCTGAAAAAGCAGCCAGAGGAAAAATGGTGACAGCAGCAAGTATGAGTCCAAAGAAGAAACCTGCAATTGTTTTTCCCAAAATTATCGTAAATAACGAAACTGGCGCTACCAGTAACCTATCAAAGGTTCCTGTCTGCTTTTCCAAGACAACCGCCACTGCTTCGATAGAAGTTGTACCAAAGAGCATAGACAGTGAAGAAAGCCCAGCCACTATCAGAACTGGGCTTATATTCCCAGCCATACTAAACGCTAAGAACAACGAAATTGGAATCAAAAGTCCAAAGGTAAAGTTCGGCGCTTTAAAGTAGTAAACTTTCGCATCTTTCATCGCAATGTAAAATGCTTTAATTAGCGAGTCAGACCATGACTTAGCCAAGGTTCGCCGCCTTCTTTCCTTGTTCTTTCTCACTCTTCATAATTTCTACGTTTAGTCCAGTTAATTCGACAAAGACATCTTCTAAACTCGGATTTAAGGTGTTGACTGAAACAATTCTTAGGCTATTCTTTTTGGCGAAATCAACTAAGAGAGGGATTGCTTCTGAAGTGTTCTCAAAGTGGAGTCTGAATTTGTCTCCAAACTGTGCCGCTTTTTCTAGGTCATTTTAAGCTTGCCAGTTTGCTTTCCAGATTTTTGCTCTGGTCAAAAGAAACTTCCACGATTTGATGCTTTTCAACTGAAGCTTTAAGTTTCTGCGGACCATCTAAAGCAACTATTTTTCCTCTGTTAATCATGGCAACCCGTTGGCATAGTTGGTCGGCTTCTTCAATGTAATGTGTAGTCAGAAAAACCGTAACACCGTTCTCATTGAGGTCTTTAACCAATTTTCTTATCATACGAGAACTTTGAACATCTAGCCCCGAAGTAGGTTCATCCAAAAAGAGTAAGCGAGGTGAATGAACTAGGGCAGCTGCTATTGTTAATCTTCTTTTCAGCACCCTTGGAAAAAATGCCTGCACGGTCTTTACGACGTTCGTAAAGTCCAAAATGTTCCAATAGTTCCTTCGCTTTGCTTTCCCTTTTTTCTCTTGGCACTCTGTAGAGTTGAGCGGCGAAAATCAAATTGTCCCAAGCGCTCATTTCATCATAGACATTCGAGTTTTCAGGCACGACGCCTATAGACTCCTTCGCTTCAACTGGCTGGCGAAGCATATCTTTACCTGCAACCGTGAGGGTTCCTGAGGTTGGCTTGGTTTGTCCGATAAGCATTTTTGTTGTCGTCGTTTTTCCTGCGCCGTTGGGACCTAAGAAACCGAAGATTTCGCCTTGTTTAACTTCAAAACTTAAGTGGTCCACTGCCAAGAAATCCGCGTATTGCTTTGTTAAACCCGTTGCCTCTATCGCATTAGACATAAACTCAGACACCTTTGTTTATCCTACAATGAACTGTGCGTGTTACCTAGTGTGTGAGGTTTATCTTATTTATAGATTGTAACGGAAGAAAGAACTTTTTTTATATAAAGGGTAATAGTCGAAAAGAGCAGAAGGCTCGCAGTGTTGTTTTCTGTTGTTTTTTAGGCTTTTTTGGACTTAAATTCCATTTCCATAGGATTATGCGGCGTAGCTTTTTATACGGCAAACGCAAATAGAAAAGCCAAGCAAGGTGCAAACAGAATGCCTAAAGTTAAAGTTGCATTAATCGGCGTTGGAAACTGCGCCTCATCATTCATTCAAGGCATCCAATACTATGGAAAACTCGAGAAACCAGCAGACCAAGTTGGATTGCGCAACCCCGTTTTGGCAGGTTTAAGCCCCAAAGACATCCAAGTGGTTGCAGCGTTCGATGTGGATGACCGCAAGGTCGGAAAAGACCTCTCCGAAGCCATTTTTGCCCTACCAAATAACGCGCCAAAAGTCTGCGATGTCCCATCATTAGGCGTTAAAGTGAGTAAGGGACCGCTGCTTGACGGTGTTGGAAACCAAACTAAAGCCCTAATTCAAGTCAGCAAAGCCTCTGATGCTGACGCAGTTAAAGTTCTCAAGGCTGCAGGCGCAGAAATCATGGTTAATTTGCTTCCCAGCGGAGCCACAAAAGCCACTCAATGGTACGCAGAACAAGCCATAGCAGCGGGATGCGCTTTTGTTAACGCTACCCCCAACTTCATAGCCAGCGACCCAGCATGGGCGAAAAAGTTTGAAGCAGCAAAGCTTCCGCTGGTCGGCGATGACCTAGTCGACCAAGTCGGCTCAACCGCCCTCCACAAAACCCTGCTCAAGCTTCTCTCAGACAACGGCGTAAAAATCAACGAAACCTACCAACTTGACGTTGGCGGAGGAACCGAATCCGTAGATACCATGGACCGCACACGCGACGCAAAACGCACCATAAAAACCGCGTCCGTAGCCGCATCAATCCCCTACAAGGCGGAAATCGTCGCAGGCTCAACTGATTATGTGGATTTTCTGCAGAACAAGCGTGACAGTTACTTCTGGATAAGCGGCGTCTACTTCTGCAATGCACCCATGAAAATCGACCTCAAATTCCAAACTGTTGACGCGCCAAACGCTGGCAGCGTGCTCTTTGATGTGGTGCGAGCTGTAAAATTGGCTTTAACCAAGAAATTTAAGGGCGCAGTGGAGCCAGTTTGCGCTTACGGGTTTAAGCGTCCGCCGCAGATGGTTTCGCTTGAAGCTGCAGAAAAAGAATTCGCAAAATTCATAGCTGCAAGCTAAAGCTCTTTTTCTAATTCGCTCAATTATTTTTTCTTTTACCCCGTTCTTTTCCAGCGTAGTCTTTCAGGTGGGTTATGACTTCAACAGGCGTTGGGTCAACTCCATGCAGCACCGCCAAGTAAACGCTTGTGAAATCGCCGATTAATACGGTTGAAACCATCTTTGCCAGTGTGCTGTTTCCTTGCGTTTGAATCTCAAAGATTTTGAGGCCTGCTTGAGTCATGATTTGCTTGGTGGTTTCGATTCTGCTTTTGATTCCTACGGGTTCATCTTTGTCTCGGATAAGTATTACTGAGAAGCACCAACTTTTTCTCCAGCCGACAGTTTCATTGTGGTTGAGTTCTGGGAAAAACTCCCATTTTGCAGGAACCTTGCTGTTCTCGTTAAATTGCTGTTTGAAGCGTTGGGCAACACTGCGGTAAAAACCAAAACCGTACACAACAGGAACAGTGTCGCCGATGAATTGCGCCAAAGTTTTAGCAACATTTTCCTTTGCCAGCTTCTTGGAACCGTTCTCTACGCTTATTTTTTCCAGAAGCGTTATGGTTTCGTTTAATTCTTTGGTTACCCCTGAAACCAAACCTGCTTTTTCCAAGTAAACAAGCAGGGGAACCAGCAGATATGGCGAGGCTGCACGTGGAGGCATACCAGCGGGAACCTGAAGATAGGGCACATTGTGTTTTTTCGCGTACTTGATGAGTGCGCCGCCGCTGCTTATGCAGAAAATCATGCATTTGCGTTTCAGCGCGTCTAGAAAGCTGCCCAGTGTTTCTTCTGTGTCTCCTGAGTAGCTAGTTATTAAGGCGAGGGTTTTTTTGCCGGCGTAGGCTGGTAGGTTGTATTCTCGGTTGACTTCAATGGGTATGGACAGCTGGTTTTTTGCCCAGTCTTTGAGTAAGTCGCCGCCGATGGCTGAACCGCCTAAACCAGCGACTATAATGTTGTCGGGTTTAGGGTAGTTTACCTGGATTTTCGCTGCTATATCAGCGGCTTTTCTGTAATGTTTAGGTGAATCTACAGAAAAATTTAGCATTCCACTTTTATCAACCGCATTTATCCTTTCAACATTATCTAAAAGGGGAGTTACCAAATAGTTAGTCCTCCAAATAACACGCAGTTTTATATCTCATCCCTGCCTTTTAAGCTCAACGCAGATAACAGGCGTCAAGAGGCAAATGCCATGGATAAAAAGAAACTTTCAATCGCCATTCCAGCGTCCACAATCTCAGACACGCCCCACTTGCGAGAGAAAACAGCGAAGATGGGTTTGATTGGGCGGGCAGCAGCGATTTTCCGAGTGGACGAAATTGTAGTTTACCCAGACACCCCCAAAGCTGATCAGCACAAGGATTTGGATTTTATGGCTCTTTTGCTCAATTATTTGGAGACGCCTCAGTACCTGAGGAAACGGTTGTTTAAGCTTGAGCCCGATTTGGAGTTTGCGGGGATTCTGCCGCCGTTGCGTACGCCTCATCATCCGTTGAGCGGCAAAACCAAGCATCTGCAGGTTGGCGAGTACCGTGAAGGCGTGGTTTTGTCTGAAGCCAAGGAGGGGTTGCTTGTGGATATTGGGGTTCAGCAACCGGCGCTTTTGAGGCAAAAAGAGTTCGCTGTAGGTAACCGTTTAACGTTGCAAGTGGTAAATGTCGGTAAGCATATTGAAGTTCAGGCTGCAAGCCGCGAGGACGTTCCAGTCTACTGGGGTTACAGGGTGCGTGTGGAAAAAGGTTCTTTTAGGAACTTGGTGGCGGATGGAGGTTTTGATTTGAAGATTGCCACTGCAAGGGTAGGCGACAACTTTATGGATGTTGCAGGGAAGATAGGCGCGAAATGGGTGGGCAGCATGCATGTTTTGGTGGCGTTTGGTGCTCCTTCGCGTGGGTTACATGAAATTGCACAAGATGAAGGCTTAAACCTCGCGGAAGTCGCAGATTTCGTGGTGAACATGGTTCCAAGGCAAGGGACAGTGACGGTTCGGACGGAAGAAGCGCTCTTAGCATCCCTGGCAATCTTGAACGTGCACTTCAGCTCCTAACCTTTTTCTCCGCGTTTTCAGGCGTTTATGGCTAAACAAATAAAAGCTTCTTTTGTTTATTGTGGAGCCTATGCCATCTCTTGACCTTGCCATGCCCCTTGCCCTATTGGCTGTGGTAACTGTTGCAATGCTCCTAAACAAACGCATTGAAGGCAAGCTGTTGGCGACAGTTGAACAAAAAGAATTCAAAACAAGAGACGTATTTCTGCTTGTTGGCTTCATGGCCATCATCATCAGCGGATTAGCGTACGCGTCGTTTATCAATCCAGGGGCGCTTTTTGAGGATGTTCTACTTGTCTTCTTCTTATCATCATATACCATGTTGCTTTTCACCATTTCATACGTGTTCTCTAACCTTTCAAAAATCAGGGCACAACTGTTTTCAATCGGCTTCGGCGTTGCAGCAACAGCGGCGGCGATTGTTTGTCTTTTAGTGCCCTTTCAAGATGCCTACACAATTTTTAGGGTAGCTGCGTTTTTTGGTTTAGCAATATTCTGCTTCGGCGTTGTAGTTTACGAGCAAAACAAACTGTCGCTTAAGCAGCGATGGTACGTGGCTGCGCAGCCTCCAGCAATATTTGTTCTGCTATTTATTTTTTTTAATGTCATTCACAACCCGGGGACTGCAGCGGCGTGGTCGCCGTTTCTTATGGATGTCTTCGGGTTAACGTTTGCTATTCTGATAATTCTGTATCTTAGCTCGATGTTTAGTTGGAAAACGGTAGGCGTCTTTGCGGTGCTGTTAACACTTATGGATATCTTTTTGGTTATAGTTACTCCAGTGATGGTTGGCGCCGCAAAAAACTTCACTATGCTTGGTCTTCCAGTGCTGGTTTATCTGCCAAACATTCCCACTATAGTTTCGCAGCAAGGCGGCCTCTTGTTTAGAGGGCTTGGACTTGGCGACTTCTTCTTTGCAGGAGTTTTAGCTGTTCAAACCTACAACAAATTCGGCAAAAAAACTGCTTTTATAGCGGCTGTGGCGATGGCGTTGGCTTTCGGTATTTGGGAAGCTTTCCTTGGCGACATCTTGGCTTGGCTTAACCCTATAGTTGGCCGCGACATCGGTGGATTCCCGGGAACTTTGATGATTATTAGCGGCTGGGCACCCATCATAGCTTGGAAACTGCTTACTCAAAGAAACAAAAATCCAAAATCACCTTTGACCAGTGAACCGCCCCAATCACCTAAAGAGCAAAATTTACCGATACAGTAATTTATAAAGAATTAAATAAGAAACAAGAATTTTTGGGAAAAATAAATTAAAAATAAAAGTTAAGGCTTATTTTACCCGAATAGGGCGCCTAATCCTTCTAGTGCTGCATCTTCCTTGGCTTTTTCTTCTTCAGCTTTCTTCTTCTTGTCTTCTGGTGCGGCTGCTGCTGATTTCTGTTCTGCTGGAGCTGCTACTGGAGCGGCTGTCATCATTGTCGGTGCGGCTTTGATTGCTTCCTCAATGTTTACTTCGCTGAGTGATGCTACGAGTGCTTTAACTTGTATTTGGTCAACTGTGATTCCTGCTGCTGTGAGAACCTTTGTTACTGATTCTTCGTTTATTTCTTTACCTGCCTTGTGAAGGAGCATTGCTGCGTAAATATTTTCCATACCTTTTCACCTCTTCATCGGACTATTTTAACCTTTTTTATTTGGTCTGACCCGCTTCCGCTTGGAAGCTGGTCGTTACCTGAATTGGCAGTTTAATCCGCCGTTTTCTTGCCGTTTAGAAGAATACCCAATGCCTTAAGAACCTTTCGTACATGCATTATGCAAGTCATAATCCATATTTTTCTTTCCAGTTTCAACTGAAAACAGACACCGAGCCAATAACACTTATCTTGCAGAACAAACCACAATGCGGATAGCTTACAGGTAATGATACTATGGGAAACATTACAGTAGCCATCCTCGGCGCCTTAGATTACGGCAGCAACCTTGCCAAAAAAGGAACATCCACAGACATAACCCTCTACAACCTCAAAAAAGGCGAAGACACCGTCACCTTCATCGAACCCACACGCTACCCCGAACGGTTAGCACCACTATTCTACGCTTGTGCCTTAGCAAAAAAAGCAATAATCGTTGTGGATGAGATAAACGCTACCTTTGGCGAACAACTTGTGATGCTTCAATGCAGCGACATCAAAAGCGGCTACATAATCCTAAGAAACTATGTTCCTAAAGAGAAAATTGAAGCGCTCATAAAAGGGACAAGCCTGGAAAAATTCGAAATCATAGCCGACGACCCAAATGCCCTGCGAGAAAAACTGCTGTTGGAAGCTTCCCAGCAAAAACCAGTTGAAATCCCTGCTGGGCAGCAGCCAATCGGAACAGTTCCAGTGGATCATGCTTTCAACGTTAAAGGCGTCGGCGTAGTGATTCTTGGCATCGTTGTTTACGGCGTTATCGAGAAACACGCAACACTCAACGTTCTTCCAGCAGCCAAAACCGCACAAGTCCGATCCATCCAAAAACACGACGAGGAATTTGACGTAGCAGGCGAAGGCGACCGCGTTGGACTGGCATTGAAGAACGTGGAAGTGGAAGACTTAGACCGCGGAACCGTCCTAACAAATGATCCATCAATCAAAACCTCAACCGCCATAAAAACGCAGGCTTCCCTTGTTAAATATTGGCAAACACCCATCAAGCCAGGCATGGTCATGCACATTGGCCACTGGACACAATTCATAACTGCCAAAGTCGACGCAGCAACCGACACGGGCGACTGGAAAAAACCAACACTGACTTTGACTCTGGAAAAACCGCTTGTTCATCGCCCAAACGACAAAGCAGTGCTGATGTACTTGGAGGGCGCAAAACTGCGGGTTGCAGGCACAGTAGAGTTGCCTTAGGACTGCTTGGCGAAAGGTTTTTAACAACTTACCTTATTCTAATGTTTTGCAGTTTTAGGCAGACAAATGGTCACAATAGCGTGCTTACTGTCTGGTTTCAACTGCTTTTTCAGCGGAATTAATGGAAAAATTGGCTAAGGTTTTCATGAGAAGTGGGAGATTGCGGAAAAAAACCGAAAAACCAGAAAAAACATACTTCGAAGACCCAAATTATGTTGAAACCAGAAAATCGGTTGAAGCGTTTGCGAGAAGATTCAAGTATTACCTACTTTTTTCCATTCTCTATGGATTAATTTTTATAAATTACATAGATATAATTATCTGTGGTTCAGCTTATCACGCTTACCACTTATGGCTTGGCATCATGTATTTTTTTCCCTTCATTGCTTTATCTATATTTTTCCGAAGAAACTGGCAGTTAACCATCGGGCTGGGGATTATTGCGTCGTTAATGAACGACGTGTTCTATGGGATTGCTAGTAACATCATGGGAAGACCGCTTGACTTAACTAGGTATTACACCCTATGGCTCATTCCAAGCAATGCCACTCTATTCCAGCTTAACCTCGGCTTCACAATCATACCCGTTTTTTCATGGATGATGGCAATCTCCATCTACGCAAGAATAATCGCCGTCTACTTCCTGATAAGAGCATGGAAGGCTCAAGCTAAAATAAGATACCTAACCGTTGATGAAATAAGATTTGCTGTAGAGAACTTTTTGTAATTATGCGGGAAGTGGCAGATTTGTTGAAAAAAGCCGAAAAACCTGAAAAAACCTGTGTTGAAGACCCTAGGCATGTAGAAACTAGAAAAACGATTCAAACCTTTGAGCGAAGATTCAAGCTCTACCTGTTTTTTTCTGTTTTTTACGGCTTAGTTTTTTTGAATTACATTGACATAATAACTCCAGGCGGCGTCTACGGCGGCTACCACCTTTGGCTTTCAGTAATGTATTTTTTTCCCTTCATTGCGTTAACGCTGTCTTTTCTAAGAAACTGGCAGTTAACGGTTGGGTTGGGGCTTGTTGCGTCGTTGATGAACGACGTTTTCTATGGGCTAATTAGAAACTTTATTAGCGGACCCTACGATTTGACTCGATACTACACTTTATGGCTTATTCCAAGTAATGCCCCCTTGTTTCATTTAAACCTCGGATTCGCAGTAATAGACATCACTTCATGGATGATGGCGCTCTCCATCTACGCAAGAATAATCGCAGTGTACTTCCTGTTGAAAGCCTGGAAAGCACAAGCAAAAATCCGATGCCTAAATGAGCCGCAAACGAAAAAAACTTTGTTTAGGATACGTGGTAGAACGGTGTCGATTTAAAGTTTCTTCAAAGGAATTTTAAATTAATCCAAAGACTCTTTCACCAAGAAAAAGATAAGGGCGTCGAATGGCTTTTTCCATTTTTCAAGTTGGTGAAGCGGGGTAGTTGTCTTGGCGGCTTAGCACGCGCGGTGGAAGGAAAGCTATAGTTTAAGCAAGATGCTAAATAACGCAGTCCTGAATTTTTATGGTAATTACAATAACTAATAAGTGTCTGTTTAACGAATGGTTATTGGGTGCTGTATGAAGAAAACAGCATTATCCGTTGCATTCATCTTGGCACTGCTTATCTCAGCGACGTTTCTAATTGGTATTGTAAATTCGGCGCCAGCATACCCGATTCCAACAGGACCTTTAACCCCTCCCGTGATATCAATGGAGTCGCCGACAAGCACGACTTATGTATCATGGTTTGTGCCTTTTCAATTTTCAGTGAACGGTAGCTGGGATGGGTATGTGGACCATTGTATTGTTGAGTTCAGTCTGGATGAAGGCGCACGGTATGTGGTCTATGATCCCCCATTTCGTGTAAATAAGATAGCCCAGAACTTTTCAACAACTTTAGGGCCTGTTTCAGAAGGAATGCACCATCTGCAAGTCTTTGCAACAGTCGGCGGCTTTTACCGGACAGGCCCAAACTCTACAACTCTTGACGCTAACGACTTCACCTCAGAAGCCGAGGTCTACTTCACCGTTAACACTGCCGGCCAAGCCCAAATCTCAATTCTCTCGCCCCTAAACAAAACCTACAACATAAACACAATGATTCCAGTGGAGTTTACTGTAAACAAGACAGAGTCAATTGTCAGCATGGGCTTCTCTCTTGATGGGCAATCTAACGTTACTATCCCCAGAAATACAACCTTGTACGGACCAATATCTGACGGCTTGCATACACTGAAGGTTTATTCGGTATTCTCTGACGTACTCGCTGTATATTCAACAGTTAACTTCACAGTTGACACTACCGCACCAACCATCACAATTCTTTCATTACAAAACAAAGTTTACAATTCATCCAACATACCTTTAGTTTTCACGGTTAACGAGATAACATCGCGAATTACCTACATCTTAGATGGAAAAGTGTACGGGATTAATGGAAATACAACCTTGGCTGGACTACAAAACGGAGACCACGAATTAACAGTTCAAGCGACGGATGAAGTTGGAAACACTGGAGCCTCCGAAACAGTCGATTTTAACGTACAAGTGCCCGTTCCACGCCAGATGGCTCTCGCAGTCATACCGCCAATGGCAATTGTCCTTGTTGGCGGCCTAAGTCTTCTAATTTACTATAGGAAACGGAATCAATCGGCGACAAACAGACAGTGAACAACTTAGTTTTTCATAGATTACAGAAGCGCCTAACATCATATTTGGATCCTAATATCCAATCATTGCAGTTCACCTATAGAGGGTAGGCTTTCACTAAGGGGTAGGTCGGTATTGGCTTTTTCTGCGGTCATTAGTATGTTGAAATTCTGTTCTTATTTTTGGGGTTTTAGCTGCAGGAAGAAGGTTACATCATTTAAATTCTGTTTCAATTGGAGCGGGCGGCAAATCGCCGAGGCAAACAAACTCAAAACTCCTCAGCTAACTCATCAGCTGATCATTATAGCCTAAAACTTTTGCATACCTCAAAATAGCACTCATGCAAAAAGAAAGCCTGAAAACAATAAAAAACGCTAAAAAAGGCTGAAAAACAGTAAAATAGGCTAAATTCCATTTCCAATAGTTCACAAACACGAAACGACTACATTCAAGCGCATGCAACAATGTTTATGTGAATGGAAAAGAAATGTTTATATCAGTTGACTAGGCTTCTGTTAGAATTCAGCTATAATTGCTAGCCCCGCAATTTTCACATGGCGGCGGCTCAACCCCTACCGAAACGGCGATTACGCCTTGCAGGAATGACGGAGTTGGCCTCCAATTGCGGGGACAAAAAATAGGAAATGTGGACCTGACTAATTGCTCAGTTAGGTCTGAATTGGGCTTTGACGTATAATTTGTGGAGAATGTTTCTCCCTCCAAATCCAGTTAGGCATAGATATGCGAAAAGTGCAGAACGTACCACACAAAAAACAAGATAGTAAGATCCGCAGAAATTAAACGGAGTGTCACAACTCCGGTTGATCCTGCCGGACCCCACTGCTATCGGGATAGGACTAAGACATGCTAGTTGAGCGCTTCCAGCCAACACGGGAGCGCAGCGCACAGCTCAGTAACACGTGGCTAATCTGCCCTTGGGACCGGAACACCCCCGGGAAACTGGGGCTAATTCTCGATAGGTGAAGAACTCTGGAATGAGTCTTTGCCAAAAAGACGTTTACGTTATGCTCGTAGGCGTCGCCCAAGGATGAGGCCGCGACCGATCAGGTTGTTGGTGAGGTAATGGCTCACCAAGCCTTTTACCGGTGCGGGCCGTGAGAGCGGGAGCCCGGAGATGGGCACTGAGACAAGGGCCCAGGCCCTACGGGGCGCAGCAGTCGCGAAAACTTTGCAATACACGAAAGTGTGACAGGGCTATCCCGAGTGCCATCCGCTGAGGAAGGCTTTTACCCAGTCTAGAACGCTGGGGGAATAAGGAGAGGGCAAGTCTGGTGTCAGCCGCCGCGGTAATACCAGCTCTCCGAGTGGTGTGGATGTTTATTGGGCCTAAAGCATCCGTAGCTGGCTAAGTTAGTCCCCTGTTAAATCCACCGAATTAATCGTTGGATTGCGGGGGATACTGCTTGGCTAGGGGACGAGAGAGGCAGACGGTATTTCCGGGGTAGGGGTGAAATCCTATAATCCCGGGAAGACCACCAGTGGCGAAGGCTGTCTGCTAGAACGCGCCCGACGGTGAGGGATGAAAGCTGGGGGAGCGAACCGGATTAGATACCCGGGTAGTCCCAGCTGTAAACGATGCAGGCTAGGTGTTTGGACGGCCACGTGCCGTTCTAGTGCCGCAGGGAAGCTGTTAAGCCTGCCGCCTGGGGAGTACGATCGCAAGATTGAAACTTAAAGGAATTGGCGGGGGAGCACCACAAGGGGTGAAGCTTGCGGTTTAATTGGAGTCAACGCCGGAAATCTCACCGGGAGCGACAGCAGTATGAAGGCCAGATTAAAGGTCTTGCCAGACGAGCTGAGAGGAGGTGCATGGCCGTCGCCAGTTCGTGCCGTGAGGTGTCCTGTTAAGTCAGGCAACGATCGAGACCCGCGTCCTCTGTTGCAACTAGCTTTGAGCTGGGCACACTGAGGAGACCGCCACTGATAAAGTGGAGGAAGGAGCGGGCCACGGCAGGTCAGTATGCCCCGAATCTCCCGGGCCACACGCGAGCTGCAATGGCAGGTACAATGGGTTCCGACCTCGAAAGGGGAAGGCAATCTCGAAAGCCTGCCGTAGTTGGGATCGAGGGCTGTAACCCGCCCTCGTGAACATGGAATCCCTAGTAATCGCGTGTCATTAGCGCGCGGTGAATACGTCCCTGCTCCTTGCACACACCGCCCGTCGTTCCATCCGAGCGACTCTTGGGTGAGGCGCCGTCTTTCATGGCGGTGTCGAATCTAAGTTTCGTAAGGAGGGAAAAGTCGTAACAAGGTGGCCGTAGGGGAACCTGCGGCCGGATCACCTCCTAAGTAAAAAGCGCATAAAAGTGCTTGATTGGAGGAGCAAGGAGAACATTAGAGCAGGCACAAAGGTATACGTCAAAGCCCAATAACATTAGCAATATAGCTCCAAAACAACGGGTTGCAAACAACATCTTTTCTTCTTTTATTCGAGTTTCGCTGTTCTATTGGAAATGGAATTTAAGCCTATTTTAGTGTATTTTAGCCTTTTTTAGCCTCTGGCATGTCAGCGGCAGTGAAGGCAGAAAATGACAAGATACTTCGGGGTAGTTTTTGATGGTCGACTTTAGCTTTGCTTTCTTCCCAAAGAAGAACCAACAAAGAAAACCAACCCGCTACCTATTGAAAACACAAATTAACAACACCCAACAACAAACAACGACTATTTGTTGTTTCTATATAAATGCGGAAGAACAGTTGTCTCCTTTGGATGCTTGAGGTAGAATCTTAATTTAGGTTAACGCAAAAAACCAGTAAGCATTGCCCTATCAAACCGGATACTACAAAAAATAGACCAAGAAGCCACACGGCAGAAAAGGTCAAGAAGCGAATATGTAGAACTGCATTTTGAAACTCTATTCTTTCCCCAGGCAATAATTAGAAAACTAACCTTACTTGAAGGACCATTTACCTTTTAGTCTGGGGGGGAAAAGTTAATGAAGAATATTGTTCCTTTTCCTGCCTCGCTTTCAAAGCTTATGGTGCCACCCAATGCTTCAATTAAGCGTTTAGTCACCGCCAACCCGAAGCCTTGACCTTTAGACTTAGTTGTAAATAAGGGAGTGAAGAGTTTAGGCTTGATTTCTTCAGGGATGCCTTTGCCTGTATCTTCAACAGTTATGGTTGTCTGGTTTTCTTTTTGTGAGACAGTTACAGTTAATTTGCCACCTTCAGGCATGGCTTGAATAGCATTATTGGCTAAATTCGTTAATGTCCGCCTGATGAAGGTAGAGTCTGTTCTTATTTTTAGATGGTCTTCAATATTTACTGTAAGCACAATATTTTCTGGAACCTTAATTGTTGAAAATGAACTTGCAATAAGCTCAGGCAAATCAACTTCTTTAATTTCAGGTTTCAGTGTCCTAGAATAATCTTGCAAATCAGTAACAATTTTACTAATATAATCTACTTGTCCTTGAATAATACTAATACTCTCTAAAGTACCCTGCTTGTTTTCAGGCACTTGTGTCATCGCTTGCTTTGCAAAATATAATTCATTAACAATAGACTGCAATGGATTACGAATATCATGCCCCACCATGCCTGCGATTTGACCAATAGTTGCAAGGCGTTCTTTATCTTGAAGCTGCCTAGTTCGCTCTTCAACTAACTTCTCTAAATTCTTAGCGTATTCTTCAAGCTTAACTTGTGCATTTGTGAGCTGTTTAGTTTTTTCTTCAACTAAACCCTCAAGGTTCTTAGCGTACTCTTCAAGCTTAGCTTGCATTTCTTTGTACTGGGTAATATCTTGCATACCACCAATAATGCGCACACGTTTTCCTGTCGTATCCTTTATAATTTTTGCTATGCCCCGAACAACAATATAGTTGCCTTTTTTATGGCGAATATGATACTCATTTACGATGTTATCCACGTTTTTTGTAGGGTAGAATTGTTCATTAGCTTTAGGAACATCTTCAGGTAAGATTTGGTTTATCCACCAATCAACACTATATTGTACCTCTTCAAGTGAGTATCCAAGAAGTCCTTCTAAGCCACGGACGATGAAAATTTTGTTGGTTTTAGGATCAATTTCATATATCATCATTCCAGAAGCTTCAATTGCATAGGTTAGTCGTTGATTGCTTTCAACTAGCCAGTCCGCTACGTTTACTCTATCGGTAATATCACGCATTATAGACATTAAGCCAACTTTGTTGCCTGATTTGTCTTTAAGCACAGTAACAACAGATTCAATAACAGCCTTTTGGCCTTTGGGTCTAACGTGAACGTTAGTGCCTTGATAGAAGCCTTTCTCTTTTAAAGACAAAGCAGCTTCCTGTTCAGCGTCGGGCGTAAACCATAACTGTCGATATAGGGCTTTTAGTTTTAAGCCAAGGGCTTTGTTTTTATCTATAGCGTATTGTTCTGCAGCGGCTTTGTTTAGGTAAATAAGATTGTCTTCATTATCAACTGTTATTATGGCATCTGTGATTTGATCTAAGGCGCCTGTTTTAATTAAAAAAGCCTCTTCGACCGCTTCTAAAAAATCTGAAGCCATAATAGCACTATAAAACAATAGCTATTTAATATTATGTGCTGAAGCTTCCAAAGCAGCCTGTATTAGTTTAAGTTAGCTTATTTGAATTGTTATTTGTTTCAGGCAAGATAGCAGAGTATGTTTAATGGCATCTTACCATAAATAGATCAAGCTTCAAACTAGAAAAGATCAAGAAGCGAATGGGTAGAATTGTATTTTGAAGCCTTCTTTAGGCCACAACTCCAACCCGAGATAGCCACAACATCGTGAATTTGCTTACTATGATATTATTCCTCAAGAAGCAACCCTTTGCGGCCAATGTCGATAATATTTGTTTGTTCCATATGCCGTCCTTGCCTTTTTTGTGCACTTCCAGAAGCGCCAAGTGTATGTAGCAGCCGTCGGAGACTTCAAAGCGGTCTCGTAGGGCTTTGGGAACCGTAACTTTTCCTTTGCTCCTCACTAATGCAACAAATTCTTCCATTCAATCGCCAACCCACCAAGCGAAGGCTGAGCGGATAAAGATTTTTCGCGTTCAAAAAGCCGTTTAGAAAACGTATTATTCAGCCAGCTGTTTATTATTTCTTAAATCCCTTATGCGTTAGGGTTAAGTTTTATCTGCTTTGTATGTTATCTAATTGTTGATATGGTGTGTTTACTTAATGGTTAAGGTGTTTGTTTTTTACGATTCTAAGTATGGCAATACCAAGTTGGCGGCTGAGAAGGTTGCGGAGGGCTTGCGTGGCGGCGGTGTGGAGGTTGATTTGAGCTATATTAAAGAAGTCAGCGCTGAGCACGCGTTGGATTATGATGTGTTGGTTTTGGGTGCGCCAAACCACATGGGCAGACCCAGCCAAGCCATGAAAAACTTCATCAGCCAGCTCTCTGCGGTTGGTTTGAAGAACAAGAAGGTGGCGGTTTTCGGGACGTACGCGGGGAAAGTGAGAGTGCTTGATAGGGCGGTTAGGAAGATGGAGAGGATGGTGCAGGAGAAACTATCTGGCTCGGCGTTGGTTTCGCCGTCGCTGTCGGTTAGGGTGCATGGGGTGTCGGGTCCTGTGGTGGATGGGGAGCTGCCTAAATGTGTGGATTTCGGCAGAGCCCTTGTTGCGCAGCTTTAGTTTGTGTTGCGTTTGGGGTTTTTGGAAAAGGTTAGTATGCTGTAGTTTTTGTAGGGTTGGGTTTGGTTTAGTTGGAAGTTGGCAGCTTCAACTTCGGCTTGTAAGGCTTGAGGGTTTTGGACTGGGGCGCCTGGGATTACGCCTTTTTTGGTGACTTCGACGATGGCAAGTCTGCCCTTTGGCGCTAGGATTCGGTTGAATTCTCCCAGCGCAGCGGCGGAGTCGGCGATTTCGTGGAAAACCGTGACGAGCAAAATCAAATCCACCGAGCCATCCTCAAGCTGGATGCTTTTGCCATCGCTCTGCAGGAACTTTATGTTTTGGGCGCCTGCTTTGGCGGCTTTCCGCTGGGCCCTCTGCAGCATCTCGGTTTGGAGGTCCATGGCGACTACGGTTTTGGCTTTTTTTGCCAGTTCGATGGTGTAGAAGCCTGGTCCGCACCCGAAATCCACCACGGTTTGCTCGCTTGTTACGGAGAGTTTTTCGACCAGTTCGCTTGGCGGCTGAAGCCAACGTCTTATCGGGTTGTCCAGAAACCATGCGCCCGAAGCTGAATAAGTGTGTCCTTTGTGAGACATCAAGCATCCTTCCTGCAGATGCTTATCTTTGTTTTTGGATATAACGGTTTAGAGGCTGTTTTATGTGTTCTCTATAGTTTATTGGTGGAACTCTTATTTTCTCGGCTATCTTACTATAGTTTTGCCGATAAGGCAGCTACCTTCACCACTGGTTCAGTTGCCTTGGCGGATCAACGCTGGCACGTGTGAGCCATTTCTACTTGCCCTGGCACTATTCCCCACTTACACGTGCTAACGTAATGGTCCACCAAGGCCGATTAGATTTACAATAGGTGTACGACTTCTGAGGAGTTTAGTCTTTCACCTGTTTTTTTATTGTGTTTTCAGATAACCTGTTGATTTTAGTTTGAGTAAGGTTTTTATTAGTTCCTGCTCGTTTTTGTATCCTCATCTAATGTTTGGGGCCGTCGTCTAGCATGGTTCAGGATACATGCCTGGGGCGTATGCGATCCTGGGTTCAAATCCCAGCGGCCTCATTAATTATTCCGAACCCTTCAGGGTTTAAGACCATAGAGACTTACACCGTTTGAGGTGCAGAACCAATCGGACCTGTTTTTTGATAACATGTCCTCAAAACAACTCGAAATAGAAGTACAAATCAGAAAAAACGGGTAAAGAGATGCCAATTGCGTTTTCGTTTGCTATAGTTTTTTTGCAACTTCGCTTAATGGTTGAACAGGCCTTACCTCAACTGCCATCTGACCGAAAAATTTTGAAACTGTCATCGGGTTGTCCGCCTCAATTGTAAAGAAACCTTTGTGATCTACTGATGTGTCAGCTGGGCAGCTCATGTAGCCGGCAACTACATTGACTCCCGCATTTTTGACGTTCTCATCGGAAAACAGTTTTTTGAGCATACCTTTGCCTTCAGGGGTCAGCAGAGGACACTGAGATGCTTTGTGTGTATGTGTCGCCTCAAATAACATTTAATCACCTCCCCTTTTCATTGAATAAACAAAATCAGACAGGTTATTCTGGGGCTTCCTCCAAAATAAACTTTACAGGAATTATGTCTTTGAAAATCCAAAACATGAACCAAGACATCCATGCTTATTTTGAATTTGAATTCCAAGAATAGATTGCTTTTGCTACTAGCTATTTGTGGCTGTCTTGGTGTAACAACCAAAAGAGTTAGCAATTACCACTCAGTCAAATGGCTTGCGTAGAAAACGGGTTTTTATCTGATCATTAAGCAACAACCCAAAAATAAAGAACCATGCCAATGCTAAAGCCACGTAAATAGGCGGTATTGGTGCTAATCCAGGTATTCCGGTAATTGAGATAATCGATGAAATCAGAATGTCTGCAATTATAGCAATTAGAAGCGGTCGGCTCGGTTTTGACTCCAGAAATTGCCCCTTTCCCGCACAACAAAAATAGTGAATAATCCGCCGAATAGCAACATGTCAAACGAGAAAGTATTCAATACTCCACTATTTGATAGACCCAAGTAGTTAAGTCCCAAATACAAAAGCCCAAGAGACTCAATGACGCTTGCAACGCCTAGTATTGTTGCTCCTTTAACAAGAGGGGTAATATTCCATGTTTCAGGTTTTGCGGATGGACGTACATTGTCTGTTGAAAGGGAGATAGTGACAAAGTCAACCAAGAAAAGCAGTAGAACCACTTGGAAGGCACCTACAACGAACAATCCGGTAAGAAGAAATGCAATGATAACAAACAAGACTACCTGAAAAGTTTTCACAATCTTATTAAAAATCCAAGTAAATATCCGCTGATAAATCATTCTGCCAGTAACAACTAAATTTACCACGTTAGACAAGCCTTCTTCAGTTAAAACAACACTAGCTGAACCTTTCGCCACATCAGTAGCATTGCTTACGGCTATTCCAACCTCAGCCTGCTTTAACGCGGGAGCATCGTTTATTCCGTCGCCAGTCATTCCAACAACATGCTTTTCCGTCTGCAACCCTTTGACAATCCGGTACTTGCCTTCTGGATAAATTTCAGCAAAACCGTCACTTTTATCAACGACTTCAGCTGCGACAATAGCATCCTGGCTTCTAGTGCTTCTGTACATCAGCCATGCGCGTAACTTTATCGCCTAAACCCACTTCTTGCGCTATCTGCTTTGCAATAGGCAGCGAATCACCAGTCAGCATTTTAACCGAAATTCCCAGAAGATCCAAGCTTAGCAATCAGTTTTGCAGAATCCTTCCGTGGTTTATCATAAAGCCCCACTAAACCAACTATCTCCATTTCAGGCGCTTCTTTGCCAATAGCCACAGCTATAACCCTGTATCCTTTATTAGCCAAAACATCGACTTTCTGCTCAATGGTTTCTTTTTCATCTTCTTTGGTGCCGCAGGCTTGCATTACTGCCGACACGGCACCTTTGATAACCCTAAAAGTCTCACCTTTCTCGACAACTGTCGCTTCCG